>CAKOOH010000018.1 GCA_934098485.1 uncultured Bacilli bacterium | reverse complement strand
CTTATGATGATAATTTTAGAAGTATTTCTAACTATGCAATAACTCATAAATTAAGAAAATAAAATGTGGTTTCAATTAACTATAATTAAATTTATTAGGAGGCACTTATTATGAATATTTTAATAGTAGAAGATGATGATTATAAATATAAAAATATGGCTAGAGATTTAAAAACGATAGTCGAGGATTAACTATATTTAGATTAAATAATTGCATGGATGCACTAGCGTATTTTAGAATATTAAAAAATAATGATAAAAAATATGATTTATTAATTACAGATAATTATATGCCTCTTCGTAATGATTCGTTTGATTTGGTACAATCGGCGATTTATATAATTAATAGTTTTAAAAATGATGTAAGTGAAAGTGTGCCTATATGTATTTGCTCAAGCGATGAATTTAATGATGACTGCGATTATAATTACTTCGTGTTATATAAGCCAACTAAAAGCCTGCAAGATGATTTTGCTAAAATAATTAGTGATATTAATTATAAAGAAAGTAAAAAGGTTTTAAAAATGCCTAAAAAATAAATTAAAATATATTGTAGATAATTAAAATATTTTCTATAATATATTTGGATTTGCTGGTTTAGTATAGTGGCAATACAGAAGCATGGTAAGCTTCAGCGAACAGTTCAATTCTGTTAACCAGCACCAGATTGATAGGAAACTCGAACTTTTATAAATTCGAGAGTAATAAATTACTAACAGAAATGTTAGTTTTTTTGTTATTTAAGAAAGGAAAAGTGATGAGTTATGACAATAGAAACTAAAGAACTTGTAATAAGTGAAGAATTAAAAAGAAAGGTAGAAATGATTTGTAGGTTTGCTTATGTAGATTATGAATTTATTAATGGTAATATTAAATCAATTAAAAATACAAATATTGCTTATGTTAAGCCACATATATTAAAAGTTAAAAATAATGATTATTTGGTTTTTGAAGAATATGATGAAATTTTTGTAAATGGTTACGAAAAGAAAATTAAATTTAAAGACCTAGAAGAATATATCAAAGCACACTAAAACCTTGACAAATCAATAATAAAAGTTTATAGTATAGAACTAATAAAAGCAAGCAGTATCGCTTTTTAAGGGGAAAGAGAGGTACTTCTATGACTAAAAGCACATATAACATATTTAAAATTTATACTTATTTATTTAAGAGGAGTTAAAGGTATTAGTATTATCTAGTATTTTTGACCCCTCGTTTTTTGAAATTAGACTTCTCTTTTTCCATTTAAAGTGCCAAACATATGAAAGGAAGTGTTAAAAATATGATTGAAGAAAAGAAAATTGCAGGCATTTATAAAAGAGTTTCTACACTCGACCAAAAACGAGAAGGATTTAGTTTACCAGAACAAGAAGAAAAATTAAAAGAGTTTTGTAAATTTAAAGGTTATGAAATTTACAAAGTTTATGAAGATGCAGGAATAAGTGCTAAAAATGATAAGAGACCAGCATATCAAGAAATGATGCGAGATGTTAAAGATAAGAAAATAAATGTTATTGTTGCTTTTAAACTAGATAGATTAACTAGAAGTGTTTATGATATTGAAAAATTAATGAAGTTTGTTAATGATTATGAGTGTGATATTGATTGTATGGCAGATGAATCTAATACCACTACTTCAAATGGTAGAATGGTTATGAGAATAATGACTAGCGTATCTCAAAATGAAATAGAAAAATGTAGCGAAAGAACTAAATTTGGTATGGTTGGTGCAATTAAATCAGGACATATCCCAAATCGTAGTCCATTAGGTTTTAAAAGAGATAATAAAAAGTTAGTGCCTGATCCCCTTAAAAAAAACATTATTGTAAGAGTATTTGATTTATATTTGGAGGGAAAATCTCATCAAACTATTGCTAATATATTTAATAAAGAACAAGTATTAGGAAAAACTAATTGGTATGACTCTACTATTCAAAAGGTTTTATCAAATGAACTTTATAAAGGTGATTTTATCAATGGTAAAAGAACTAAACACCCTACATATTATGAAAATGTTGTTGAGCCAATAAATAAATTATCTGATCTCGCACAAATCGGATCGCACAACAAACGAGAGAAAAAAGCATATAAATCTAACCCTGATATAGATATTACAAAAACTAAAAATAATATTGAACTAGTACCACTTTCTGAAAAATATATTAAAGGATTCTATAACTTAACAAAAGAATATAAAAAAGAACACGATAAACGAATGGAAACTATGAGAGATGATAGAAAGAAAACATTTAAACAAATGGTAGATGATTCAAATAATGTAGTTGCAGATGAATTACTATTTACAAGTGATAATGATTTCTTTAAAGATATGAATAAAAGACAAATTAAAAAATGGGCTGATACTTGTATGGAATTTGTTTATGAAGATTTAGGTTATACAAAAGAACAAGTATTACACGCTACACTGCACCTAGATGAAAAAACACCACATATCCATTGTGTAGTTGTACCTTTAATTAGAAAATATGATAAAAGAACTAATACTGAAAAATACACTATTTCAAAAAAGCAATATATCAAAGATAAAGCCTATTTAAGCCTACTTCAAGACAAATACTATCAAAGACTAATAGACAAAGGTTTTGACCTGGAAAGAGGCATTAAAAACAGCGATAACGAGCATATTTCAATAAAAGAATTTAAGAAAATAACTCGTAAACTAGATAACAGATTAGAAAAACAAAATTATCTTATGACTAAAGATTTTGAAGAACTACAAGAACAATTAAAAACTTCTAAACCTACAATAACAGGTAAAGAAGTTAAAATTGATAAAGATACTTATGATACTTTAAATAATTTTATGAATACTTCAAAAAGAGTTATTAAAGATATGCCTAGAAATCAAGCATTATTTAAAGAACTAACTGATTATACACAAAGTTATAAAGATTTAGAAAATCAAAAAAGAAATATTCAATATGAAGTTAAAAGATTAGAATATAAAAATAAAGAACTACAACAAGAAAATAATAAATTAAAAAGTTTATTAAATATAATAGTTCAATCATTAAAACAATTCTTTAGAAAATTACTTAAATTAGGAACTGAAAATGATAAAGATAAAGTTGTTGAAGAAATAACCAATTATCACAAATTAGATTTATACACAAATAAAGATTTACACGATATAGCAGATAAAACACCTAGAGAAGATGAAATAAATGATTATTTATACACAAAAAATTATGAAAAAGATGATAGAGATTTCAATATTTAAAAAACGAGCTACAGCTCGTGATAAAAGACTAAAATTCCATTTTAGTAACACACTACGCTATTGGCAAAGCCAATAACGGTGTGAAAAAGGGAATTTCCCTTTTTAAACCCTTTTAAGCATAATTTTAGCAAGGTATAAAGCCAAGCAAAATTATGTTTTTATTTTCAAAACTTCGTAATGAAAATAAAATAGAAAGCCTAATGCTAATTTAATTGAAACATGTCACGACTTTTATCTATGCATTCCTTTTTCATCAAATTTAGGATAATAATAGTCATTATATTCTTTACTTCCTACAACAAATTTAGTAGTTGGGTCTATTTTTGCTTTTGCAGCTTCTTTTATAAGCTCATCTACTTTTTTATTGATTTTATCAAGAAGTGATAGACTAACCATATTAAAACAGTTAGTACAAATAATACATTGATTTATTCCGCGGGATGTTTGAACATCTGAAATTATTCCTAGTGTTTCTTTATTACAACTATAACAATAAAATTTTTGCGAGTGATTATTGCTCATAACATTTTTCCTTCTTTCTTATACTCTAATTATACTACATTTTTTTGATTTTTTAAATTTTTTCTACAAATTTATAAATAAATGTAGTATAATTTAATTAGTTAGTAGTTATTACTACCTATAAATTTATGCCTAGTGGTTGTTATACTTCCACCAAAAG
>CAKOOH010000017.1 GCA_934098485.1 uncultured Bacilli bacterium | reverse complement strand
TCTCGCGCCGGTTACCCGACCTACACCCTTAGCAGGGGCGCCTCTTCAGCCTCTTGAGTACTACTCCATGCCAACAAGAAAATTGTACTATAATTAAGCAAAGATGTCAATTTAATATTCATGAAAAATAAAAAAATTAAGCATTAACTTAATTTTTCTTTTACGATTGTACTTACTAATTTCATATCAGCAGTTACTCCACATTTTGCAGATACTGCTTTTATTACCATACCCATACCCTTTAAGCCATCTGGTTTTAGTTCATTTATAGTTTCATCTATAATTTGTTCTAACTCTTCTTTAGTTAACTCTCTAGGTAAATAAGCATTTAGTATTTCAATTTCTTTTTCTAAAGAATCAGCAAGGTCTTCCCTATTATAAGAAAGATATTCCTCTTTTGAATCTTTTCTCATTTTAACTTGCTTCTTTATTACTGATAAAACATCTTCATCAGTTAAAGGACTCTTTTTATTTATTTCTTCATTTTTTAAACTGCTTTTTAACATTCTAAGCACAGATAATTTAAAACTATCTTGGGCTTTCATAGCAGCAGTTAAATCTTTTGTTATTTGTTCAAACATAAAAATCCTTTCTAATCTCTATTACGATTTTTTTTGCGAGAATTTTTAATCATTTCTTTTAATTCGTTTCTTCTACGAACTCCAGGTTTTTCATAACATTTGTGTTTCTTTATTTCTGAAGGGACACCGCTTCTGGCAACTTTAATTTTAAATCTCTTTAGAGCATTGTCAATATTTCCATTTTTTACTTCTACCTTAGTCATTGTTTTTCCCTCCCTTCAAAACTCATATGTATTATAACACGTTTATTTTTATATTAGCAAGAAGAAATATGCATAATAAAAGGAAAGAGCCTTAATTTCTTTCCTTTACTTTGTATTCTTTTAACATTCCATCTAAGAAGTTTAGTTTTGCTCTTCTTACAGAACCCTTCTTAATTACTGTAATTTTATCAATAATTGGTGAGTTAACTGGGAATACTCTCTTAACTACAACATTACCGCTTTTCTTTCTTACAGTAAATCTTTTAGATACTGAACCACCTTTAATAGATGTTACAATACCTTCGAATGCTTGAATTCTTTCTTTTTTACCTTCTTTAATCCAAACGTCAACTCTAACAATGTCGCCAACTTGAAATGCTGGTGTGTCAGGTTTAATTTGTTTCTTATTAATTTTATCAATTAATAAACTCATACGTACAACATCCTTTCTTATATATTTCACTTAAATCATAGTTAAATCTAGCGGATTTAAGGAGCTTTTTGACAAGCAAATAGATTATATCAAAAAAATATGGCTTATGCAAGTGTTTTACAAGCTGCGACCTTTAGTTTCTACTTTTACTTTCTTATATGAAAATAATTTCAATTCACTTTCAAGTAATCTTATTTTTCTAGTATATTTATCTACTTCTTTTTGTGAAAGATATTTTTCATATTTATTTAGAAAAACAGCATACTCTCTAGATAGTTCATCTAATAAATAGCCAGCACCTTCTTCATCAGGATCACTTTCTAAAAATGATAATATTTTAGCAACTAGTTTTTCAAATGATGGTGTATATTTTAACTTTATGATTTCATCTTTTAATTTAGGATTTATAAGGCATATTTTATTTTTTTTAAGAGTCATATTAAATCCGATTAGTACTAAAACGTCTTCACTTTGATATTTTTTACTAGTTTTTTCTAATACATACATAAATCATTCCCCCATTAAGTCGCTTCTTTTTTCTTTCGTAATTCTTATTCTTTCATTTTGACGATAAGAGTCAATTTTTTGGTGATTACCTGATAACAATATATCTGGTACTTTCATACCGCGATATTCACTTGGTTTCGTGTATACCGGATAATCTAATAAATTATCTTTAAAACTTTCACTTTCTAAACTTTCTTTATTTATTACGCCATCAAGCAGTCTTGTTATGGCGTCAGTTATAATCATGGCTGGAAGTTCACCACCGGTTAAAACATAGTCCCCGATGGAAATTATTTCATCTGCTAGAGTTTTAATTCTTTCATCAAATCCCTCATAATGGCCACAGATTATAATTAAATGTTTATATGTTTTTAATTCATATGCTTTCTTTTCATTAAATGTTTGACCGGTTGGACACATTAAAATAATATGAGAATCTTTTGTTTTTATGGCATCAATAGCTTCAAAAATAGGTTCACATCTTAAAACCATGCCACTACCCCCACCGTATGGTGTATCATCGACCATTTTATTTGGTAATGATGAATAATCTCTAAAGTTAATAATTTCTATTTCAACATAATTTTTTTCAAGGGCTCTTTTAATAATAGATTCAGATAAAAAGCCATCAAACATATGAGGAAATAATGTTAAAATACTTATTTTCATAACATTAACCCCCTTATGTCACTTACTGTTATAACTTTATTAGTTTTATCAACGTTTAAGATAAAGTTTCCTTTGATAGGAATATAAAAGCGATCATTTACTTTAATTAATGGATTTATTTTATTATCATCGTAAGAAGTAACAACACCAATTTCCTCATTATTAGAAACAACTTTGTAGTTTAGAAGTTCTTCAATTAAATATTCACTAGCAGTAAGGTTTAAATTTTCTTTAGCAAAGTAGACTTCTTCATTAATTAAATACTCTATTTTATTAATATCTTTAATATTATTAAGTTCAACTAAATAGTTATTTTTATGATATCTTACATTAGTAATTTCATAGTTAGTTTTATTAATAATTAAATGGTTGCCTTTAACATATACTCTTTTTGCCATTTCAAAATGGCTAACTATTTTTAGTTCGCCTTTAATTCCAAAAGTATTAACAATTTTTCCGACATAAATTAATTCCATGTGGTTATTGTATCATAAAAAAGATAATTATTAAACTTAAAAATTAGTCATTTAATTCTAAGTTATAATAATTATCAATGATTATATTATCAAATTCATTTTTATAAGTTAAATACTTATCTTTAGTATTAATGATGTAGCCGATTATTGGCAAGTTACTTTCTTTTAGTTTCTTTAACTTAGCACTATCAAAATAATGAATATTGTAACTTTTAAAATCTGGTTTAATTAATAATGAAGTAATATTAAAACTTCTTTTTGTTATAATCTCACCGATAATAAAATGAGGATATTTTTTAGTGATAGAACTTAGGAGTCTATTATCTTTACTAACTATAGCAAATTCATTATTATAATTATTTAAAATATTTAAAACTTCTTTATTCTTATGAGTGTTTAAATTAAAAATAATAGGCACTTTATTAGAAATGAGATTTATGAATTCTTCGAGTTTAGGTATATGATAAAAGGATAAATATGAAAGTTCTTCATAAGTTATTTCGGAAACTTTATCTTTTAAATTATGGGTTCTTGTTAAATCTTCATCACTATAACAAATGTATTCATGATCTTTCGTTTCTCTGATAGTTACATAAATACCAAATTTTTTAGTAATGGCGGCGTTATAAGATTCTATGGTATTTTCAAATGTTTTTAAATTATCATATAATCCACCATTAGCAAAATAATTACCCTTTAGAAAATTAATGTTTTTCATGATTAATCTCCTTAGTTAATTCATACATTAAAATGCTTGCTGATACGCCCGCATTTAGACTTTCACATAAAGAATTCATTTTGATATATAGAAGTTTATCACATAAAGATTTTAAATCATCTTTCATGCCACTTGCTTCACTACCAATAATTAAGGCATGATTTTCTTTTTCTGGCTTTATGTTGCTTCCCCCACTTACATTAGTTCCATAAATAGTATAGCCTTTTTCTTTTAAGGTTTTTATAGCATCAGGTAAAGATGCAACTATATAGTTAATATTAAAAATCATTCCTTCACTTGACCTAATTGTTTTTAAGTTATATAAATCTACGGTATTAGGACTAGCAATAATAGTGTCATAGTTAAATGCGATAGCACTTCTAATAATGGTTCCTAAGTTACCAGGGTCATTTATATCATCAAGAATAATGACATTTCCTTTAATTTCCTTAGAAGATAACATATGACAAATGGCAAGAACTTTAGGAGGACTATCTAAGCCTGAAACTTTTTTTAAAATTTCTTTTGTAACATAAGTGGTTTTATCATCATAAATATTTTCTTCACCTTTTAATAAAAGGATTTCTTTAACAAGACCTTTTTTTAGAGCCTCTTCTACTAAATGAGAACCGGGAGCAATAAATAACTGCTCACTTTTACGATATTTTTTATCATTTAATTTAGTATAGCATTTAATCTTTTCATTATTTAAAGATTCAATCATGATTAAGCTCCTTTCTTGCTAATTTGTAATAAGGATAAAATGAACTTACATAATTCCAAAAATTAGCACTATGATCCATATATTTAAAATGACATAATTCATGAACAATTACATAATCAATTAAATGAACGTCCTTTTCAATTAAGTAAGTGTTTAGAGTTACGGTCATACTTCTTTTGTTACATACACCCCATTTAGAAGTCATTTTACGCACCTTTAAAGTAAATTCTGGTAAATTATTAAATTCGCTTTTTAGGGCGTTTACTCTTTCTAAAAAGATGGGATATGCCACACTATAAATATATTCTTTGGCGGACAAAAAATCTTTAGCATAGATATATTCATTAGTAATATAAGGTTTACCAGATGTGTTAACTAACTTTAATTCATTACCTAAATAAGTAATTTTTTCTGCTTTTTCATTTTTATTTTTCATATTATTAGTCATTTTAATAATGGCTTTTTCATTTTGAATTAATAAGTTTTCGATATAATTTTTAGAAACACTTTTAGGACATGATACATGAATTTTTAAGTCTTCTTTAACTCTAAAGTAAATGTTTTTAACTTTTTTAGATTCAATTACATAAATGTATTTAGTACCATTAATTATTATTTCATTTTCCACTATAAATTTCATACCACTTTCTTAGTTTATTTACACCGGCATCTGTTAGTGATTTTATGATATCCCAGGTGATATTTAAACTTTTCTTTAGTTCATTAAAGTCTTCTTTGGCTTGCGTACATACAGCATCGTTTTTATCACAAAATTCAGTAGTTTTTTCTAAATATAATTTGATTAAAGAATTTTTGGCATTTTGATATGATGAAGATAATCCTTCTTTATAGCCAGGATAATACTTTTCGATAATAGCATCTAATTTTAAGGCTAAAGCGATTACTTTTAATTTAACAGAATTTGATAAATCTTTAAAATAAACACCATTTATATCTTTATCATAGAAAATAAAATCTACTACTTTGATAAAATTTTCTTTAGCGGTTTCTTTAAATGATTTATTATTTTTATTAGTTTCTACTTCTTTTATTTCTTTATTTAAATATTCTTCGATAGTTATTTTCTCAGCAGGTTTACTCGTAGTTTGATTTACTTTTTTAGTGGTAGTTTTAGCTTCCTTACTTGTAATTTCATTAGTAACATCTAATTTTGGTTCGGTTATTTCTTCTTCCTTTTTAGTAGTTGTAGTACTGATGGAACCTTTTTCTAAAATAGTATAAGAGATAACTTTCATTTGGACAGGAAAAGTTTCAACCACTTCGTTTTCGGTAGTAAGCTCAATAATATCTCCTTTATTTAAATTAGGTACATCAATAGAGATGGCATCGTATTTTTCAAGTAAATCTTTATCAAGAGGTCTTATGATGGCACTACTTGGAAAGGCTTCAATTACTTTAGCCGAAAACTTTAAATTATCATTTTTCTTTAGAAAATAGTAAGAACCAATACTAAGTAAAAGTAAAGTTAAAGTTATAATTAGAATTACATATAAACTTCTAGTTTTCATCTTTATCTCCCCTATTTTTGAATTTTAATATAATAGGTGTTCCAGATAATTCAAAGTTTTCTCTAATTTGATTTTCTAAATATCTTTCATAAGAAAAATGAACTAATTTTTTATTATTAACAGAAAACTCAAATTTTGGAGGTTTAATATCTGACTGATTTACAAAATAAATTTTTAAACGTTTTCCTTTATATGAAGGTGGCTCATGAATAGCAACGGCTTCTCTTATGACATCATTAAGTAGTGATGTTTTAATTTCTCTAGTACAACTTTCATATGATTTTAAGACTTCAGGCATTAATGTATGAATTCTTGATTTAGTTTTGGCAGATAAAAAGACAATGCTAGCAAAAGGTGCAAACTGAAAATTAGCCCTAATATCTTTAGTCCATTTTTTCATTTCTTCATCTTTATTTTCGATTAAATCCCATTTATTTACAGCGATAACTAAACCTTTGCCGGCTTCTAGTGCGTAAGACGCTATATGTTTATCATGCTCAATAATGCCTTCTTCAGCATTAATAACAAGAACGCATACATCGGATCTATCAATAGCTTTAAGACTTCTAATTAAACTATATTTCTCTACTTCTTCATATATTTTTCCTTTTTTACGCATACCAGCAGTATCAATAACAATGTAGTCATTTTTTTCATAAGTAAATCTAGTATCGATAGCATCTCTAGTAGTTCCGGCTACATCGGAAACGATAACTCTTTCTTCGTTTAAGAGCGCATTTATTAAAGAACTCTTACCAGTGTTAGGTCTTCCGATAAGGGAAAATTTTAAGATAGCAGCATCTTCTTCCGTTGTATAATCAGGAAAATCTTTAGTTATTTCATCTAAAAGTTTAGATATTCCCCTGTTATGTTCAGCACTGATGGCAATTAAATTATCGAAACCAAGTTCATAATAGGAGTAAATATTTTCTTCGTGTTTTACATCGTCTAGTTTATTTATAGCAACTATTACCTTTTTATTACTTCTTTGTAAAAGGCTCGCAATTTGTTTATCATTAACGGTTAAATCAGTTTTGCCATCTATAACAAAAACAATAACATCGGATTCATCTATAGCAAGTTCAGCCTGCATTTTAATATTATGATTAAAATCTTCTTTGGCTAAATCAATGCCACCAGTATCAATTAAATGAAAACTTTTATTATTATAATTTACAATTCCATATACTCTATCTCTAGTAATACCCGGAGTGTCCATAATAATTGATTTTTTTTCATTTATTAATCTATTAAATAATGTAGATTTTCCCGTATTAGGTCTACCAATTAAACATACCGTTTTACGCATACATACCACCTCAAACACCATAATTTTATCATATTTTCATTGATACTAAAAGAAAAACATGGCAAGAGCCATGTTTAATGAAATTTAGTAGTTTTATTAACTTTAACTGCCTACTATAACGAATGGATCACTAGATGTACCGGTTCCTCCGGATATTTTGACATCTGCGACAAGAGAAACCGCAGGTCTTAATGCATTACTATAATGCACAGTGTCATAACTAATATTGCCGGAGGTACTAATTGT
>CAKOOH010000016.1 GCA_934098485.1 uncultured Bacilli bacterium | reverse complement strand
AAATTTAAATTAAAACAAACGCTTCGAAAATCAAAAACTTTTTACGAAAGAGTAAAACCATTTGTCAAAGATGAAACAGAGATGTGGGAAATATTTAATACTTTATCATCAAATTATCAGCAAATATTAATATCTACTTTTGGCCCAAACTTAGATGAAGTACATGAAGACGAAATTAAGAAAAATGTTAGTTATATAAATACTATAATTCAAAATAAATTTAAATTAAAAAAGAAAAATAGACAACTAAAAACTTTTTGTGAAAGAGTAAAACCATACGTTAAAGATGAAGCCAAAATGTGGGAAATATTTAATAATCTATCCCAAGATGAGCAGCAAATATTGGTTTCTGCCTATGGGCCCAATTTAAATGAAATCCATAGAGAAGTTATCAAGCAATATAACAATGAGATCTATACGATTATTATTAAGAAATTTAAAAATGGGCTTAAAACTAAGCAGCCTAAGAATCGTAAAAATGAAATCAATTCTGATGCCTTTTCTAGCACGGCCGAAGTAACCCAATTTGAATTATCAAATAAAATCCCTAATCAAGATTTAATTCATCTATTAAAATTATTTATTAGTTTATCAGTTTATAGTACTAATGAAGATTTAGAAGATTTACTTATTTTTGCTCTTCGCATTGATGAAACCCAAAAATATAAAATTGAAGATATTTGTCAGTTATTTAATAAAACCGAAGAAGAAATAAATAATATTGCAAGAGCTTGCTTAGTAAAATACGAAAAAATCTTTGGTGAATTATATACGGGAATCATAAATATATTAAATCCTAAATTAGAAAGACCAGTTGCAAAAAAAATAGTACCGTTAGAAGGAGAAAACAATGAATAATTTAGAAAAATACAATCAATTTGTTAGTGATATAAATCCTACAAAAGCTAATTGTATCTACTATTTAATTAAAATTTGTGCTTTTATAGATAAGTTATTTTCTGAAGATCAAACTGATTTGTTTGCCTTTCTAACTTACATCATAAAAAATGATTCTACCCTAAGAAATGCCATTTCTCTTACTTTAGGGGACAATCATCAAATACCATCTGTTATTTTAGATAATGATATGGCTTTATTAATTATTAATCTTTATGCCGATTTAGAAAAAATTAATATCGAAGAACAAACCGATGACATTATTGCCCGCATTACAGATAAAGAAGAAGACTTTTATCAAAACGATTCTCAAGTTGCTGATATAATAACTGATTTTAAGAAAAAAATGTATTCTTATCCGTTACTAACCCAAAATGAACTTATTGAACTACATAATAGATTTCTTAAAGGTGATGAACATGCTAAAGAATTAATAATATATCATAATTTACGTTTAGTTTTTTTCATTGCTAAAAGATATATGGGCCGTGGTGTACCACTTGAAGATTTACTTCAAGAAGGAACCATTGGTTTAATGAAAGCTGTAGATAAATATAGTCCTGAAAAAGGAGCCTTTTCAACATGCGCAACATGGTGGATAAGCCAAAATATCAGAAGAAGTATCAGTGATGATGTTAAAACTTTTCATTTACCAGTCCATGTTCAAAAAACAATTAAAAGAATTCTTAAATCTAAAGAAAAATTTGAAGAACAGTATCCTGAAAATCCACTTCTTGTAATTTCTAAAGTGGCGCAAGAACTTGGTATATCTGAATCTAAAGTTAATGAATATTTAAAAATACTTAGTTTAAATAAGCCAGAACGTTTAGATAAAAGCATTGACGAAGATAATGATACTACTTTAGGTGATTTTATTACCGCAGATACAAATACGGAAGAAGCAGTCTTTTCTAAAAAACTCCAAGAAGACGTCCAAAAAGCCTTAAAGGATGGCACATTAACTGAGCAGGAAATAAATATCATAAATTTAAGATTAGGACTAATGAATAATGAACATAAAACCTTAGAAGAAATCGGCCAAATGTATGGAATAACTCGCGAAAGAGTAAGACAAATTGGAAAAAAAATTATCACCAAACTAAATAGTGATTCGAATTTTCAATCATTAAAGCAATATATAACCGATTCTGATATAAGTGATTCAGAACAAAGAAAATTATCATTAATGGTTAATCCTAACGAACGAGGATTATTCGCATATTTTCCATCTACAAGAATTAGTAGAAAAAATCTTTTTATCATTGTCGGTTTATTAGCAGAAGATGATATAAAATTAATAATTAGAACCTTTGGTGAAAAACTAACAAAGACTCCATCATCAATAACAAGAAGAATTGAAATATTAATAAAATTAAGGATACCCGAAACATATATTTTATATAACAAGTTTATAACTAACTTATATGTATTTTTAAATTGTCCTGACAAAGAGAAAATCGAATCCGAATTAGCAAACCTTTCTGATTATGAAAGAAGTGAAATTTTTAAATTATTTAATAAAGAAGATTTTACATATATAGAAAATTCTAGTATTCCTTTTAAAGATATAAGAAGTACATTTACTTTATTAAATAAAATAAGAATAAAATTTCATAAAGAAAGAATTAAAGAACCAGAGCAAACAAGTAAAACTTTATATTTTATTAATAAAGAACGCTTACGTAAAGATTTAGAATCAGCGCTACTAGATAATTTATCTATTCGCATAATTGAACTAAAATATGGCTTGGCTGATGGTAAAGAATATTCATATTTAGAAATTAGCGAAAAGCTAAATATGGATTATAAAAAAATAAGAAGTTTAGAAGTAATGGCCTTTGGTATTCTATATGGAAAAAATCGTTTCAAAATAATTGATGTCGATGGCTTTTTTGAAGATGAACCATTAGAAAATTTAAATATTTACAAAGACTTGCCGGCTACTATTGACGAAAGCAAAGTAATAGAAAAAGAATTATCTTCCGTAGAATTAAAAGAATTAATTGAAGAAAGTACTTTAACTCTGTTACAAAAATGCTTCCTTAAAGTTCGCTTTGATTTACCTCTAGAAAATATTAAACCAGCCTTTTTAACTGTTAGGGACTTTTTCATAAATCCCGTTGGCGCTACCAATTTAACAAATAGTCTTTTAGGAAAACTATTTTCTACCAAATATAGAGTAAAAATAAAGGGACACTCTATAAATCAAAATAAGGTTGTCAAAGTATCTTATCGTAGATTATCTAATTACTTTAGTTCTAATGTTGTAAGTATCTTACCAAGTATTATGATCTTTTTAGATGAAGAAGAAGTAATGCTTTTAAAGAAAGCCTTTGGAAACGATTTATCTTTATCTTTAAATGGCGAATTAACAAGTGATGAATATCAAAGATTAGATACTATTGTAACTATGCATCTTCCAGAAGTAATAAGTAAATTTAAAAGGTATCAAAAAGGTTTATTATCATTTTTCTCTCATACTATCAGACATGATATAATATCAGAAATTGCGAAATTAGATTCTGAAACCCAAGATTTTATATATCAAAATTTCGATCAAACATCTCTTAAATTTATTGGTAATTTAGAGAATTTAAAAGAACATAAAAAATCATTTATTGCTTTAATGGAAATTGAAAATAATCTTGAAGAAAGTCGCCGTAAAATGAAAAGAAATGCTCCTAAATACAATTATAAAAAACCACTAATAGTTACTAAAGAAGAAATGCTTGCAAGCATAAGAAAGAGTAATTTATCATCATTTTCAAAAGAAATTTTAGTTTTAAAATATGGTTTACTAGATGATGAATTCCATGATGCTTTAGAAATTTGTACACTAGCAAATATACCCATAACAAGTTTAAATAATGAAATTAACAGTTCTTTAATTGTCTTATACGGTCCTTTAATAACTATTGATTCCTTTGTTGCAGTAGATAATGAAACCGAAAAAGAAGTAATTTTAAAAAATATTACTAAATTTAAATCCTTACCAGCATATGTGACTTTATCAGAAAAAATAAATCCTAGTAACCAAGATATTATCTTCTATATTATGATGACTGTTTTATCTCAAAATACCAACTTTAAATCTTTAAAAAAATTTGTCGCATCGGTAACTTTAACTATAGAAGAGAAAAGATTAATGCAGATATTTAATAAAGAATTTACAAAATTTACTGATGAATGCCTTGCTAATTTATGGCGAGAAGATAAAGGAGAATTAAAAGAAATAAAATATGAAAAAAAATGAAAATATAAAAAATCTTTTATACTATTTTAAAGGTGTTGATTTAAAAACACTTTTTTATGCTGTCGCTTTATTAGATGAAAATGACATCGCTATTATTTTAAAAAAATTTGGTAATAGTTTACAAGAAAGCAATCCAGTAAGTCCTTTAGAAGAATCTCGCATTAATTATTTAGTGCATGATTATCTACCTAAGCTTATTAAAGAATATCAAAAGTTCACTACCAGTTTATTTGTTTTCTTTAAAGTTCCAAGTAAAACTTTTTTAAGAAAAATTTTATTTAATTTAGATGAAGAAGAACAAAAATTAATATTTACTGCTTTTGATTCTTGTACCTTTGCATATAAAAAAGATCATCATTTATCGGTCACTACTATAAAACAAATATTTAAGTTATTAAAAAGAGTAGACATAAATAGTTTGAATCAGCAGTATAAAGAATATGCTCAAAATGTCAACATAAATGATGAACTATTATTAACTGCTATGCTTACCGGCGTGGAAAGACGAATTTTTCGTAAAAACGATAAAAACACTACTAGTTATATTAGGTTAATAAATGAAGTTCTACCCCGAAAAAAGAAAGAATTACTTGCTCTTAAAACTAATTTATGTTGTTTTTTTGAAAGATACACCAAAGCCGAAATAAAAGAAGTGTTATTATCACTTCAGGCCTTAAGAAACTTTCCTTTATATGACTATTACGATCCCGAAACTTTAGATTATATTTATCCTCAAGAACTTTCTTACATTGAATTACTAAATCTTTATGGTTTTTTAGTTTTTACACTTAAAGAAACATTAAAATACAAATATCGTGGCCGTCTTAAAGAATTTAATCCTAAAACGCAAAGTTACAATTATGTAATAAATCTTACAGCCTTAAAATCATATCATGATATGTCTAATGAAATCGGGACATCTTTAGCAGGTAAAATTGCTAATAATCTAATTGCGTCTAAAGGAAGTATAAAATTATTAAGAGAATTATCTGTCTATACGGAAGAAGAATCTAAAATAATGAAAGAAAAAAAGCCAAGTATTAAAGCCTTTATTGATGAATACCTTATTTCTTTATCATCTTTAAAAGAACAAAGTCTTCAAAAATCATTTTTTGGTGATTTTTGAATCTATATGCCATATAATTATATTAGGTGATAAGTGTGTTTGATGAATACGGTCTCGTTTATGAAAATTATGATTTAAAAAAACTTAATACATATAATGTATCTTGTAAGGCTAAATATTTCATCATAGTAAATGATATTATTAAATTAACCAGGCTTTTTAAATATATTATGGATAATAAAATGAAATATTTTATTATCGGTAACGGTTCTAATATTATTTTGCCGTCTGTTTATGATGGGATAGTCATAAAACTAGATTTTAATGATATTGAATTTAATCGTAATAAGGTTATTGTTCCCGCTAATTACTTACTTCCCCAATTAGTAAATACTACTATAAGCCATGGCTTATCCGGTTTAGAGTGGGCAAGTGGCATTCCTGGCACAATCGGTGGCGCTGTTATAGCAAACGCTGGTGCCTATAAAGATGAAATATGTAACTATATTGAAGAACTAGAAGTTATTGAAAATAATAAAATCAGAATCATTAAAAGAAATGAAATCGATTTTGCTTATCGTTTTTGTGGTTTAAAATACCGTGATTTAATTATTCTTAAAGTCACTTTAAATTTAAAAAAAGGCAATAAAGAAAAATCCTTAGAAATAATTAAAGAACATATAGAAAAAAGAAAATCTTCGCAGCCTCTAGATAAACCAACGGCTGGATCTGTTTTTAAAAATCCTGAAGGCTTTGCCGCTGGTAAACTAATTGATGATTTAAATTTAAAAGGATATAAAATAGGTGGTGCTGAAATATCTAAAAAGCACGCCAACTTTATTATAAATACTGGTGATGCCACTGGCGAAGATATTGTAAAATTAATTAATTTTATTAAAAAAAGAGTAGAAGAAGAGTATCATATCAACTTAGTTTTAGAGCAGCAAATAATACTTTAAAGGTTTTATGTTTTGACATAGAACTTTTTTTGATTAAAAAAATAAAAACTTGCCCATTATATTACTGGTGATAAAATATGGAATTATTTACAGTAGTAACGAGAACCACCTTTTTTTACTTCTTTGTAGCTGCTTGTTATAGATTTATGGGTAAAAGAGAAGTAGGGCAACTTGGCATCATTGACCTTATTGTTTCCATCCTAATTGCGGAACTTGTTGCCATTAGCATTGAAAACACCGATAAATCTATTTTACTAACTATCATGCCCATCAGTGTTTTAGTTATAATCGAAATTGCCTTTGCTTTTATCTCTATAAAATCTAGGACCTTTAGAACTTTTATAACTGGAAAACCAAGCGTTATTATTAGTCATGGTAAAATAAACTATAAAGAAATGATAAAACAAAGATATAGTCTAGATGATTTATTATTTAGTTTAAGACAAAAAGAAATAAAATCGATTGAAGATGTCGAATATGCTTTTTTAGAAACCAATGGCACCTTAAGTATTTTTAAATATAACTTACTAAAACTAAATACTAATTATCCTATTGCTTTAATAATTGATGGTGTCATACAAACTGAAACTTTAAAAAATATCAAGAAAAACAAATTATGGTTAAACTACTATCTAGCTAAACAAAAAGTCGATTTAAAAGATGTCTTTTATGCATTTTATAAAAATAAAAAAGTTTATATCATAAATAAAAAAGATATAGTAAATGTCTAATAAAATGTAAACTTTATGCTAATTTACACTTACCACTTTATACCTTAAAAAAAGTATTATATTATATTAAGGTAAGGAGTAATGCAGTATGAAAAATGGTTTAGGTTATTTAATAAAATTAATTGTAAGTATTTTACTTATAATGTATACAGAAACCTACTTTTGGCGCTTAATGAACGCCTTAGATATAAATTTAAGTAATATTAATTCTAATATAATATCATTAGTCATATATATAATTTTATTTGCTTTAATTTTTCTAGTATATCGTGCTGAAATAAAAAGTGCTTTTAGTAAATTTGATAATAAAATTGGAACTAACTTACTTTATACTTTAGTAGCTTTCATAATAATTTTTGCCTCTATGATGTTAACTAATTATATCGTAAAAGTTCTAGCAAACGCTTTTAGTGTCAATTATTTAGGCTTATCATTTACTAACATATTTAATAAACCATTTAACATTGATTTAATAGTAATATTTCTTAAAGATATTATAATCATACCTGCTATTAAAGTTATTGTCTTTGTTTTAGGAGTTAATAATCTTTTTGAAGGTAAGACTGGCATCTTCTTTAGTGGTCTTTTATACGCCTTATATAAAGCTTATATCATTAAAGGGACCTTTATATTCTTACTAATTAATGTCATTCCATATCTTATCTTATTTATTTTACTATCATATGTATATAAGAAAAATTCCAATATCGCCTTTAGCATTATTACCTACATTTTTTATGAATTATTTGCCAGTTTATTAATCGGAAAATTAATGTGAGGATAACATGAAACAAAAAATATTAAATATTTTAAAAATAATTTTATTACTAATTCTATTTTTTTATATTGGTAGTATAGTAAATTATTTATTAGGCTTAATTGGCTTAAACAAAACATCATTTAATTATAACGATGCAGTATATTTAGAAGCCTTATGTGAAAGTTTACTATTTATCGCGGTAATTATTTTATACCGAAAAACTTTAAATGGAGATTTTACCAATTTAAGAAAAAACTTTAATATTAGTGAATTTCTTAAATTCTTATGTATCTTCTTAGTTGTAAAAATTGTAAGTAGTTTAGTAACCGGCATCATAAGTATAATTATTGGTATCGATTTAACTGTAAGTGAAAATCAAAACATCATTAATGTCTTATCAGCTTCATCGCCCATTTTAATGCTTATTACATCTGCTTTTTTAGCACCTCTAGTAGAAGAGGGAATATTTCGTTTAGGTTTTCGTCAAATTATAAAAAATCAGTATGTTTTTATCTTAATTAGTAGTTTAGTATTTGGCTTAATGCATATTTTTCCTACTGAATTACCTTTAGCAGAAGCCTTAACTTACGGCATTGTTTATGTTTCAATTGGTGCCGCATTATCTTGGACTTACGTAAAATCAAATAATATATGGTATGTAATCTTAATTCATGCTATCAATAATTTTTTAAGCATGTTAGTGCTATTATAATTAAATTTGAAATTGTAACGAAAAAAGTTTATAATAGAAAGAAATTTTGGTGATTTAAAATGAAAGAAGTATTAGAAAATTTATTTGGGTTTATTTATACCCTTAGTATGGGAGATTATTTCTTCTTTATAGGAACATTTTTATTAATTGTCTTATTTGTCTATATTTTATATTTAATTAAATGTAGTGAAGAAAATCCTTCTTCCAAAACTAATGACGAGTTTGACATCGAAACTGCCTGCAAACAAATCGAGGATGAATATAAAGGCGAAACTATAAAATTAACTAGTTATGAAGAAGAGCAAGAAAAAACCGCTATTATCAGTTATGATGAATTAAAAAAAGCTAGTCAGCAAAATAATATAAATTATGATGATACTTTTGAATATGAACTTCCTAGTTTATCAGTTAAAAAATTTGATTTAAACGCTAAAGAAAGTGCCTTTCCTAATGAAAATAAATTAGAAGTAAAATTAATGAGTTATGATAAAGAAGAAGATTTCTTAAGAGCTTTAAAAGAATTACAAAGTAATCTAAATAGTTAGATGAAATGTAATTTTTTTATGACTATCTAAATAAATATTTCTTTAATTGACAACTAAATTTGAAATTGTTATTATATCTAGTGCATTAAAAGGATTAAAAATTAAATAAAGATATTATTTCTAACAATTAATTTAAAATTGCATGGTATAATATCTAAGAAATAGAGGTTGTAATAATGAAAATATTTATTGAAACTTTAGGCTGTAAAGTAAATACTTATGAATCAGAAGTTATAAAAAGTAATTTTTTAAATAATGGATACGATGAAGCAAATACCTTAGAAGAAGCAGATGTTATTATTGTTAATACGTGCTCAGTAACAAACCAAAGTGACGCTAAATCTCGTAAAGTTATTAGAAATGCTAAAAGAAGAAATGAAAAAGCCATAATTGCCGTCTGTGGTTGTTCAAGTCAAAATCATCAAAAAGAATTATTACCCCTAGATATTGATATTCTTATTGGTAATAAAGATAAAACAAAAATAGTAGATATGGTTAACGAATATCAAAAAAGCCATCAAAAAATCGTTAAATTTTACGATATGAAAAATACTGATTTTGAAAATATGTTAATAAAAAAATATGAAGACCGAACTAGAGCCTTCGTTAAAATTCAAGACGGCTGTAATAACTACTGTACTTATTGTATTATTCCTTATTTAAGAGGTACTACTCGTAATAAAGATTTTAATGAAGCAGTAGAAGAAATCAAAGAATTAGTAGAAAGTGGGTTTAAAGAAATTGTTTTAACGGGAATACATACCGGTAGTTATCCTGAATTTACTAAACTTATAAAAGAAATTTCTAAAATCGGCCAACTAGAAAGAATCAGAATAAGTAGTATTGAAATCACTGAACTAGATGATGAATTCTTAGAAGAATTAAAGAACAATCCTAAGATTTGTAATCATTTACATATCCCTATTCAAAGTGGTTCTAATAATGTTTTAAAAGCTATGAACCGCAAATATGATGTAAATAAATTTAAAGAAATTATAAATAAAATTAGAGAGGTTAGACCTGATATTAATATTACAACTGATTTAATAGTTGGTTTTCCATCGGAAACTTTAGAAGATTTTGCCGAAACTATCGAAACTGTAAAATCTATTAAATTTGGTAAAATTCATGTTTTTCCATATTCTAAAAGAGATGGTACTGTCGCTGCCAAAATGAAAAACTTAGTAACCGATCAAGAAAAGAAAAGACGTACTCATATCATGTTAGAACTATCTGATAAGATGGAGGAAGAGTACTATAATTTATTTCTTCATCAAAATTTAAATGTTCTTATTGAAGAGTATCATGATGATTATTCAGTCGGTCATACTTCAAATTATATTAAAGTTCATATTAAAGAAAAATTAAATCACAATGAAAACTACACAGTTGAAATAACTGATATTAAAGGCACTATGGTTTACGGAAAACGTATATAAAGTATATAACCTAAATATACACTGTCTATGGTTAATACCATAGACTTTTTACATACACAATATTAACTTGACATGGGGGGGGTTATTAGTATAATTATATAGAAAATATAGGTGATGTTGGGTATGAAAGATGTAAAGAAAAATAACGTAACAGTAGTAGTATTAATTGTGATATTAACAATGATAATTGGAGTGAGTTTATCGTATGCATTCTTTTCAGCTAGGATAAGTGGAACAGAAAGTGAATCAACAATAGTAATGGAAGCAGGAAGTTTATCTAT
>CAKOOH010000015.1 GCA_934098485.1 uncultured Bacilli bacterium | reverse complement strand
CGTAGGAGTTTGGGCCGTGTCTCAGTCCCAATGTGGCCGATTAACCTCTCAGTTCGGCTATGCATCGTCGCCTTGGTAGGCCATTACCCCACCAACTAGCTAATGCACCGCAGGCCCATCTCCAAGCGAAGCTTTAAAGGCTCCTTTAATCCGTAGACCACATCCGGTATTAGCAATCGTTTCCAACTGTTATCCCCGACTTGGAGGTAGGTAACCCACGTGTTACTCACCCGTTTGCCACTAAGGAGTAATCCAAATCCATTTAAATCCTTTCTTTGAGCAAGCTCTCCGACTATCAATAAACTTCATTGGGCTCCTTCGTACGACTTGCATGTCTTAGGCATGCCGCCAGCGTTCATCCTGAGCCAGGATCAAACTCTCAATAAAAATTGATTTATTTTTTAAGTTTAATCTGACTACTTGAAATTGACATTTTACTCAGTTTTCAAAGATCATATCGCGCTTTTTCAACCGCGCATTAGTAATATATCAAATCTCTTTTATTAAGTCAACACTTTTTTCGACTTTTTTTTAATTTTTTTAAAATTTGTTAAATTTGATATATTTTCTTGCTATTCAAGGCTTTCCTTGCTTCGCATACATAGTATTATATGCCATTATTTTTAAAATATCTAGTCTTTTTTGCAATTTTTTTAAAAAAAAATAGATGTTTTTTGAAAAACACCTATTTTTCAGCCAATTTGAAGTAGATTTTGTGATATTTTTCTACTATTTTTGGGTTAAATGGTCCTACTTCTGCTCTTTTCATGTTTATTAAGTCGGTTAATTCGCTTTGAAGTACTAAATCCAAGTCCTCAGAATATTTCATTATTTTTTTGTGATATTTATATTCATTGCGATCTAAAATTCTAAAATCACCATCTGGAAACACTTTTAAATCTAAATCATAATCAATATATTTTATTATTCCATCATCGATTAAAAATGGGCTTGCCATATCAGCTTTATAATATAAGCCATTATTTTTTAATTGTGCGGTTACATGAAACCATCTCTTTTTAAAAAAGAATATTATGGCTGTTTCTTTTGTTTTGTGCGTGCGGCCATCTGATTCTGTAATTTTAACTTTGTTGTTTCCGCATATTAGACAGTCTCTTGTTTCATCAAGTATTACTACTTCATCCCAAGTTCTATGGATTTTACCATTATGTTTGTAGCAATGTACTTTTAACTTGCTACCTAGTAAATTTTCCATATAAACCTTCCTTGCTTACATTATACTATAATAATACTAAAAAAACAAACATGAAAAAAAGACTTGTTAGTCTTCAAAACAGTTTAATTTATTTGTAGCAATATATTCTAATGTCGCTCCACCTCCAGTAGAGACAAAACTAAATCCAGTAATATTTAACACCTTAGCACTAGAAATTGCATCACCGCCACCGATAATGTGTACTTCATTGGAACTAGCAACGCATTTTAGAATATTTAGAGTTCCTTCTTTAAATCTATCATCTTCATACATACCCATAGTTCCATTTAAAAATATCGTTTTAGCATTCTTAATATATTCTTTATATAAACTAGTAGTTTTATTTCCTATATCATATATAATATCAGTATCAGCTATTTCGTTAATGTCTTTTTCATTAACAATACCTTCGGATAGCACTTTAACATCTACAGGCAATATTATTCTTTCCTTATATATAGAAAGAAGTTTTTTTAAATTATCTTTTTTACTTTCATCGACTTCTGATGCTCCTATATTATACATACAATCTAAAAATGAATTAGCTATTTTGCCACCAACTAGTAAATAATCGCATTTAGGTAAAATATTTCCAATGATATCTAATTTATCTTCTATTTTGGCACCACCCATAATAACTACATAAGGCTTTACAGGATTAATTAACGGTTTTAAGCCGGTTATTTCTTCTTCCATTAAAAAGCCAATAGCGCTTGGTAAATACTTACTAATGCCATAGTTTGACGCGTGTTTTCGGTGAGATAAGCCAAAAGCATCGTTAACAAAATAATCCGCAAGACTAGCCCAGTACTTTGCTAAATCTAAATTGCAGTTACTTTCCTTTTTACCATCTAAATCTTCATATCTGGTATTTTCCATTAATAACACTTCGCCACTTTGAAGATTATTTATTTTATTTTCCAAAATTTCCCCGCTAGTAGCACTAGAAAAATATACCTTAGTTTTTAATAATTCACATAGTCTCTGATAAACTAAAAATAAAGAGTTTTTTTCACAATCTTCTTTAGTTTTAATTTTTCCTAGGTGACTCATGATTATAACTTTAGCATTTTCTTTAATTAAATACTCAATAGTTGGTAAAGATTTAATTATACGCTCGTCACTAACGATCTTCCCATCTTTTATCGAAACATTTAAATCGCATCTAAGGATTACTTTTTTTCCTTTTACATTTAAATCGTTAATTATTTTCATTTTTCTCCTTTTTATTCTTTTAATAACCAAATGATCCATCTAGGGAATCATCATTTTCTATCCAATCTTCTACATTATATATAGTGTACTCATTATTGGGCTCTCTAACAATAATTTCTTTAATGCCACTATTTATTACAACTCTTTTACACATTATACAAGAAGTGCTATGAGGTTCTACTTCATTAGTTTTTACATTAATTCCCGTTATAAACATAGTTCCACCAATAATATCTTTACGAGCGGCACTAATTATAGCATTTTGCTCAGCATGAACACTGCGGCATAATTCATATCTTTCACCACGATTGATGTTTAATTTTTCGCGATAACAAAAACCTAACTCATCACAGTTTTTTCTTCCTCTAGGGGCACCATTATAACCGGTTGCAATTATTTCATCATTGTTAACTATTACTGCACCATACTTTCTTCTTAAACAGGTGCTTCTAGCGGCAACTTCTTTAGCTATATCTAAATAATAGTTAATTTTATCTTTTCTCATTTTTATACCACCATCATTATTATAATAGAGATAGTATTTTTTTACAAATAAAAATAGAAACTAAATAGCTTCTACTTTATTAATTAAATCATTTATTGTAATATTATCATTATATTTTGAATATTTGTTTTTAGCAGTGTTTACTAAGTTAATCCAATGAGGACTTGCTACTTTAACACCATCAATATATACAGGGCAGTAAACTTTACCAATACTTTTAGGAGTAGTTAATCCTTTCCCATAATAGTTTCTTGACATCATTCTAACAAATGTTAATACTCCAAGTTCAATATTATTATGTTTAATTAAACCTTTGCTAGACATACCACCATATATATTATTGTATTTAAGCATATATTTAACTTTATAATAACCGCTTTCAGCAGCACCAATACTTAATAGAGTTGTCTTATCAATGTTTTGATAAATACTTGAATAATAAGTAATTAAATCTTCAACATATTTGGAATTTCCTTCATATGGTATATATTTTTTATTTCTTTTAATTCGTCCATTATTATTTAAATTATAAAAATATTCAATAAGACCATATTCGAAATTATCATATACGTATAATTTTCCAGATTTGTTTTTTAAGTACCCTATATTAGTTCTAATAAATACTTCTTCATTTTCACTTAAAGACGTTAAATCATTAATAACATCATTTAAATCATAACCAAAAGCCGTAGCAAAGAATTTTATAGTATCAATATTCTTTTTAATATAGTAATTACTATCAAGAATTATATTACTAGCAACTAAACTTTCTTCTTTAGAAGTACTTTCACTTTTAATTAATGATGGATAACGATTTCCTAGTTGGATGTTAACCGAGGGATACACCTCATCATCATTATTATTTATTTCATTTGCTTTTACATTTGTTCTTGTACCAACAATTACAAATGTGATCAATAATATTACACATAAAATTATATTTGATATCTTCAGTGAAGATACATTTTTTTCCATTTCTTTGTTCCCCTCCCCAGACGAACGAGTTCTATTCTATCATATAATGGGGCAAAAAGTCAAATCGTATACAAGAAATGAAAAGAAACTAGCTAAGTAGTTCCTTTAATTTGCTTATTATTTCAGGGGTTAAATCTTCATTTATATAAATTTTTCCTTCATCGTTGGTGGCACTAATAAATCTTTCTTCTCCTTCGACATCAGTTTCATCTACATTTAATTTTTTGATTTTGTAATAAGCTTCTTCATCAATGATAGCGGTATCTAAAACAAGATATTTTTCATTATCATTTAATTCAATAATTTCATTTTTAGCAAAATACATATAATCCCTCCTTAGGCAGCTAATTTCATATTCTTAGCACTCTTTGTATATTCATTTGGTAAAGATAATTCGATCCCAGTAAACACATCTTTATTGTGCTCTATATTAGACATATCAGTTACTGATTGTTCTTTTAATCTAGCAGTTAAAGCAGTTTGATTAGCATTAAAAATGTCAAACCAAGCATTTTCATCACCATATAAAGTTAAGGCAAGATTTGATAAAGTGTCTCCCTGGTTCATCGTATATTTTACATCTTCTAAAGTTGAATCTTTAGGTGCACTTGCAGGTGCATTTAATTCTTCTAATGAAATATCAGCAAAATTATATGCATTTGAATCAGATAAGTCAGTTACTTCATCGTCTTTAAACTCAGGCTTTGTGGAAGCAAAAATAGCCTCAGGAGTTTCATCTTCCATTGTTTTAGGAGTAATTTTAGATTCTTCACTTATTTCAGTCATTAAACTATTATCTTCAGCGGGGCCAAAAAAGGAATTATCAACACTAGTTTCTACATTTTGATTAGTTACGGGTTTTAGGGGTTCAGCAGTTTTACTAACTAAATCAACTAATTCTTGAGGTGCCTTTTTAATTCTTACTACATAACGGCCTGTTTTTAATTTTGGTAATGATTCATCATTTTTTTCAACGTTTTTTTCTTTCTCTTCAACGGGAATATCATTTTTTTGAGTGTTTTGATAAGCTTTTATTTGACCTAAAACGGGAATTTTATCAAATAATTCGCGACGATTAACACTATCTACTTCTGGATAAGCTTCTTTTATTGCTGCTAGAGTTTCTTTTAAAGAGGCTATGCGATCTTGACGATCAGTTATTTGTTTTATTATAAACTCTAAATCCTCTCTGGTATTTAGGGAAAGACCAGAAATAAATTCATTTAACTGGGATGCAAAACGATCTCTTTTTAAAATAAGTTCATCTTTTTCATCAGTGTTTGAAGATAAAAGTTGTTCGTCTAAATTAACTAATTCTTCAATATAATTAACAGATGCATTATTCTCTTTAAAGATAACGTCTCCTTTAGAAATTGCCTGTTTTATTTCACTTGTTAATTCTTTAATTTCATTATTTATTTTTTTACTACGCCATGATGCTTTTAAATTACAAAAATTTAAAGTTTCAATGGAATTTAAAAGTAGTTCTGTCATTTTTACCCACTCTCCTACTATTTGATTATAGCATGGTATTTTAATTTTATCAATAATGGTTAAAAGAAAAATTTATATAGCATAAAAAAACTTCCAAAGTGGAAGTTAAATTTCAAATGGCGCCCGATGTAGGACTCGAACCTACGACCTAACGGTTAACAGCCGTGCGCTCTACCGACTGAGCTAATCGGGCATTTCTTTTGAATACATTTTTAATTATAGAGCATTTTAATTATTAAAGCAAGCATTTTTTATTAAATTTTTACTCTCTTTTTTAATTTTTAATTAAATTATAAATCTACTAAAGGTTTTAATTGGAATTTAATTCTAAAAGTTATATAATATTTAAGAAAATAGGTGGCTTTTTATGGAACAAAATAGTTTTAGAGATGAAAATTATATTAAAAAGGATAGACAAAAGACATTAATGAAAGTATGCTTAATATCACTTTCAATTATTTTTTTATCTTCAGTGATTTTTTTTACAATAAAAATTAATTTAGAAAATAAAAATAATAATAATGAAAGTACTATACAAGGTGGTAATGATAATAGTACTTCTAATAATAAGAAAACATTTTACCTTACTTTAAATGGTAATGGTTTTTTGGACAATTTAAATACTCTTTCTTGCACTACTAAAAAAGATTCTTGCACAGTTAAACTACCTAGTATTGAAAGAGAAAATTGGACTTTTAAAGGCTGGGCTAAAGATAAGAATAGTAAAAAGGAAGATTATTTAGCGAAAGAAAAAATTACATTAAATGGTGATTTAACATTATATGCTATAACTACTAAAGATTTAACTATTTCAATTGTTAATGAAGAAAATAAATCATCTAATATATTATCATGCAGTGTGTATAACTTTGAAAATGATTGTGTTATAACCCTGCCTAATATAGATAGTACTAAAAGTAATGTTAGAGGATGGTCTTCAAATAAAGATAAAAATGACTTAACATATACAGCAAATCAAGAAATAAAAATTAACGAAAATAAAATTATATATGAAGTTAAGGCGAAAGAACTTAAAGTTTATTTATTAGATAATAATAATGTAAAAATTAATACATTAAGTTGTAATTTAGAACCAAATGATGAATCTTGCAAAGTGGTGACGCCAACAATAAAGAAAAATGGCTATAAAGTTTTAGGTTGGAGCAATATAAATAATAATAAAATCGCATTATATAAAGAAAATGAGGAAATAAGTATTAAAGAGAATATTACTTTATACCCAGTTACTAAGAAAGATGTAATATATAAAATAAATAGTAATGGGGCTAAAGTTACTTCTAATGAGGTTAAATGTACTTTGTATAATAATGATCAAAATTGTACTTTAACGCTTCCTAAAATCCAAAGAAATGGCTGGGAAATTCTTGGCTTTGGTGAAAGCAAAAATAGTACTAAGTTATTTATCGCGGGAGAAGATATTAAAACAAATACTAGTAAAACATTATACGCTATAACAAGAAAAAAAGTTAAGGCTAATTTTAGTGATAATGATAAAATAATTGGAAACAGTAGTTGTTATTTATATAATGATGATAAGGTTTGTAATATTGAAAGTCCTAATGTCATTAGAAATGGTTATCAATTTTTGGGCTGGTCAACAACAAAAAATGGAACAACTCCAAACTATACTAGTAATATTAGTGTTAATGATGATGTAACTTTATATGCTATTACGAAAAAGACTATAACGGTTACATTTAATATGAATGAGGCTGATAGAATCGATTATACTAGACAATCCTGTGACTTATATAATAAGGATGCAACATGTAAAGTTTTAATTCCTAATGTGGATAAACATGGCTTTATTTCATTTGGCTTTAATAAAAGTATAAATTCTAATAATGAATTTCCAGATTATATTTCAAATACTTATGCAAATTTTAATGAAAATGTTGTATTATATGCAGATTTTAATAAAAATACATACAACTATAGATCTATCGATGCATATGATCAGAATAAATATAGTAAAATTACCGTGGAAGTACAAAGAGGATGCAATAATGAAAATTTAAACCATATTGTTAATAAAATAAGTAGAAATTGGGAAAGTCTTTTTACGTATGAAGCAAAAATAACTTTTCTTACTCCGGAAACATTTGATGGTTTATATGAAAATGACGAAATAAATGCGATAACTTTTGGAATAAAGGAAGGTCCTAAAACATTTATAGATATAAGTTGCGATGTTGAAGATTTTGTAGTTGTTCATGAACTTATTCATAATTTTGATATAGTATATAAAAACAAACGGGGTAGTTACTTATCTTTTAGTGATGAGCTTCTTTCTTTATATGATAAGTATAAAGCTTTATCCGTTAGACCACTAAGAGATTATAGCTATAGTTCCACGAAAGAATTTTTAGCTGAATTAGGAATGTATTATTATAAAACTAAATTTAATTATTCTAGTGATGAATTTCCAGATGATATGAAAAATTTTGTGGAAAAATACCTATTTAATGTTTATATCTAAAGGTTAGTTTAACTAGCCTTTTTAAATGTGCCACTTTTTAGCATTGCAGACATTATCTTTAAATCTACTTTTTTGTATGCGACTTATAACTGTTGTATTATTACTAATTATACTTTTTGATAAACTATTTATGGTGCAATAATTATGTAAAAGGAAAAAGTCATTACTTCTCCTTCTCTTTCGCGCTTCAAAAGTTATTGTCATTAAACTTAATGGTGCAAGATAAGGTAAAAAATTGTTAATTTTTTCTTTTGATATGATGATAAATAATCGAGTTATACTTTAGGCAATAAAAAATATTTTTAATCTTTTTTTAAAGTTACATTGTATGATATACTTTTAATACAACAAAATATAATAGGTGGTGATGTTATGAAGAATTTTCTTACTTTAAATAAAAAATTAAAACGTAATAATTTTAAGGATATTTTAATTAATTTATTTACCTTCTTCATTGTTTATGCTTTTTTAGGATATTTATATGAAGAAATATTATTTTTAATTGAAGATAACATTTTAGTAAATAGAGGTTTTTTATGGGGCCCTTGGTTACCAATATATGGATTTGGCGGATTATTTATAATTTTGATTTTTTATAGGTATAAAGACAAAGACTTATATATAGAAAAAATAAACTTTAGACCAGCATTATTATTTTTAGAAACCTTTTTATTATCGATGACGGTAGAGTTAATATCTACATATATTATGGATATGGTTCATTTTGATTTTAAAACTTTATGGGATTACTCAGATGATTTATTTAACTTTCAAGGAAGAATTGCATTAATCCCTGATTTAAAGTTTGGAATACTAGCCTTAACAGGGATATATTTTGTTCAGCCAGTACTAAATAAGATTGTTAATAATAAAGGAAAGTGGTTTAATATTGTTTTTATTATTATCTTGATATTATTTTTAATAGATTTAATATCAAGAATTTGGTTAGGATGTAATTTTAAAGGTTTGGAAGAAGTTATCATATTTTTTACATATTATTTATAAAGGTGTTTTATGACAATAATAAATGATAATACCGTGGTGGTTTTTACCTATACGGAGTTAAAAACAGTTTTGGAAGAAAATAATAATAAAGTAGAATATTTTAGTTATCTAAATAACGATAACTGATATTCTACTTTTAATTTAATTATTTTTGACAAAGCTCAAGTAATTTTTTTACGGTATTAGCGGTTCTTATTGTAATTACGTCATGCAACTCTTTAGTAGCGGTTTTACTCCACCAATTAGTTTTCTGATAATATTTAAGCTTGTAAGACCAAAAAATATTATTTTTATATTCTTTTGTTTGCTCTAATTCTTTTTTAGGTTCTTTTAAGATTTTATAAGCATCAGAAATAGTATATGGCGGATTACAAAGATTACATTATCATAGATACTTTTATCATCACTACCCCACCAAGAGGGACAATGATCTAATAAGTCTTTTAATGCATCATAATTCATAATAAAAACAGAATATCGATAAGAAAAGTTTTTTGAATAACGTTCTTGATTTCTTTACTTAAAATATTTTTTCTAAGGTGGAAATAAAAATAATGTTTCCACTGTTTAAGTAAGTTTTTACTTCTTCTAAACCTATTTTTTCTAACTCTTCCTTTAAAATGGACATAGTTACTTTATTTTTACCACTAATATTAACTCCTCTTAATAAAGCAATATACTGCATACTAATCACCTTTTCTTTCAAATAATAAATAAACTTATATCAAAGATTATAAGTATTATTAATCCGCTATAATATAAAATCTTTTTCGTTTTAGAACTTAAAGAAAAATCAGTATAAAAAAGTTTGCGAAATTTATTAATTATTTTAGTTTTAGTTACTAGAATTGTAAATAAAACTACAGAAAAATAATTTAAGATGATATCATCTATATCAAATGAACCAGTGTGAGTAAAAGCTTGCAATAATTCAATTGATATGGTGATTGGTAAAATAATTATAGTTTGGATAAAAATATTATTATATTTTGTTTTTTTAATCATTAATAAAAAGGATAAAGGAAGTAGCATAATCATATTGCCAACGATGTTTTTTAAGATAGATGAAAAACTGCCGTATTTAAACTGAGAAATAATGGTTTTAAATGGTGTATAGATGCCGCCAAACCACCAATCATATATTTGTAAGCGAGGTCTATATATAACAAAGGTTATAGAGAATAATAAAATCATAAATAGAGCAATGTAAATATTACAGTTTCTTTTATAATTTTTTTCATCATTAATAACTACTCCACTTAAATATATAAAGATGCTTGTTATTATCATGTAAATTATACATTTAGAATAATTCATATGATAAATGTACATATTTCTTTCATAAAAGACTAAATAAAAATAGATAATAATATTAATTATTAAAATTAGATTTTTAGTTATAGTTAATTTATTTTTCATAAGAATGCACTTTCTAAAAAATTATTTTAATCTTTCTTTAATTATATCATCTTTTTCAATATGACCAATTAATAATGAAGAATTAGGATCATGATTTTTAAAATTTGTTTCTACTTTTTCTTCATCAAAATTAGCATAGCAATATTTACACAAGTGAGGACAGGAATTATAAACGCCAATATCGACCATTTCTACACAGTCACACTTAGGATTTTGACGTGCTTTCCAATTTTTAAAGTTTTTACCAGTTAGATTATAAATCTGCTCTTTGGTTACACAAGAAGATTTTTTAAAGCCATAATTAACTAAGTCATTATTTTCGCAACAGGTTTGCACGGTCATATTATAAAGACTTGCGATTTTGCTAAAACTAGTGCCAATTTCTTTAAAATCATCTAAAGTAAAATTGCGATATTTTAAAATTCCTTGATTTTTGATGACATTTTTATAATTATCGATAAAAGATATAATTATTTGCTTTACATAGCCATTTAATAACTGACACATTTTAGAAAAAGCCTTTTTGTGATATTCAAGATTGTATTTGTCACTTAAAAAGATAGGATCATATCTAACATACAAATTATCTATACCAACAATATTTGATAATTTTTTAATAGCATCTATTATTTTGTCTTTGGAAATAACATTTGGCTCTATATCATTTTTATAAGGAGTTAATGTAACATCAAAAATTATAGGTATTTTTATTTCTTTTAAAGAATTTAGTATAGGTAAAGGATTTTTGGTACAAAAGACGATGGCATCAACATTTTTAAAATAGATTCTACTAATCATTTTAGGGTAAAAAGGATTTCTTACGTCAACAAATCCTTCTTTATATCTATTCATAAACCATTTAGAATAAAAAGCAACTATATCAGTGCGGCCACTTACATTTAATATCATCTTTATTTCTTCTTTCGTTAAGTATTATATATTAATTAAATGGAAAGATAAATAGATGAATCAATTGCATGATTTTTTTGTAAAATAAAAGCAAATTAATGACTTTTTAAGACAAACTTGGTACAATAAAATTGAAAGAGAGTGTGTGATTAAAAGTGGCTTTAATTAAGTGCCCAGAATGTGGCAAAAAGATGAGTGATAAAGCAGAGGGTTGCCCTCACTGTGGATATTCACCTAAAAAAGATAGTAGTAAAACGACATTAAATAATTTAAAAGGAAAATGGGATAACAAATATCTGATAATTATACTAATTGTTTTAGTGGGAGGTTATTTTCTTTTCTTTAATAAGAATAACACAAATAATAATAATCCCAATAATGATCCTAATTCAAATCCAACGACTAGTCCTACTACGGGATTAAAACCAAATGCGAATGGAAATTATGAATTTAATCAAAATGGAAAATATTTTGAATTTCCAACTAATTATAAAGTATATATTAGTAAGGATGGAAGTATTTATGTAGGAAAAAATATAGATGATAATGGAGCGCTTATTCCTTATATCATGATAGATAAATATAAGAATTATACAGATCCGACCGTACTATTATCAGAACTTACTACGGCGATTGGTAAAGAATATCCGGATGCAAAAATAACAATTGATTTAATAAGTGGTTATCTAGGAGATAAATATACTTATGGTATTCAATATATGTATACATCAAGTGGTCACGTAGTTGTAGATAATCGATATGCCTTTTTAGTAAATAATAGTATGTATTTGGTAACAACTAAAGAAGAAAATGTAAATACTAATGAAATTAATAATGTTAGTAAATTAATAATTGAGTCTTTAAAGGAGGTAAATTAATATGGCTTTAATAAAATGTAAAGAATGTAATAATGAGATATCTAGTAATGCTAAAGTATGCCCTCATTGTGGATATAAAAATGAACAAAGTATATGTCCAGAATGTGGTGCAAAGGTTAAAGTAAGTGATAATACTTGTCCAGAGTGTGGTTTTCCACTACAAAAGAAAAATGCCCAAAATATAATTAGTGAAAATTTAGATAAAATAACTGGTGCTAAAAGTGAAAGATATGTAACTTTTAAGGATCTATTTAAAAATACTTTTAAAAAACATACAGAAGAAGATTTAGATGAGGTGTTTGTTTGTGGAAGTAAGGAAACAACACCAAACGTAAAGGATATCGATCCTAGAAAAGCAAGCGCGTGGGTTTATTTTAAAATACTTGTTTTCTTCTTAATTGCTTATATAGCAACAAGAATTGGCTATATTAATTATGGTAATTTAAACTTTTTACCGGCCATGATTATATTAGGAGCTTTTGCAATACCAGTTACGATTATGATTTTCTTCTTTGAAATTAATCTATTTAAAAATATTCCTTTTTATAAGGTTATGAAATATTTTGTTTTAGGTGGAGCATTATCTTTGCTTTTAGCAATTTTATATTTTGATGTTATTCCGGTAGAACAACTTGATTATAAGGGTGCTATATTAGTTGGCTTAATTGAAGAGGCTGCTAAAGCGGTAATAGTTGGTTTATTCTTATTTAAGAGCAAGAAAAGTAATTATATTTTAGATGGCTTATTAATTGGGGCGGCTGTTGGAGCTGGTTTTGCAGCATTTGAAACAGCTGGTTACATTTTGAAATTCGGTTTAACTGGTGGTAATGCAGCAATGTTACAAATTATTAAATTACGTGGCTTCTTAGCACCTGGTGGACATGTAGCATGGGCAGCAATTGAAGGAGCAGCATTAATGTATGTTAAAGGTTTTGATAAACTAGATAAAAAACATTTAAATGATAAAAGATTTTTACTTGTATGTTTAATTTCAGTTGTTGAACATGCCGTTTGGGATATGCCAATTAACCTACCATATTATATAGTACAAATTACATTAACAATTATAGCTTGGCTTGTAATAATCTATTTTATAAATTTAGGATTAAAACAAATAGATGATGCAAAAAATCTTGATAAAGAAACAAAAATTATGAAAGTCAAAAAAGAAGCAAAGTAAAAATTGAACTGATAAAATAAAAGTAGACACAAAAATAAAATGTGATCTACTTTTTTAATTGCTATAATAATTTATATAAGGAGATAATAATATGGGAGGCCTAAAGGTGGAACAAATAAATATTGGTCAGCTGAAGAAAAATATAAAATAATTAAACCAATAATAGCATTCGAAAAAGCTCATCACAAGTAACAAAAGAAACAGGAATAAATAATGGAATGTTATAATTCTGGTGTGTTTTTTATACTATTAAGAATGGGAATAGAATTTATAAGCTTGTTATATGCTTCTTCATAATTATCAGTGGCAATTTTAAGTATTTTTATATTCGGCATATTTAAATCGTCAGCAAGTTTTAAATATGCGTTTTGCTGTTTAATACTACTTTCTAGAGAGAATGCTTGATATTTATGATGCTTACGCACTAACCTTTTTTCATATAAGGATGTGTCCTCTAAGTATAAAACAACAAAATAAATGTTGAAATCTAGGTCATTAAGCTTTTGAACTAATCTTTTGTATACGTCATCGAATTTATAATCTTTAAATCCTAGAGTTCCATATACTTGTTCACTAAAAAAGGTGCGATCAAAAATTAGATTTAGTTCGGTTTCTTCTAATGTTTCCATGTAGTTTAATAAACTAAGATACATTTTTTTAGTTTTGGCATAACCAGTGATTGTTTTGTCTTTAATACCCGTTAATCTATAAAGATTAGATGATGCTAAATTGTCTCTTAAAAAGTTTGCCATTGTGCTTTTACCAACACCCTGTGGTCCTTCAATTATAATTATATTTCCTCTATTATTGTTCATTATTTACCTCTTCATATTTTATAATATTTTATTTTAAAATTTTGTAATTTGTGATGTAATTATCGTGTAATAAAAAGCACAGTTTGCAGTTTTTATTCCTAGGTAGCGAATACTTCATCGTTAGTATTTAGAACATCGGTTATTAATATGTTCTCTTTCAATTTTACAAGTAATATTATACTATATAATGCTGTTTTTTTCTATAATATTTATAGTTTATAGATAAAAATAGTAAATTATTGTAATGGGTGAAAAAGAAAAAATTTAATAGATAATAATGATAAACATAATTTAAAGAAATGATTGAAATTATGAATATAAAATTAGAATCTTCAATTTCCGCTGCTGAATTTCTTGAAATGGTTGAATCAGTTGGATGAAATACATATTCAAAAGAGAAATAGATAAAGCATTAAATAATACAATGTATATGGTAAAAGTCACAGTGGATAGTAAATTGGCAGGAATAGGAAGAATAGTTGGAGATTTTAGTATTGTTTGTATGTTGAGTGATATATGTGTTAAGCCTGAATTTCAAGGAAATGGAATTGGTTCGAAGATAGTAAACGAATTAAGAAGAATGGTTGAAGACAGTGTTAAACTAGGAGAGAAAATGCAAATAGAATTAACCCCGACGGCCGGAAATGAAGAATTTTATAAAAGAGTAGGATTCAAATATAAACCTAATGTCATAACTGGAATGTATTTATGGATTAAAAAGTAATAGTTTTTATGTTTTATGTGACATAGAATTATTCTTTTTTTGTGTTATGATAGATATTTCCTGATAGTATTAATCATAAACATCATCCTTTTCTTAGGTGTTATTTTTTTGTAAAACACAAAAAAATCAATCTTTCGATTGATTCTATGTATCAAGTTCAAACTAAATAGTTCGAACAGATTCGTCAATGGAGCAATGACATGGGTCATTTGCGAAAAAATAGAAACAAGTAATTGATTAAATCAATCTATTAATAGTATAACACATATTTATTTAAATTATTATTTATATTCTTGTTATATTAATTCTTTATATTAACTTATTATATTATGTTAGACAAAAAAAGACTAGTTTATTTCAAACTAATCTTACTAATAAATTGTAATTTATTAATTCTTGCAATCTCCTTCTGTATATTCCATAGAATAATCGCCAATTAATATATTTTTATCATTTTTAGTGGTACGACATACTATCATAGTTATATC
>CAKOOH010000014.1 GCA_934098485.1 uncultured Bacilli bacterium | reverse complement strand
CCGGAGCAGATGGAGTCACAGGTCCAACCGGCCCAACCGGAGCAGCCGGAGCAGATGGAGCCACAGGTCCAACCGGCCCAACCGGAGCAACCGGAGCAGATGGAGTCACAGGTCCAACCGGCCCAACCGGAGCAGCAGGAGCAGATGGAGTCACAGGTCCAACAGGCCCAACCGGCCCAACTGGAGCAGATGGAGTCACAGGTCCAACCGGCCCAACTGGAGCAGCCGGAGCAGATGGAGTCACAGGTCCAACAGGTCCAACAGGCCCAACAGGTCCAACAGGTCCAACAGGTCCAACCGGAGCTTCAGCATAATTTAATATGAAAATAGTTGTTTATGCAATATCTAAAAATGAAGCGAAGTTTGTAGATAGATGGTATAACTCCATGAAAGAAGCAGATGAAATATACGTTTTAGATACCGGTTCTACTGACGAAACTGTACCTAAACTAAAAAAACTTGGTGTAAATGTCAAAACTGAAATAATAAATCCTTGGCGATTTGATGTTGCTAGAAATAAATCATTAGATATGGTTCCTGACGATGCTGATATTTGTGTCTGCACTGATTTAGATGAAATACTAGATAAAGGCTGGAGAAAAAAATTAGAAGAAAAAGCCTTGCTAGCAAACCGTGTAAGATACACCAATATTTGGGCATTCGATAAATATGGAAATCCCAGCGTAACATTTCTTCAAGAAAAAATTCATTCTAGAAAAGGTTACAAATGGGTAAATGCTGTACATGAAGTTCTTAAATACGAAGGCGAAAATGAAAAAATAGTTACGATAGATGACATCATTTTAAAACATTATCCTGACCACAATAAATCTCGAAGTTCGTACTTACCTCTACTAGAATTAGCTGTAAAAGAAGATCCTGAAAATGACCGCAACATGCATTACTTAGGTAGAGAGTACATGTACTATAGAAAATACCAAGAATCTATAGATACTTTAAAAAAACACCTAGAATTAAAAAGTGCCACCTGGAAAGATGAACGATGTGCCTCAATGAGATTTATATCTAGGGACTACTTAAACCTAGGAAATATCGATGAAGCACTCAAATATGCTATTAATTCTATCGCCGAAGCACCATACTTAAGAGAAGGATATTATGAAACAGGAAACCTATATTATTTACAAAAAAAATATGACTATGCAGTTCATTATTTAGAACTGGCCCTACTAATTAAACAAAACCCCAAAAGTTACATAAATGATCCTGCTTGTTATAACGGTACTATTGAAGATATACTATCAGTATGCTACTACTATCTAAAAGACTATAACACCTCACTTAAATATGTAAATATTGCTTTAAATTTAGATCCGGAAAATGAACGAATTATTAATAATAAAGAGTTAATTCTAAAAGCCTTAGATTAACTCTTTTTTTGTTTTACTTTTTTCATAAATTATGATATATTCTTTGCGTGATGTTTATGGAAAATCTTATTCTTGCTTATTTAGGTGATGCTGTTTACGAATTATATATACGTAATCATCTTATAAATAGTGGCATTGCTAATGTTAATGAACTTCAAAACAAATCCTTAAAATATGTGTCAGCCACTAGTCAGCGACAGATTTTAGAAAAGCTTATAAATGAAAATATTTTAACTGCTGAAGAGCAAGAAATAGTAAGAAAAGGCCGTAACAGTAAAAGCCATAAAAGCAAAACTACAGATGTTGTAACATATCACATGGCAACTGGTTTTGAATGCCTAATAGGTTATTTATATAAAAACAATAAAGCAAGACTAGAAGAAATAATGGAGGAAATATTATGAGAGTTTGTGGAAAAAATGTCTTTAGAGAATTAGATAAATCAAAAATTAGAAAACTATATATAAGTAATAATTTTCATGATAAAGAATTACTAGATTTAATCAAAGACAATCATTTAAAATATGTTGTGACTGAAAATAACATTATGGACAAAATGGCCAAAAATCACCAAGGAATTATCGCCGAAATATATGATTATGTATATGGCCAAATAGAAGATATTAAAGAAAATGATAACTATATCTTAATGCTAGATCATTTAGAAGATCCCCATAATTTTGGCGCTATCATTCGTTCTTGTGAAGCAAGGGGAATAAAACACATAATAATACCTAAAGATAGATCTGTTTTAGTAAATGAAACTGTTATGAAAATTAGTAGTGGTGCCCTTGCACATGTAAATATTATAATGGTAAACAATTTAGTAAATGCAATAAATAATTTAAAAGAAAAAGGTTTCTTCATATACGCTGCTGAGGCCGATGGCGAAGACTATCGTCATATAAACTATGCAGATAAAATTTGTTTAATAATTGGCTCTGAAGGTTTTGGATTAAGCAAATTAGTAAGAAAAAATTCTGATGTCATAGTAAGTATTCCTATGAAAGGACATGTTAACTCTTTAAATGCTTCTGTTTCAGCAGGAATTTTACTATTTGGAATAGGAGATTAATGGAATATAACGATATTGAATTAACTCAAATGGTTTGTGAGAACAATGAAGATGCTAAAGATTTTCTTTATGAAAAGTATCACTATATAATAGATATAATAATTTCTAAATATAAGAAAACTATTTATGCGCTTGGTATGGACATTAACGAAGTTAGACAAGAAGCCATGCTTGGATTTACTGATGCTTTAATTAAATACACTGTTAGCAAAGAAACATCTCTTCCCACTTTTATTTCATTAGTAGTTGAAAGAAAAATTCAAAATGCCGTAAGAAAAGCCGAAACTCAAAAAAATAAAATTCATAATGAAGCATACAGTCTTGAATATGATTATGAAACTTTTAATAGACCTTTAGAAGAAATAATTGGAGATAATACTAAAGATCCTTTAAGAAAACTGGAAAGCGAAGAAAACTATAAAGAATTAACTAAAAAAATAAACGAATCTTTATCTCCTTTCGAAAAAGAGGTATATGATTTAATTATTAATGACTTTAATTACATTGATATTGCCAAAATATTAAATAAAGAACCAAAACAAATAGATAATACAATTCAAAGAATAAGAAATAAAATCAAAGATTTGATATAGATAAGTTAAAAGCACCTTGCATTAAGCGTAATAGTGTGTTATATTATATACAAGCACGAAGGTGTTTTTATTTTGAATTAAAAATGAGGTGAAAAAATGGCAAAAAAAGAAGAAAAAGAACTTAAAAACAAAACTAAGAAAACCGTAGCCAAAAAAGAAATCAAAAAAACAAATAAAGTTGCTAAAAAAAGTTACGGTGAAGAAGTAAAAGCTGAACTTAAAAAAGTAAAATGGCCAAGTAAAGAAGAAATGGTAAAATATAGTATTGCCGTTATAGCATTCATAATTATATTTGGTTTATATTTTTACGGCTTAGATGCACTATTTGCATGGTTAAGTTCACTAGTAAAGGGGTTATAATTTTATATGGAAAAAGAATGGTATGTAGTAAACACTTATAGTGGCCATGAATCAAAAGTAAAAGAAAAATTAGAAATGCGTGCCGAATCTATGGGCTTTCAAGATTATATTTTTAGAATCATTATTCCTGAAGAAACGGTAAAAGAAACAATGAAAGATGGCAGCATTAAAGAAAAACAAAAGAAAATGTTTCCTGGTTATATTTTAGTTGAAATGATTATGACTGATGAAGCATGGTATATTGTACGTAATACTCCTGGCGTAACTGGATTTATCGGTTCATCAGGAAAAGGTGCTAAACCAACTCCATTAAAACCTCAAGAAATAGATAAAATTCTAGCAAATATGGGAATGACTAGAATGGATGTGGATAAAGAATTAACTGTTGGCACTAAAGTTAGTATTGTTGATGGACCATTTAAAGGCATGGAAGGCACAATTGATAGTCTTGATATTGAAAATAGTAGATTAACAGTTCTAATTGACTTATTTGGTCAAGAAACACCAGTAGAAGTAGAATTATTCCAAGTATCTGCATTAAATTAATATAAAAGTTTAATAAAATATATGGTTTTTATTAAACTTTTTTCATGTTAGAATATAATTAATCAGGGAGGCTCCATGGGAAATAGATACGTAATGATAGAAATGTTTACAATATATGGAAATCCAATAGTAGACTGGATGGGATATCCAATTACTAGTGATAATCCTTTAACTTACCACCATATTATAAAAAATGAAGATAATGGTGAACTTTCAATTAAAAATGGTGCTTTATTAACTAGAAAAGCTCATATGAGACTTCATAGACTAGAAAAGCTGGCTCCTAACCTTTATGAAGAATACTGCTTTATGTTTAGAATAATTAATGATATGAATTGTCCACCTACTAAAGAAATAATGGATATTATGTTTGTCTTAAAATCAAGATTAGAAAGTTTCTTTGATGAAATTAAACATCAAAAACAAGACGAAACGAAACAAATTGTCTGGATGAAAAAAATGAAAAGAGCCTATAAAGCTGGACATAGGCATTAATGCTAAAAAATCCCTTGAATTTCTTTGAAACATGTGATATTATCTTAAATGCAATTATATATTTTTATATAAATGTAAGTGGAGGGGAATGCGGATTAGCCCATACCACTAAGCGAAAATGAAAGGATGTGTTTTTCGTGGCAAAAGAAGTCGTAAAAAGAATTAAATTACAAATTCCTGCTGGCAAAGCAACACCAGCTCCACCTGTTGGAACTGTTTTAGGGCCTGCCGGTATTAATTTAGGAGAATTCTGTACAAAATTTAACGATGCATCAAAGGATAAAATGGGCGATGTTTTACCTGTTGAAATTACTATTTTTGATGATCGTACATTTGATTTTGTATTAAAAACTCCACCTGCTGCTTTCCTATTAAAGAAAGTTGCTGGCATTCAAAAAGCATCTAAAAAAGGTGCTAATGAAATAGTTGCTACAATTACAAAAGATCAATTACGTCAAATTGCAGAAACAAAAATGCCTGATTTAAATGCATATACTATTGAAGATGCAATGAAAATCATTGAAGGAACTGCACGTAACATGGGTATAGCTGTTAAAGGTTTAAATGACGCTGAAATGGCTGAACATGCTGCCGAAGCTGCTGAAGCTGAAAAAGAAGCTGCTAAAAGAGAAGCTGAATTAGAAGCTTTAGAAGAAGAAGTAAAAAATGACAATGTTGATGTTGAAGTAATAGGCAAAGAAAATACTGAAAACAAAGAAGAAGAATAAAATAAAAAAATTATCCGCAATTAACCACGATTGGAGGGAAAGAAAATGAAAAAACTAGGAAAAAAATATGTGGAAGCTTCTAGTAAAGTTGAAAAAAATAAAGAATATGACATTACTGAAGCAATTAGTTTAGTAAAAAATACTAGTATTACTAAATTTGATAGTTCTGTTGAAGTTGCAATGAACCTAAACATAGACACTAAAAAATCTGACCAACAATTAAGAGGATCAATTGTTCTTCCTAATGGTACAGGTAAAACAAAGAAAATTTTAGTTCTAGCAAAAGGTGCTGCTGCTACTGAAGCAAAAGAAGCCGGAGCAGATTATGTTGGAGACACTGATTTAATCGAAAAAATCTCTAATGAAAACTGGTTTGATTTTGATGTAATCATTGCTACACCAGAAATGATGCCACAATTAGGTAAAATAGGTAAAGTTTTAGGACCTAAAGGTTTAATGCCTAACCCTAAAACTGGAACTGTTACTGTTACCCCAGCAAAAGCTGTTGCTGATGTAAAAAAAGGTATGATAGAATATCGTGCTGATTCATACGGTAATGTTCATTCTATTATTGGTAAGGTATCATTTGATGAAAAGGCATTACAAGAAAATTTAACATATTTTGTTAATAATATTATTAAAAACAAACCAACAACTGTTAAAGGTGCATTTGTAAAAAGTATAACAATTTGTACAACAATGGGTCCTGGAATAAGAATTAGTTTAAATTCTTTTGACAGATAATCAAAATTGTTATATACTAAAAACGTTAAAAAAACTTTTTATCCGAAGACCGCAGGGGCTTAATGCTTAATAATCCTGCCGAGGAAGGTTACACAATAACTCTAACTTTCCTTGATGGAAAGTTTTTTTATAAAAAATATAAAGGAGGAAAAAATGGCAAGTACAAAAATTCTTGATGCTAAAAAAGAAGTAATAAATGAAATATCAGATAAAATTAAAAATTCTGAATCAGTAGTATTATTTTCTTATCAAGGGTTAACTGTTGCTGAAATGGCTGATTTAAGAAACAAAGTTAAAGAAGCTAATGGTGAAGTAAAAATTTATAAAAATACTTTAGTAAAAAGAGCAACAGATAGTCTAAATTTAGACTTATCAACTGACCTTGAAGGACCTAATGCAATTTTATTTGGTAAAGATTTATTAGAACCAATTAAAGCATTAAGCAAATTCACAAAAGACCATAAGTGTGCTGAAATTCGCTCTGGAATCATTAATGGCGAAGTTGTTGATAACGCTGTTATTAATGAATACGCTAGTATTCCATCTATGGAAGGCTTACTTACTATGCTTGCAGGTGGTATGATAGAACACGTTAAAAATCTATCTATAGCATTAAATTTATATGCTGAAGGATTAGAAAAGTAATTTAAAAAAAAGAAAGGAAAGATTATAATGGCTAAAATTACAAAAGAAGATTTTATTAATTCATTAAAAGAAATGACTATTCTTGAAGTAAAAGAATTAGTAGACGCGATGAAGGAGGAATTCGGAGTAGATCCATCTGCTGTAGCTGTTGCTGCTGCACCTGCTGCTGCCGCTGAAGAAGGACCTTCAACAAAAACTGTTGTATTAAAAGATGCTGGAGCTGCTAAAATCGGCGTAATTAAAGTAATTCGTGAAATTACTGGATTAGGCTTAGTAGAAGCAAAAGGTGTTGCTGACAATGGTGGTAACATTAAAGAAAACGTTTCTTTAGATGAAGCAAATGAAATTAAAGCTAAATTAGAAGAAGCTGGAGCTACTGTAGAATTAGTTTAATCTCAAAAAAGCCTCGTTTAGAGGTTTTTTTATGCATAAAAATCTATTGCCTAATTTACAAATTATAGTTATAATAAAAAGTATAAGAGAGGGAATAAAATGAAACTAAATAATAATGGTTGGGGATATCAAATGATGACACTACTAATGAGCATTTTAATTGGTTTTTTACTTGTAGCATCTTATTACATATATAATTACTATGACAAAATGATTGATAGCATTCCTCAAGCAGATTATATAGTAGTTGGTGAAAAATGAAAAAAACATCAGTATTATTAATAATACTATCAATTTTAATCGTATGCACTTTGACCTTTATTGGTTTAAACTTAAAAAAACAAAATAAGCCATATGTTGACTTAGAAGAAACACTAAAATTCAAAGCGGAAAGTATGATCGGAGCAAATCCTAGTTTAATAAAAGAACTTAATAGTAAAATAACGCTAGCGTCACTAAAAGAAAACGGTTATGAAGTTGATACAAAAGTTAATGATGACACTTGTGAAGGTTATGTTTTAATTGAAAAACAAGGACAAGTTTTAAAATATAATCCCTACATAAAATGTCAGAAATATGAAACTAAAGGATATACCAAATAACTAATAAAAAATGCTTTTGTTATCTTAAATATATAAATTTTCAAATAAATTGCTTAAGAAGTTTTTAATATGAGGAAAATATTAATGAGAAAGTAAAATAATTTAATTGTTAAATGACAATTAAATAAGTAGGAGGCAAATAATGGTAATTTTTATTATTTTTATGGTTTTTTGTTTAATTTTGTATCTACTTGGAATTCAGGTGCCAGATCCTATGGATAAATCTAAAGATAAAAAATCTGATATCGAAAAAGAAATGGATACTTTAGAGTTAGAAGAATGGCAAAAAGATTTAGTTAGAGAAGGAAGATTTTCACCAACTTCGTTTGGTTCTAAGGAATGTAATGATTTAGATGATAATTCTTATTATAAAGACGATATATAATCACTCCTAGACATTAGTTAAAATTATAATCGGTAAGATCAAAAGCAAGGATATTTATGAATGAAAATATTACTCAACCTTGCTTTTTATTTTTCATTTCATTTTTAAATTTATACAAATTATTTTGTAACACATAAGACCTTATCACAAATTACCCATAGAGAAAGCAAAATATAATAAATTTTCTTGACACGAATATAATATAATGTTATATTAATTATGCATTTAATTTTGGGTTCTACGTTAGGTAGAACCTGAATTTATGAAAGATACAACACACCAGGAAGTGTGTATTAGGAAGGAGATAAAAATGTCTACAGTAAATCAATTAGTTAAACATGGTAGAAAAGACAAAACTAAAAAGAAGAAAAGCCCAGCTTTAAATATGGGACTTAACAGCATGGAAAGAAAAACTACAGCTACAGATCATCCACAAATGAGAGGCGTTTGTACACGTGTTGGTACTAAAACACCTAAAAAACCAAACTCAGCATTAAGAAAATATGCTCGTGTAAGACTTTCAAATGGTAGAGAAGTAGATACTTATATTCCAGGTGAAGGACATAACTTACAAGAACATAGTGTAGTATTAATTCGTGGTGGTCGTGTTAAAGACTTAATCGGTGTTCGTTATCATATTATCCGTGGAACATTAGATACTCAAGGTGTTAACGATCGTAAACAATCAAGAAGTAAATACGGTACTAAAAAACCAAAAAATAAATAATTAAGGAGGAATAAATATGCGTAAAAGACGTGCAATAAAACGTGATGTTTTACCAGATCCTATATATAATTCAAAAGTAGTTACTAAATTAATTAACGCCGTTATGAACGATGGTAAAAAAAGTACTGCAGCTGGAATTGTAAATGAGGCATTTGATAAAATAAAAGAACAAACAAAACAAGATCCGATGGAAGTTTTCACTAAAGCAATGGAAAATATTACTCCTGCTTTAGAAGTAAAATCACGTCGTGTTGGTGGATCTAATGTTCAAGTTCCAATTGAAGTTAGTGAAACTAGAGGACAAACACTTGCTCTTCGTTACTTAATCAATTATGCAAGATTAAGACCAGGAAGAGGAATGGCAAATAAATTAGCTGCCGAAATTATGGATGCTGCAAATGGTGTTGGTGGAGCCGCTAAAAAACGTGAAGATACTCACAAAATGGCTGAAGCTAATAAAGCATTTGCTCATTATAGATGGTAGAGGTTATAGATGGCAAGAGATGTATCTTTAGATAAAATAAGAAATATCGGTATAATGGCTCACATTGATGCCGGAAAAACAACTTTTACCGAAAGAGTACTATTCCATACGGGAATTACTCATAAAATTGGTGAGACTCACGATGGTGAATCTCAAATGGACTGGATGGAACAAGAAAAAGAAAGAGGTATCACAATTACTAGTGCTGCAACAACTGCTCACTGGAAAGGATATCGTCTAAATATTATTGATACTCCAGGTCACGTAGACTTCACAATTGAAGTACAAAGAAGTTTAAGAGTTTTAGATGGTGCTGTTACTGTACTAGACTCACAAGCAGGTGTAGAACCACAAACTGAAACAGTATGGAGACAAGCAAACGAATATAAAGTTCCTAGAATGATTTTCTCTAATAAAATGGATAAAATGGGTGCTGATTTTACATACACCTTAAAAACTATTAAAGAAAGACTAGGTGCTAACGCTGCTCCAATCGCATGGCCAATTGGTGCTGAAGATTCATTCGTTGGAATTATTGATATTCTAAATAGACAAGCCATATACTATGATGGCGGTGAACATGAAGAATATGAAGTTAAAGAAATTCCTGAAGAATTAAAAGATTTAGCAGAAACTAAGAGAGTTGAACTTATCGAAGCAGTTGCTGAATATGATGATGAATTAATGGAAAAATACCTTGAAGGTGAAGAAGTATCTATTGATTTAATTAAACGTGCTATTCGTAAAGGAACCCTATCAGCAAGTTTCTTCCCAGTAATGTGCGGAACAGCACTTGGAAACAAAGGAGTTAAATTTGTTTTAGATGCTGTTATTGATTACATGCCAGCACCAACAGACATTCCTGCTATTGAATGTACTGATAAAAATGGTAATGATGTATTAAGACATCCAAGCGATTCAGAACCATTTACTGCTTTAGCATTTAAAATTATGACAGACCCATTTGTAGGTAGATTAGCATTCCTAAGAGTTTACTCAGGAGTACTAAAATCTGGTTCTTATGTATTAAACTCAACTAAGGGTGAAAAAGAAAGAATTGGACGTATCTTACAAATGCATGCAAATCAAAGAAAAGAAATAACTGAAGTATATGCTGGTGAAATCGCAGCTGCTGTAGGTTTAAAAAATACAACTACTGCCGATACACTATGTGATGAGAAAAATCCAGTTATTATGAAAGGTATGGAGTTCCCACTTCCAGTTATTGATATGGCTATTGAACCAAAATCAAAAGCTGATCAAGACAAAATGGGCTTAGCACTTCAAAAATTATCAGAAGAAGATCCAACATTTAAATATAAAACTGATCCTGAAACTGGCCAAACAGTAATTTCCGGTATGGGTGAGTTACATTTAGATGTTTATGTAGATCGTATGAAAAGAGAATTTGGTGTTGAAGCAAACGTTGGTAGACCACAAGTTGCTTATCGTGAAACATTAACACAGACAGCTGAATGTGAAGGTAAATATATTAAACAATCAGGTGGACGTGGACAATACGGTCACGTATGGATTAAATTCGAACCAAATAAAGATAAAGGTTATGAATTTGTTGACGCTATCGTTGGTGGTGTAGTTCCTCGTGAATACATTCCTGTAACTGACAAAGGCTTACAAGAAGCTATGGCTGGCGGTATTTTAGCAGGATATCCAATCGTAGACGTAAAAGCAACATTATTTGATGGTTCATACCATGATGTAGACTCATCAGAAATGGCGTTTAAAATTGCTGCATCAATGGCTTTAAAAGAAGCTAAAAATAAGTGTAAACCAGTTCTTTTAGAACCAATTATGAAAGTATCTGTAGTTGTTCCAGAAGAATACATGGGTAATGTAATGGGTGATTTAACATCACGTCGTGGTAGACCACTAGGACAAGAATCTCGTGGTAACGCCCTACAAATTACTGCAATGGTTCCACTATCAGAAATGTTCGGATATATGACATCTTTAAGAAGCAATTCTCAAGGACGTGGTACATTCGTTATGGAACTTGATCATTATGAAGAAGTTCCAAAATCAATCGCTGAAGAAATTATCAAGAAAAACAGCGTAAACTAATTGAATAATACTTGAATTATATTCAAGAATTAGATAAAATATTTTTGTAGAAAATTTTAAAGGAGGAAATAAAAATGGCAAGACAAAAATTTGATCGTAGCAAACCACATGTTAATATTGGTACTATTGGACACGTTGACCATGGTAAAACAACATTAACTGCTGCTATAACAAAAGTATTACATGATGAAGGTAAAGCTGACTTCGTTGATTATGCAAATATCGATAAAGCACCTGAAGAAAGAGAAAGAGGTATTACTATTAATACTGCTCACGTTGAGTATGAAACTGACAAACGTCACTATGCTCACGTAGACTGCCCAGGACATGCTGACTATGTTAAGAACATGATCACTGGTGCTGCACAAATGGATGGAGCTATCTTAGTTGTTTCAGCTGCAGATGGTCCTATGCCACAAACTAGAGAACATATCTTACTTGCACGTCAAGTTGGAGTTCCAAGAATCGTAGTATTCATGAACAAATGTGATCAAGTTGATGATCCAGAATTACTAGATTTAGTAGAAATGGAAATTAGAGAATTATTAGGAGAATATGGTTTTGATCCAGAATGCCCTATTATTAGAGGATCTGCATTAAAAGCATTAGAAGGAGATCCAGCAAGCGTTCAAGCTATCAAAGACTTAATGGCTGCTGTTGATGATTATATCCCAACTCCTGATAGAGATACTGATAAACCTTTCTTAATGAGTATTGAAGACGTATTTACAATTTCAGGACGTGGTACAGTTGTTACTGGACGTGTTGAAAGAGGTAGATTAAATCTTAACGACGAAGTTGAAATCGTTGGATTAAAAGATACAAGAAAGACAGTTGTTACTGGTATCGAAATGTTCAGAAAATCTTTAGATTATGCTGAAGCTGGAGATAACGCTGGAGTTTTACTTCGTGGTATCAATAGAGAAGATGTTGAACGTGGACAAGTTTTAGCTAAACCAGGTTCAGTACATCCTCATAAAAAATTCAAAGCTTCTGTATACGTATTATCTAAAGAAGAAGGTGGACGTCATACTCCATTCTTCTCAAACTACAGACCACAATTCTACTTCAGAACTACAGATGTTACTGGTGTAATTGAACTTCCACAAGGAGTTGAAATGGTTATGCCTGGTGACAACGTAGAAATGACAGTTGAACTAATTAGTATGGTAGCTTTAGAAAACGGAACTAAGTTCTCAATTCGTGAAGGTGGCCGTACAGTTGGTGCTGGTACTGTAACAGAAATTATTGAATAATAAAGAATTACACTCACAGATAATGTGAGTTTTTTCTTTACTAAAATTCCTAAAAATAGTATTATTAATATGTGATATGCGATGTTTAATAGAATAAAAAAGGGAAGAAATAAAATTCTGGAAAAAATAACTTATCAAAAACTAGGAACGCGTTTAATATTTTTTATACTCGCTTGTTTTATTCATGCTCTAAATTATAATACTTTATTAGTACCCAATAACATTGTAGTAGGGGGTATGAGTGGCCTTGCCATTATAATAAAAGAAGTAACGGGACTTCCTACAACTTATTTTCTCTACATTTCAATGGTTGTTATAATTATTATTAGTTATTTATTTTTAGGTAAAGAAGATACTATAACCACCATTGTTGGCTCTGTAACGTTTACGCTTATGGTTACTATAACTGAGCCGCTTTCCAAAATGATTGATTTAAACATTAATAGTATGTTTATAACAATTGTAATTTCCTCATTATTATATGGATTTTGTAGCGGCATGATTTATCGTACTGGCTTTAATACCGGTGGCTCTGATGTAATCGCGACTATTATTAATAAGATGTTAAAAATACCGGTTGGTGAAGCAAGCCGTACCGTTAATTTAATTATTATTTTTACTGGCACCTTAGTTTTTGGTTTTACTAAAACCATATATGCATTATTTATTTTATTTGTAGCATCAAAATTAGTTGATGTTGTTATGCTAGGAATAAATGATAGTAAAATTTGTTATATAAAATCTAAAAAATGGGAAGAAATAGAAAAAACCTTAATTAATGATCATGGATTCGGTTTAACCGAAGTAAGTAGTAGAGGTGGCATATTTATAAAAAAAGATCCCACATTACTCGTTATCGTACCCTTTGATAAATATTATGGTTTAAAAAAGATGCTTTTAGAAAAAGATAAGAATGTGTTTATGGTATCGCATGATTGTTATGCTGTAACTGGTGGATACCGCCGAAAATACCTACCATTTTAAAAGAAATATGCTATAATAACAAAGAAATGATGTGATTTTATGAATGAAATAGATACTCTAGATTTAAATGACGACAATAAAATTGAAACTTTAAATTTTTCCAAAGACGAAAAAGTTAATTCTAATGCACCTAAAGATTCTAAGCCAGAATCAAAAATTAGTATTATTAAAATGTATGGTGAAGATTTAAGTGCTAAAGAATATATAACTGATCCAGCTATTGGCAGAGAAAAAGAAATAAATGAAATGATTCTTTCTCTTATTACTCCTGATAAAAGTGCGCTACTAGTCGGTAAACCTGGTATAGGTAAAACTGCCATAGTTGAAGGTTTAGGTTATCGTATTCAAAACAATTTAGTCCCTGATGCCCTAAAAGGATGGAAAATAATAAAAATAAATATCACTAGTTTACTAGGTACTACTAATGATAATGGATCATCAGAAAGTAAAGTTGAACTTTTAATTCAAGAATTAAAAAAGCAAGAAAAAACCATTCTATTTATTGATGAAGTACATTTACTTGTAAACCGTAATGCCGCTAATTCCAATATTGATTTTGCCAATATGCTAAAACCCGTATTAGACCGTGGAACCATTAAAATGATTGGGGCAACTACCACCGAAGAATATGAAACTTACATTTTAAGAGATCGTGCATTTTTAAGAAGATTCATTAAAATCGAAGTACTAGAAGCCGATGAAGAAACGGTTGTCAAAATTCTTATGGGAACATATCCAAAATTTGAAAAAAAATTAAATGTAAAATTTGCATATTCTGATTTTCAAAAAGAACAAATTTGCAAATTCCTAGTTGAAATGACCAGTGAATATAAAAGAGTATATGAAGTAGCAAGTAGATACCCTGATGTAACTTTAACGATTCTAGCAAGTGCCTTTAGTTATGCCGTTTTTGAAAACTCTAAAGAAGTTAGAATAGGACATATTTATAAAGCAGTCAAAAATGCCAAAAATATATACCCTGATACATTAAAAAAAGAAGTTGCTAGATTTAAAGAAACCTTTAAAGAACTTCTTAATGAAGAAAATGTTGATTTAAACGCATAAAAAAATCCAATTATAATGACATTGGATTTTTTGCATATTCTAATGATGCTCTAGCAGCAAAGTCAGCATCGTAACCATCTACTTTTTCACCATTTACTTTATAAATAGCAACTTGTAATGCTTTTAGTTCAATTGGACTTGTTACTGAAAATAAAGCAACAGCATTAGAATAAAACTTATCATAAGTATTTTGTCTTTTATCAGTTAGAGAATTATAAGAACCAGACTTAATTCTAGGATCTGTTTCCATAGCTGGAATATGTTGTAATCTATAAACGATTGCGTCAACTTCTTCAAACATTTCCTTTTTTTGTGCTAAAGTCATATTTGCAAGTAATGCTCCGTACACAACATTTGACAAACTAGCAGCCTCTCTTACTAAACTTTCTCTACTTGATATATAATTTTTATCAGCCATATAACCAAAACCTCCTTTTTGATTGCACATATAATACTATAAAATACCAAAAAAGTCAAATTATTTCATGCAAAAGTCACTAAAAACTAATTTTTTTCATAATAAATACCTTGATAAGTACCTTCTTTTTTTAATTTTTTTACAACACCATTAAGAATATCAATCTTTTTTAGTGCCCATAATGGAGCAATTAAATCTTCTTTTTTAGGATCCCCTGTTAATCTATGAACTACTATATCCGGATTTAATATCATTAATTGTTTACAAACAATATCAATATATTCATCTCTTGAAAGAAGAGAAAACTTCTTTTCTTTATACATTTCACCTAAAGGAGTATTTTTTATTATATATAAATTATGGATCTTGATGCCATCAATATTTAAATGATTTAAAAATCTAATATTTTCTAGCATCATTTTCTCAGTTTCAATCGGTAAACCATCTATAATATGAACTACAACATTAATATTTAAATCTTTAAGTCTTTTTACACATTTTTTAAAAATTTCAATATCATGACCTCGATTAATCCATTTTAAAGTATTATCAAAAGAAGATTGTAAACCTAACTCAACTGTTAAAAAAGTTCTTTTATTTAAATCATCTAAATATTCATAACATTCTTCACTAATTGAGTCACATCTTGTCCCAATTGATAAACCAATTACATTATCAAAACTTAAAACCTTTTCAAACCTTCTCTTTAAATTATCCACCGAATCAAAAGTATTAGTAAAAGAACCAAAATATGCAATATATTTAGCATTCGGCCATTTCTTGTTTATCATTTCTACTTGCTCTTCATACTGAACTTCTAATGGTTTATTAACATCACCAGCATATTCATAACTACCAGAACAAAAAATACATCCCATTCCGCCATTTAGTCTATTTGGGCAGGTAAAACCACCATTAAAAGATAACTTTACTACTTTAGATCCAAATTTCTTTTTATAGTAATCACTTAAATTGTTATAATACATCTAAATCACCATTTATTATTTTACCATTAATATGATATAATTTAGTAGGTGATTTCATGAAAAAGATTATTTTAAATATTATTATAACGCTAACTTTTGCCTTAACTTACTTTTATATTATCTTACCGCCTTTAAATATTACTAATATCAGTTTTTGGTTTTATGTCATATTGATAATTGGCGTATATACAAGTTTAAATGTAATTAGCACTTTAAATGTTCATGGTATAAATCTAAAAAGGAGTTTTAAAAGCATCAAAGGATTTTTAGTTATTCCTATTATCATTATCTGTTTAATACTTGTTAGTATTATAAACAGTCCTATGTTTAATTCTAAAAAATATAGTACTAGAATAACTATTGATGAAAGCAAAACTTTTACTGAAGATATTGCTCCAGTAGACTTTACTAAACTTCCCTTACTAGATAAGGCCAGCTCTCAAAAATTAGGCGACCGTGTCATGGGACAAATGAGTGATTTTGTTAGTCAATATAATGTATCAGATTTATACACACAAATTAATTATAATAATAAAATAATAAGAGTAACACCATTAGAATATGCTTCATTTATTAAATGGATTTCTAATAAAAAAGAAGGTGTAAAAGGATATATTACCGTCGATAGTACTACTGGTGAAGCCAAATTAGTTAGATTAGAAAAGGGGATGAAATATCTTCCATCTGCTCATTTTAGTAAGAATTTAAATAGAAAATTAAGATTTACCTATCCTACCTTAAATTTTGGCAAAATATCTTTTGAAATAGACAATGAAGGCGCTCCTTTTTGGGTAGTACCTGTTATCAAATACCATGGTATTAATCAGCGTGCCGAAGTTACAGGTGTTGTTGTTTTAGACGCTATTACTGGTTCTAGTGTTAAATATGATGTTGGAAATATTCCAACTTGGATAGATATTGCTTATAGTGCTGATTTAATAATTGAACAAGTAGATGACTGGGGAACTTATCAAAATGGTTTTCTAAATAGTATCTTTTCTCAAAAAAATGTTGTAAATACCACTGATGGCTATAACTATTTAGCTATGAATGACGATATCTATCTATATACCGGTTTAACATCTATTGTCTCAGATGAATCTAATTTAGGCTTTATTTTAACCAATATGAGAACAAATGAAACTTCTTTTTATAGTGTACCTGGCGCAGAAGAATATTCTGCTATGGCATCTGCCGAAGGTGCTGTTCAACAAATGAAATATACATCTACTTTTCCACTTTTAATCAATTTAAATAATAAACCTACTTATTTAGTTAGCTTAAAAGATGCTGCTGGTTTAGTTAAAATGTATGGTTTTATTGATGTTGCTGATTATCAAAAAGTTGTTGTAACTGATTCAGCCAAAGGTATTGAAGAGGCTGCTAAAAATTATTTAGGCAATGACCAAATTGTGCCTGATGAAAAAGACTTAATAACTAAAACAATCACAGTAAAATCAATTAAAGACGCTTCTATAAATGGTAATACTTATTATTATATAACTGATGAAAATAATCAAAAATATAAAATCGATATTAATCTAAGCGATAATTTACCATTTGTAAAAACAAATACTACAATTAAAATTGGTTATGTCCTAGAAGCCGATATAATAAATGTCAAAAAAGTGTTTTAATTCTAAATAAAATACTTTTTTTGTGCTATAATTTTTTAGTGAGGTAATAATGAACGAAATCGTAATAGGCGAACTTGCCACAGAATTAAATATTAAAGTAAATCAAATAAAAGTTGTCTTAGAACTTTTGCAAAATGGCGCAACTATTCCTTTTATAGCCCGCTATCGTAAAGAAGCGACCGGCGGTTTAGATGAAAATGAAATTGCTAAAATTCATGAGAAATATGAATACTATAATAAACTAATGGAAAGAAAAGAAGCTGTTATTAGATTAATCGACGAAAAAGGCATGCTAACAGACGAAATAAAAAATAATATTCTTGCTTGTACAAAATTAGTTGACGTCGAAGATATTTATATGCCATATAAAGAAAAAAAGAAAACCAAAGGAACTGAGGCTATTAAACTAGGCTTAGAACCTCTTGCTAAATTAATAATGTCATTTCCTACTAAAGGAGATTTCACATCTTTATGTAAAATTGCTCCAACAACTGAAGATGTAGCTATGGAAAATACTAAATATATTATAAGTGAATGGATAAGTGATAATGCTTATTATCGCAAATTTATTAGAAACAACATTTTTAATAATGGAAAAATAGTTACTAAATTAAAGAAAAATGCGACTGATGAAAAGAAAATATATGAAATATATTATGACTTTACGGAGCCAATAAAATATGCTAAAAGTTATCGCATTCTAGCCATTAATAGGGGAGAAAAGGAAAATATTTTAAGCGTCAAACTTGAATACGATAATGATTATATTTTTAATTATCTAAAAAATAAAATTATTAAAAATCCAGCCTCTTTTGTTTGTAATTATGTAGAAGAAGCCCTTAAAGACGCTTTAAAAAGACTAATTTATCCTTCAATCGAAAGAGATATTCGTAGTGAATTAACGGAAAGGTCAGAAGACAGTGCTATCGATGTATTTAAAGATAACTTAGAAAAATTATTAATGACGAGACCATTAAAAGGCTATCGTGTATTGGGGTTCGATCCAGCTTTTAGAACTGGTTGTAAATTAGCTTGCTTAGATGAAAAAGGCAATGTCCTTCATATAGACAAAATATATCCTCATGAACCACATAATAAAAAAGATGCAGCTAAGAAAAAAGTTTTAGAACTTCTAGATAAATATCATCTAAATTTAATTGCAATTGGTAATGGTACAGCTTCAAGAGAAAGCGAAGAATTTATTGCTGATACCATTAAAGATTTAAAAGATGTATATTATATTATTGTTAGTGAAGCCGGCGCCAGTGTTTATTCTGCATCTAAAGAAGCTCAAAAAGAATTTCCTGACTTTGAAGTTGAAGAACGTTCTGCCGTTAGTATCGGTAGAAGAGTAATCGATCCATTATCAGAACTAGTAAAGATAGATCCTAAAAGCATTGGCGTTGGTGAATATCAACACGATGTAAACAATAAAAAATTAACTGAATCACTAGACTACACAGTAAGTAAAGTAGTTAACAATGTCGGTGTAAATATTAACACTGCCTCATCGTTTATTTTAAAATATGTATCTGGATTAACTAAACCCGTAATAGATAAAATTACTAAATTTAAAGAAACAAGCGAATTTAAAAATCGTAGTGATATTAAGAAATTAACATCAGATAAAGTATATGAACAATCTGTTGGTTTCTTACGTATTCAAGGCAGTAATCCTTTAGATAACACTGGAATTCATCCCGAAAGTTATGATGTTGCTTATAGGATACTAGAATTTTTAAAGTTAGATATTAAAGATATTAATACAGACGAATTTAAACAAAAAATACAAGCGGCTGATATCAACAGCATATTAGCAAATATTAGTAGTGATGAATACACTATTAAAGATATACTAAAAGAATTAGCAAATCCGGGTCTTGATCCCAGATTAGATGCTCCAAGTCCTATATTAAGAAGCGATGTTTTAACTATAGACGATTTGAAAGTCGGGATGGAATTAAAGGGAACAGTACGTAATGTAGCAACCTTTGGCGCTTTTGTCGACATTGGTTTACATGATGATGGCCTTTTACATATATCAAAAATGAGTAAACAATTTGTTAAAGATCCTAAAGATATAGTAAATGTAGGGGACATTATTACTGTTTATATAGATGATATTAACAAAGAAAAATCCAAAGTATCTTTAACATTAATTAAAAATTAAAGGCTATAGTAACAAATATTTTACGTATTTTTAGTAAAGTTGTTAATATAACCTTGATATTTTGGCAAGATATGATATAATTAATCTTGTCAAAAGAAATGCAGGTGTGGTTCAATGGTAGAACTTCAGCCTTCCAAGCTGATAACGTGAGTTCGATTCTCATCACCTGCTCCAATTGAAATCAACTTACGGACTTAAAAGTTCGTAAGTTTTTATTTTATATAAAACTTAAATAGTTCTCTCTTTTTCAAGGGGGGGAAACTATGATATGTGGTATTTATGTAAGAGTATCTACAGAAGATCAAGCTCGTGAAGGTTTTTCCTTGGGAGAACAAGAAGATGAAAATGGTATGACAGTATTTGATTCTGCAATACCAGATAATTATGAATTGTTGAAAGTGATACCAATAATAGATTTAAATTTATTTAAAGGAAAAGATATAACATTGGGATTAGTATTTAGACCTACCATTAAAGAGATAATTAATGAAAAATAAGTAAGTAAATAATAAGCAGGATAAAGAGAATGATAGTTCTACCTTAATTTATTCTGTATAAATAAAGGAATTATAGTGCTATCATTTCTTATTTTGCACTTGCAAAATTGAGTTAAAAATATGGAAGAATTCTACCATACTTTCGATTTATCCCTTTTAATTAAAGGGTTTGTGAGGTTCTATTTTCCTTCCAAATGTTGGATATATACTAGAAAGTTGGATGAATCTTGGATGTTTTAATTTAGCAATAAAATTTACCAAAATGATGGTATAATTATATATGGAAGTGACAGATAAATAGTAATTTGTATAAGAAATTATATTAGTAAATGAAATAAATTTAATAAAAAATTAATTGTTTTTGTATT
>CAKOOH010000013.1 GCA_934098485.1 uncultured Bacilli bacterium | reverse complement strand
GACTTTTTATATGCACGATATTAACTTGACATGGGGGGGGTTATTAGTATAATTATATAGAAAATATCGGGTGATTTTCTATGTATAAATTTAAAAGTAAAATAAATGACATTTGGAATATTGTAAAGAAAAATAAGAGGTTCAAGTATTTAAGCCTTATATCTATATTAATGCTTTTTTGTCTAGCCTTAAATGTGACTTTTGCCAGATATACCGCATCAAAAAATAATAAAGGCACTGATATAACCATTGGTGATTTAAAATATAATATGATCATAAATGAAGTGGAGCTTAATGAAAGTGTAGGAACTAAAATACCATCAAATACTATTATTGGTGACCGAATTATATTACTTAAAGCTGGCAAAACCGAGCAGTTTAACGTAACTCTTATTTCAAAAAACATTTTTGATACCAAATATGAAATCACCTACAAGGTATGTACTGATGAAAAATGTACTTCATTTTTAGACACTCCATCAGAAATAGATATTGCCTATCAAGCCGAAACCCCATATGTAAATGGCACTATCAAAGCCGAAAAGTCAAAATCATTAATTTTAATATCAGATAATCAGTCAAGTAGTAACTATTATATTCAAATAAATTTAAATGCTGGCTATAGTCATAATGAATTAGCCTTAGAAAATCAGATAACAAACAGTATTTCATCTTCTACATTGGATGGCAATCTTCAAATAATTGCCTATGTTGAAGGAGTAGAGGTAGAGGCTTTTCCTACTACTGATAACTTTAACGTTAGTATCAGTTGCAAATCTCCAACTAATAGTACAAGTAATGTCGTAGGAACGGCTGTGTGGAGTGGTACTAAATGGGTAATTAATGTTGTTAGTATTGATTCAAGAAATACCACTTGTAAAGTGTATTTTACGGAAAAAACTGGCGAAGAAATAAAAGCCCCAACTGGTTGGTATACTGCAGCAGACGGCACTTTATTAGCTGCTATGAGAAATGGAAATGTTATAGGTACACCTGCTACAATCCCAGGAAAAGAAATAAGCACGGCAAATGAAAAGGTTTTAGCATTTACCCCAGATGATTATGGAACATCATTTTATTATAGAGGTGCAGTAACAAATAATTTTGTAGTTTTTGCTAATATGTGCTGGCGTATCGTAAGAATAACGGGTAATGGTGCTATTAAATTAGTATTATATAATCGCAATGACTCTAGTTTAGAAAATCCTTGTAACCAAACAGGTAATAACTTATCATTTGCTAAATATAAAGGAAACACCGTAACTACTAAGTTTAATCCAAGTGAGCTATTAAATGCTTATGTCGGGTTTATGTATGGCTCTCCCGATTCATCATCATATGCTGCCGAACATGAAAATAGAAATGATAGTACCATTTTAATAAATCTTAAAACCTGGTACGATTCAAAACTTAGAAATTATAATGACATGTTAGCCGATACCATCTGGTGCAATGATAAAAATTTAGTAGGATACGATGGATATTCTGATAATTGGGGTGACTATGGAGCATATAAAAGATTAATTAATCCCAATCTTGAACATAGTGCGTCCTTACTTTGCGATACCATTAGTAAAACTAATGTAGATAAAAATCTATCTAGATTTACCTCTAGTGATACAATTAATGGTAACGGTAAACTTAAAGGAAGTAATGGAGTAGGCGAATTAGACTATAAAATAGGTCTTCTTACTGCGGATGAAGTCGCTTTTGCCGGAGCAAAGACACCGGAAGAAGACGGCTCTAGTGATGCTAATAATACAACATATTATTTATATGCTAATGCCAAAACTGCTTATTGGACTTTAAGTCCAGCAGGACGTGCCGAAAGTACATTGGAATCTTTAAGAGATGCTATATTAATGTCAAATATCTATGTAAATAGTGCAGGCGCTTTTTTAGAGGGAGTAGTTTCTGCTAGTTATGGACTAAGACCAGCCATTGCTTTATTATCATCAGTAACCATTGCTAGTAGTGATGGCACATCTGGTGACGGCACGGCCACTAATCCTTATGTAATTAAGACATCCTAAAAGGTCAATTAAAGACCTTTTTATTATGAAGAAATGTAGTTGTATTCTAAGTGATCTATGTTATAATAAAAACATTTAAAGGAGAGTGTCTTATGCTTAGTGACAATGATTTAAAGTATCAATATATTGGTAGAAATATTAAAACTATAATTAAAAATATAAAAAACAATAATTATAATTATTGTGGTGATCATCATGATGAATTGAAAGCAATTTTAAATTATTTACTTTTATTAGCATCAGAAAATTCTGAAGGCTATAATGGTGACATGCTAGAAGAATTTACTAAAAATGTTAGAAATATCATCTTGGATGATAAAGAAATTGATATAGTATTAAATTTAGAACCTAGGTATATTTTGAATTTTGCTATTAATACAATGAATTCTAAATTAGAAGATGCCATAATAGCAACTAACGATGCTTATTATATTTATAATTTTGCATTAGCAGTAAAAGGCGCAAACATTTCTAAATTAGAAGATGCTATAATTGCGACCGAAGATGAGGAATATATATTTTACTTTGCCAGAGATGTAAAAGGTGCCGACATTAAAAAATTGTCTGCTGGAATTAGTGCAACTAGGAACGCTGAATATATTTACAACTTTGCCTATCTTATAGAAGGAGCAGATAAAGAAGTTTTAACTGATGGAATAATTGCCAGTGGCGATGCCGAATATATCTATATATATGCTTTACAAATAAAGGGTATAAACATTGAAAAATTAACCGACGGAATAATTGCCACTGGAAACGCTGAATATATTTATTATTTTGCCAGAGATGTAGAAGGCGCCAACATTTCTAAATTAGAAGATGCCATAATTGCAACCGGTAATGCTGAATACATTTATAAATTCGCTCTAAATATAAAAGGTGCCAATATTGAAAAATTAACTGACGGAATAATTGCTACTGGAAACGCCAAATATATTTACTTATTTGCTAAAGACGTAAAAGTCGCAAGCATTTCAAAACTAGAAGACGCTGTAATTGCCACTGGTAATGCTGAATATATTTATAAATTTGCTAAAGATATATATGGTGCTAATATTGAAAAATTAGAAGATGCTGTAATCGCAACCGATAATGCTGAATACATTTATAGATTTGCCAGAGACATAAAAGGTGCCAATATTAAAAAGTTATTTTATGCGATAATTAATACTCATGATATTCTAAACAAAAAATATATCACCTTATTTGTAAAATTACTTAAACATTGTAATATTGAAGTAAATTATTCTGTATATGTAAATAATGCTTTCACCAATGAGAATTTTTCAAGTGTTGCCAAAAAAACAAATTTAGGCAGTTATATATATGAATTAAAATTACCTGTTAATATTAAAAAAATGTTTGCTGATTATTTATTTGATAATATTGATAAAGATAATAACTATTTAATTTTAAGAGTTTATTTAAAAATGTTAAATAAGCCCGTAATTACTAAAGAGGAAGCCGAAGCATTAGACTTAGAATATGCTGCTGCTTTAAAAGAACAAGAAGCATCACCTATGAAACCACAAAATCCTGTTTTAGAAATCAAAAGAATAGTAGATAGTGATAATTCTAAAAAATAATTAATAAAAGAATTATAGAACATTTGCGATTATCCCATAAAAATTATAAAATTCAAAAATTTAAAAAGGTCTTTAATAGAAAATTTATTAATGACCTTTTTTATTGTAAAAAAACATAGTTGCATTTTAAGTAATTTATGCTATAATAGACAAGCTTAAAAGGGGAGTATTTTTATGCTTAGCGAAGAAGATTTAAAGAATCAATATATTAGCAGAAATATCAATGAAATAATTCAAAATATTCAAAACAATGATTACGATTATTGTGGTGAGCATCATGACGAATTGAAAGCAATTTTAAATTATTTGCTTTTGTCAACATTAAAATATAATACTTACTATGATTATTGTATGTTAGAAGTGTTTGCTACAAAAGTAGGAAATATCATACTAGATGATAAACAAATGTATATAGTATTAAAGTTAACACCTAAGTATATTTTGACATTTGCTATTAATAAATGGAATTCTAAATTAGAAAATGCCATAATTGCCACAGGTGATGCTGAATATATTTACTTATTTGCTAGAGATGTAAAAGGCGCAAACATTTCAAAATTAGAAGATGCCATAATTGCAACAGATGATGCCGAATATATATTTTACTTTGCTAGAGATATAGAGGGCGCCAATATTTCAAAATTAGAAGATGCTATAATTGCAACAGATGATGCCGAATATATTTACTTATTTGCTAGAGATGTAAAAGGTTCCAATATTTCAAAATTAGAAGATGCTATAATTGCGACTAATAACATTGAATATATATTTTACTTTGCTAGAGACATAAAAGGTGCCAATATTGAAAAACTGGAGAACGTGATAATTGCAGATGGAGATTTTGAATTTATTTATTATTTTGCCAAAGAAGTAGAGGGTGCAACCATTTCAAAATTAGAAGATGCTATAATTGCAACAGGTAATGCCGAATATATTTATAAATTTGCGAGAGATATAAAAGGTGCCAATAAAGAAAAATCATTACATGCATTAATTAATATTCAAGATATTGACTATATTGACATGCTCACGGAGTTAATCCAAAATGAAATAAATAAAGATTTAGAATCACCAAAAAATTCTGAAGAAGATAGTTTATCTTTACTTTTTTCAAGCATTACGGAAAAAACAAATATAGGTAGTTATTTAATTGAATTAAACCTACCTTTTAAAACCAGAAAAAAGTTTATTGATTATCTATTTGCAAATATGGAAAAAGGTAACAATTACTTAATTTTAAGAGTTTACCTAGAAATGCTTGGAAAGCGAAGAATCTCTTCTAAAAAAGCAATAGCTTTAGACTTAGAATATGCCGCTGCTTTAAAAGAGCAAGAATCATCATCATTTAAACCTCAAAATCCTATTTTCAAAATCAAAAGAATATTAGATAATGATGACGTTTAAAATAATTATTAAAATATATTCGTAAAAGAACAATTGCTAATATCTTATAAAAATTATATAATCTTTATGAAATGAGTGATTACTATGTCTTTCACAACCCAAATAAAAGATGAAATAACTAAAATTTATAACAATACTCCTGAAGATCTAATATCCTTACTTGTTTATTTATCATTTAATAGTACTATCACAGATGATGAAATATTAATATATACAGAAAATGCTTCCGTAGCTAGATGGCTTTTTAAACTTCTTAAAATATTTTACAATGTCGAAATTAGATTAACCGTTCGTACCATTAAAAGATTTAGAAAGAAAAATATCTATATTCTAGAAATTAAAGAAAAAAAAGATATTATAGTTTCCGATATAAATAACACCCTTGCTAATATAAATGAAGCAAGCAAAGAAGAAAAAGTAGCGTTTCTTAAAGGAATATTTCTATCATGTGGTAGTGTCAATGATCCTAAGAAAAACAAATATCATCTTGAGTTCTTTACGAAAGAAAAAAGCAAAGCCACTTTAATAAACAAACTCTTACATGATTTAAATTTAAATAGTAAAATTTTAAAAAGAGAAAAAGAGTATATGGTATATATTAAAAAAAGTGAAAATATCGCTGATTTAATTAACTATTTAGGAGCTATAAATTCTTTATTTTATTTTGAAGATATTCGTATTTATAAAGATCATAAAAATATGGTAAATCGTCTAAATAACTGTGAGCAAGCCAATGTCGAAAAATCATTGAAATCCAGTAAATTAGTTTTAGATAATATAAAATATTTAGAAGATAATGATTTAATAAATCTTTTAGATGACCGCGCGAAAGAAATAATTTCTTACAAAAAAAAGTACCCCGATACATCGATGGGGGAGCTTGCTGAAATTATCTCTTTGGAAACTAATAAATCCATCACTAAATCTGGAATTAATCACCATTTTAGAAAGATAAATGAATTAATAAACAGACATAAAGGCTAAATAATTTTATCAACTAGTCCATATTTTACCGCGTTTTTAGCATCCATATAATAGTCTCTATCAGTATCTTTATTTATTTGATTAATACTTTTACTAGTTAAAGAAGCAAGAATTGAATTCAGCTTCTTTTTTGTTTCTAAAATTCTTTCGGCATGAATCTTTATATCTGATGCCACTCCTGAAGTACCACCTAAAACCTGATGAATCATCACTTCCGTATTAGGTAAAATTAGTCTTTTACCCTTTGTTCCCGCTGCTAAAATAACTGCACCCATACTAGCGCAAAGTCCAATGCCTACCGTTGAAACATCACTTTTAATATAATTCATCGTATCATAAATTGCAAACCCCGAAGTAACACTACCACCAGGAGAATTAATATACAAAAATATATCCTCATGACTAATTGAATCCAAATATAATAACTCACTAACAATTAAGTTAGCCATATCATCATTAATTTCTCCATTAATAAAAATAATTCTTGACTGAAGAACCTTTGTATAAATATCAAATATTTTTTCTCCATTATAATTTTTTTCAACTACATTTGGAATAATAAGCACTTTTTAATCACCTAATAATATCATAGATAATTTTTATCATTTTTATACCCTAAAACATTTAACTTTTAATATCTTTTTTGATATAATAACTATATACTATAATAAAAGGGTGTGGCGCAAAGTGTTAGTAGATAGATATAAACATAAGCAGTATCAGTCTGGTTTAAAATTTGTCTTATACGTAACAGTTAGAGAACTTTATAAATGTGATGTCTTTTTTGAGCATTCTCTTGATAAAGGATTATACTGTAAAATAATGACTGATAAACACTTAACTAATGAAGATATTACTTTAATTGATAATAAAATGAAAGAAATAATATCTAAAGACTGCAAAATTACTAGAAAAGTTGTAACAAAAAAAGATGCTTATGACTTTTACTTAAAAACTAAAGAGTATGAAAAGGCAAGAAACGTTCTAAACTTAAATAATAAAACTGTTACTATTTATGAACTTCTTGGTTATTATAATTATTTTATGGACGATATGGTACCATCTACGGGAGTTTTAAGTAATTATCGTTTAACTTATTTAAATAATAATGACTTAGTTTTATCTACAATTATTGATGAAACTGGCCGCGTTCCTGCTTATACATCTCAGGATATGATTTTAAAAAGCTATACTGATTATCAAAATTGGTGTCATGTTCAAAATGTTAGTTATGTCTCTGATTTAAATCAAATTGTTTCAGAAAGTAAAATAAAAGAATTTATCAAAAAGAATGACATTATGATGGATAATCAAGTTTATGATCTTGCTAAAGTTATTAAAGAGATAAACCGTAAAATAATTCTTTTAGGTGGTCCATCATCAAGTGGTAAAACAACATCTACAAGAAAGCTTGCTTTATATCTAACCGCCATTGGCTTAAATCCTATCTACTTAGGCTTAGATGATTATTTTAAAGAACGAACTGAGTCACCTAAAGATGAAAATGGTGAATATGATTTTGAAACCATTGATTGTATTGATTTAGATTTGTTTAATAGTCAGTTAACGAGCCTTTTAAATGGTGAAGAAATAATCGCTCCAACGTTTAACTTTATTAGTGGTAAAAAAGAATTTAGTCGCCACCTTAAATTAAATGAAAATGATATAATTTTAATTGAAGGATTACATTGTTTAAACGAAGAACTAACTAAAGATATTCCTTATAATCAAAAGTTAAAAGTCTATATAAGTCCATTTATGCCTTTATCAATTGATAGACATAATCATTTATCTACCGTTGATATTAGGCTTTTACGAAGAATTGTAAGAGATAATCGCACCAGAGGAAATAATGTCATTGAAACTTTAAAATCATGGGAAAAGGTTCGTAATGGTGAAACTAAATACGTATTTCCTTTTACTAACGAAGCAAACGTAATTTTAAATACCGCTTATATTTATGAAATGGGCATCTTAAAAGTATATGTTGAACCACTTCTATATAGTGTACCTATAGAAAGTAAATTCTATAATGAAGCAAGAAGACTAATTAACGAATTACAAATGTTTTTCCCAATACCTAGTGAATATTTAAGTGATACAAATATTTTAAGAGAATTTATTGGCGAAAGTTATTTTTAAAAGAGGAAATGAGTAAAATGAAAAAAATAGAAAGAGGGAATATTTATGAAAAAAATTGCAATTAACGGTTTTGGTAGAATAGGAAGAATCGCATATAGACTTTTAGTAGGTAGTGAAAATTATGAAGTAGTAGCCATCAATAGTCATGGCACTCCTGAAGATACCGCTTATTTATTAAAATATGATACAGTTCATCGCAACTTTTTATTAGATGAAATAACTTATGATGAAGATGGAATTAATGTAGCAGGTATGCATACTAAAGTGCTTACTATTGATGATCCAGAAAATTATCCATGGAAAGAACTAGGTGTTGACTTAGTTTTAGAATGCACCGGTAAATTTACTAAATTAGAAGATGCTAAAAAGCATATTAATGCTGGGGCAAAACATGTTATTATTTCGGCTCCTGGAAAAGGTGAAATGAAAACCATTGTCTATGGTGTTAATGATGATTTACTAACTAAAGAAGATGAAGTAATATCTGCTGCATCTTGTACAACTAACTGCTTAGCTCCTGTACTAAAAGTTTTAAATGATAATATTGGCATTACTTCTGGCTTTATGACTACTGTCCATGCTTATACTAATGATCAAAATACTCATGATGGTTCTCATAAAAAAGGTATTAACTCTCGCCGTGGTAGAGCTGCTGCTGAAAATATTGTTCCTACTTCTACTGGTGCTGCCAGTGCGATTGGCTTAGTTATTCCTGATTTAAAAGGAAAATTAGATGGTGCCTCTTTAAGAGTTCCCGTTGTTGATGGCTCTTGTATCGATTTAACTTTAAATATGAGTAGAGAAACTAATACCGATGAAATTAATCATATTTTTGAAAACAACGCAAGTGAAGTCATTAAAATAACTGATGATCCGGTTGTATCTTCTGACATTATTGGTGAATCAGTTGGTGCCTTAGTAGATGCTAAACTTACTAAAGTCTTAGATAATGATAAAAAACTAATAAAAGTAGTAGCATGGTATGATAATGAATATGGTTATACTGCGCAAATGATAAGAACTATGGATAAATTACTAAAACTAGATAAATAAAAATGAAATATCTAGTTTTTTTTCTAAAAAAAATATCTGATTTTAGAAAAATGTGTAAATCAAGGGTAAAAATGCCTGGAAAAATGTGAAAAATAATACTGGAAATCACCGGAATTTTGTGATAACTCATAATAATAAATTAATTTAAATATAATTTACTATGAAAATTTTAAAATTATTTATATTAATTTTTATAATTAGTTACTCATTAATGTTCTGGTTTTTTTATTTAAATGATTTTGCCATTGGTTTAAGTATTTTTTCTTATCTTAAAGATTGTTTTACTCATATTGAAACCCTAATTATCTTTCCAGCCGGATTTTTTCTCTATAAAACTTTACAATTAAATTTTTAAATGCTAAGATTATTTATGTAGAGGATGGTGCAAAAGTAGTAAACTACTAAGAATTATGAAAAAATATTTTTATTTATTATTTACAATTTTATTAATGCCATTAATGGTAAAAGCCGATAACTATAAAGTAATTAATCATATCATAGATGCTGAAGTTGAATTAGCCGGCGGCTTAAATGTTAAAGAACTAATTATTGTTGAAGGAAAGACCGATATTTTTCAAAGAAAACTAAATTATTATAGTTTTTCCGGCGGTAAATGGGACGGAAAAACCGTTGAACTAAACAATGGAACTATTTATAACGGTTATGATGTAACAATGTCTAAGGTAAGTGCCTTTAAAGCCCCTGATAAAATAGAATTAAATAATTTAACTAGTGGCATAACCAATTACTTTAAAACTTTCAATTTAAAAAAGCCATCAGCAAATACGTATTTAGGAACTGATAATAAAGATGGAACTTATGATTTAAATATATATTATGATGCCAAAGATGAAAAAACAGCTTATTACATTGAATATTCAATAACTAATGTAATTGTAAAACATAATGATATTAAAGAATTAAATTATACTTTTAAAAATTTAAATTATAATTCATCTAATACTTTTTTAAGAGTAATTTTGCCATTTGCTACTAATGATAAAAACTTTAAAGTATACTTTCATGGCAATCAAAGTGGTACTAGACAAGATATAACTTCTAATGATGGCTACATGTGGGGCGCTGCTGTAAGTTTTCCTGAAGTCGGAGATAGTGTTAATGTAAGAATGATTATTCCTCAAGACTCCGTTGGTATTGATATTTATTTAAATAAATCAAACATTGATGCTTTAGATGAAATAAAGAAAATTGAAGAAAATAAATTAGATAAAACTTTAAAAAGAGGTACGGTAACAAAATGGACAAAATGGTTTTTAATTGGCATTACCATCATGTATTTACTAATGACTTATATTGTTGCGAAATTAAAAGTTAAAGCCTTAGACATCATCTTTATTATCTTTGGATTATTTATCTGTTTTGTAAATTACTTATTCAAATTTAACTTATGGTATATCTATATATCTATATTAATTCCTGGATTAATGTACCTTTTAAGAAAATATCTTGTCAAATAAATACCTTTTCTTGACATTAAAGGTATTTTTTTTATGTCTATGTGATAAAATTTTAACAAGAAAAGAAGTGATTTTTTAATGGCTAAAAGAAAAATTAATAAAAATTTTTATAAATTCTTATCATTTATTTTAATTATTTTAACTGTAATATCATCGGGATTTTTAATTTATTTTGATGTTATTCCTCAAAAATATTTAATTATATTGTTACTATTATTATTTGCGGTAGTTTTATTTATTACTTACAAACTTAATAGTCGTAATAATTTATTTACTAAGATTGCTTGTTCTGTAGTAAGCATTATTTTAATAATCGGGGAGATAGGTGGCATATTTTATGCCAATGGAACTATGGATTTTTTTAGTATTATTAATGATAATGGTTATGTTTATGAAAATTATGGAATATATGTACCAAGTACAAGTACTATTAAAAATGTTAAAGAATTAAAAAAAGAAACAATCGTCGCGTTTTTTGAAAATGAAAGCAGTCAAAAATTAGCCTTAAACAAACTAGAATCATACATTAAATATGAAATCTCTAAAAATCAAAATGACGCTATCAAAAACACCTTAGATGGTAAATATAAAGGCATCTTTATTAATAAAACTTTAATGGATATCTATACTGAAGAAAATCCGGATAGTTTTAAGTTAATTTCTAGTTATGAAATTAAACAAAAAAATGAAAGTGAATTTAATTTTATTAATGTTACCAAAGAACCATTTGTTGTATATTTAAGTGGTATAGATTCATATGGTAAAGTAAATAAAAGTGCTAGAAGTGATGTAAACTTACTTGCTGTCGTAAATCCTAAAAGCGGCAAAATTCTCCTAGTCACAACTCCAAGAGATTACTATGTTACATTATATAGTAAAAAAGTTAAAGACAAACTTACTCATGCTGGTATTTATGGTATTGAAGAATCTGCTAAGACCTTAGGACTTTTATATGATGTCGACGTAAATTACTATGCTAGAGTTAACTTTACATCATTTGTAAATATTATTGATGAATTAAATGGAGTAACTGTTAACGTCGAAAAACCTGATTACAATATTAACTTAGGTGTTGATTGCTTAGGTATGGTATGTGAGCAAAATTCTAAAAGAGAATTTGGTACCAAAATGATTTATATAAAACCAGGTAAGCAAACTTTAAGTGGGGAAGAAGCCCTTTCTTATGTACGTAACCGTCATCAGTATAAAGATGGTGATAACGCTAGAGGCCGTCATCAAAGTGAAGTCTTAAAAGCCTTAGCAGAAAAAGCCATGAGTCCTAGTGTTTTAACAAAATATAATAGTCTTCTTAACGCCTTATCTGGTGGTGTTAGAACGAATATGGATCAAAAAACAGTTACTAAATTAATAAAATACCAATTAGACAAAAATATTAATTGGACTATAGAAAATCTTGCCGCAACTGGTACTGATTCATATAATATATGCTATTCAACTGGTAGAGCCAAAGCCTATGTTATGGAACCTAACTTAGAATCAATAAATTCAATAAAAGATAAAATAAAAGAAACCATGAACGTTTAAATTCATGGTTTTTATATGTATTTTATTTTAATCTAGTGTATCATAATCAGCACTATGACTACTTTGATTACTATCTTCTAAAGTTTGCTTAAGTCCTAAATTTGTATTAGAACCAAGATCATCTTCTAAATCAATTAATTTTAATATCTCTTCAAAAGTTGTTTCTCCAGCCACTACTTTTTCAAGTCCATCTTGAAGCATCGTTATTGTTCCTGAAGAATAAACTAATTTACGTAATACTTCTTTATCGGTATTTCTAACAATTGCATCTCTAATTTCTTGATTAATTAATAAAACTTCATGTATAGCAATACGCCCCGCATATCCTTGATGACAATCATCACAGCCCACTGGTTCATATATTTCATCAACATCAATATTCAAAGCAGTTTTAAATACTTTCTTTTCATAATCGGTGGTTTTTCTAGCACGGCGGCATTTCATACATAATCTTCTCGCAAGTTTCTGCGATATAATTCCTGATAGAGCAGCACCAAGTAAATATCTTTCAACTTCCATATCTGTAAGTCTTTCGATTGTATTAAGAGAGTTATTGGTGTGGATTGTTGAAAGTACTAAGTGACCTGTAATAGAGGCACGAACCGCAATTCTAGCCGTTTCATCATCACGAATTTCACCGATCATAATAATATCGGGGTCCTGACGCAAAATACTTCTAAGTGCACTAGCAAATGTTAAACCAATTTCTGATATAACCTGGACCTGATTTATCCCTTCAATATTCATTTCTATCGGATCTTCTACTGTAATAATATTTCTATCTTCGGTATTTAATCTTTGCAAAATAGAGTAAACAGTTGTAGATTTACCAGTACCAGTTGCACCAGTAACTAGGATAATACCATTTGGTATATTTATCATTTTTAAAACTTTTTCTAAATTAGTTTTACTAAAATTCAAACTTTCAATACCTGCTGATGACATTTTATAATCCAAAATACGAATAACTATTTTTTCGCCTAAATTAGTAGGTAAACAAGATACACGTAAATCTACATCAACATTATCTAAACTATTTTTTATTGCACCGTCTTGTGGAATCCTCGTTTCTGTTATATTCATTCCTGAAATAATTTTTATTCTTGTAACCATATTCTTTTGAACATATAACGGTACCATCGAATAATCTGATAATTTACCATCAATTCTTATTCTAATTTTAAGACCATCTTCATGAGGATCAAAGTGAATATCTGATGCTTTTTGTCTAATCGCATCTAATATGATTTGATTAACAATTTCTGTTATAGGTGTTTCTTCATAGTTAAAAGATGTAAGTTTACTTGTAGGTGTAATAAGTTGTGATTCGACAAATTTAACTTCATTTACATCGTCTTTATCTTTACGGTTTTTATCTATCTTTTCATTCATAACCTTACACCTTTCTATTCTACCAAATATTATAACATATTTATTTTTATTATTGAATATCTAAAGTACAAAAAATAAATTTAAATTTATTAAATGACTGTTAAAGAATTTATGGTTAATACCATAGACTTTTTACGTATGCAATATTAACTTGACGTGGGGGGGGTTATTAGTATAATTAAGTAGAAAATATAGGTGATGTTGGGTATGAAAGATGTAAAGAAAAATAATGTAAAAGCACTAATATTAATAGTAGTTTTAACTTTGATGATAAGTGTAGGACTTTCTTATTCTTTCTTTTCAGCAAGGATAAGTGGGGTAGAAAGTGGTTCAACTATAGTTATGGAAGGTGGTAATATTTCTATAACATATACAGATGGTAGTGGTATATTAAGTGCTAAAGGAATATACCCAAGAAATGAGGAATGGATTACAAAAACATTTACAGTAACAGGAAATAATGATTTAGATTTAGCAGTATATTATAAAGTAAAAATGGTAATAGATAATAATGGGTTTGAAGAAGATGCATTGCAGTATACATTAGATAGTGAAAACACAGATAATAATGGAAATATCATAACACCAGTAAATGCAACAAATATAAAAACAGAAGATATAATATTAGGACAAGGATATTTTACAAATACAGATGGAGAAGATAAAATACATACCTATACATTAAGAATATACTTTTTAGAAACAAATGAAGATCAAAACGAGAATCAAGGAAAAACCTTTGCAGCCCATATAGTAATAGAGGCAGGAGATAAAGCAAGAGAGTTAGTACCGGATAGTTGGAATGAAGCAAAAAGTGGAACACTTCTTGCGGGAATAAAAACAAATAATAAAACAATATCAAAACCAATAACAAACCCAGGAAAAGAAGGATCTACAGCTGAAGAAGCCATCTTAGCAGCAACAGAAGATGATTATGGAACTAGTTATTATTTTAGAGGTGCCGTAACAAATAATTATGTCCAGTTTGCAAATAAATGCTGGAGGATCGTGCGTATAACAGGAGATGGTTCAATTAAATTGGCACTTCATAATGATAATGTTAATAATGTTACTAATCCATGTAATGCTACTAATAATGATGCTAATGCTGCTTTTGCTAGATACGACGGAACTACATATAAAAGTGCTTTTAATTCTTTATATAATAGTAATGCCTCTGTAGGCTTTATGTACGGTATACTTGGTTCTGATACTTATGCTTCTGAACACGAGAATAAAAATGATAGTACAATTTTAATTAATTTAAAAAAGTGGTATGATACGAATCTAAAAGCATATGCAGAGAAATTAGCTGATACTATATGGTGTAATGACAAAAGTGTTTATAAAAATGCATCATACAATCCATGGGCTATTGGTACAAGAGGAACTAATTATGGCATAGGAACAAATGTAAATTATTATAATGCGGTATCAAGAGTAGTACCATATCTTGATGATTCTGGTGGTACCGGTATTACTTTAATATGTCCAGCCGATGATTTAGGCGGAAAATTATCTAAGTTTACTGCAAGTGATACTGTAAATGGAAATGGCGCTTTATATGGATATAAAATAGGACTTCTCACTGCTGATGAGATATTGTTTGCAGGAGAAGGGACAGGCTCTATTAATGATACATATTATTTATATGAAAACGCAGATGGTTCGTGGTGGTGGTCACTTTCGCCTTCAGTTTTTAATTCTAATCGATATGCTTTAATGCTTGGTGCTGGTGGTAATGGAATTATTTTCGGTCATAACTGGGTATCTAGTCCTTTTGGGGTGAGACCAGCAATATCTTTAGTATCTAGCGTTACGATATCTGGTGGAACAGGCACTTCATCTGATCCATTTGTAATAAATTAACATTTGTGCTAAAACAATCTTGCACTTTCAAATAAAATCATATATACTAATGTTAGTTTTCCAAGAAGTATGAGGAGTAATATATTATTATTTTGAAGAGAGTTAACGTTTGGTGTAAGTTAATAAATAAAATATATGAAGGTTGCATACCGAGAAAAATCGTTGATATGCGTTAAATATTATAAAGATAACAATAGTTATAAAATAAGGTGGTACCACGGCTAGTTCGTCCTTATGATATAACTATTTTTTAATTAAAGAAGGGTTGATTAGTATGTATAGGGATATGACTTTAAAAGGAATAAATTTAAAATATTATCATTCTAAAAGAGTCGCTATCTTATCAAAAAAACTTGCTCAAGAATTAAATTATAATTTTCATGACGTGAAACTTGCTACTCAAATAGGGCTTCTTCATGATATAGCTAGATTTTATGAGTATACTAGATTTGGTAAATTCACTAGCACTAAAATATTTGATCATGGTGCTATGGGCGTAGAAATTCTAAAAAATGATAATTTCATTAGAAAATTTAATGTAAACCCAGATGATGAGGAAGTACTATATGCAGCTATTAAAAATCACAATAAAGCATTTATTGAGAAAAAATATGCTGATAATAAATTTTGTAAATTAATAAGAGATGCTGACAAAACAGATATTTTTTATATCATTAGTAACAGTGAAAAATATAAAAGTAAGTTTGAAGGCTTTAATGTAACACCTAAAGTATATACAAATTTTATGAATCATGAGGTTATAAATACAAAAGACGTAAGAACCTATGCTGATAATGTCCTATGCAATTTAGCATATATTTACGATGTTAATTATGATGTTACTTTGAAGTTAATAGATGAAAAGAAATATCTTGATAAAATTTATGATTTAATCGAAAATAAGGAAATGTTTAAAAGATACTTTAATGAAATAAGTATTTATATAGAAATGAGGCTTAAAAAATGTTAGAACCAAAATATAATCATTTAGAGGTTGAAAAAGGAAAATATGAAACTTGGAAAGAAAAAGGGTATTTTAATTCCGGTGATAAAAGTAAAATACCTTTTACTATTGTAATACCTCCACCTAATGTAACAGGTAAATTACATTTAGGTCATGCTTGGGATACTTCTATTCAAGATGTAATAATTCGTTTTAAAAGAATGCAAGGTTTTGATGCTTTATGGCTTCCTGGCATGGATCATGCCGGCATCGCTACCCAAGCCAAAATAGATGCTAAATTAAAAAGTGAAGGCATAAATCCTCGTAGTATGGAAAGAAATGACTGGTTAGAAAGAGCATGGCAGTGGAAAGAAGAATATGCTAGCAGTATTCATGAGCAGTGGGCTAGTCTTGGTTTATCCTTAGATTATAGTAAAGAAAGATTTACTTTAGATGAAGGATTAAATAAAGCCGTAACTAGAGTATTTATTGATCTATATAATAAAGGTTTAATTTACCGTGGTGAAAGAATTATTAACTGGGATCCTGTCGCTATGACTGCGTTATCTAATGAAGAAGTAGAATATAAAGACGATCAAGGAGCTTTTTATCATATTAAATATATGATTGAAGGCACAGACGAATATTTAGATGTTGCTACTACAAGACCAGAAACTCTATTTGGCGATACAGCAGTAGCCGTAAACCCTAATGATGAAAGATATCAAAAATATGTTGGTAAAAATGTTATTTTACCTATTGTTAATAAAAAAATTCCTGTTATCACAGATGAACATGCTGATCCAGAGTTTGGAACTGGTGTTGTTAAAATTACTCCAGCCCATGATCCTAACGACTTTGAAGTAGGTCAAAGACATAACTTAGAAAGAATAATTTGTTTAAATACTGATGCTACAATGAATGAAAATGCTGGAAAATACGAAGGTCAAGATAGATATGTTTGTCGTGAAAATTTAATAAATGACTTAAAAGAAGCGGGATTATTAATTAGTATTGAACCAATTACTCACTCAGTTGGCCATTCTCAAAGAAGTGGTGCTGCTGTAGAACCTTATCTATCAAAACAATGGTTTGTAAAAATGAGACCACTTGCTGATGCAGTTCTTGTTAATCAAAAAAATAAGGACACTAAAGTTAATTTTGTCCCTTCAAGATTTGAAAAAGTAATGAACCACTGGATGGAAATAACATACGATTGGTGTATTTCTAGACAGCTTTGGTGGGGTCACCGTATTCCTGCTTGGTATAAAGGTGATGAAATATATGTTGGCGAAACAGCACCTAAAGAAGAGGGCTGGGTTCAAGATGAAGATGTACTAGATACTTGGTTCTCTAGTGCTTTATGGCCATTTTCTACTTTAGGCTGGCCTAATGAAACTGACGACTTTAAAAGATACTATCCTAATAATGTTTTAGTTACTGGTTACGATATAATTCCTTTCTGGGTTAATCGTATGACCTTCCAAGGCTTAGAATTTACTGGTAAGCGCCCTTTTGAATACTGCATTATTCATGGCTTAGTAAGAGATGCTAAGGGAAGAAAAATGTCTAAAAGTTTAGGTAATGGTATTGATCCAATTGATGAAATTAATACTTATGGTGCTGATGCTTTAAGATACTATTTAACAACCGCTGTAACCAATGGTTTAGATTTAAAATATGACCAAGAAAAGTTAAAATCAACTTGGAACTTCTTAAACAAAGTATGGAATGCATCTCGCTTTACACTAATGAATTTAGAAGGCTTCCAAAAAGAAGACTACACTTTAGAAAATTTAACTCCTGCTGATAAATGGATTTTAACTAAAATGGAAAAGACCATTAAAAATGTAACAAGATACATGGAAAAATTTGATCTTAACTTAGCTGGCGAAAATTTATATAATTTCTTCTGGACTGATTTCTGTGACAAATATATAGAAATGGCTAAATTTAATCAAAATAACACCACTAAATCAGTATTACTAACAGTTTTAACTAATATCTTAAAAATGCTTCATCCTTTTGCGCCTTTTATTACTGATGAAATATATAATTATTTACCTATAAAAGATGCTGAAAATATTCAAATTAGTAATTATCCAAAATATGATAAAAAATATGTATTTGAAAAAGAAGAAAGCGATATCGATGATATGATAGACTTTATTACTAATTTCCGTAATAAAAAAGCCGAATTAAATCTAAAAGACTTTGAAGTAATGACTGAAAATAATTGTGAACTTGCAAATAAAATGCTTAAACTAACCGATAAAATTGTTGAAAATTCTAATTATAATGGTAAAGTCGAAGTAGAATATAAAGAATATAAATATGTTATTCTTTATGATAATTCTCTAAAAGAAGAAGAAAAAGAAAATTTAATCAAAGAAAAAGAGTCTCTAGAAAAATCTATTCAAAGAAGAGAAAACTTACTTGCTAATGAAAACTATGTTTCGAAAGCACCTGCTAATATTGTTAGTAAAGAAAAAGAATCTTTAGAAGAAGAGAAAAAAAGACTAAATAATATCCTACAAACACTAGAAAATAACTAGTGTTTTCTTGTTTATATAAGGGACTTGTGCTATTATATAACGTAAATTAATGAGGAGAATGCTTATGAAAAAGACAAAGAAAGATGATTTACCACTTTATAGTGAAAACGAGTTTCAAAGATTACTAAAAGAAATGGAAAATGGTAGTAGCGATGCTCGTAAAAAGATTATAAATAATTTAAGTTCTATTATATATGATACGTTAAATAATTTTAAAAATTCTAGATATGAATATGATGTCTTATTTTTATTTGGTTTAAGAGGCGCGAATAATGCGATTGATTATTACGATAAATCTAAAAATCCTGAATTTATTCCTTGGGTAAAAAATAGCATATTTTTATCAGTAGATTATCATCTTAAAAATCATCCATATCCTGCCATAACAAAGGATTATCTTCCTGTAATAAATAATATTTTATCAATATTTAAAATAACTGACTCGCAAATGGCAAAATTATTAAGTGCAGAGATAAAATATTACTTAGAAAATATGAAATCATCAACATATCGTTACGTTATTTTAAAATACTATACTCCCAACTCAACTCTCGCTAAAGTAGCCAAAGGATTTAATATGTCAGAAGAACAAGCCCAAAAGATAATAAATATATTTAATGACATGGTAAATAGTAAAATAGTGGCTCTTCAAAAAAGTTTACCCGCCGAAACCGAAAAACCAGTTAAGAAAGAAGAAACACCCAAAACAGAGCCTTTTTATGTAAGAATAAAGAATTATGTCAAAGATGAAACCGAGATGTGGGAAATATTTAATGGTTTATCAGAAAAACATCAACAATTATTAAAATTCGCTTATGGCCCAAATTTAGATGAAATTCATGAAGAAGAAGTACAAAGAAATTATAAGAATATACAAAACATAATTAATCGCAAGTTTAAACCTCGAAAAAATAATGGAGAATCAAAAACTTTTTATGAAAGGATTAAGCGCTTTATTGATGATGAAGATGAAATGTGGCAATTATTTGATGAGTTGCCAGCTCGTTATCAACGAATATTAGAAACTGTTTATGGCCCAAATCTAGATGAAACAAATGAAAAAGAAATGCAGAAAAATTACAATATTCTTTACGAAATAATATTACAGGGATTTAAAATAAAGCATGATAATAAAACAAAAGCCTTTTATGAAAGAGTAAAGTCCTATGTCAAAGATGAAACCGAGATGTGGGAAATATTTAATGATTTACCACAAGATTATCAGCAAATATTAATATCTGCCTATGGCCCTAATTTAAATGAAATTCACGAAGAGGAACTACTGAAAAATTATAATACTATAAACAATATAATTCAAAAAATATATATGGCAAAGCATCAGAAGATACAAACAAAATTATTTTATAATAAAGTAAAGCCTTATGTAAAAGACGAAGATGAAATGTGGGAAATATTTAATAATTTGCCATCAAATCACCAACAAATTTTAATATCTGCTTTTGGCCCTAATTTAGATGAAATTCATGTAAATGAAATAAGAAAAAACGCAGGCGCTATAAATAGTATAATTTATAGTAAATTTAATTTGAGAATAAAAAATAAAAAAATAAAATCATTTTATGAAAGAGTTAAATCATATGTAAAAAGTGAAGAAAAGATGTGGGAAATATTTAATGATTTACCATTAAATGAGCAGCAAATATTGGTTTCTGCCTATGGATCTAATTTAGATGAACCACGTAAAGAAGAACTTCAGAAAAATACTGATTCTATAACTGCTATAATCCAAGATAACTTCAAATCCAAGAAGAAAAAAAGACAACTAAAAACCTTTTATGAAAGAGTAAAACCGTTTGTTAAAGATGAAGCTGAAATGTGGGAAATATTTAATACTTTATCATCAAGTTACCAGCAAATATTAATAACTACTTTCGGCCCAAACTTAGATGAAGTACATGAAGACGAACTTAAGAAAAATGTTAATTATATAAATACTATAATTCATAATAAATTTAAATTAAAAATAAAAAACCAGAAAACAAAAACATTTTATGAAAGAGTAAAAGATTTTGTATTAGATGAAGTTGAAATATGGATTATATTTAATAATTTGCCATTAGATTATCAGCGAATATTAATATCTGCCTATGGTCCAAATTTAGATGAAGTACATGAAAAAGAAATTCAAGAAAATGTTAAAGTTATAAATACCATAATTAAAAATAAATTTAAATTAAAACAAACGCCTCGAAAAACAAAAACTTTTTACGAAAGAGTAAAACCATTTGTCAAAGATGAAACGGAGATGTGGGAAATATTTAATACTTTATCATCAAATTATCAGCAAATATTAATATCTACTTTTGGCCCAAACTTAGATGAAGTACATGAAGCAGAAACTAAGAAAAATGCTAGTTATATAAATACTATAATTCAAAATAAATTTAAATTAAAAAAGAAAAATAGACAACTAAAAACCTTTTATGAAAGAGTGAAACCATACGTTAAAGAAGAAGCCGAAATGTGGGAAATATTTAATAAACTACCACCAGATTATCAGCAAATACTAATATTTGCCTATGGCCCAAACTTAGACGAAGCCCATGAAAAAGAAATTCAAGAAAATGCTAAAGTTATACATACCATAGTTGAAAATAAATTTAAATTAAAGCAAACGCCTCAAAAATCAAAAACTTTTTATGAAAGAGTAAAACCATATGTTAAAGATGAAACAGAAATGTGGGAAATAATTAAAACTTTATCATCAAATTATCAGCAAATATTAATATCTACTTTTGGCCCAAACTTAGATGAAGTACATGAAGAAGAACTTAAGAAAAATACTAATTATATAAATACTATAATTCATAATAAATTTAAATTAAAAATGAAAAGTAAGAAATTAAAAACCTTTTATGAAAGAGTAAAACCATTTGTCAAAGATGAAGCTGAAATGTGGGAAATAATTAATACTTTATCATCAAATTATCAGCAAATATTAATATCTACTTTCGGCCCAAACTTAGATGAAGTACATGAAGAAGAACTAAAGAAAAATGCTAGTTATATAAATACCATAATTAAAAATAAATTTAAATTAAAACAAACGCTTCGAAAATCAAAAACTTTTTACGAAAGAGTAAAACCATTTGTCAAAGATGAAAC
>CAKOOH010000012.1 GCA_934098485.1 uncultured Bacilli bacterium | reverse complement strand
TGAGTTTCAGCAAAAGTATTTTTGCCTACTGTTCCATACATAAATCCGATAGAGGCATTGTCGCCAGCTATATTATAGCTATTGAAATTCGCTTTATAATTTGCCACCGAATATTTTGCAAAGGCTGCGGCTGAATCATTATTTACTGATGCACATGGGTTTTCAACACCGTTGGTATTGTCATTATGAAGTACTAATTTAACAGCACCATTACCAGTAATACGAACAATTCTCCAGCATTTATTCGCAAATATAACATAGTTATCTTTAACATTACCTCTAAAGTAATAACTTGTCCCATAATCGTCTTTAGTTGCTGCTAATACTGCTTCATCTTTAGCTGATGGTTCTAAGCCTGGTTTAGTTTTAGGATCTTCTATTTTATGATTATTTTTGATGATGTCTTCGAGAGTATTAGTTGGTTTAGTTGGTTTTTCAATTGGGTCTGTTCTAGGATCTGTTCTAGGATTTGTTTTTGTGACTTTAGCAGTTCTCTCAGCAGTAGTTTTACTTGATGTTTCATTTTCTATAAGTTCATAATTATAAGAGTTAAATACTTTTGTTTTAAGATTATATATAAAGTTAATAATGGTAGATTTCATATCTAGATTAGTAACAGGATTAATGATTTCTTTATAGTTATCATCATCATATTTAATAATATTATTTGAAGCAAGAGTATTTAATGAAACAGAGCAAACTAAGATGTTTTTATTAACTTTGCCATCTTTTTCAAAATCTTTGCAATCGCCTGATTTAACTACACAACTGGTTCCCCCGTTTTCTTTAAGAATACAGTTACGATTGTTTTGAGCCCATAAGATAACGGCTTCTTCAGCTTGTGATATTTTGGTATCTAACATTTTTTGTTTTACTTTTTTATTAATACTAATTACAGAGGGAACGGCAATTATAGTTATTAATGCTAATATAGATACTGTTACTAATATTTCAACCAATGTAAACCCTTTACTACTCTTCTTCATTTTATTCCACCTCTAAATATTCCTTTATTGTATTTAAGACATCTTCTTTGCCTTTTTTAGTGACGCTAGAAAAATATATTACTTTGTCATTTTCAATGATATTTAATGTTTCTATTATTTGTTTTAAAGTTTTTTCTCTTAGTGATGATTTTATTTTGTCATACTTAGTAGCAATGATAATTGTAGGTATATGATAGTATTTTAAATAATTATACATAAGTATGTCATTGTCAGTTGGTTTTACTCTAGAATCTACAAGCATAAAGACACATTTTAAATTCTCTCTAGTTTTTAAATATTCTTCAATCATAAGACCAAACTTTTTTTGAGTTGCTTTATCGACACTAGCGTAACCATAGCCAGGAACATCTACTAAATAAAAGTTATCGTTGCAGATATAAAAGTTTAAAGTTTGAGTTTTTCCTGGAGTTGCAGATGTTTTAGCATAGTTTTTTCGTCCTATTAGTGTATTTATAAAACTGCTTTTTCCGACATTGCTTCTTCCGACTAATAAAAATTCGGGTTTATTATCGTCAGGATACTGGCTGGTTCTTACGGCTATTACGTTCAAATTCGAACTATCTATTCTCATAATCATCACTCTCGAATTTATTATATAAAATATGTTAAAGAAATGCAAATCAAATCATTAAAAGTGGAAAATATTTTTAATATAAAGTATAATTATGGTGGTGATGGAAATTGCTGTATCCAAATAATATAAAAAAAAGTATTCATCACGATATATCTTATGCCAATCGTGGAATGGATTTAGAAAATCTTATAAATGATGCTAATAATTATTATTTAATAAATGATAAAGCGGTAATTTATAAAAAACCTACACCAGTTAAGATTAGTAAAGTAAATTATGGGAAAAATAAAGTTGAAGTTAAAGGATTATTAAATCAAAAATCAACTTTAGATTATGTCGGATTATATAAAGGAAAATATTTAGATTTTGATGCTAAAAGTTCACTTAATAAAAGCTCTTTTCCGCTTTCGAATATTCATGAGCATCAACTACAACATATTAAAAGGGTTCTTAGTCATGGTGGTATTGCTTTTTTAATTATTCAAATAAATCAAAAGGCATATATTTTAAAAGGTGAAACTTTAATAGATTTTATTTCGAATAATGATAGAAAAAGTATTCCTAATAAGTTTATAGAGGATAATGGCTATGAAATAAGTTTTAAATATAATCCAGTTCTTAATTATTTAGATGTAATTGATAAAATATATTTTAAAGAAGGTGTTTAAAATGGGGAAAGTTAAAGGAAAGAAAAAGGATTTAAGTAAGAAAAAAGATGTAAATATGGTAAGTACTAAAACAAGTAATTTTGGTAAGTTTAAAAATAAATGGAAAAAAGGTAGTGTTTTTGAAAAGATCCTTACTGTTATTATGGCATTAATCGTATTTGTCTTTGGATGTGGGATTACATTTATGTTATACATTGTTATCTCGGCACCAGATTTTAATGTTGAGAATTTATATACATCAGAAGCGTCAATTGTTTATGATGCCAATAATAATGAGATTGCAAGACTGGGGACAGAAAATCGTGAGCGTGTTACATATGATGATTTACCAGAAGTATTTATCGATGCTTTAGTTGCAACAGAAGATTCAAGATTCTTTCAGCATAAAGGCGTTGATATGGCTAGATTTTTAAAGGCATCAGTTGGACAGCTTTTAGGGCAAAGCGGTGCTGGTGGTGCTTCTACATTAACAATGCAAATTGCTAAACAAAGATATAATGGTAATGAATCTAGTGGTATTAAGGGTATTGTTCGTAAGTTTACCGATATGTATATGTCTGTATTTAAATTAGAAAAAAATTATACTAAAGAACAACTTATTGAGTATTATGTAAATATTCCGGAACTTGGTAATGGTTCTTTTGGTATTGAACAAGCAAGTCAAACTTATTTTGGTAAATCTATTAGTGAAGTTACTTTATCAGAGGCGGCACTTTTAGCTGGACTATTCCAAGCTCCTACTGCTTATAACCCTTATAATTCGGTAGAAAAAGCAGAAGCAAGAAGAAACCAAGTATTATATTTAATGAAAAGACATGGTTATATTACAGATACTGAATATGAAGCAGCTAAAAAGATAAGTGTTAAATCGTTATTAAGTGAAAATAAAACTAATTATAATAAGTATCAAGGATTTATAAATACAGTAATTAGTGAAGTTGAAAAAAGAACTGGTAAGAATCCATATTATGTTTCAATGAAAATTTATTCAACAATGATTCCAGAAAAACAGCAAGTTATTAATAATATTTATGATAATAATAAGAATGTTAAATGGGTTAATGAAAATATCCAAGCTGGTATTGCGGTTACAGATGTAAAAAGCGGTGCGATTGTAGCAATTGGTACAGGACGTAAAAAAGGTCTTAGAATATTAAATTATGCGACGGATATTAAAAAACAACCAGGATCAACAGCAAAACCAATATTTGATTATGGTCCAGCGATTGAATATTTAAATTGGTCAACAGGGCAAACGATTGTCGATGAACCTTATACTTATAGTAATGGTAGTTCAATTAAAAACTGGGATAGTCGTTATGAAGGAGTTATGACAATTAAGAAAGCTCTTGCTTCTTCAAGAAATATCCCCGCCCTTCAAACTTTCCAAGCTTTAACGCAAAATCAAATTAAAACTTTTGTTACAGGTTTAGGTATTACTCCTGGTTATGATAAAAATGGTTATATTAATGAATCACATAGTATGGGTGGTTTTGATGGTGTAAGTCCTTTACAATTAAGTGCTGCTTATGGAGCTTTTGCTAGAGGTGGCATATATATTGAACCTTATTCAGTTACAAAAATAGAATTTGTAGAGTCTGGTGATACTTATACAGTTACTCCAGAAAAAAGAGTTGTTATGGAAGATTCAACAGCTTATATGATTAATATGATATTAAAGTATGCGGTTACTGGCGGGTATATTTCACCAGGAACTAAGAGTGGAACGGATATTTGTGCAAAAACTGGTACTTCTACCGTTGATGGTAATTACAAAAAAAGTTTAGGAATTAAAGAAAGCATCATTGGGGATGCATGGCAAGTTACCTACTCTCCAGATTATGTAATGTCTGTTTGGGTTGGTTATCCAGAGCTTACAGCAAAAACATATTTAACTAAAGCCGTTGGTAATACTTTAAAGAAAGCAATTACGAGAGAACTTACAAAAAGTATTTTAGAACCAAATTCTAAATTTACACAGCCGGCATCAGTTGTTACGGCGACAATAGAACTGGAAACTACTCCCCTAACACTAGCTAGTGATTATACACCTGAGAATTTAAAGAGTGTTGAATACTTTAAAAAAGGAACAGTTCCTGATGAAGTGTCTACAAGATTTAGTCAGCTAGAAAATCCAACAAATTTAAAAGCTGTTTATAATATTGGATCAGTAGAACTTACTTGGGATGCTATAAAAACGCCTGATGCTATTGATGATAATTATTTAGCAACATATTTTGAAGAAGGTTATAAAACTTTCGCAGAAAAATATTTAGCAAAAAGAAAAGAATATAATTCATCTTATATTGGAACGAATGGATATCATGTTTATATTAAAAACGCTAGTGGAAATTTTACTGATTTAGGTTTTACTACTAATAATAAATTTACTTATACAGGAGCAATAAGTGGCGCGACAACATTTATGGTTAAATCTAGTTATTCAATATTTAAAGCAAATATGAGTTCAGGAGTTTCAGTTACGGTTTCCCCTACTGGTGATATTGAACCAGAACCAAGCGCAAACTGGACAATTGAATTAAATGGTAATAGTGAAATAACTGTTAAAGAATATTATGATTTATTAAATAGTGGTAAAGAGCCTTTAAAAATAACTGATAATGGCAGCGATGTTACAAAGAAAGCACAAATTAATTCAACATGCTGGAAAAATGATAAAGAAGTCAGCTGCGAAACACTTGATTGCAGTGAAAGTTATACTATTCAGCACACAGCGTTTTATAATAACAAATCCAAAACAATGAAAAGGCTGTTAAAGGCTGGATGTTAATTTAAGTAAGCAAATTATAATGCTTACTTTTTAATTGGATTAGAATAGTATCCATGGTATAATTTAAATGGTGATAATAGTGGATAAAAGAATAACGGAGTATGGAACTTATAAAGGGAAACATATTAATTTGTTTATTTTAAAGAATATAATTAAGTCAATTATTAAAATTTTAGTTAGACCCTTTTTATATCTTTATTTTATTTTTAAGTATCATAATATTTGGAATTTAAAAAAAGATTTAACAAATAAAAATAAGGGACTATTACTTAGTTATTATTTAGAATATTTTACTAAGAGAGGCGCTTATATTGGGGTTAATGCTAAATTTAAAGATATACCTTGTTTACCTCATGGGGTTTTAGGTTTATTTGTGTCTAACGATGCGGAAATTGGTAAAAACTGTGTAATCTTTCAGCAAGTAACAATTGGTTCAAATACTATTTTAGGATCTAAAAATTTTGGTTCTCCTAAAATTGGAGATAATGTGTATATTGGTGCGGGAGCTAAAATAATTGGTAATATAACGATTGGCGATAACTGCCGAATTGGCGCCAACGCCGTAGTAACTAAAAGCATGGAACCAAATACAGTTGCAGTTTCTGCCCCTACTAAGTTTATTTTAAAGAATGATTTAGACAATAGATATATAATTAAAGGAAAAAAAGATAATTATTATTATAAAGATGGTAGTTATTACCTATTGGAGGATAATGATGAAAAAAAATAAATTAGAAATTTTGTCGATAGTTATTGTTGGGATTATTATTATTTTACTTTTGAATATAGATTTTAATAGTTTTAAAAAAGATAATAATGATAATAATAATCCAGCAAATGGCACAGAAAATAATAATAATGTTATTGAAAATATTGAAGTGAAAAAAAGCACTGTTACAATATCTTTTGTTGGAGATCTAATACTTTTAGAAAATCAAGTAAAAGCCGGTTATAATGGTAGTGAATATAATTTTGACAAGATGTTTGAATATACTAAAAGTTATTTTGCAGAAGCAGATTATTCGATCGGAGTTTTAGAAGGACCGGTGGCTAGTGGCTCTTATTCAAGTGGAAACTTTGATGATGGTAAAAGATTAATTTTGAATTTTCCTTTACAGTTTGCCGAAAGCATTAAAAATAGTGGGATTGATTTAGTTACGATAAGTAATAATCATATACTTGATAAAGGAGTAAAAGCTGTTAGTGAAACTATTGAATCGCTAAATAATATCGGATTAGATTATACGGGTGATAGTAACAATAATAAAATTGTAGATATAAATGGACTTAAAGTTGGTGTGCTTGCCTATACTTATGGAAGTAATCACTACTCTACTGACTCAATAATAGATTTAAATGTTACTAATGTTATTGTTAAAGAAAGCAATAAGAATTTTAATAAAATTAAAGAAAAAGTTATAAATGATTTTGAAACATTAAAGAAACAAAATGTTGATTTAATTATTGTCCTTCCTCATATGGGAACGCAGTTTGCTCATAGTACTGATTCAATGCAAAATACATGGAATCAAATATTTGCGGAAAATGGTGCAGATATTATCTTTGGAGATCATTCTCATGCTGTGCAGCCAGTTACTTATTTAGGCGATACAGTAATTGTTAATTCACCAGGTAATTTTGCTAATCAATATTATAAATTCGATGGAGATGCCACTGCTATTACTGAAGTTACTATTGATAAAAACACGAAAAAAATAGTTTCTGCTGATGTAATTCCTATGTATACTAGAGGAGATGAAAATGGTTTTTACTACTCTATTCCAATTTATGATATTATGACTAATAAGGAAATATATGATGATTTTAGTACTACAGAACTAACAAGAGTTAAAAAAGTACAATCATTAATAACGAAAGTAATGCTTGGTGAAGAAGTCAGTTTAGATAGTATAGAAAAAAGATATTATTTATATAAGGATGGATATAAAAGTAATTTAAGTGATACTTTGGTTATTGATAAAAATTTACAAAACAAAGTATTATATTCAAAATTAAAAGAAAGTGATGAAGTTTGTTTTATTGGTGATAGTATTACTGCTGGCTCAAGGAATGGTGGTTATAGTTGGTACTTACCACTTATGGCTAATTTTGATGCTACAATAAAAAAAGTAGCATATGACTCTTACACTACTAAGTTATTATTAGCAAATAAATCAGAAGAAATAAAAAATTGCGCTGGGGATTTAAATATTATTGCTATCGGTACTAATGATATTAGGTATAGAGATAACACGGCAGCTTTGACTAGTGAAGACTATATTAATAACATGGGAAAAATTGTTAGTTTAATTAAGAGTGAAAATAATAATGCTAAGATTGCATTAATTGCTCCATGGTATTCAATGGATAATGACAGTTATGCTTTAATGTCACTTCAAGAAAAAGAAAAGTTATTTAGCGAATATAGTAAAGCGTTAAATGAATTTGCTAATAAAAATAATTATTTATATATAAATGCGAATAAGGAAATAAAGCAAACAATTAATCAAAGTGTAAGTAGTTATTATATGGTAGATTTTATACATCCTAATAAAACAAGAGGGATTTATTTATATAGTTTCGCTGTACTTAATGCAAGTAAATAAAAATAGCCGGATAAAATTTCCGACTATTTTTTTAATTTACATCTATCTTTAAATTTACAATCATCACAGCAAGGGTTTATACTTTTGCAAAAATAACGGCCAAATAATAATATTTGCTCTCCTACTTTATTCCATTTTTCTTTAGGAATTTCTTTCATTAATTTAGCTTCTATAACATTTGGTGCATCTTCTTCATTTGCTAAACCAAGTCTTACCGCTACTCTATTTACATGTGTATCAACAGGAATGCAGGGTACATCATAAATGTTTTTTAATACCACATTACAAGTTTTACGCCCTACTCCTTTTAATGACTCTAAATAAGAGCGATCATTTGGTACTTTTCCTTGATAGTTTAAAACTAAGGATTTAGCAATTTCAATTATATATTCACTTTTTTTAACAAAAGATCCACATGGTTTTATAATCTTTTCAATATCTTTCTTATTGGCCTTTGATAAACTAAAAATATCATACTTACTAAATAAGTCTTGGGTAACTAAATTTACTCTTTTATCTGTACACTGGGCAGATAACACAGTAGCGATTAATAGTTCATAATCTTTATTATAATCTAATTCGCATTTAGGATTAGGAATATAATAGTCTAATATTTTATAAAAATCACTCTTCATCTTCTAACCAATTATAATCAAATAAGACAGGTTCGTCTTTTTTGGATTTTTTATTTCTATTTTCCATGTGGGCTTTTACATCATTCATATTTTTAAAGCCTTTTTTGCCCCACTCATAAATGATGCGATCAATGTATCTTAAATTACTAACGCCATTAAATGTGGCTTCTTTTAAAGCCCCAATAATCATTTCTTCGTCCATGCCAGAATTAATCCAGGCATTAATCATTTCATATTCCATTGGAGATAAAGGACGAGAAAATTCTTTTTCAAATATTTCAAAAATATTACTTTCCGTTTTCTTTTTAATATTTAAATTAATTTCACTTACCATTGCTTTATATAGATTAGATAAATCTAATACTTCATTAACTTTGCCATCTTTGCCTTTTTCCATTTTAATAGTAAGAAGCCCTTTTGATGATAGTAAAGAAAAACTTTCTAAAATGTTTTTTTCCGATAATAAAGTTTCTGTTTTTATTTCCGGAATATTTAAAGTTGGAGTATCTAAATTCATAAAATATATTAGTAATAATAATTCATTTATATTTAAATTATAATCGGCAACAATTTTAAATAGTTGTCTTTTAAAAGTATAATCTTTAGCCTTTATAAGACCTTCTAATACATTGTTACTCATGTTATCACTTCCAAACTTTTAATATATAATCTTTTATTTCTTTTTCTTCATTAAGAAGTTTATGATCCAAAACTTTATTAATTATGTCATTATATATAACATTTATGGTTTCGTTTTGTTCTTGATTTAATAAATTTACGATATCATTAAAACTCACTTTTAAGTCTTTTCTACTAGTTATAGGTAACTTTTGTTTTTTTAAAGAAATTTCTTTAACGTCGATACCTAAAATTTGAGCAGCAACAGTGATAATATATAAATCTTCTTCAAACAAAAGTTGATTAGTTATAGTGCCTTTATTTACTATGTTACGAATTTTCTTAATGACTTTTAAATTATTTTTAGTAAAGGGATAATTATTACTGAAATCTATTTGAGACCAGATTCCTAATAAATCAGGCACAATTATAATATTATTATAGTTTATCTCTAAAGTATCTAATAGATTTAATTTTTTTAATAATTTTAAACCAATAGATATATTTTTACTAGAAAAAATTTTATCTAATTCTTCTTTTTTTCTAGTATAGCTTAAACTTTTGATCAAGTCTTTATTGTTTTTAATAAATTTCAAGATTTTTTCATCTAAATTAAAATCTAAAGTAGTAGCAAATCTGATAGCACGCAATATTCTTAAAGGATCTTCTTTTAATTTTTCATCAGTGTTACCAATTACTCTTATAATCCTATCAGCGATATCTTTTTTGCCATTTAAATAATCAAATATTTGGCCTTCTTTATTCATACATAAAGCATTAATTGTAAAGTCTCTTCTTTTAATGTCTTCTAGAAGATTACTAGTATAATTAATAGTAAGAGGTCTTCTTTTTTCATAATTACTTTCGGTGCGATATGTAGTAATATCAAAATTATATTCTCCGTCAGGTATGGATACAGAACCATACATTGCTGGGGCTTTTTTTATATCAAAAATAGTCATAATATCTTTGGGTAAAGCATTAGTGCATATATCAACATCAGTTGTATAAATATCAAGTAAATAGTCTCTAACAAATCCTCCTACAATATAAGCTTCGAAACCATTACTTTCTATCTTTGATAATATTTTTTGTATTTTTAAGTTCATATTAGCACCCATAGAAAGTATATCAAATTATTTATGTTTTGTTAACATTTATTATTAGTTTTAATTCTTCTAAATGATGAACCAATGGCTCTTCCTAATTCAAGTAAAGTGTTAATTAGTCTAGATACAGCATTTAAAATAGATCCAGATACTCCACCACCAGATATTTTTAATAATTCATAATCACTCATTAATTACACCTTAGAGGTCTTAAATAACCATCAATAATGCCAACTATTAATGTTATTAAGGAACCAAAGACAATACCTATTGTTAATTTAATAGCGCCTCCGGTTACTAAATTCATCTCTTCATTTGTTAACATTTATCTTCCTTTCTAGCAGTTAAATTAATAATTTTATTAAAGGGATATTTTTCATACATATGACTTACATATATAATTATTTTTTCTTTATAGAAATTGTTTATATTATTTATTATTTTCATTCTTAAATAATGACTCACTTCAGATAATGCTTCATCAATAAATAATATTTCAAAATCTCGGTATAACCCTCTAGCTAAAATAATTCTTTGCCTTTCTCCTCCACTTATATTATCTTTTACTAAAGTGTTATAGCCTAAAGATTTACTTTTTATTATTTTATTTAAATCTAGCATATCCGCAATTTTATTAAATTTTAGTTCGTTAAATTCTTGATCTAATATAATATTATTTTTTATAGTGTCATTAAATAATACTTCATCTTGCCTTATATAACTGATATTATCTTTTAAATTATTTAAACTAATATCTTTAATATTTACATTATCTATTTTTATGGTTCCTTCATAATTATCAATATTTTTGTAAAGTATATTTAATAAAGTACTTTTGCCAGATCCATTATCACCAATTAGTAATATTTTGTCTTTAGGATTAATAGTTAAATTAAAATTATTAAATACTTTATTAATGTTAATACAATAAGAAAGATTAGTTATATTAATACTTTTATACTTTGTTTTTGTGCCTTTATAAGGGTTTTCATCTTTTATATAGTAAACACTATTAATTTGATGTAAAACGCTTTTAAAATAGATTAAATTAGGCATTAATGAGATATAATAATTAACACTATTTAAATAGAAATCATGATACATAATAAATATTAAAATATTATCTAGAGTCATAGTATCTATACCAATATAAATAATTATAATAATGGATAGTGTGTAATAAATATCTTTTAATAATTCAATGACATTTAATCTTTTTTGCAGGCCATATATATTTTGGTAATTGTCATTAATTAAAGAAGTTATTTTACTTTGAAAATAAGAATCTTTATTTAAAATTTTGATTGTTTTAATTTTTGTAATGCATTCAATTAAATAATCAAACTCTAAGTTTTCACTATCTATGCATTTAAGGTAAAATAAATATATCTTTTTATTTAAAAAATAGTTAATTAATATATATAGAGAAGTTAATACAAATAAATATAAACTAATTTTAGAATTCGAAAAATAAATAATGAAAGACGAAAAAATAAAAACCTGAAAATAAATAATAATATTAATTAATTCTCTAGTAAAAAAATCTTTAATATTATTTAAATCACTGATACGAGATATAATATCCCCACTATTTTTTAACTGCAAATATTTAAAGGGAATAGAAAAATATTTTTTTATATACTTTACTAAAAGGTTTATATTAAATCTTTTATTTAAATGAGTAACAAGATAATTTTTAATATAGTTTAGTAAACAATTAAAAGACAAGATAATTATAAATAATATAAATAATTTATAGTGGTAATTAGAGATTATTTTCTTGATAAAATATATATTAGCTAAAGGAATAAGAACTAAAATTACACATAGCATAAGGATAAATATTATACTTAATAAATTTTGTTTTAGGATATTTTTTAGCAATAATATAAATTCTTTATTTTTACGATATTTAGGTAAAGAAGTTATTTTTTCAAACATTAATATATTGCCGGTAAATATTTTATTAAATTCTTCAGAACTAAATTTACAATAGCCTTTTGCTGGATCTATAATGTAAACATAATTATTATGTATTTTATAAACAACTACAAAGTGGTATAAAAAATCATTTATTTTTATTTGGGCAATAAAGGGATTTTTTATATCATTAAATGTATAAGTATTTTTACCAATTACAGCAAATCCATATTTAGTAGCAGCATTTTTAATATTTAGAAAAGTTGTACCTTCTTTAGTTGTATACGTATCGTGTTTAATAATTTCTAATGGCACGTAACCATCATAATACTTTATAATCCAAAATAAAGCACAAGCACCACAGTCACTTTCATCATCTTGCTTAATAAAAAAATTTTTCATTTATTTCTCCCTTCACTATTTACTTTAACGATAAAAGTCATATTTCCTTTTAATTTGTTAAAGATGTTCATATGTGGAAAAAATAATGAAAAATTATTTTACTAATTTTTTAAAATGCGAAAAATCTTTTTTTAGTTTTTCTAATCTTTGATATAGTCTTTGATTGTTAAGTAAGTATGGATATGCTTTATATAAACGAAGTTTTATTTTATTAAGTTTAATATTTCTACTTTTAGTATATTCATTTAATATTACTTCAAGATGAGAAGAAATACGACAAATTCTTCTCGCTTCTAAATAACTTAAAATTATATCGGTAATAAGTAAAATCAGTATAATTAAAGATGCCCATTTTAAGTAATTTAAATTTATAAATTGAAATAAATAAATAATAAAAGGCTCAATTAAATAGATGACAAAAACGCCAAAGGTGCCAAAAATAAGGGCATCAAAAGGATTTATGCGACCATTTAAATTATATTTTATATCATAATCCCAAAATTTTTGAGAAAATAATTTTTCCAAGAGAATGGATGTTATATATTTGATAATTAGGCCAATTATGATGCTAAATACAATTACAACAATTACATCATTATAATACCCTTTTAATAAATATATTATTATTAAAGAAATAAAACCATACATAGGCATAATGGGTCCCATTAAAAAACCTTTATTTACCCATTTTTTATTAATAATTCTAGTACTGAAAACGGCAAATACATAACTAAAAAAAGAAATAATAATAAAAAGTAAAAAGTAATAAATTATGCCTTTCATATAATGTCTCCTAATAAAATATTACTATTTTTATTAATAATTATCAAGATTTTTAAAGGAAATTAAAGATATTTAGTTAATATAAATAGTAGAAAGTAATTTCTAATGAGTAATGAGATTAGAAAGGATTATATGTTTTATTTTAAATTTTTATTAAGAACAGTTTTAAGATTATTAAAATATGTTATTTAATTAAGTGAATATTCTTTACCTAATTTAATATAATTTAGTAATTGGAGGATTTATGATAAATAAACAAAAACTATGGTTCTTAACTCTTTTTAGTATAATTTTAGTTTTGGCAGTATACTACACTATTTTACCAGAAAGCAGCTTATCAAAAATTATTGAAAGTGAAAATAAAACTAGTAGTGCTGGCAGTGTTGAAATAACACCAGATGATGCTCTTGCAACGCTAAGAATAGCGGATGAAGAAGAAGTTTTAAGCCAAATGAGTGCTTTACAAGAAACACTTCTAGATGAAAAAACCAATGCCGATGACAAAAATAATGCTTTTGAAAAATTAAAAAATATTAATATTAACAAAGGAAAAGAAGATGCACTAGAAACACTTATATTAAAAACTTACAATTTAAAAAGTTTTATAAAAATAAAAGATGATCAAATAAATGTTACAATTTCTTCTAAAGATGGGTCTTATAAAAATGCCAATGACATCATAAGAACTATTCAAAAAGAATTTAAAGAAAAGAAATATATAACTGTTAAGTATCAATAATAGGCAGATAAACTCACTTAATAGATTTTTTATCATAAAATAATTATAGGAAATCTATGAAAGTGAGGGAAAGATGCAAAAAAGTATATTAACTAATAGAGAAAAAGAAGTATTCGAATTACTGGTTTTAAATAAAAGCACTAAAGAAATTAGTGACTACTTAGGTATAAGTGAAAAAACTATTCGAAACCATATATCTAATGTTATGCAAAAATTAAATGTTAAGAATCGTTCTGGCGCTATACTAGAATTAATAAAAATAGGTGAAATTTCATTATAGTCGTTATTTAACGACTTTTTTTAATGGATTATGAATAAACTTTTAATGGAGGATGTAAATGCTAAAAAATGGTATTAAAAAAAGAATTTTCTTAATTATTTCTAGTATTTTTATTATACTTATTATTTATTTGTTTCCAACAAAAAAAGAAGATCCTAATTATGAAGAAAAAAAGGATAAAACTAAAGATGTCATTATATATTTACTAGATGAAAAAGAATTTGTTTCTAGAGTTTCTGTTTACATGAAGGAAAATGAATTAGAAAAGAAAATAAAAGAAATGATAGAATACATTACTATTGATAGCAAAAATTCAAGTTATATAAAAGAAGGATTTAAACCTATAATTCCTAAAAATACTAAATTGTTATCTATTAGTATTGATAATAGTTTAGTTAAACTTAACTTTTCAAAGGAATTATTAACTATTGATGAAGCGAATGAAGATAAAATGATTAGTGCGATTATTTATTCGTTAACAAGTTTAGATGGAATTAAGGAAATATCTATATATGTTGAAGGAAATTTACTTACTAAACTGCCAAATTCGGGTAAGTCCTTACCTTCTGTTTTAAATAGATCTTATGGAATAAACAAAGTCTATGATTTAACAAAAATTAAAGGTTCGACTAAAACCACTATTTACTATTTATCAAAATATAAAGATTACTATTATTATGTTCCTGTAACCATGGTAAATAATGATGAAAAAGAAAAAATTGAAGTTATTATTGAAGAGATGGCTAGTAAAAGTGTATACCAGACTAGTTTAATAAGTTATTTAAAAGAAGCCAAAGAAGTAAGCTATGAACTTGATAATGATAAATTAAATATAAATTTTACAAAAAATCTTTTTGATAGTTTAAATAAAAATAATTTAGTGGAAAGTGTAATATATTCAATAAATCTTTCAGTTAAAGATAATTATAATATTAAGGAAGTTAATTATAATATAAATGATTATTCCTATAGAAACTATAATATTTAAAAAGAGTGATCATATCATAATGAGCATATCAATCTTTAATAACAATATATCATATGACAAAAGAAAACTCCATCATCGAATGAAGTTATTCTACATTTTCAACCAGGATCATTTATTAGTCGCACCACCTAGAAGCGAAAAACATTGCCGACTGGAATCATTTATTATTCGCACCATCCAGAAGCGAAAAACATTTTCCTATTGCTACATTTCATTAATATAATATAGATATACTAAAATTCTATGAAAATGTCAAATATAGTATACACTTGAAGTATGTTAACTAATTATTATATTTATGCTAAAAATTGACAAAAAAGCTAAATAAATTGTAGTTTTTCAAAAATATATAATATTATCTAAGTTTTGCATTAAGCTCTCTTAGTTCTTTTTAATTAATATTATTGAATATTCTCTAAACCAAAATCAGTTTAGTTTGGAATAGTTTATTATATTTTTTTACTAATTGACTTTTCTTTACCAAAATTAAGTGCATAATTTAAAACTGTATCTTTACTATTTATAAAATCTTCTTTACTTTGTTTAATATAAACATCAGGTTTAAAAATAACTGGCTTCAATAATTCAACAGTTTTAGTTTCTGCAAAATCTTCTTTACTTCTAGCAAAATAATTAATAAATGGATTGAAATAGCATCCAGAAATAGAAAAACTATATTTATCAAATAGAACCCAATTACTATTACCAAAACAATTTATTGGCGTGCTTATTTCTTCTCCTATAGTAACCGCTCCGAGTTTAATTAGATCACCAAGTGCATATCTACCAGCTGAAAAAACTCTGTAATCAGTCAAACATAAAAGTTTCTTATCAGCGTGTTTCTTCAAAAAATCAATTAGAAATTTATTTAACCCCGAATCTCCACCAGTATTTCCTCTTAAATCAATTATAATTGTATTAATATGTGATAAATCTTCCTTTTCTAAAATATCAACGGATTCTTTAATTTTTCCTTCGAATTTTGATTGAACTGAACTATGTCTATAAACCAAAATATCACCTATAATTTTGTAAGTAGCAGGATCACCATATAAGAATTTATCATAATCAAATATTTTTCCATCTAACTCATTTATTTTTCGGCCAAATTTTTTAGTAATAATATGGCCATCTAAAGTCTCAAATTCATAAGAAAGTCCTTCAGAATTTCTTAAAGATGGTAAACTAAACATTGTATATCTATTAAATAACCCCTTCTCTATTTCAAATCTTCTTTTACCTGTAGTGCCATAAGTAAGAATATTGTCCATTTCATTAAGAATTTGAATGATGTCAACTCCATTAATAGCCTTTAAACTAGCACCTTTCAATTCTTCTGGGTAATTAACAATAACGGCATCATCAAATAATTTAAAGTTTATTGGTATTATAGATACCATATCTAACTTTGTATGAGCATCGCTTTTTCCATTTAGTCTTTTAATAATATAATTCACAAAATAATAAAAAGTATAATCATCAGTAATATCCATCGAATTTACTAATTCGTTATAAATACTAGCTATTTCATCCTCACTAATTTCATGATAGGGATCTATATGTATTTTTTTATAATTTTGAATAAACTGATTATAAATATTTTGATACTTAATACTAATCATTTTTTACTTTTATAATCAATTAAAAGAATTAATCTTTTTTAATTGATTCCTTTCATTTTATATTTTTCTATAATTAATGACAAATTCATAAGAAAACTTATAATCCTAAATATACTATAACTTTCTCTTACATCATTATATTATAATTGTCTTAAAATAACAAACAAATAAAAAACTAGAAGATAACTGAACTAGTCAATATATTAGTTCACGATAACTCTAGTTTTAATTACATTTTTTACTTATTTGCTTCTGCTTTGATTGCGGCTTGTGCAGCAGCTAAACGGGCAATTGGAACTCTAAATGGTGAGCAAGAAACATATGTTAATCCTATATTATGACAGAATTCTACGCTTGATGGATCTCCACCGTGTTCTCCACAAATGCCAAGTTTAATATTTGGTCTTGTTGATTTACCTTTTTCGACAGCCATCTTAACTAACTGTCCTACACCAACTTGATCTAATTTAGCAAATGGATCTTGTTCATAAATTTTCTTTTCATAGTAAGCGCCTAAGAACTTACCAGCATCATCTCTTGAAAAACCGAATGTCATTTGAGTTAAATCGTTTGTACCAAATGAGAAGAACTCTGCTTCTTTGGCTATATCATCAGCAGTTAATGCAGCTCTAGGTATTTCAATCATAGTACCAATATGATAATTCATATCAGAACCTTTTTCTTTTTTAACAAGTTCAGCAGTTTCTACTACGATATCTTTAACATATTTTAATTCTTTAACTTCACCAACAAGAGGAATCATAATTTCTGGTACAATATCAAATCCTTCTTCTTCATGAACTTCAATGGCTGCTTCCATTAAAGCACGAGTTTGCATTCTAGCAATTTCAGGATAAGTTACAGCTAAACGGCAACCTCTGTGACCCATCATTGGGTTAAATTCATGTAGTTCATTACATACATCAATGATATGTTCAACAGTTATTCCCATTGAAGATGCAAGTTCGGCCATCTCACTTTCTGTTTTAGGAATAAATTCATGAAGTGGCGGATCGATGTAACGAACAGTCATTGGTAAACCTTTTAATTCCTTATACATTTCTTTAAAGTCATTCTTTTGATATGGAATTAATAAATTTAAATATTTTTCTCTATCTTCAACAGTTTCAGATAAAATCATTCTTCTTAAGTTAAAAATTCTTTCTTCATCAAAGAACATATGCTCAGTACGGCAAAGGCCAATTCCTTCAGCACCTAATTCAATAGCTTTTTTAGTGTCTTTTGGAGTATCGGCATTGGTTCTAACACCTAATTTACGGTATTTATCAGCCCAAGCCATAACACGGCCAAATTCACCAGCAATAGTAGCATCAACAGTTGGAATAGCTCCATCATAAATGTTACCAGTCGTACCATCAATAGATATTACATCTCCTTCATGATATACTTTGCCGGCTAAAGTAAATTCTTTTTTGGCTTCATTCATAATAATGTCACCACAACCAGATACACAGCAAGTACCCATACCACGAGCAACTACAGCAGCATGGCTAGTCATACCACCACGAACAGTTAAAATACCTTGAGCGGCTTTCATACCAGTAATATCTTCTGGAGAAGTTTCAAGTCTAACTAAAACAACTTTTTCCCCTTTTCCACCGATACCATAAGTAGCAGCATCTTCAGCAGTAAAAACAATTTTACCACAAGCAGCACCAGGTGATGCACCTAAGCCTTTACCAACAGGAGTAGCAGCTTTTAGGGCCTTACTATCAAATTGAGGGTGTAATAGTGTATCTAAGTTTCTTGGATCAATCATTAATACGGCTTCTTCTTCACTACGCATACCTTCATCAACTAAATCACAAGCTATTTTTAAAGCAGCTTGAGCAGTTCTTTTACCGTTTCTTGTTTGAAGCATATATAATTTACCATGTTCTACAGTAAATTCCATATCTTGCATATCACGATAATGATTTTCTAAAGTAGTACATACTTTTTTAAATTCTTCAAAGGCTTCTGGGAATTTATCAGCCATTTCAGATATCTTCATTGGAGTTCTAACACCCGCAACAACATCTTCACCTTGAGCATTTGTTAAAAATTCACCAAATAGTCCTTTTTCGCCAGTTGCAGGGTCTCTTGTAAAGGCAACGCCAGTTCCACAATCATCACCCATGTTACCGAAGGCCATTGATTGAACATTAACAGCAGTTCCCCATGAATATGGAATATCATTATCTCGACGATAAACATTAGCACGAGGATTATCCCAAGATCTAAATACGGCTTTAATAGCGCCCATTAATTGTTCTTTTGGATCATCAGGGAAATCTTCACCGATTTTAGATTTATATTCTTCTTTAAACTCTTTGGCTAATTCTTTTAGATCATCAGCATTAAGTTCAACATCTAATTTAACATTTTTTTCTTCTTTCATCTTATCGATTAGTTGTTCAAAGTATTTTTTACCTACTTCCATAACAACATCAGAATACATTTGAATAAATCTACGATAGCAGTCCCAAGCCCATCTAGGATTATTAGATTTTTCAGCAAGAACATTTACTACTTCTTCATTTAAACCTAAATTAAGAATTGTATCCATCATACCAGGCATACTGGCTCTGGCACCACTTCTGACAGAAACTAATAATGGATTTTCTTTATCGCCAAATTTTTTACCAGTAATTTCTTCCATTTTAACGATATATTCGTTAATTTGCCCTTCAATTTCTTCATTAATGGTACGACCATCTTCATAGTATTTAGTACATGCTTCAGTAGTAATAGTAAATCCTTGAGGAACGGGTAAACCAATATTGGTCATTTCGGCTAAGTTAGCACCCTTACCTCCTAAAAGATTACGCATGCTTGCATTACCTTCGCTAAATAAATAAACAAATTTTGTCATGTTAATCACTTTCCTTTTCTATAAATGTTAATTTATTTATATAATAATTATTATCTTTTTTATCGATAATAAGTATTGCTTCTTTTAAAAATGTATCAATATTATAATCAGTGTAATCGCTGCCACAAATGATGGCATTGTAGTTTATAACACCTAATTTTATATTTATCTCATTTTCGGATTGTTTTACTTTATACGCTTTTAAGCAATATTCGTAGTTAGGATTTACATCATAAGAATAATTATTATCTTCTTTTATGTAATTATTTAAAGTTTCCATAGGGATAGTTCGATTAAATAACTTATTAGCAGTATCATCAAGTATTTCTTGAGATATGTTTTTACTATTCTCGGCAAAAGCGTAACTATAAACGAATTTAAATAAGGTTTCGTCGTTTTTAAGTAAGTCTTCATTATTATTATCAATATACTTTGTTACAGAATTATTAAGTGCGGTTAAAAAAGGTTTACTTGCTAAATTTTCATTGTATTTAATTCTTTCAATAGAAGATAGTTTTTGATAATTTTCTGAGTCTATACTTTGATTTGGTTCTTTAGGTAAATCATAACCATACTTATCTGTTGTAAAAATATATTTAACTAACGATAAAATAATGATTGAACTAATAATTATAAGAACTACAATAATAATTTTACTTAATAAAATAATGTCTTTATCCTCTTTCATAATAAATCAACCCTAACAAAAAAATTATATCAAAAAAGATGTTTTTATACTACTATTTTTTTGCTCTTGGATGGGCATTTAAATAAACTTTACGCACTTCTTCATTAGTTAAGTGGGTATAAATTCCAGTGGTATTTAAAGATGCATGACCAAGAAGTTCTTGCACACTTTTAATGTTGCATCCTTCATTTAGTAACATTGTAGCAAAAGTATGTCTAAAAGTATGAGGGGTAATTTTAGAATGAATAGATGCTTTTTTAACAATATTTTCAATTATCAAACGAATACCTCTAGAAGTTAAAGGAGTACCATTATTATTCACAAGTAAAAAGACGCTTTCTTTTCCATTTAGTAAAATATTTCTACTGTTATAAAGGTAATTATCTAAAGCATCTTTAGCATAAGAACCATAAAAAACGATTCTTTCTTTATTGCCTTTACCATGAACTTTTATTTCATTATTATTAAAATCAATTGTGTCTATTTTAATATTTGATAATTCACTTACACGCATACCAGTTGCTAGTAAAAGTTCTAAAATTAAACGATTACGAATATCTAAGGGACTATCAGATAAAGTATTTATCATTTCTAAATATTCATTGTATTTAAAATAGTTGGGTAATCTTTTATCGGTTTTTAAATTACTTATTAAATTAAAAGGATTACTTGAGATTATTTTTTCTTTTTCTAAATATGTATAGAAACTTCTTAAAGTACTAATGGTGCGATTAATAGAAGTACTTTTATATCCTGATTTTTGTAAGGTTATAATAAAGTTACTTACATCTTCATATTTAATTTTTAAATAATTTTTATGATTCATTTTTAAATATTCATCAAAACGGTATAAATCTATTTCATAATTTAGTTCGGTATTATCAGAATACTTTTTTTCGTAAGAAATATAATCGAGAAATTCATTTATTGTATCTTTCATATTGATCACATTTATATTATAACACGGATAAAAAAAATTAGGTGTTATTTACCTAATTTATAAATCTAAGGTTTCGATATTTTCTTTCTTTTTTGTTTTTTTGAATTTCTTACGTTCCTTTTTAGGTGGTTTAATTTCATTTGCTTTTTTACCAAATTTATGTTTTTTAGTACCTACTATAAAATAAACAATTAAGCAAAAAATGATAACACCTAACGCAATTAAATAATTTTTATATTCTTCAATTAATGTTGGTTTTTCTATTAAAATCGTATATTCACTAGTATTTGATTCGTTGTCGAATACGGTTATAATTATTTTACTTCCATCTTTAATTTCTTTATTACCATTAATTATATAAGATACATCTTCATCAGATGTTTTAACATTGACGTTTAATTCATTAGTTTTATGACTTACTTTCAAATTGTAATTAAATATTTCGGGGTTAAAGTTAAGATTAAAGCCATCTATAGTAAGTTCTTTTAAAATAGTTTTAGATATAGGTTTATTAGAGCCAATATTTATATTAATGGTATAAATAGTTTTTAATTCATTTTTAGTTAATGTAATAGTAACAACATTAGTTCCTGCTACGTATTTTTCGGGAGCATTTACTTCAATTTTAACATCTTTATCTGCTCCGGTTGCTTCAATTTTATAGGTGTCAACTACATCATAATTTAAAGTATAGTCGGTTTTAAATTTGCTAAATTCTTCAATAGGATTACCATTTACTGTAAGAGTATCTAAGTAAAGTGTGTTACTTTCGGATGCTTTAAAACAGGCATAAATAGTTTCATCTTTAGTTAGTGTATATTTATTTTTTATTCCGACAGTGCAATCTTTTTCATTTGACCAGCCATTAAAAATGTAGCCTTCTTTAGAGGGAATAGTTAAATTACTTAAGTCGATATCACAAGTTTTATTATTACTTACCTCACATGTTAAATTTTGGTTTTCATTTACACCATCAGCAACTTTTAAAGTAAATTTACTATTAGTAACTGTAGTTGTATTAGTTGTAGGTGATGTTGTATTACTATTTTTGCCTTTTAACACAGTAACAGTTCTTTTTAAAGTATCTTGATTAGTATAAGATGTATCAGATGTAGTATATTTAAATTTTATGTTTTCTAGAGAAATATTATATTTGGTTTCAGAGCTAATAACGGGAGCAGTTAGCGTAATAATACCAACAACACGGCTATGTAAACCAGTTCCTTCAAAACTTAGGGTATTATTGTTTTTATTAAAAGTATAATTATCTCCTGCTAAACCACTTTTATAGGAAAAACCTTCTGGTAAAATTAAATCAGCAGTAAAAGTTGAGCAGTATTCAGGACCAAATATAGTACAAGTAAATTCAGCACCAGATCTAATTTTAGTGGTTGGGCAAGTTAAACCGATGTTATCAGCATGAACACTAAGAGGAATTACAAATAATATTAATAATAAATATTTTAAATGTTTCATAGACACTTTCCTATTCTATTTGAATTTTAGCACAAGAAGATGAAAAAAACAATATTCATATGAAATATAAAAAATAAAAAACAGAGATAATTCTCTGTAATTAGTATTGGTAGCGGCGGAGAGATTTGAACTCCCGACCTGCTGGGTATGAAAAATAAGCCCTAAATTAAATTACCGTTTATTTTTTACCGTTTCCCTTATTAAATAAGGCTTCGCTCC
>CAKOOH010000011.1 GCA_934098485.1 uncultured Bacilli bacterium | reverse complement strand
TGGTGAAATGGTTAACACACATGCCTTTCACGCATGCATTTATGGGTTCGAACCCCGTACGGGTCACCAATTTGAAAATTAATCCCTTTATTTTAGGGATTTTTTTTGTGACTTTAATTTTCTAAACACCCTAATAAACACCCTTTATTATAAATTATCAATAAAAAAAACAGGAGTCTCAATTCCTGTTAATAAATTTCCTTTTTAATAATATCTAAGATATCTTTAATATATGAAATATAGTCCGTACCATTTTTACTATTTTCTTCTGACAAAGTAAGAAGTCTTGCAACTACCTGCTCAGTCGCACCGCTATCCTTTAAGCTCTTAATCGTTTCATTTTCTGCTGTATTATCTAACATAAATAGGTAAGTATTTTCCTTATCACTAAAATATTTTTTAGCTCTACTAATATTGGTATTAGAATTTTCATCTTCAGCACTTACACTAATTACCTCAAAGCCATATTTTTCTAAAAATTTAAAAGCATTATTCGCAACAATAATCTTTTTGTTACTTGCGTTATCAGCCATCAAACTTAATTCCGCATCAATTTCTGATATTTGTACTTTTAAATTATCATAATTTTTATCAATACTATCCAAAATAGATTTATTAGTAATATATTCTTTTAAATTATTTTTAATATTAGTCATCATCATCAAAAAGTTTGCTGGGCTAAGCCATAACTCACTAACATCACTTTTAACCTCTAACCCTTGTGAAACATCAATAATATCCATTTTTTTATTTTTATTTAAAAGTTCCGCCGCGATATCTTTTTCTGATGATAATCCATTATAAATAAATAAATCGCCTTTACTAAAATCATTTAGCTTTTTGTTAGAAATTTCATAAGTATCAGCATCAACTCCGTTTGGATAAATACTATTTATTTCCGCATAATCATCATATAAATATTTCGCAATATAAGTAACCGGATAAACCGTTGTATAAATCGAAATATTTTCATAATTATCTTTTTTAATGCAACCAGTTAGACACAGCATAACTATACCTAACATCATAATCTTTAATTTTTTCATCACAAATTCTCCTTCAAAGGGTCATAACCATATTTACCAAATGGATGACATCTTCCCAATCTTTTTATTCCTAACCATAATCCTTTTGATGCACCATAATTAATTATTGCCTCTTTCATATACTGAGAGCAAGTAGGGGTAAACCTACAATATTTATGACACTTAAGTGGCATACTTTGGTACAAATCAATTAATTTAATTAGTAATTTTTTCATCTTTCACCTTTTATAATTTTACTACAATTCTCTATAATTTAAAAGAACTTTTAAAAAAACTAGAAAAAGCCCTTGTTTTAGGGTATAATTGAATAAGGTATGGTGATTAAAATGAATTTATCAAAATACAATATAGAACCAGATAATAAGATATTAAGCGTTGCTTTAACACATACATCATATGCTAATGAACATAACTGTGAAAGTTATGAACGATTAGAATTTTTAGGTGACGCAGTATTAGAACTTATTACTAGTGACTATTTTTATAAAAATACCTCTTTAAAAGAGGGAGAAATGACCAAAAAAAGAAGCCGTTACGTTTGTGAAAACGCTCTTTTTGAATACGCTAAAGAAATAAATTTACCAGATTATATAAAAGTTGGACATGGCTTAGAGCACACAATTAATGAAACTATTATTGCTGATGTTTTTGAAGCTGTTATCGCAGCCATTTACTTAAACAGTGGCTTAGCAAAGGCTAGAGAATTTGTTATGGATATCATAGTGCCTTATATCGAAAAAGATGTCATCTTCTTAAGCGACTATAAATCTTACTTACAGCAGTTAGTACAAACTACGCAAAAAAGTGTTGTATACCGCGTTATTAATGAACTAGGGCCAGCCCATGATCGCACTTTTGAAGTAGAAGTTCTAGTAGAAGACATGGTTTATGGCAAAGGAACAGGCAAAAGTAAAAAAGAAGCCGAGCAAAATGCTGCTAAAGATGCTATTACTAAGAGTGCAGGTGTATTCAAATGAAATTATTAAAAATAAGTTTGCATGGTTTTAAAAGTTTTGCCGATAAAACCACAATTGATATAAAAGATGGAATAACTGGTATCGTTGGACCTAATGGTTCTGGCAAAAGTAACATTGTTGATGCTATAAGATGGGTATTAGGTGAGCAATCTCTAAAAGACATCAGAGGAGGAAATTCTTCTAAAGATGTCATTTTTAGTGGCTCAAAATCTCGTGGGCCATTAACTAGATGCTGGGTATCTTTAACATTTGATAACTCAGATCATTACCTAAATAGTGAACTTACCGAAATTGAAATTAAAAGAGTCGTTTACATAACCGGTGAAAACGAATACTATATAAATAATGATGAAGTAAGATTAAAAGATATTACTAATTTATTTATCGATTCCGGTTCAAGTGTCAACTCCCTTTCCATCATTTCCCAAGGAAAGATAACCGAAATTGTAAACGGAACTCCATTAGAAAAACGTAAAATAATTGAAGAAACTGCTGGCGTCTTAAAATATAAAAAAAGAAAAGAGGAGTCTTTAAAAAAACTAGATAAAACTAATGATAACTTATCAAAAATAAATTTAGTAATTGATGAATTATCTATTAACTTAGAGCCTCTAAAAAATCAAGCCGAAGTAGCAAACAAATATTTAGAATACAAAAGTGAGCTAACCAATACCGAAATTGCTTTACTTGCTACTGATATTTCTAGTATTAATTCAAGTATTAAAAACAATAAAGAATTAAAAGAAACTTTAACTAATGAACTAAACTCTTTAGATAATGCTAAAACAATCGATAACGCTAAAGTAGACACTTTAAAGCATCGCTTATTAAAAACTGAAGAAGATATTTCCGTAAAAAGTGATAATTTATTTAAATTAACTAAAACTCTTTCTGATTTAAATAGTGAAAAACAAATCATGTTAGAACGTCAAAAATATCAGGTTGACGATATTAAACTTCAAAATAATATTATTTACTTAAAAGAAAATGCTCTTCGCCTAGAAAATAATATTAAATCATCAGAAAAAGAATTAACCAAATTAGAAGAAGACAAAAATAAAATTGCCGCATCTCTTTCTAAAATGGAAAGCGAGTACAAGAATTTAATTATAACGAAAAATCTTAACATTAATAATTTAACGGAATTAAATAAGGAAGAAGAAAAATTAAAAAATCAAATTGATATTTTAAAAGATACCATTGAAAATGATAATAGATTTCCTTATCCCGTTCGTAGCGTTTTAAATAACACTCGTCTACCAGGCATTCATAACGCTTTAGGTAAACTTATTGAAACAGAAGAAAAGTATGGTACTGCCATTGATATTTCTCTAGGTTATAACGCTAGCATCGTTGTTGTTGATAATGAAATATGTGCGAAAGAAGCCATTAATTATTTAAAGCAAAATGGTTTAGGAAGAGTAACTTTTTACCCCTTAAACATTATTAAACCAAGAGGAATTGACCCTAATACCTTATCTAAAATAACCAGTGTTGATGGTTTTATTGGATCAGCAGATTCCCTTGTTAAATATAATGGCTTATATCGTAATGTCGTATTAAATGCTTTAGGAAGTACTATTATTGTTAGAGATCTAACTTCTGCAAACTATATAAGTAAATTAATTAATCATACATATCGCATTGTTTCTTTAGATGGCGATTTAATTAACCCTGGCGGTAGCATCACTGGTGGCTCTCTAAAAACTAGTAGTGGTATTATCAATCAAAAATTTGAATTAGAAAACAAATTAAAACTTTTAAAAGAAAAGACTAATTTAATTAAATTAAAAGAAGAAGAAATAAACGATGAAGATCATAATTTAAAAATTATGGAAACGCAAATTTTCTCTTTAACTAGTGATTTTAATGAATCAAAAGAGATAATCATTCGTAAACAAAACGAATTAGATAATTTAAAAGATGATTTAACTAAGGTCCAAAATGAGATGGCTGGTACTAGTGGCTTACTTGAAAATACTATTGATCAAAAAATTGAAAATATCTTAAATGAATACTATAAAGTTGAAGCCGAAAAAACTAATTTAGAAAATACTTTAAATGATTTAAAAGTAAGTAAAAATGACTTACAAAGTCAAATAAATGAAATTGAGCTAGCAAATAAAAAACAAAATAGTGAATATAACAAAAAATATAATGAATTAAAAGATTTAGAACTTGCTATAAACAAAGATGAATATAAAATTGATTCTTATTTAATCAGATTAAATGAAGAATATCAAATGACTTATGAAAAAGCTCAAAACTATGAGTTAAACACTTCCCTTGATGAAGCAAGAAGCAAAGTAAGTTCTCTAAAAAGAAGTATTAAAAATTTAGGGGATGTTAATACTGGTGCCATAAGTGAATATGACCGTATCAAAACGAGATTTGACTTTTTATCTAAACAAAAAGAAGATTTAACTACTTCTATAAATGATTTATTAACCATCATTAATGAATTAGATGAAACCATGAAAGATAAACTAACTAAGGCCTTTAACGACCTAAATAATGAATTTAAAGTAGTCTTTAAAAAACTATTTAGAGGAGGTAGTGCTGAGTTATTATTAACTGAACCATCTGATATTTTAAATACCGGTTTAGAAATTAAAGTTGCTCCTCCTGGTAAAGATATTAAAAATCCTAAAACACTATCAGGTGGTGAATCAACTCTTACTGCCATTGCTTTACTATTTAGTATATTAAATATTCGTACCGTTCCTTTCTGCATCTTAGATGAAGTAGAAGCGGCTTTAGATGAAGCTAATGTCGATATGTTTGGTAGATACTTAAATGAACTAAACACTAATACCCAGTTTATTATAATTACCCACAAAAAAAGAACGATGGAATATACTAATACCTTATATGGAATAACCATGCAAGAATCCGGTGTATCTAAATTAGTAAGTGTTAAATTAGATTAACGAAAGGTGCTAAGTAGCATCTTTTTTTGACATATTTTTTATCTCAAAAATTATATATTACTATTAAGGTGATGTCTGATGAAAAAAATGTTTATCGCAAGAAAAAGAATCATTAGTAATAATATTTTAAAACTAACCATATGTATTTTTATCGTTATATTATCCTTTATAGTTACCATTAAATATCTATTTAAAAATTTCACATTAAAAAACTCTCCTCAAAAGGTTAATGAATTACTTGCTCTTAGTACTAACAATCTAATTGGTGAGCTTACTTTATATGACATCATAAATTTTAATTTAAAAAGTCCTGAAAACCTCCTAAAAATGACTTTTAGTAATGCTAGTTTAAATAAAATTATTAAAGAAACTAAACCCTCTAAAGAAGAAAACGAAAATGTAACCGGCACCATCAAAGAAGAAAATAAACCCCTTATTTATATTTATAATACTCACCAAACCGAAGAATATAACGCTGATACTTTATCAGTTTATAATATTACACCCACCGTTTATATGGCATCAAATATGTTAAAAAAATCTCTGCAAAATTATAATATTAACTCTGTTGTCGAAGATGAAAATATCAAAGACGTCTTAAATCGTCATAATTGGAAATATAATGAATCTTATTATGCTAGTAAATTATGGTTAGAAGAAAGCATCAAAAAATATCCTAGTTTAAATTATTTTATTGATTTACACCGTGATAGTTTATCTTTAACCACCACTATAAATGATAAAAAATACGCAAAAATGATGTTTGTTGTTGGCATGAATCATGAAAACTACGAAAAAAATGAATCACTGGCCTTAAAATTAAACGAATATTTAAAAAATAATTATGAAGGTTTAATGCGTGATGTTTTTTATGGTAAAAGAAGTGAATACAATCAAAATTTTCATGAGCACACTTTACTAGTTGAAATAGGGGGACCTGAAAACACTATTGCAGAAGTTAATAACAGTGTTATGGCTCTAGCGGATGCCTTTGCCCATGTAATCGGAGGTATTTAATGGAAACCAAACCAAGCAAGGCTAAAAAAAGATTTAAATTTATTTTTACCACCTTAGTTATTATTTTTTGTTTATTATATTTTGCCTCTTCAACCGGTTATTATGAAAAAAAAATATCAAGTAAAACTGCCTTAACGAAAGAAGCCATCAAAGCCTTTGAAGATGATGTAGCAAATGGCAAAAATGTTGATATTAAAGATTACATTGAAGTTCATGATGATGACTATAAAAGTTTATCATCAAAAATTGGCTACACCATCAGTAACTCTATTGATACAATTCTTAATGACGGAGTAGGTTACATAATTAAACTCTTAAAGGCTTTATTTAGTTAACAAACTATGCTAATATTAATTTGGTGATTATCATGAATAAACTAAAATATATTTTAAAATGTCTAAAATCCTTAAACGTAAAAAACATGTTTAAAATTGCCAAAAAAATTGCTAAAAAAACCCATAAATTATCTCTTTTTATTTTAATAGATATTATTTACTGTGGCATTAAATACGGCGCTGGTTACTACGACTATCAAGAATTTGAATTTTATAATTTAACCCGTAAAGAAAGAAAAACATATTTAACTCGTACCAAAAATAACTTAATAATTAAAACTTATAATGAGCCTAAAGAATTTTATAAATTTGATAACAAAGAAATCTTTAATGAAATATTTAAAAAATACTTAAAACGAGATTATATTGTCATAAACAAAAATAATAAAGCGGAATTTATGAAATTTATAAATAAGCATACGGAAATTATCTGTAAGCCGGTAGATGGTTCTGGCGGCCATGGAATAACTAAATATGTAATAGATAAAGATACTGACAAAGATGCCTTATATGAAAATATCTTAATATCTAAAAGCACTTTATGTGAAGAATGCATTAAACAACATGATGAAATAAACAAATTATATAAAGATTCTGTTAACACCTTAAGATTATTTACCTTTATTACTGACCAAAATGATGTTGTTATTTTAAATAGTATCTTTAAAATTGGTAATGGGGGAGTAACTGATAATTTTAGTAGTGGCAGCATGTATACCTTTTTAAATGAAGAAGGAAAAGTTATTGCTCCTGCCATCGATCAGGAAGATCATTGTTATAGTGTTCACCCTTTAACTAAAGCCGAAATAACTGGCTTTACTGTTCCAATGTATGAAGAAGCCTGCCGAATGGTAAAAGATGCATCTAAACTAGTTCCTAAAGTTAGATATGTTGGCTGGGATGTTGCTATAACTAATGATGGCCCTGTCATTATCGAAGGAAATTCATATCCTGGTATTTTTCAAATAAAACCATCATTTACTAAAAATCACAATGGATTACTTACTAAATATCAAAAATATATGGATATATTCTAAATTTCTAAATTTTTAAACTTTTTATTAAAAATGCTTGAATATCTAAAAAAATTATTATATAATTAATTTGTTCAGTTGAACTTGTCTCCGTAGCTCAGCTGGATAGAGCATACGCCTTCTAAGCGTAGGGTCACGTGTTCGAATCACGTCGGAGACACCACTTTGAAATTAATCCCTTTATTTTAGGGATTTTTTTATGACTGTAGTTATTATATAGTAGTAATTTTTGACAATAACAATATTTCATGCTATTATTAGTATGTAAGCAAGGATTCTTGCATAAAATAAAAAAGAGGAACATTCGATTCTGCAAGTGAATGTCGCCTCTAAAAACTTAGTATTGACACTCAATCAGATTTGAAAGAGTGTCATATTTTTATTGCTATTACCAATAAGGTAAGGAGTAATAAAATGATAGCAATAAGGCGAAGGACTTTTATTATAAAAGTTCTTTTTTTCATTTCTATCTACCTCCCTTCTTTTTCAAGATTGGAGGACGACACTCACATCAAATGTTCCTGTTAAAATTATATAAAAGGAAATTAGGTAAAACAAGCGAACATTAAAAAGTTTTTACTAAACAATAAAAATAATTGTTATATTCGCTAATGTAAAATGCTTCCTAAAAATTGTCAAATCCAGCTATTGGTAAAAAAATAAATTGATTTTATGATATAATCATAATTATAAGGTGGTATGTAATAATGGAATTTATAGAATTTAAAGATACATATAAAGTATATAAAAATGGAGTGACCGCTTTAGCCGGAGTTAACCTTCGCATCAAAAAAGGCGATTTTGTTTTTGTAATCGGCCACACCGCTAGCGGAAAATCTACTCTTATTAAACTATTATATCGTGAAGAAAAACCCACCAAAGGCAGTGTCACTGTTGGCGGTGTAAATGTAGTTAAATTAAGAAATAGTAAAATTTATAAATTAAGAAGAAAAATTGGCATCGTATTTCAAGACTATAAATTATTACCAAAACTTACAGCATATGAAAATGTTGCATATCCTTTAGAAAGCTACGGTCTATCATCTAAAGAAATTAGACCCCTTGTATTATCTGCCTTAGAGCAGGTCGGCTTATCAGATAAAACTAGAAGCTTTCCTCATGAATTATCTGGTGGTGAGCAGCAAAGAGTCTGTATTGCAAGAGCTATAGTAAATAAGCCAAAATTATTACTTTGTGATGAACCAACAGGTAACCTAGATCCTGACACCTCAAAAGAAATTATGGATGTCATCGACAAAATCAATAAAGAACTAGGAACTACTGTTGTAATGGCCACCCATGATAAAGATATCGTAAATCGCATGAAGAAAAGAGTAGTAGTTGTCAAAGATGGAATTATAGATGGCGATTACTTGAAAGGAAGTTATAAAGTAAATGAGAATATTTAGAATAATTGGTAGAAGTATCGCTAATGCTGGAAAAAGTATCATTCGTAACTTTTCTCTAAGTATGGCCTCTATAACTTGTACAATAATTACTTTAGTATTAGTGGCCATTGGTTTTTTAATCTCCTACAATGTAAATAATATTACTAAAGATATTGAAAAAGAAATGACTATATCTGTATTTATTGATAAATCTGTAACTGCTGAAGAATTAACAGATTTAACCGATAAGCTTAAAAAAATTGATAATGTCAAAAATGTCGTTTTTAAATCCAAAGAAGAAGTAAAAGAAGAAATTCAAAAAGAAAATGATGATTTTTCTAAATTAATTGGTGCCTTTGGTGATGATGAAAATCCATTTCAGGATTCTTACGTTATTGAAGTTGAAGACATAAAAGATATTAATGAAACAGCTACTACCATTAAGAATTTAGATAAAGTTGAAAAAGTAAAATATGGTGAAGATAGTGTTAACTATATGATTAAAGTATTTGATGTTGTAAGAAAAGGAACTATCATTTTAGTTATCGGACTAATCTTAGTTACCACCTTCTTAATAAATAACACTATCAAAATAACTATTTTTAGCCGTAAAAATGAAATAGATATTATGAGACTAGTAGGTACTAGCAATACCGTTATAAAATTACCATTTTTAATTGAAGGATTTCTAATCGGACTATTTGGTTCTATTATTCCTATTCTAATAACGATATTTGGCTATACCTTTGCATATAATGAATTAACCATTTCATCACCGTCTAATTTTATGAGCCTAATTAAATTATCAGCTCCCGGAACTATTATCTATAGAATATCATTGTATTTAGCTTTAATTGGAACCGTGGTTGGTATGTTAGCCTCAGTAAAAGCGGTTAGAAAGTACTTAACAATATGAGAAAAATTAAGATTATTATATTTGCTTTAATTATTATGTTTAGTAGTGTTAGTTTTGTAAACGCATCCTCTGATGCAAAAACTCTTGCTGAACTTAGAACCGCTTTAAATAATTTAAAAAAACAAAAAAGTACGCAAGATGCTAAAAAGAGAAACACTAAATCCCAAATAAATTCTGCTAAAAATAATATTTATAACTCTAAAAATGAAATTGATGAAGGGCGTAACAAAATAGAAGAAGCTAAAAAGGAAATAGAAGATTTAACCTTTGATATTTCTAAAGGTAAAGAATCAATTAAAGAACTCTTAAATCAATATCAGCAATCTAAAAGTGATAATATTTACTTAGAATACTTATTTAACGCTACTAGTTATGCTGACTTAATATATCGTTATGGCATCTTAGAACAATTAATAGATTTTAAAGATGCTCAAATCGATTCATGGAAAAATAAAATAACAAAAAATGAGGAGCTTCAAAAAGATTTAGAAGCTAAAGAAATTGAATTAAATAAAAATATAGCTTCCTTAGAAAAAAGTATTTCTTCATTAAATAATGATTTATCCGAAATAACCGAAATTACTATGGATATCCAAGATGAAATAGATGCTACGAGTGAATTAATCAAATATTATACTAACTTAGGATGTAAAGAAAATGAAAATTTAGATGACTGTGTAAATGTAAAAGGTGATACCGGTTTTAGAAAACCATTAGTTAAAGGAACTATTACTAGTTATTTTGGTTATCGTATCCACCCAATATATGGTTATTCCAAATTTCATTCAGGTACTGATATTGGTGGTAATAAAGAAGGGACCAATGTATATGCTTCTGCTAATGGTAAAGTAGGTATGATCATAAGTAATACCTCTAAAAAAACTTGTGGTGGTAAACAAGTATATATTTATCACACTATTAATGGAAAAAAATATACAACGGCATATTTACACCTACTTAGTATTAATGTTAAAGTAGGTGACTCTGTTACTAGTAACACCGTAATTGGTCTTGTTGGTGGTGGAAGCAAAACTCAAAGTTGGGAAAGCTGCTCAACCGGTGCTCACTTACACTTTACAATTGCTGAAGGATGGTATGGAAGTACATATTCAAGTTATAGTACCTTCCTAGCTAAAACATTAGATCCACAAAAAATATTAAAATTACCAAATAAATATACTTATTGGTATTCAAGATAAACTTACGAATTTTACTCGTAAGTTTTTTTGACAAAATATAACAATTTTATCCCACACAAGACGTGCGAATTTTTGTTTTTATATGAATAATTAAGATATAATTTACTCATACTATTAAATAATTTACAAATTTACACAATTTTCGGTTAATACCATAGACTTTTTGTATGCAGAATATTAACTTGACGTGGGGGGGGGTTATTAGTATAATTATATAGAAAATATCGGGTGATTTTATATGTTTAAATTTAAAAATAAAATAAATGACATTTGGAATATGGTTAAGAAAAATAAAAAAATAGGGTACTTAAGCCTCATTTCGCTTTTAATTCTATTTTGTCTAGCATTAAATGTGACTTTTGCTAGATATACTACATCTAAAAGTATTAATGGTGCTAATGTAACTGTTGGTGATTTGAAATATCGAATGGTTATAAATAATACCGAACTAGGTTCATCAGTAGGAACAAAAGTACCAACAAACACTATCATTGGGGATCGTATTATCCTTTCCAAAGCTGGAAAAACCGAGCAGTTTAATATTATATTAACTTCTTTAATTAATTATGATACCAAATATGAGATAACTTATAGAGTTTGTACTGATGTAAATTGTACAAAATTTATTGACACCCCTGAATCATTAAGTGTTATGTACAATGTTGATACCCCATATATAACTGGAACGTTAAGTGCAAATAATAATATTATTGTGTCTGTAGTAACTGATAACACCGATAGTAAAGATTATTATATACAAGTAGACTTAAACGCTGGCTATAGTCATAATACACTTCCTTTACAAAAACAGATTTCTATTGGATATGCAAGTGGAATTCTGGAAAGTGATTTAGAAATAATTGCCTATGTAAACGGAGTGGAAGTAGAAAATTTTCCAAAAACAGATAATTATAATGCCAGTATAAGTTGTACAGCCCCGGGAAATAGTACTAGTAATATTATTGGCACTGCGACATGGAATGGTAGCAAATGGATAATAAATATCGCAAGTATTGATTCAAGAAATACCATTTGTAAAGTATATTTTACCGAAAAAACGGGCGAAGAAGTAAAAGCACCAACTGGATGGTATGCTGCAGACGATGGAACACTACTTGCCGCAATTAGAAATGAAAACGTCATCGGTAAAGCAGCGACAACTCCTGGGAAAGAAAGAAGTTCTTCAAGTGAAAAAGCATTCGCTCGTACTGAAGACGACTACGGAACATCATTTTATTATAGAGGTGCTGTAACAAACAATTTTGTTGTTTTTGCTAAGATGTGTTGGAGAATCGTGCGTGTAACCGGAGATGGCTCAATCAAAATTACTTTATACAATCATAATGATTCAAATGTTACAAATCCTTGTAATACAACTGGTAATAATTTAGCATTTGCCAAATATTCGGGTTCAACATATAATTCTGTGTTTAATAGTTCATACGAATTAAGTCAATTTACTGGTTTTATGTATGGAACTGGTAATAGTGTTGGCACCTTTGCCGCTGCCTTTCAAAATAATATTGATAGTAAAATTTTAGTAAATTTAAAAACATGGTATGATTTAAAATTAAGAAATTATAATGATATGCTTGCCGATACAATATGGTGTAATGATAAAAATACAACTAGTAATTCCGGTAGCACCAGCACCATAAATTTTCCTGCCTATAATCGTTCAGCGGGGTATACCAATGATTACTATTATCCTGCTCAAGGAACGGGACCAACTTTATTATGTTCGAAAATAAACAAAACGAATGTTGATGCGAATTTGTCAAGATATACCGCCAACGATACCTTAAATGGCAATGGTAAATTAAAAGGAACAAATGGTAGTGGCAGCTTACTATATAAAATCGGTTTACTTACATATGATGAAGTAGCCTTTGCCGGCGGTGTATTATCTTCATTTTCTCATGCTAATACGACATACTATTTATATGCTAATACAAATTCTGCATGGTGGACAATGACTCCTCATCATTCTTTATATTATAGTGAAAATAGCACCACATATACTTATGGAATATACGTAGATAGTGGTGGTCAAATGCATGAAAGCCTTCTATATAATGGCTATGGAGTAAGGCCAGCAGTCTCACTTTTATCATCTACCGAAATTAAAAGTGGAGGAACCGGTACAGCAACTAATCCATATGTAGTTAAAACATCTTAAGTTAGCATTAAAATAAAAAAATAATAATTTAAAAGATAAAGTCTCGGGAAACCGAGTTTTTCTATAAAAAATAATTGTAGAAATAGAAAAAATATGATAGTATAAGACACGATTTAAGTTAAATTAAAGCACGCAAAAGGACCGAGAAGTTAATAAATTTTTTTTGAAAAGATGTAACGTCTCGTTTATGAAATAAAAAATAAAAGTGTATTTTGGCTTAAATTATGTTGTTTTAGATTATTCTTGTCTTAATAATCTATAAGATAGATCTATGTCATCGTAGTCTATCTTTTTTATTTGTAATTTATCAATATTATTTTGACCTAAAAAAAGTAAAATAGAATCATAAGGAGAATGGTTGTTTAAAGATAATCTAGGAGTAGAATTAATATGGGAAGCAATCAAAAAACAATCATCTTGTGTAAGAGAAGCAAAAGAGGTTCCTTTAGGTAAAATATATCTAATGTATTCATGATTTTTTTCAATACTACCTTTTTGCCAAGAACAATTAGTATCACAGTAGAATAAAGAGCAAATTTTTTCACCAGTATTCATATCAAATTCAATACTTTCAGGATCAGAAAATTCAGTGCCATTATCAGTTAAAATAACTTCAAAAAGTCTTTTGAATTCATCAATACCTAATAAAGCTTTTAAATCATTAAAAACTTCATTAACATAAACAGACTTTTTATAAGGCATTAAATAAATAAGCATGAAATTAAATTGTCTAAACAAAAGAGTAAGGAAACAATTACCACCTCCTTCCACAAGGTAATTTTTTTTTAATCTAGCAATTTCAATATCCTTTTTCATGATTAAATTTTTTAATTCCTCTGTTGTCTACAAAGCCCCCCAAGTTGTCTACTTTAAGCTTACCACCGCAATTAGCACTGTCTATGGTTAATACCATAGACTTTTTGTATGTAGAATATTAACTTGACGTGGTGGGGGGGGTTATTAGTATAATTATATAGAAAATATCGGGTGATTTTTTATGTATAAATTTAAAAATAAAATAAATGACATTTGGAATATGGTTAAGAAAAATAAAAAAATAGGGTACTTAAGCATCATTTCACTTTTAATTCTATTTTGTTTAGCGTTAAATGTGACTTTTGCTAGATATACTACATCTAAAAGTATTAATGGTGCTAATGTAACTGTTGGTGATTTGAAATATCGAATGGTTATAAATGATACCAAACTAAGCTCATCAGTAGGAACAAAAGTACCAACAAACACCATCATTGGGGATCGTATTATTCTATCTAAATCGGGAAAAACAGAACAGTTTAATATTATGCTAACTTCCTTAAATAATTATGATACCAAATATGAGATAACTTATAGAGTTTGTACTAATGTAAATTGTACAAAATTTATTGACACCCCTGAATCATTAAGTGTTATGTACAATGTTGATACCCCATATGTTAATGGAACGTTAAGAGCGAACAAAAATATTATCGTGTCTGTAGTAACTGATAACACCGATAGTAAAGATTATTATATCCAAGTAGACTTAAATGCTGGCTATAGTCATAATACGCTTTCTTTACAAAAACAAATTTCTATTGGATATGCAGGTGGAATTCTGGAAAGTGATTTAGAAATAATCGCTTATGTAAATGGAGTGGAAGTAGAAAATTTTCCAAGAACAAATAATTATAATGCCAGTATAAGTTGCACAGCCCCGGGAAATAGTACTAGTAATATTATTGGCACCGTAACATGGAATGGTAGCCAATGGCTTATAAATGTAGCAAGCATTAATTCAAGAAATACTACTTGCAAAGTGCAATTTACTGAACAAACTGGTGATGAGATAAAAGCCCCAACCGGTTGGTATACAGCGGCTGATGGTACTCTTTTAGCGGCTATCAAAAGAGATAATGTAGTTGGCACAGCAGCTACAAGTCCTGGAAAAGAACCGAGTACCGCAAGTGAAAAGATATTTGCGAGCACCCCAGATGATTATGGAACATCATTTTATTATAGAGGAGCAGTAACAAACAATTTTGTTGTTTTTGCCAAGATGTGCTGGAGAATCGTGCGAGTAACCGGAGATGGCTCTATCAAAATTACTTTATACAATCGTAATGATTCTAATGTTACAAATCCTTGCAAATCAACAGGTAATAATTTAGCCTTTGCTAAATATGATGGAACGAATACCACGTCATTATTTAATGATTCTTGGAGTTTGAATCAGTATACTGGATTTATGTATGGAACTACTAATAGTGTTAGTACATATGCCGAAGCATTTAAAAATAATATTGATAGTACAATTCTAGTAAATTTAAAAAAGTGGTATGATTTAAAACTTCGAAATTATAATAATATGCTTGCCGATACCATCTGGTGTAATGATAAAAATACAACTAGTACCCATGGTAGCACAGACTTAGTACAATTTACAGCATATTCTCGAGCTGCTGGGATAGGTAGTGGTAACTATTATCCTAATAAAGGAACTGGTCCAACTTTGGTATGTGCAAAAATCAAAAAAACAAATGTTGATCCTAATTTATCAAGATTTACAGCAAATGATACCTTAAATGGAAATGGAAAATTAAAAGGATCAAATGGTAGTGGTAGTTTATTATATAAAATAGGGTTACTTACGTATGATGAAGTAGCCTTTGCTGGTGGTGTTTTTTCAGATCTTGCAAATTATAATAATACAACATATTATTTATATTATGATACTAGTTGGTGGGCAATGACTCCTTTTTATGCAAATACTATGGGTGATTATAGCTATGAGATTGCTGTTACAGGTGAAGGTAGAATGATTCATACTTATCCGAGTGAAGAATTAGGTTTAAGACCGGCCGTTTCCTTATTATCAACTACAAAAGTTACCGGAGGAGCAGGTACTGCGACTAATCCATATATTGTAAAAATGTCTTAAAAAATTAGCACTGTCTATGGTTAATACCATAGACTTTTTGTATGTGCAATATTAACTTGACATGGGGGGGGTTATTTGTATAATTATATAGAAAATATCGGGTGATTTTCTATGTTTAAATTTAAAAATAAAATAAATGACATTTGGAATATGGTTAAGAAAAATAAGAGACTCAAATATTTAAGTCTTATATCCATCTTAGTGCTTTTCTGCTTAGCGTTAAATGTGACTTTTGCTAGATATACTACATCTAAAAATAATAAAAGTGCTAATATAACCATTGGCGATTTAAAATATCAAATGATAATAAATGATACCAAACTCGGTTCAACAGTAGGAACAAAAGTACCATCAAATACCATCATTGGGGATCGTATTATCCTTTCCAAAGCTGGAAAAACCGAGCAGTTTAATATTATGCTAACTTCTTTAAATAATTTTGATACCAAATATGAAATAACATATAGAGTGTGTACCGATAAGAATTGCACAAAATTTATAGATACACCAAAATCATTAAGTATTATGTATGGTGCATCTACACCATATATTTCTGGAACATTAGGCGCTAATAAAAATATTTTTGTTTCTCTTATAACTGATAACACGGACAGTAAAGATTACTATATTCAAATAGATTTAAATGTCGGCTACAGTCACAACAATTTGGCTTTACAAAATAAAATCTCCACTGGTTATATAGAAGGTATATTGGAAGGTGATTTAGAAATACTTGCTTATGTAAATGGAGTGGAAGTAGAAAACTTCCCTAAAGATGATAATTATAATGCAAGTATAAGTTGTTTATCTCCGGGAAATAGTACCAGTAATATAGTAAGTACTGTTTCGTGGAACGGGACTAAATGGGTAATAAATGTAGCAAGCATAGATTCCAGAAACACTGTTTGTAGAGTATATTTCACCAAAAAATCAGAAGATGAAACCAAAGCCCCGACTGGTTGGTATACTTCTGCTAGTGGTACTCTTTTAGCAGCTATCAAAAGAGATAATGTAGTTGGCACAGCAGCTACAAATCCAGGAAAAGAAATGAGTGTCGAAAGTGAAAAAATTTTTGCGAGCACTCCTGATGATTATGGAACATCATTTTACTATAGAGGTGCTGTAGATAATAATTATGTAGAGTTTGCCGGAATGTGCTGGCGAATAGTAAGAGTAACTGGTAATGGTTCCATAAAACTTACATTACATAATCGTAATGAAAGTAATGCTTCGAATCCTTGCAGTGTAACAGGAGGCGCAACTTTAGCATATGCTTTATATGATGGAACCAATAGTAAAACATATTTTAACAGTGCAAATAATTTAAATCAATATGTAGGTTTTATGTATGGAACCAATAATAATGTTAAAACATATGCCGAAGCATTTAAAAATAATGTTGATAGTAAAATTTTAGTAAATTTAAAAAAGTGGTATGATTTAAAACTACGAAAATATAATGATATGCTTGCTGATACCATCTGGTGTAACGACAAAAGTACGACAAGTAATATTGGTAGCACTGGTAATATGCGCTTTGACGCTTCTTCACGCGCTGGTGCTTTAGGTAGTGATGGTTACTGGTATCCCGCTAAAGGAACCGGACCATCATTAATATGCAAAAAGATTGATAAAGAAGGTGTTGATCCTAATTTATCAAGATTTACGGCTAATGATACTCTAAATGGCAATGGAAAATTAAAAGGATCAAATGGTAATGGCGGTTTGTTATACAAAATCGGATTACTTACATATGATGAAGTGGCTTTTGCTGGTAGTGTTTTTGCGTCTCTCGATTGGAATTATAATAGAACATATTATTTATATGAAAATGCGGGTGATGGGAATTGGTGGACTATGACACCAATGTATACTGCCAGTGATTACAGTGATATTATTTATGTTGCAAATAATCATAGGATGATACAAGTTTTCCCCCAAACCAATTTATATTTAAGACCAGCAATCTCTCTATTAACAACGACCAAAATTAGCAAAGGAACAGGCACATCTTCTGATCCTTATGTAGTAAAAATGTCTTAAAACGATTTTCAAAGCTTCCAAAATTAGAACTGTCTATGGTTAATGCCATAGACTTTTTATATGCAGAATATTAACTTGACATGGGGGGGGTTATTAGTATAATTAAATAGAAAATATCGGGTGATTTTTAAATGAAAAATAGTAAAATGGTAATATTCTATATTATGATTATTATATTGATAAGCATATCAGGTATCACATACGCATTTATTAGATTTACTAAATCCCAAACAAAGCAAAATAATTTTAAATCTTTAACCTGTTTAAAAATTACTTTGCCAAAAGAAGAAAATGATATTAATTTAGAAAATGAGTATCCTATAAGTGATACAGAAGGAGAAGGTAAAAAACCGTATAAATTTACTGTTAAAAACACTTGTGAAACAGCTATAGATATAACTGTAAACTTAGAAAATTTAAAAATTGCCGGTTTATCAAGTGAACAATATTTAAACAATAACTTTATAAAAGTTCAAATAGCTGACGAAAATAATACTATAAATTCTGTTAAATTATTGTCCGACTATAATGATACTAATTCGTATTTTGATACAGCAAATTCAGCTAAAGAATTAACAACATATTACTTGGCCGGATTAGATGAAATAACCTTTGAATTAAGAATGTGGATGGATTATGAAACAACGTGGCTTGATGGAGGAAATAAACAATATGTCGGAAAAATTTTTGTAAATGCTGCCCCATCAAACAAAAAGGAAGTATATTACTATTTTAAATTTACTAATGATGTTCAAACCCTTACTATTCCCCAGTCCGGAACTTATAGATTAGAAACGTGGGGAGCGCAAGGTGGAAACGCTAATAGTTATCCAGGTGGCTATGGCGGTTATTCATCTGGCGAAGTATATTTAGAAAAAGGCACTATTTTATATATTAATGTTGGTGGTGCGGGCACAGAAGGGTATACTGGTACAACTGGAGGATATAATGGTGGTGGTAATGCCAAAGCCAATAGAAATAATACTACCACTCTTTCTAGTAGACAGGGTTCCGGCGGTGGAGCCACTCATATAGCCACAAAAAATGGTCTATTATCTGCCTTATCTGATAGTCTTTCTGATGTATTAATTGCTTCCGGTGGCGGCGGTGGCGCCGATTACTGGCCAGGTAATGCAGTGAGTGCAGGATTTCAATATGGAACTGGTGGTGGCGGAGGCGGCTTTAAGGGAGTAAAAGGCACCTCATCAAAACAACATGTCGTTGGTGCTGGTGGCACGCAAACTGAAGGTGGATCTAGTGGTGGCACAAGTGCTTCATTTGGACAAGGTGGGAGTGCTACTGTTGCCGCGGGTGGTGCTGGCGGCGGTGGCGGTTTATATGGCGGCGGTGCTTCTGCCGATAATGCTGGTGCCGGTGGCGGCTCTGGATACATTGGTAATGCCAAATTAAGTAATAAATCTATGTATTGTTATAATTGTGAAGCAAATGATATTGAAGGAACAAAAACCATCTGCAATGATTGTTTTAATGCAAGTCCCATTAAAAATTGTTCTAAAGAAGGAGATGGCTATGCCCGTATAACCTTTTTATACTAAAAAATAAGATAAAAATTAATAACACACTAATTTTTTAAAAGACGGTAAAACTTAAAAATTCAGCCGTTCTTTTTTCATATCCAAAAACTTGCAAAAAAAATTAAAAATTAGCACTCATATATTGACAAGTGCTAAGCATAATATTATAATGATATTAGCACTAAAGAAAAAGAGTGCTAATACAAGGAAGTGATGATCTTGAATAATCGTCAAAAAGAATTACTTAAGTTAATAGTAGAAAATTATATTAAAACTGTTAAACCTGTAGGTTCAAAATCTTTAGTAAAAAAACTAAAGTGTTCCAGTGCAACGATTAGAAATGATATGGCTTATTTAGAAGGGCTAGGTTACCTAGAAAAAACTCACACTTCAAGTGGACGAGTTCCTAGTGAAGAAGGCTACAAATACTATGTAGATAATCTTATGAAGCCAAAAGAAATAACTGGTGATGATGTTTTAAAACTTCAAACTATTTTAAATAATCGTGATTTAAGTTTGAGTGATGCCATCGTTAAATGTATGGAAATCATCAGTGATATCACAAGTTACACCAGCATCGTTTTAGGAAAAGAAAGTACTAACAATACTTTAAAACAAGTAAGTATAATCCCTATCGATGAAAGAAAAATTGTTGCCGTAGTTGTTACCAACACTGGTCATGTTGAAAATAAAAGTACTACTATTCCTGAAAACATTAGTTTAGATGAATTAGTAAAAACCAGTGAGTTAATTAATAAATCCTTAATTGGAACTAAACTATCAGAAATAAGTGCTAAATTAGAATATGAAATTAAACCTATTATTGCTAAAAGAGTTAAACAATATGAAAGCATAATGAATTTCTTCTATGAAGCATTTAATGATTTTACAGTAAAACAAAGCGACGTTTTCTTCGGAGGAAAAACCAATATTTTAAAACAGCCGGAATACGATGAACCGGATAAAATCAAAAATATGATAAGTAAATTAGAAAATATTGATTTAATTAAAAAGATTGAAACAAGTGATGAAAAAATAAATATATATATTGGAGAAGAAAACGAATTTGATCCCAATGTAACTGTAATTAAAACTAGTTATAATGTTGACGGTGAAGAAGGTACCATCGCCATCATCGGTCCTAAAAGAATGGAATACGATAAAGTTGTAACATTACTTAATTACTTAAAAGGTTACATAGAAAGGTGAGTGTTATGGAAAAAGAAGAAAAACATAAAAATAAAAAAGAAGAAATAAACAAAAAAGAAGAATTCTTAAAAGAAGAATTACAAAAAGAAAAAGAAAAAAATATGCGTATTCAAGCGGAAATGATTAACTACAAAAAAAGAAAAGAAGAAGAAACTTCCAATTTGCTTAAATATGCTAACGAGGATTTGGTTAGTGAATTACTTCCTGTAATAGATAACTTTGAAAGAGCAATCAAAATGGATAATGATGATTTATCTGATGAGGTTAGTAAATTTTTAGAAGGCTTTAAAATGATATATGGCAATCTAATTAATATTTTAAATAAATTAGATGTTAAAGAAATTGAAGCAAGTGGTATCGAATTTGATCCTAATTACCATCAAGCTGTGCTAACTGAAAAAGATGAAAGCAAACCATCTGGTGTTGTTCTAGAAGTATTACAAAAAGGTTATATGTATAAAGATAAAGTTATAAGACCAGCTATGGTCAAAGTTAATGAATAATTTACTCTTTAAATAAAAAAAGAAAGGAATGATATTATGAGTAAAATTATAGGTATCGATTTAGGTACAACCAATTCATGTGTTGCTGTATTAGAAGGTGGCGAACCAAAGGTTATTGTTAACCCTGAAGGAGACCGTACAACTCCTAGTGTAGTAGCGTTTAAAAAAGGAGAAGAATTAGTCGGTGTTACTGCTAAAAGACAAGCTGTAACTAATCCCGAAAATACCATTAGTTCTATTAAAAGATTAATGGGTACTAGTGAAAAAGTAGAAGCTGAAGGAAAGAAATATACTCCTGAAGAAATATCTGCTAAAATTCTAATGAAATTAAAGAAAGATGCTGAAAGTTATTTAGGTGAACCAGTAACTAAAGCTGTTATTACTGTTCCTGCTTACTTTAACGATGCTCAAAGACAAGCTACTAAAAACGCTGGTAAAATTGCTGGCTTAGAAGTAGAAAGAATTATTAATGAACCAACTGCGGCATCTCTTGCTTACGGTTTAGATAAACAAGACAAACAAGAAACTATCTTAGTTTACGATTTAGGTGGTGGTACATTTGATGTATCAGTTCTAGAACTTGGTGATGGTGTCTTTGAAGTTAAATCAACTAGTGGTAACAACCATTTAGGTGGCGATGACTTCGATAAATGTGTTATGGACTATTTAGTTTCTGAATTCAAAAAAGAAACTGGCATTGATTTATCAAAAGATAAAATGGCAATGCAAAGAGTTAAAGATGCTGCCGAAAAAGCTAAAAAAGACTTAAGTGGTATGAGTACAACTAATATTAACTTACCATTCATTTCTCAAACATCTGAAGGCCCAGTTCATATGGATATTAACCTAACAAAAGCAAAATTTGAAGATTTATGCCGTGACTTATTCGATTCAACTTTAGAACCAGTAAGAAAAGCCTTAAAAGATGCAAATCTTACTAATAAAGATATTGATGAAGTTATCCTAGTAGGTGGTTCAACAAGAATTCCATATATTCAAGAACTAGTTAAAAAAGAATTAGGTAAAGAACCAAATAAATCTGTAAACCCTGATGAAGTTGTTGCTATGGGTGCTGCTATTCAAGGTGGTGTATTAACAGGTGAAGTTAACGATTTAGTATTATTAGACGTAACACCTCTATCACTTGGAATTGAAACTCTAGGAGATGTTATGACTGTTTTAATTCCTAGAAATACCACTATTCCAACAAGTAAGAGTCAAGTATTCTCAACTGCTGCTGATAACCAACCAGCTGTTGACATTCATGTCTTACAAGGTGAAAGACAAATGGCTGCCGATAATAAAACTTTAGGAAGATTCCAATTAGGTAATATTCCTCCAGCTCCAAGAGGAGTTCCACAAATTGAAGTAACCTTTGATATTGATGCTAATGGTATCGTTAATGTTAAAGCTAAAGACTTAGGAACTAATAAAGAACAATCTATTACAATTACTTCAAACACTAATTTAACTGATGAAGAAATTGATCGTATGATGAAAGATGCTGAGGCAAACAAAGAAGCTGATGAAAAACGTCGTGCTGAAGCAGATGCTAGAAATGAAGCTGATCAAACTATCTTTGCTACTGAAAAAGCCCTTAAAGATTTAGGTGAAAAAGTATCTGAAGATGAAAAGAAAGATACAGAAAAACTAATTGAAGAACTTAAAAAATCTTTAGAAGGAAACAATACAGATGAAATCAAAGAAAAGACCAAAGCACTAAATGAAAAAGCTATGAGTCTAGCAACTAAAGTTTATGAAGAAGCAGCTAAAGCAAACGCTAATAACAATAATGCTGGTGGCAGCGAAGAACCAAAAGCCGAAGAAGCTGAATTTGTAAATAAATAATAAAAAAGTTCTAGGTGACTAGAACTTTTTAGAAATATGAGGTAATTATGGAATATAAAAGAAGAGAAGACGTTGAAAAAGAATACACTTGGGATTTAACTGATCGTTTTAAAAATTATGAAGAATGGAAAAAAGAATATAAATCATTAAAAAAGGATATTCATAAAATAACCGAATTTAATGACAAAATATTAGATAGTGTGGCATCTTTTTATGATACATTAGAAACTTACTATGACTTAGAAACTAGATGCTCAAAACTCTATGTCTATGCTTTTTTGAAATATGATGAAAATCTTTTTTCTGAAGAAAACTCTTTACATTTAAATGAGATTTTAAGTCTTTATAGTGAATTTATAACTCTATCTTCTTTTATTTGTCCAGAAATTCTTCGAGGTAAAAAAAGTTTAATAAATAAGTATTTAAAAGATAAAAAATTAGCAAAATATAAGTTTACTATTTCAAACATTTTAAGAGGAAAAGAACACAGTTTAAGTAAAAATGAAGAATTAATCTTTTCTAAATTAACTGCTAGTACTAGTGTTTTTGATAAAATAAGTAGCATGCTTACTGATAGTACTTTAAATTATGGTACTTTAAAAGTTGATGGCGAAATGGTAATTTTAACTAATAATAACTATCGTCATATTATGACTAACCGTAATCGTAAAACCAGAAAAGAATGTTATAATCTTTTAACTAACAAATTAAAAGAATTTAGTAATATTTTTGCTGAACTGTTAATAACAAATATGAAAAGTGTTAGTACGATGGCGAATATTAAAAACTTCTCTAGTACTTTAGATATGCAGTTGTTTTCATCAAATATACCTAAAGAAGTGATTGATAATTTATACAAAGTAGTACATAAAAGATTAGATGTTTTTGGCTCTTATTTGCAGTTATTAAAAGAAAATATTGGCTTAGAAACCTTAGAATTTTATGATTTACAAACGGAATTTTTACCATCAACTCTAACTTTTTCCATTGAAGATGCCCAAATGTTAATCATCGAAGCAACCAAAATATATGGAGAAGAGTATAACAATATCATAAAGAAAGCATTTACTGATAGATGGATTGATTATGGTTCTTATAAAGGCAAAAAATCAGGTGCTTATAGTATAAGTAATTATCCTGATTCACCTAAAGTACTAACTAGTTTTCATGGTAAATTTACCGATGTAAGTACCATTGCTCATGAACTAGGTCATGCTGTAAACTTCTATTTAAGTGAAAAAAACAATGATAAACATAATTATCAAAATGATATTTTTGTTGCTGAAGTAGCATCATTAACGAATGAAATAATATTATCAAGTTATATTTTTCATCATTGTACCGATAAAAATTTAAAACTAACGGCGATTTATAATCTTATTGATATTTTACAAAATAATATTTTTGATGCTTGCTTAGAAGGTGAACTTGAAAATAAAATGTATGAGTTAATCGACCATAAAGAAGAAATTGATGTAAATACTTTATCTAACTGCATTTATGATTTAAGAAACAAATATTATCAAAATAATGTTAAATTAGATGAAAATGTTAAATATTTATGGGCAAGAAGAAGTCATTATTATTCACCATTTTATTTATTTCAGTATGCAACTGGGGCATCTGCTGCCACTTATATTGCTACTAAAATCTTAAGTGGTGATGAAAAAATGAAAAAAGATTATATTAAATTTTTATCTAGTGGTGATACTGATTATGGAATAAATTTATTAAAAAACATTGGTATTGATATGACTAAAAAAGAAGTTTATAATAATGCTATTGACTATTTTAAATACTTAATAGACGAATTTAATAAGGTAAGTGAGGAATAATGGCAAAAAAAGATTTATACGAAACTTTGGGGGTAAGTAAAACGGCAACTGATGCTGAAATAAAAAGCGCCTTTAGAAAAAAAGCAAAAGAGTACCATCCCGATATAAATAAAGATCCTAGTGCCGCTGATAAATTTAAAGAAATATCCGAAGCATATTCTATTTTAAGTGATCCTACTAAAAGAAAACAATATGATCAGTTTGGTAGTGCTGCTTTTGAAAACAATGCTGGTGCTGGTGGCACTGGCGGTTTCGGTGGCTTTGGTGGCTTTTCCGGCGGTAATTTTGGTGGCTTTGACTTTGATGATTTTGACTTAGGAAGTATTTTTGAACAGTTTATGGGTGGTGGCCGTTCTAGTAGAAATAAAGGACCACAAAGTGCCAAAGGCTCTGATATCCTAGTAAAACTCACACTAACATTTGAAGAGGCTATCTACGGCTGTGAAAAAACATTTAAAATTAGTATTGATGAAAACTGTCCAAGTTGTCATGGCAAAGGGGGAACTAATCCTACTAAATGTTCTCACTGTAATGGTCGTGGCCGCGTCGTAAGTCAGCAAAGAACCATTCTAGGTGTCATTCAAACTGAATCAGTTTGTCCATATTGTAAAGGTAGTGGTGAAGAATTTGCTTCTGTTTGTCCTACATGTAAAGGAAGGAAAACCCTTAAAACTGACAAAAATATTACTTTAAAAGTACCAAGTGGTATTGAAACTGGCGATGAAATGCGTATGAGTGGTAAAGGAAATGCGGGAAGTAATGGTGGCCCTAACGGAGATGTTTATATCGAGTTTACCGTTAAAGAACATCCTTTATATCAAAGAGATGGCAAGGATATTTACTTAACTGTTCCTTTAACTATTACTGAAGCTGTTTTAGGAGTTAGAAAAGAAATTCCTACTATTAAAGGAAACATGTATTACACTTTTGATAGTGGCATCCAAAATGGTGCTAAATTTAAAATTAAAGGTGCTGGTGTTGATGATACTAAATCTGGTAAAACCGGTGATATGTATTTAATTGCCAAAGTAATTATCCCGACTAAACTAGATAGACAGCAAAAATCATTATTTAACGAATTAAATGACACAACATTAAATAATGACTCTGAATTTAAAAACTTTAATAAATATTTATAAGAAGGTTCAAAAAGAGCCTTTTTAATTTATAGCAATTTATTGACTTTCCATTAAAAACAATAATTTTAGTCCTCGTTAAATTGACAAAAAAATATGAGATTAGTATAATAAAATCATATGAAATTTATAGTATATTATGAAGGGAAATGAGACTATGAAAGAACCAATAAAAACAAAAAAATCCGCTAAAAATAAAAAAGAAGACGTTCAAAAAAAAGCTACTAAAGATATCTTTTGGGATTATGTTCCTTACATAATTATTATTATTTTTGTTATTATTATCAGAACTTATATTGCAACTCCCATTAGAGTAAATGGTAATAGTATGGATCCTACATTAAGTGAAGGGGAGACCATGATCTTAAATAAAATTGGTCTTAAAAAAGGAATTAAAAGATTTGATATTATTGTTGTTAACGCGGGTAGTGATTATATTATCAAAAGAGTTATTGCTATGCCAGGTGAAACTATCGCCTATATTGATGGTAAACTATACATAAATGGCAAATACATGGAAGATAAATACTCTTTAAGCAAAACTGAAGATTTTGATGTGGTAAAACTTCAAGATAACGAGTACTTTGTAATGGGCGATAATAGAGCTATATCTAAAGATAGTCGTATAATTGGGCCGGTAACCGAAAATCAAATTGAAGGTAAAACCAATTTAGTAATCTTTCCTTTTAGTAAAATGGGGATTGTAAAAAAATGAATACCTATTTAATATCCATTTTCTCATTAAGATTAACTTATGATGAAGTAGATAAAATTACTGCCGGAAAAAGTAATATTATTAGAATTAACTATGATGAAAGTAATATTGATAATGTTTTAGACGAGTGTTCATATTTTAGTTTATTAAATGAAGAAAAGATTGTTATTGTAAATAATTTTAAAATCGATGCAAATAGCAAACCTCTAGAAAAATATTTAAAAAATCCTAATCCCGCTACTAAATTAATTTTAATAACTAATAGTATCGATAAAAGAAGCACTATCTATAAACTAATTAAAGAAAAGGGTACCATTATTGAAATTAATGAATTAAAACCAAGTGAGCTTACCTCTAAAATAAATTCCTATGCTAAAAAAGAAGGCGTCATGATTGACTACTTAGCTGTTAATAAACTAATAGACTATAACTTAAACAATTACGATTTAATTTTAAGTGAAATTGATAAATTAAAACTTATAAAAAATAAAATTACTAAAGAAGACATTATCGATTATGGAAGTAAAATAATTGGCGAAGAAAACTTTGCTTTATGTGACGCTATTACTACTAAAAATAAAGAAGAAACTAGTAAACTACTAAATGATTTCATTCAAAATAAAGAAGAAGTTACTCCTTTTATTGCTTTACTAGCAAGTTCTTACCGCATCATTTTAGCTGTTAAATCACTAAGTAATAAATCTAATGAAACCATTGCTAAAGAATTAAATATTCATCCATATCGTGTGAAATTAGCAAGAGATAAAGCAAGTCTTTATACTCTTACCGAACTATATAATATTATCATTTCTTTAACGGATCTAGATTATAAAATTAAATCCATGAATGTCGATAATTATATGCTTCTTAAAATATTTCTTATAAACATATAAAAACGGAAAAACATTTTCCGTTAATTTTTTTCTAATAAAGCCTTAATTTTATCTGTATTTTTAAAATTCAATTTAGCAATTTCATATAAAATATTTTCTCCATACCTGCTAACTAACATGGCACCTTGTTTATCAACTTCTAGTCCCGCACCTTTTTTAAGAAAAATATTATATTTATCTTCAATCTTTTTCATTTCCTTTAAAAAGATATAACGGCAAATTATGGAAGAAGCTGCAACTGATAAACATTTATCCTCGGCCTTAGTAGTAAACGTAATTTTCGTAAACTTTTCTTTGGCTTTTGAAATATAAGCAAAATAATTTCTTGGAAAGCAAAACTGATCTACTACTACATACTTATAATCATAGTTTTTCTTTACCATTTCACAAAGTACTTTATTATGCAAAATTGCTTTAATTTGATTCATATTTGTTGGCCTATCATTATATGACTTATTATCTAAAATAAAAGTTGAGTGGGGGATTGTTTTTATAATAACTGGCGCAATAGAAATAATTTTTTCATCAGAAAGTTTCTTAGAATCCTTAACACCTAAATCATATAATAACTGAATATTTTCTTTAGAAACATAAGAAGCCGTAACAACAATAGGGCCAAAATAATCTCCCGTTCCCACTTCATCAGAACCAATTGTCGCCACATTTAAAAATCTCGTATCTTTTTCTACATCTTTTTCTTTCTTCTCATCTTTTTTAGTTTCTTCATCAATATTTCTATTATTTAGTTTTTTCTCTAAATCTTTCCAAATATTAGCATCAATATCGGCACTTATTCCTTGAAACATAACTTTACCAGACTCATACAAAGTAATAATAGTATCCGCATCATCTGCTTGAAAAACTGCGTAAGGAGGAGTTTTACTTCTACATTTATCAAAATAGTAATCAATCATTTTTTCTTTCACATTATCACTAACTTTAAATACGATTGTCATTCTAACCACCTATTATTATCTTATCATAAAAATATAAATAAATCTTTCTTTTTTTCGCAGATTATAATATAATTCTAATAGATAGGATGTGTAAAAATGAATGTACTTGATTATATAATCATAGGTGTACTTCTAATTAGTGCTTTAGCTGGTTTTAAAAAAGGTTTTATAAATAGTATTATTGCTTTTGTCGGCACTTTACTTGTAATAATTTTAGCCTTTTATCTAAAAAACCCTATATCAATATTTTTGTATGAACACTTACCGTTTTTTAGTCTAGGTGGTAAATTTGCTGGCATAAACGCTATAAGTATTTTAATTTATGAAGGCTTAAGTTTTATGATTACTATAGTAATATTAAGTGCTATAGTAGGAGTAATTGTCAAAGTAACTGGTGTCTTTGGCAAAATAGTAGATGCCTCTATTATCTTAACCTTACCAAGTAAAATACTAGGAACTATATGTGGTTTTATCGAAGGATATATTGTTGCATTTATTTTAATCTTTATATTAAGTTTGTTACCATCAACTAGTTTAGTTAATGATAGTAAATATGCTAATAATATTATGACTAAAACTCCTGTATTATCTAGTATTACTGAAAAGACCTTTAACAGTGTTACTGAAATATATGATATTGTTACTAATTATGAACATAATAAAGATAAAGAAGCAGCAAACATCGAAAGTTTAAATGTACTATTAAAATATGAAATTTTATCTGTTGATTCTGCCGACAAATTATTAGAAAAGGGTAAAATAGATTTTAATGGTGCTAAAGATGTAATTGATAAATATAGAAAGGAAAGTTAATAATGATTGAATATTTAAGTGGTCAAAAATTAGAAGATGTTTTAACTGATGATTTAACCATCGTTGATTTTTTTGCTAATTGGTGTGGACCATGCAAAATGCTAGGCTTAGAACTAGAAGAAATAAATGAAAAAATAATTAAAATTGATACAGATACTCATAGTGACCTAGCCAAAGATCACGGTGTAATGAGCATTCCGACTGTAGAAATTTATAAAAATAAAAAAATGGTAACATCTTTCTTAGGTTATAAATCAAAAGAAGAAATTGAAGAAATATTAAAACAGTATAAATAAAAACAAATATATAAAAGGTTTATGGTTAATACCATAGACTTTTTATATGCACGATATTAACTTGACATGGGGGGGGTTATTAGTATAATTA
>CAKOOH010000010.1 GCA_934098485.1 uncultured Bacilli bacterium | reverse complement strand
TTGAAAGAGTAGAAGTTGAAAAAATAAATGGCGATAGAAAACATGTAAGATTAATTATTTATTTCAATTTTAATGCAAATACAATATACAGAGAATTAGAAATTGATAACAAATTAAAAAAACTTGAGTTATCAAATTTTTATCCAGAAAAATGTTCCAATGGTAACACCAAGCAACCCTGGCTTTGTTATTCTAGGTCAAAGATTAGGAACTAACCTTTTATATGATTACTTAAATAAATTTGGCTTCGGCAAAAAAACTGGCATTGATTTAAACGGTGAGTCAAGCGGTATAATGTTTAAATTAAATCAAATGGGACCCGTAGAGACCGCTACAACCGCTTTTGGGCAAGGAATAAGTGTTACACCCATTCAGCAAGTAACAGGAGTATCTGCGGCTATTAATGGTGGCACCTTATATAAACCTTATATTGTTAAAAGTATCAATGAAGGTGAAACTAATAACTTAATTGTTTTAAACGAACCTCAAAGTGTTCGTAAAGTCATCAGTGAAGAATCTTCAAAATTAGTTAGATACGCTCTTGAAAGTGTAGTTCAAAACGGAACTGGTAAAAATGCTTATATTGAAAATTATCGCGTAGGTGGTAAAACTGGTACTGCTCAGAAAGTAAAAGACGGCAAATACATGATTGGGAACTATATTGTTTCGTTTGTTGGTTTCTTACCAGCTGATAATCCAAAATACGTTGTATATGTGGCCATTGATCACCCACAAGGAATAAGCCAGTATGGTGGAACTGTATCCGCACCCATCGCCAAAAATATTATGTTAAGCATCATTGATAGTAAAAACATCCCAGCAGTAAATACTGATACCACTAGAGAATATACCTGGCTTGATCAAAAATATATCAAAATGCCTGATGTTACCGGAATGAATCTTACTGAGGCTAAAAAACTTCTTAAAGGTTTTTCCATCGAATATTCTGGTACTGGTGATAAAGTAATTGAGCAGTCTCCGGAAGGAAACTACTTTGCTAAAGAAGGAAGTACCGTCAAATTATTACTCCATTAAATCCCATCTTTTGTAAAGTATGTAAAGTTGTATTTACAACAAAATAATAATAATTGTATAATTAATGAAGAGGTGACATTTAATTATGTTAATTTTAGCTAAATCAATTTTAGGATTAATGCTTGGCTTTGTCTTATCTTTAATTACAGCCGTAATATTAATTCCTCTTTTAAGAAAGTTCCACGTTGGCCAAAGTGTTAGCCACTTAATTAATGCAAGACACTTAAAAAAAGAAGGAACACCAACCATTGGCGGTTTAATATTTATTATTCCTACTATTATAATTATGTTTGTTTTATATTTAAGAGGTAGTGTTGAATTATCGTCCAATTTGATTATTCTAATATTTGTCTTCCTATCTTACGCTCTTTTAGGCTTGGTTGATGACATTTTAAAAGTCAAATATCATAATAATGCTGGACTTAAAACTTTGACTAAACTATTTTTACAAACTGTTATTGCCATTATTTTCTATATCATATTTAAAAACAATGGTGGTGACTCTAACTTAGTAATTACTTCCTTAAATATTAATATTCCTTTAGGTTGGTGTTTTGGTTTATTTATTTTACTAGTACTTGTTGGAACTACTAATGCAGTAAATATTACCGATGGTTTAGATGGTCTAGCTGGTGGCTTATCAGTTATGGCTTTCTTAGCATACGGTGTAATTGCCTGGGGTTCTAGTTGGATTGCTGGTTATCAAGATATTGCTATCTTTGCTTTTGTTTTAGTAGGTGGTTTGTTAGGATTTCTTGTCTTTAATACTCATCCTGCCAAAGTATTTATGGGAGATACGGGCTCTTTAGCTCTTGGTAGTGCTCTTGCTACCATTGCTATCCTAACTCGCCATGAACTATCCTTAATTTTAATTGGTGGCGTCTTCGTTGTTGAAACGTTATGTTCACTAATTCAAATAATTGCTATTCGTAAATTTCATAAAAAAGTATTTTTAAAAGCACCGCTTCATCATCATTTTGAAGAACTAGGTTGGTGTGAAACCGATATTGTAAAATTGTTCTGGGTCGTTGGCTTCTTGCTATCTATGATTGGTATAATCTACGGAGTATGGTTATAATTTAATAAGCAAAACTATAAAATATTAATAGGTGATTTAATGAAAAGAAACCTATTAATTTTTTTTGCTTGTCTTTTATTAGGGACCTTTGGTCTTCTTATGATATATTCATCATCCAGTATCTGGAGTTCTTACAAATTCAATGATTCCTTTTACTATGTTAAACATCAGTTATTATTTTATATTGCTGGTATAATTGCCATAAGTATATTAAGAAAAATCGACTATAAAACTTATGAAAAATACGCTAACATCATCTTATTTGCCTCTATAATATTATTAGCTTTAGTATTAATTCCTGGTATCGGTAAAGTGCGAAATGGCTCTAGGAGTTGGTTTGGTATCGGCTCTTTTGGTTTTCAACCCTCTGAACTTGCTAAATTATCTTTAATTATATTTACCGCTAAATATCTAGCAAATAATGAAAAAGAAGTCAAAAAATTTAAAAGTGGGGTAGTTCCTATTTTGATAATTATCTTTCTCTTTTTCGGATTAATAATGTTAGAGCCTGATTTTGGTTCTGCTATGGTCATGGTTATGACGGTTGTAACTATGCTATTTGCATCCAACATCAAACTTTCCTTTTTTGGTATTATGGGACTTCTTGGAATATTAGGTATTGTTGGTCTAATTATCATTGCACCATATCGTATGGCCAGAATTGTCTCCTTTTTAAATCCTTGGGTTGATCCTTTAGGTAGTGGCTTTCAAATCATTCAAAGCTTATATGCTATATGTCCATCAGGCTTATTCGGCCGTGGCTTTGGTAATTCTATTCAAAAACACTTTTATTTACCAGAACCTCAAACTGATTTTATTTTTGCTATTATTAGTGAAGAATTTGGCATCGTTGGTATTATCATTATTGCCTCTTTATTTTTCCTTATCTTTTATCAAAGCATTAAAATAAGTTTAAGTACTAATGATTTATTCGGTAAATATCTTTCCTTTGGTCTTATAATGGGAATAATCATCCAAATGATTTTAAATATTTGTGTCGTTATTGGCATCGTACCTGTAACTGGAGTAACTCTTCCATTTATAAGTTATGGTGGTTCTAGTTTGCTTGTAAGTATGGCATCTATCGGTATCATTCTTAATATTAGTGATAAAATAAAATAGTATATCTACTGTACAAAACTGACAAAAAGTACAATTTTGTACAGTACACTGTACAAAATTGACAATGACATTCATTTGAATTATAATGTAATAGGAGATGAATTATATGATAAAAAGAGAAAAGTATCTAAAAAACATTAGACCATTTTATGAACAAGATTTAATTAAAGTAATAACAGGAATTAGAAGATGTGGTAAGTCAGTTATATTAACTCAAATAATGGATGAATTAAAACAAACTGGTATAAAGGAAGAACAAATAATATATATTAATTTCGAATTTGCTGATTATATTGATATAACAAATGCTAAAGAACTAAATAATTTTATTGAAAAAAAGTTAGTTAATAATGATAAATATTATGTATTTTTTGATGAAATTCAAAATGTAGATAAATGGGAAAAAGTAGTAAATTCACTTAAGTCTAAATACAAAGAGAATATTTCAATATTTATTACTGGCTCTAATAGTGATTTACTTTCCGGAGAATTAGCAACTCATATCGCCGGTAGATATGTAAGTTTTAAAATTTATCCATTCACTTTTGATGAAGTATGTGAATTTAAAGGTATTAAAAACAAAGATAAATATGAACTAGAAAAGGTATTTGATGATTATATTATTTGGGGAGGAATGCCTCAAAGATTTTCTATGAATGATGAACTTCAAGTTAAAACATATCTATCTGATGTATATAATTCAATTGTTATTAAAGACATAGTCGAAAGATTTAAAATTAAGGATCTTGATTTATTTAATAAAATACTAACCTTTATCATTACCACACCATCTCAAACTTTTTCTGCCGAAAGCTTATCAAGTTATTTACTTAGTGAAAATATTGAAGTTTCCAAAATGACTATATATAATTATTTGGAATACATGTGTAGAGCAATGCTAATAAATAAAGCAGATAGATATGATGTACGTGGCAAAAGAATATTAAATGGAAAATACAAATATTATTTAACTGATTTAGGTTTAGGTCAAGTAACAAACAATGAAAGAAAAAAACAAATGGGAGCATATTTAGAAAATATTGTTTACAATGAATTAATATCTAGAGGTTATGACGTTAAAGTAGGAGCATTAGAAACCGGTGAAATTGATTTTATAGCAACAAAGTTTGAAGTAAAAGAATATTATCAAGTAGCTTATCATTTAACTGATGAAATTATTGATAGAGAATTTGCTGTTTATAATAATATTCAAGATAATTTTCCTAAATATGTTATTTCTTGTGATACATTTGATTTTTCTCAAAATGGTATTATTCATAAAAATATTATTGATTTCTTGTTAAATAAATAGTAACTGTCAAATAAGTACAAATAATAAATAAAAATAAAATATTCATGATATACTGAGATTATAGGTGAGTTTTATGTCAAAAAAAATAACAATCGGACTATTTAATGATTCGTTCTTTCCCGTTGTAGATGGGGTAGTAATGGTAATTGATAACTATGCCCGCAGATTATCCAAATATGCCAATGTCATAGTTTTTGTTCCTGATTATTATAATCGCATAGGTGATGACAGTGAGTTTCCATATAAAGTAGTAAGATGTCGTTCTTTAAAAGTTCCCTTTATTGATTATTCCTTATCAGTTCCAAAATTTGATAAATCATTTAAAGAAGAACTTAGTAAGTATAACTTAGATATCGTTCATATCCACTCTCCCTTTACGATTGGAAGACTAGGAATAATGTATGCTAAAAAACATAATATACCTTGCGTTGCTACTATGCATTCTCAGTTTAAAAGAGATGTTCTAAGATATGTAAAATCTGATTTAATTGCCTCTAAAATTAACTATCAAATTATTAAATGCTTTGATAAGTGTGATGAGTGCTGGGCCGTTAATAGTGAAATAGCTCGCATCTTTTATGAAGATTATCATGTAAAAAGAATGCCTAAAGTAATGAATAACGCTACTGAAATGACTCCAGTCAAAGATCCTAAAAAATCTATTAATTTTATTAATAAAAAGCATCACTTAAATAATTCTTATAAAGTATTTTTATTTGTTGGCCGCATTAACAAACTAAAAAACGTTCTATTTATTGCCGATAGCATTAAAGCCTTAAAAGAAAAGAAACCTCACTTCAAATTTAAAATGATTTATGTAGGTAGTGGCCAAGATGAGCAAGAACTAAAAGAATATATCACTAAATTAAATCTTGAAGAAGATGTTATAATGACTGGTAATATAACTGATCGCTGGGAGCTTGCTTCTTATTATCAAAGAGCTGATTTATTATTGTTTCCATCTTTTTATGATGCTTCATCTATTGTTCAAATTGAAGCTGCTAGTCAAAAAACACCGGGTATCTTTTTAGAAAATACTGCAACGAGTGCCACCGTAACTGATAATGTAAATGGTTATATAAGTAAGAATTCCCCCGATGCTTATAGTGATAAAATAATTGAAGTTTTAAGTGATCCTAAAAAATATAAAACAGTTTGTGAAAAAGCTTATCAAGACTTATATAAAACCTGGAGTGATGTAACTAATGAAATTTATGATAACTATATAAAACTAATAGAAATGAACTCTAATAAAAAGTAATTTTTATTTAGAGTTTTTTCTTTTCTTTACAAAAAGTGACAAATAAGCACTCTAACACCTTTTATAATTAAGTTAATATGATATAATCAAATTAGGAAATATAAAGTAGGAGGGTAGAGTTATGATTTTTTCTAGTATGACATTTTTATATTACTTTTTGCCTGCTTTCTTACTATGTTATTATTTAGTACCTAAGAAATATAAAAAGATTTGTCTTATTATTTTTAGTTTAATATTTTATGCATATGGCGATATTAAATATGTACCATTACTAATTATATCGGCTTGTTTAAATTATTTTCTAGGGAAGAAAATTAGTGGTAAGAAACATCCTAAATTATTTCTTATTCTAGGACTTATCTTAAACTTCGGGCTTCTTTTCTATTTTAAATACTATAATTTCTTTATTGAAAATATAAATAATTTAACTGGCACTCATTTATCTTTTATTAGAGTTGCAATCCCCTTAGGTCTTAGTTTTTATACTTTTCAAAACGCTAGTTATTTAATTGATATCTATACGCACAAAATCAAGGATGCTAAAAACTTACTAAATTACATGACATATTTACTTATGTTTCCTCACTTAGCCGAAGGACCAATTGTAAGATATGCAGATATTGAAAAGAACCTTGATAATCCTAAACAGGATTTTACTTCTTTTTCAAGTGGCGTCAGCAGATTTATTATTGGTTTATCAAAAAAAGTTATTTTAGCCGATACCTTAACTTATTTTTCTAAAAGTCTAGCATCCCTAAATGCTCCTAGCATTTTATCATACTGGCTTAAAGCTTTTAATGATACCTTCGTTTTATATTTAGACTTTTCTGGTTACAGTGATATGGCCATTGGCCTAGGTTTAATGATTGGTTTTAAATTCTTAGAAAACTTTAATTACCCATTAGCATCTTTCAGTATTACTGATTTTTGGCGCAGATGGCACATTTCATTATCTTCTTGGTTTAAAGACTACATCTATATTCCTTTAAAAGGAAGCCGCGTTAAACCATTAAGAAGAGCCTTTAATATCTTAATTGTTTGGCTTGCTACCGGCTTTTGGCATGGTGCTTCTTGGAATTTTATATTTTGGGGACTATATTATGCGATTATTTTAATCATCGAAAAAAAGTTTTTTCAAAAGTTCTTAGATAAACATCACCTAATTGGTCTTATTTATACTAATGTAATAGTTGCGATTGGCTTTGTCATTTTTAATGAAACCGATTTAAGTAAAGCCTTTCTATTTATCAAAAATATGTTTTCCTTTACTTCTTTAGATTTTGTAAATCTTGAAACCTTATACTATCTAAAAAATTATTTGCTTATTTTTGTGCTAGGAATAATTGCTAGTTCTAAATTTATTAAAAATATAAATGAAAAATTTGCTGAAAACGAAAAACTTGCTAACGTAGTAGGGTATATCAAACCTATTATCTATATCATTTTACTTATTATATCTACATCTTTTATTATTGATTCATCATCAAATCCCTTTTTATACTTTAAATTTTAAGGAGGCCCCATGAAAGATAAAATTATATCCCTTTCTTTTGTAGCATTTTTATTAATCTTTAGTTTATTAAGCCTTTTAACTCCTGATAAAGAGGTGTCCATTAAAGAAAGAAGAAAACTTGCATCTATTCCTGAAATAACGATTAAAAGTTTGCTTAATGGGACTTATTTTGAAAAGGTGGATGACTATATTTTAGATCAGGCTCCCATGCGAGATAACTTTAGAGAGCTTAAAAGTTTTATCAGCAAAAAGGTTTTTATGTCTAAAGAAGATAATGGCATATTAGAAACTCAAAATCATTTATTTAATTTAGATGCTACCTTAAATGAGTCATCTGTAAATTACTTTCTAACTAAAATAAATAGTATTAATCAAAAATATGTAACATCAAATAATGCCTATTTCATCTATATTCCTGATAAGAATTATTACTTAAATGACAAAAATGTTCCTAAAAAAGATTACAATAAATTCATGCAAATGGTTAATCAAAATTTGGCTAGTAACATTCAAAAAATAGATATTTTAGATACTTTAAGTTTAGATAATTATTATCGCACCGATATTCACTGGAAGCAGGAAACTTTAGAAAAAACTTTAAATAAAATTGTATCTAGCATGAATATTTTTGTTAATATGCCAAATATAACAAATACCTTTAGTCCCTTTTATGGTGCCTTATATGGTAGCACTATTTCTAATATTAAACCTGATACTATTACATATCTATCTAGTGATATTATAAATAATAGTACCGTTTATAATTACGAGAAAAAATTAATAACTAAGGTATATAATAATGACAACTTAAATGATATTGATAGATATGATATATACTTAAGTGGTGCCACATCTTTACTAATAATAAATAATAAAAACGCTCAAAATAATAAAGAACTTGTAGTATTTAGAGATTCCTTTGCAAGTAGTTTAGTACCATTACTAATACCTGCATACTCTAAAATTACTATGATAGATTTAAGATATTTATCAAGTAATTACCTTGATAAAATTCCTGAAATAAATATAAATAATAATACCGACATTTTATTTATATATAGTATGCCGGTTATAAATAATAGTTTTGCTTTAAAATAGGAGGAAAAAATGAAAAAAAGACTATGTTTAATTTTAATATGTTTTATGGTAGCTTTAACTTTTGGCTGCTCAAAAAATAGTAGTGGACCAGAAGGTTCCTTAAAAAGTATTATGAATAAAATATATGAAGGAATTCCTAGTGATGATGTTCCAGAGTTAGATCGCATTAAAGTAAATAAAGAAAACGAAGAATATTATTTAGGAAAAATTACTTTTGAATATGAAGAGGCCTTAGCATCAGAGCCAATGATGACATCTGTTGCTCACTCTGTAGTACTTATAAGAGTTAAAGACGAAATGACTGCATCAAAAGCCAAAGATGAGTTAAAAGAAACTGCTGACCCTCGAAAATGGGTATGTGTTGGAGTTGATAATGTCATAACTGAGAGTAAGGGTAACTTAGTCCTTTTAGTTATGGATGATGAAATAGGAACTAAAATAAGAGATAACTTTTTAGAATTATAAAAAAGAGGTAGTAAAAATGAAAGAAAAATATTTTCAAAACATATTAATAATATCACTTGTTGCTTTAATAAGTATTCCTGGAGTATTTTTCTTTAAACCGGCTCATAAGCAAGAAATTACTAAAAACACTACTACTAAAACTATCACTGTAAAAACTGAAACAACAACTGCTGAATCTACCACGACTACCACAACAACTGCCAAGGTAATCACTACTAAAACCACCACGAAAAAAACTACTACTTCTAATTTTTCTGATATTTTATTATATCAGCCATATCACGTTGAACCAGCTGATAGTTATTCCATTGAAGGCATTTCTTATGGCGATATTAAAACAACTTTTAAAAATAAAAATGCCTATGTTATTGGTGACTCCATGGTTGAAGGCTTAACTGCTTATAATGTTTTAGATGAAGATCAAGCTGTTTTTCACCGTGGTCGCCGCATTGATAATATGGAAAAAGATCTTCCTAAATTATTAAATCAAAATCCTAGTTATTTATTTTTATCATATGGCTCTAATGACTTAGAACTTTGGACGGGTAGAGTAAACTCTTTTATTGCTGCTTACCGTAAAAAATTAACTTATTTAAAAGAAACATTACCTAATACTACTATTGTTATAAACTCTATTTTACCAGTAAGTCATAAAGCCGTTAATAAAAGTAGTGCATTTTCATACCAAGAACTTTTTAATAATGAACTTAAAAATCTAGCTAATGAATTAAATGTTCCTTTTTTAGAAAATAGTGTATACTTAAATGAGAAAGAAAAACCATATTCATCCGATGGTATCCATCCTAAAGCCTTTTATTTCACATTATGGGGCAAACATATGGTTAGTTATTTAAATAGTAACTAGAAAGGCAAAAATATGAATTTTTTAAATGACAGTGATTTATTAGATCAACACTTTCTTATAAGTGAAAAATATATTAAAGATTTTATTAAAATTTGTAATCTTCAAAAAAATGATATCGTTTTAGAAGTTGGTCCTGGAGTCGGAACTTTAACTAAATTAATTGCTCCTAAAGTAGCTCATATGTATGTTATCGAAAAAGATATAAGGCTAAAAGAGTATTTAGAAAAAATACCGGATATTGAAATTATTTTTGGCGATGTTATCAAATGTAATTTACCTAAAGTTAATAAAATTATAACTTCTCTTCCTTATAGTATAATTGAGCCTTTCATTTATAAAATGAAAAATCTAACTAATACGGAAATATATATGATTATGGGTAAAAACTATATAGATAATGTAGTAAATAAAAAAATAACTAATTTATCTTTATTAACTAACACTTTTTTTGATTCTTTAAAATATGAAGACATTCCGCCATCAGCCTTTGATCCCGCCCCTAAAGTTATGTCATCCATTATTAAATTAACTCCTAAAACAAAGTGGAATACTTTAGAATCTATTATCAAAAATATTTATTTATTAGACGAAAAAAAATTAAAAAATGCTTTACTTGAAAGCTTAATAATTGTAAAAAAATATACAAAAAAAGAAGCTAAAGAAGTAATCAAAAGTTTAAATATTGATGAAGAAATATTAAATAAACAATTTAATATTTTAAATAATGATGAAATAAAAAAAGTATATGAAATATTACTAACTAAATACGCTTGACATTAATACCCTAAATATGTAGAATAGGAGCTGCATTTAAAGGGGGTATTATGAAAAAAATAAATCAAAAAAATCAATCAGAAAATATTAATTTAAATATTAAATCTAAAAAAGAAGATACCTTAGTAAGTGCTAGTATCGAAGATGGTAAAAGAGTAGATGCTGCCTTTGCTAAACAGAAGAATGTAGTGCCAAGTCTTCAGCATTTGATTTCTTAGATATCAAACCTAAAAATTTAAAACCGTTAGATTAAAATCCATCAAAGCAAAATTAAGTAAGAAGATAAAAAATATCTTCTTTTTTTCTTGGAACAAATATGCTATAATTTAATCATAATAGGGGCTGATAATTATGAATAAGAAAGGTCAAGCATTAGTAGAATTTATTATAATTGTGCCCATTGTGGTTATGATTTTTTTAGGAATTATTGATTACATAATGATTTTTAGTGCCAAAAACAATCTTGAAAATAAGATAAGTGAAGTCGTAAAAATCTATCACGAATATAATGATGAAAATGAAATTAAAAAATATTTATCCGCATCTAAAGATGATAAAAATATAAATTATAATATAAAGCAAGATGACAAATATGTTACGATTTCTTTAGAAGAAAACTATGAGTTTATCACCCCAGGATTAAGTAAAATAATGCCATCACCCTTCATTTTAAAAACAGAAAGGGTTCTGCTTAATGAATAAAAAAGGTCAGTCATTAGTTTTATTTATTATCATGATTCCTATTATATTTATTATCTTTATGTATGTGTATGATTATGGTAATTATCTTCAAAATAAAACTAAATTAAATGATATCGCGGTAGAAACAGCTAAAGAAGTATTATCATCAAATGAGCCAAATAAAGAAGAAGAAACTAAAAAACTATTTAAACTAAATAACATAGATACTACAAATTTAAAAGTGACATACCAAGATAATATTTTAAAAATAACAAACAAAATTAAAATAAAAGAAAAAAGTAAATTTTCTAATATAAATTTAAATGAAATAACCATAAATATAGTTGCAGAAAAGGTTAATAATGATATAATTATAAAAGAATAGGGAAGGTATTATGGCAAAGGGTAAAAGTGTGTGTATATATGGTGCCAAAGGCGGAATTGGAAAAACAACATTTGTAATAAATTTAGCTGGTATTATATCCAAATTAGATAAAAAAGTTTTAATTATCGATTTAGACTTATGTACTGGTGCTATTGCAGCATCATTAAATAAAGACGTAAGTAAAACAATTTATAATTTTTATGAAGATTATAGTAATAATCGTTTTGATAACATTGATAAATATATTACTAAATATAATGATAATATATCCTTTTTAGCATGTCCTAAAGATCCTCGTTTTTCAAATAAAATTGAAAGTTCTATCATAACAACCCTTTTAGATAAATGTAAATACCTTTATGATGTTATTTTAATCGATACCACCAGTTACTTAAATGAAATAAATGTTTTAGCCCTTGATAAATGCGATGAAATATTATTTATGACAACCAATGATTTAGCGTCCTTAAAAAATTTAAAAAATGTCCTAAATATTTTATATGATAGCGACATTTCTAAATATAAAATTATTCTTAATAACAGTGTCAAATTAGATAAAAAATACTTTAGTAACTATGATATTAAAAACATCTTAAAATCTAATATTGATTATATTATCAGTGATAAATTTCATTATAATAAATTAGATTCTTTAGTTTATAACGGAGAAATTATGTCTTTAAGATTTAGTAATTATCCTGATGAAAAAATTCTTTATTTAATCGCAAGAGATATATTAAAGGAGGAAGCATGAGTAAAAGTTTATATGATGCTTTTGATTTTAAAAAAAGCAAAGAAGAAGAAAGTACTATAACTGATTATGAAGTCTTTAAAGACAAAAAGCTCTTAGATGAATTAAGAAAAAAAATAATCGAGCATTTAATTGATAAGAATATTCCTAGTGGTAAATACTTAGAAGATTTTATTAATGACGAAATAGATACTTGTTTAGAAGGATATGACTTAACTAATTTAGAAAGAAATCATATCTATAACTTAATTAATGATGAAATTAACGGCTATGGGCCTATCAGTGAGCTATTAAATGATAAGAATATTACTGAAATTATGGTTAATGGCCCTAAAGATGTATATGTCGAAATTGAAGGAAAATTAGTAAAAGATGAAAGTATTTCCTTTATTAATGATGAACACATTATTAGAACTATCCAAAGACTTATTCAGCCTCTAGGAAGAACCATTGATACAACCAATCCGATGGTTGACTCTAGATTAAGTGATGGCTCTAGAATTAATGCTGTTATCCCGCCTCTTAGTGTTAATGGACCAATTATAACCATACGTAAATTTAAAAGAAATATGACGAGCATTGATGATTTACTTAGAGTAGGGACCCTTACTACCGAAATGGCTGTCTTTTTAGAAGCTGCTGTAAAAGGTAAACTAAATATTATTGTCTGCGGTGGTACTGGCTCTGGTAAAACAACCCTTCTAAATATTATTAGTAGTTTTATCGGTGAAAACGAAAGAATTATCACCATTGAAGATGCTGCCGAATTAAAACTCGAACAAAATCATGTAATTAGTTTAGAAACTAGAACTGTAAATTATAATACCAGTGCGGCTATTACTATTAGAGATTTAGTAATAAATGCTCTTCGTATGAGACCCGATCGTATTATTGTCGGTGAGTGCCGTGGTAAAGAAGCCTTTGATATGCTTCAAGCCATGAATACCGGTCATGATGGATCCCTTACTACTTTACATGCTAATGGTAGTATGGATGCTTTAAATCGTTTAGAAACTATGGTTTTAATGAGTGGTATGGATATTCCTATCATAGCCATTCGCGAATATATTGAAAATGCTATTGATTTAGTTATAAATATCGAAAGAATGCACGATGGGAAAAGGAAAATCACTAATATTTCTGAAGTTGTTGGCATTGAAAACTCTATGATAAAATTAAATCCTATTTTTGAATTTATCCAAAAAGGATTAACCGATACTGGCGAAGAAAATGGAGAATTTATTAAAACTACCAAAGCACCAAAAATATTAAATGTCTTAAAATCTCGTGGTATTAAAGATTTAGATAAAATATTTAAAACACCTAAAAAAGAAAAATAAATATAATAGAAAGGACTATTTTTAGAGATGAATAAAATACTAAAAATAATAACTGTGTTAACTATTTTACTTATTCTATTTAAAATAATAAGAGTTTTTATTGCCTCTAAAAATAATCAAAGAATAAGCAAATATACCGTTAATAATAATCGTAACGAAAAGCACTCCCTAGGAGAGAAAATTGCTATTTTTTACTATAAATCCCGTACCCATTTAGTAAATACTCTAATGCATTTAAAAATAATGCAAAAAGTATCTAAATATTATGAAAAATATATCCATACAAATATTAAAAATGATAAAGCACCTTATGAGATTATTGCTAATAAAATAAGTTTATCTTTTGTTTTTGGTTTTATTTATATAATATCCGCTATTTATAAATCATCATTTGACTTTTCTGCTTGCATCCTTTCCTTATTTGTCGGATACTTTGCTTACAATATTTATTTAATAATTCATGAGCGTCATCGTAACACTCAAATTGAAAATGATTTATTAAAAAGTATCATTATTATGAATAACGCATTTAAATCAGGCTATAATATCACTCAGGCCATAACTATGGTAACTAAAGACTTAACTGGCCCTATTAGTGAAGAATTTGCTAAAATAAATACTGATTTAAAGTATGGTTTAGAAATAAAAGAAGTATTTGATCGTTTCTATGAACGTGTAAACGTCAAAGACGCAAGCTATATAACTAGTAGTTTAAGTTTGCTAAATTTAACAGGTGGTAATTTAATTCCTATTTTTAGTAGCATTGAAAAATCCTTTACTAATAAAAAAAGAGTTAAAGACGAATTAAAATCTTTAACAAGTAGTTCTAAATTAGTTTATTACTTTTTATTAGTAATGCCTATTGTTTTATGTTTAATATTAGTTTTACTAAGTCCTACATATTTTAAGCCATTAATTAGTAATCCTCTTGGTATCTTTGTTATTGTTTTAGCCCTAACTTTATATATAAGTTATATATTAATAATTAAGAAAATAATGAAGGTGGAAGTATGAGTGAATTAATAGCTAAAAAAGTATATTCTAAAAAAATTATTGAAAGAATTAATCGCAAAAACAAACTTTTTGGAGCTAAAAAGAAATATAATACTTATGATATATTAAGTTCTCACTTGTTTGTAACGCTTTTTGCTTTTGTCCTTTTATGTGCTTTCAAAGTAAACTTATTCATATCTTTATTTATATGTACGTTTTATTTCTTTCTTGCTGAAGTCTTTTTCTTTGATGTTCGTTTGAAAAAACGTGGCAAAGTTCTAGAAAAAGATGCTACTTTCTTTTTTGAAATATTGTCATTAACTTTAGAGTCCGGCAGTAACTTAAGAAGTGCGATCGAATTAACGGCTAATAATGTAAATAATGATCTTGCCACTGAATTTAAAAAAGCTCTAGAAGATATGGAGCTTGGAAAAAGTTTAAGTGAAAGTTTAAATGACTTAACAACCAGAATTCCTAGTGAAAACGTCGATAATATCATTTTAAATTTAATGGAAGCAAACATTTATGGAAGTAACATGATCGAATCATTAAACAATCAGCTAGATTATTTAAATGATAAGATACTATTAGAAACAAGAGGAAAAATAAATAAAATGCCTGTTAAAATTAGTATTGTAAGTGTTCTAATATTTGTTCCTTTAATTTTATTAATTATTTTAAGTCCTATATTAATAACTCTAATTGATAAATAAATGTAAAGTACTTTAAGATTATTTAAAAGTACTTTTTTTTATGATAAAATACATATAGTAGGGTGAAGAGATGAAAAATCTATTTAAAAAGATGGATAAAACTTTATTTGTTTTTATGGCAGTTTATACCATACTAGGACTAGTTATGATTTTTTCAGCATCCTCAATTTCTGCTGTTTTATATAACAAATTAAAAGAATCATACTTTTTTACTAAACAGCTAGAGTTCGCTATTGCTATTTGGCTTGCAGGTCTTATCTTTATTATAAGATTTCCAACTTCTAAATATCAAAAATTAGGACCTTTAATTATGCTAGGGATTTTAATTGCCTTAGCCGGATTATATCCCTATGGTTCTATCACAAATAGTGCCAAAAGCTGGTATGATTTAAAGTTTTTTTCTATTCAGCCTAGTGAATTTGCTAAAACAGCAATTATTTTATACTTAGCTGTATATTATGAAAAAATAATTAAACGTAAAGATTATGATAATATGAAAATAATCTTTCCTATGATTTTAGTTTTAATTGCCACCGCCCTTGTTGTTTTTCAGCCCGACTTAGGAACTGCTATCATTATAGCTGGCATTGCCGCGTTTATCTTTTTAGCCCTTCCTATTGAAAATAAGCAAATGAAGACCATGAAATTAACTTGTATAATTGGTATTATTGCGGCTGCCATCTTTGTTGTTTTTGGTGGGAATATTTTAAAAAATAGTAATTTATTAACGTCAGAACAAAAAGACCGTCTAACTTATAGAGCCCCTTGCACTAGATACACCGATAAAACCGGTTATCAAGTCTGTAATGGTTTTATTGCCATTAATAATGGTGGTTTATTTGGCGTAGGCCTTGGTAATTCCACACAAAAATATTTGTATTTACCAGAAGCCTATACTGACTTTATTTTTCCTATCGTTATTGAAGAACTAGGAGCTTTAATTGGCATTCTAATTATTATAGGCTATTTAATAATTTTATATCGTTTACTTAAAATAGCCAGAAACGCTATTAATATGCGAGGCTCTATCATTGCTTATGGCACCTTTGCTTATATATTATTACACTTACTAGTAAACTTTATGGGAATTTTAGCCCTTATTCCTTTAACCGGTGTACCAGTTCCATTCTTATCATATGGTGGATCATTTTATATAAATTTAATGTTCTTATTATTTACATGTGAAAGGGTCGCTATCGAAACTAAAAATAATAAGACAAAAGAATTATTAAGGAGTATATAATGAAGAATCAAAAAGGAGTAACAATAGTTGAAATAGTTGTAAGCGTTGCCTTAATATCCATAGTTATATTATTTATTTTTAATTTAATGGTAACTTTAAAAAATATTAATGACGATAATAATAGTTCTAGTACTAATATTATTAATCAAAATATCATCATCAAAAAAGTTCAAGCCGACTTTAAAGATATAACTTTAAATGGTGTAAGTGCTTGTGGAAGTGACGATATAAGTAAAATAATGGTAAGTAATTATAATAAGAACACCTATTACTGTTTAAAATTAACCTATGAAAGTAGTGACGTAGGCTACCTAATTTACTATAGTTATCACAACACTACAAGCAACAAAGATTTAAATATTATCGGCTATTCAAGAGGAGCCAACATTACCTTAAGAGAAACTGAAATAATTCCTAATAGTAAAGATAATCCTTTAAAGGTAAAAACATCTTGTCCAAGTGGTGCAGCCAATAGTAAATGTGCCTTAAATATAATCATGCCCGTTGAAACTACCGAATCTGCAAATTATGATATAAATTTAAACTATATCTATGATGCCGGTAAAGTTTCTATAGATGAAAGTTTAATTAATTAATGTTCTTAAATAAATAATAACCATAAAAAGCCCGATATGCATAATTCTTGATTTATAAAATAAACTATAATCTAATTTAGTATCTTTAAAGATACTTTTTATTTGGATTATAATACTAAAACCACTAAAACCCATTAAAACACCTGTAAAAAGTAGTTTATATTTATATAAATAATTACTATTACCAATGAGTTTTATGCCATTAGTAATTTCTAAAATACCCTTAATTAAAGGACTATCAATAGGTATAATCGCACTAATAGTAATAAAAACAATAATCGATCCTAGTATTAACAAAAGAACATTTATACTATTACTAATGCTATTGACTAAATCAAAACTCTTTACTTTCATGTCACTTGTAATATTATCTATTTTATAATTTCGATTAATCAAACCTATAACTAAATTGATAATAATATTAGTAACAATTAAAAAATAGGAATCAAAAGTACTTAAAAATGGGGTAATTGAAAGTATTAATAAAGGATTATATAAAAGACTCATTGAAAGAATTTTAACGCATTCATTTTTACCAATAACCTTATTATCATATAAATCTTTAATATACTTAGCATTTGCTGGACAACCACTAAACATGCTCATAATAAAGACATAACTAGCATATTTGCTTACCTTAAAAAATTTAGTAAAAGTAAAACCCAATAGGTCACTAACTATTTTTATTAAATTAGTGCTCATTATGAAATCACTTATTATTAAAATCGGAAAAACACTAGGAAAGACGCATTTACTCCAAAGTTCCATTCCAGAAACAACTTTAACCATTACTAATGGCCTATTAATGTAAATACTAACTAAAATCGTTAAGATTAAGATAATTTTAATAATATTTTTCATAAAATCTCCATATTAGTGATATAATTTTATTATGATGAATAAGAAAATTATTAATAAATATTATGATTATTTTAAAAATTTTATTAAAGATAATATCAAAGGTATTATATTTTTAATTCTTTTTGGCATTTTTTGTTTTTACGATACTGGTTATGTCATTTATAAACCAGGTGGGACTATTAATACTACCAGTCGTATCGAAGGAGAAAACATAAACGAGTCCAAAGGTACTTTTAATATGGCTTATGTTAGCATGATGGAAGGAAATTTACCATTTTATTTACTTGCTAAAATAAATAAAGATTGGGAATTAGTTGAATCATCAAAAATGACTTATAACGATGCTGAAGATGTATCTGACGCCTTAAAAAGAGATCATTTAGAATATAACGCGGCTATCAGTAATGCCACTTATGTAGCGTTTAACAAAGCAAATATTAATTATGAAATTACCAAAAAACATTTTTACATAGCATATAAAACTGAAAAAAACACTAGTAATTTAAAAATAGGTGATGAGATAATATCTTATGATGATACATCTTTTACTAGTATCGAAGAATTAAATAAATATATAAATACTTTAAAAGAAAATGATAAAATTAAAATTAAATATCTAAGAGATGATAAAGAATATACAGAAGATGTAACTATCTATAATGAAAACAATCATCTATACATTGGTATTTCTGTTTGTACTATTTTAGATTTAAAATCTGATTTTAATTTAAAAGTCAAAACAAAATCATCAGAATCAGGTCCTAGTGGTGGCCTTATAACGGCTTTAACAATTTATAATGCCATCACCAAAGAAGACATCACTAAAGGGAATAAAATTGTTGGTACTGGCACCATTGATATGCAAGGTAATGTTGGTGAAATTGGTTCTGTTGAATATAAATTAGCGGGCGCTGTGAAAGGAAAAGCCGACATTTTTATCTGTCCTATCGAAAATTTAGAAGTCGCTAGAAAATATGCAAAAGAAAAAAACTATGATATAATGATTGTGGGGGTATCAACATTTGATGAAGCCCTTCAAGCATTAGAAAATTTAAAGGAGAAATAAAAAAATTATGGAAAAGACTGACAGTAAGTTAGTTAAGCTGTATGAATTAGAAGATTGTTTTGGTCGTGATTTTGGGAAATATTCTCAGTATTATCGTTTAATGATAATTGCTTATGATGGCGTTAATGATGCTCAAATTATTCCCTTTGCTGACTATGGTAAGGAATTAATTGAAAATTATGGATCCATCAATGGCATGGAAAGATCATTAGAAAAATATTACCCTGGAAGTAGTTTATATTATTATATAGATGAAGTACCAGCAACATCCCTTTTAAGAAATCGTCTTCGCTTTTGTAGCGTAAAGATAAATAAAAAAGATGATTTTAATTGTGAAATTTTAGAAAGGAAATATTTTATTGTAAAATCACTTAACTTTGGCCATAGTAAAAGGGCTAAAGAAGTACAAAAACTAGGCTTAAGACCTAAAAAGATATATATAACAAATGATCCACTTTGTATTCATTATACAAAACCAAATAAAGAATATACAGAAGGCTTTATTTTAAGCTTTAGTGATATTGTTAAAATAAGAGAAAAGAAACTAGAAGATTTAGTTTTAACCGAAAGTAATCTTACTATATTAAAACAAAGTGGTAAAGATTTTAATGAGATCGACTTAGAAGAGGCCTTAACAGCCGATTATGAAATGGGAAGTTTGCATAAATTTAAACCAGTTAAAACTGTAGGAAGCAAAATTTATACCTATTATGAATATAATCCTTTAACTGAAAAAAGTCCTGGCTATGGTGATATTGTAGAATTTACTATAATTGGGCAAGACGAAAATGGTAATCCTATTTATAAAGCATCGGATAAAATTTTACAAAACGAAAGTAACTTTAGTTATGCTCTAAGAGTAGTTGCTAATGAAACAAGAGTGTTTAATCGCATTCCTGAAGGACCTAAAGGCGAAAAAATTCTAGAAAAAATCGCCTTATCCGGAAACGCAGATCGTTTACATGAATTTATTTCGGCATCTTTATCTGATAATAGACCAGGAATTAATTATTATATTGAAGCTAAATCTTATGTAAAAAATCCTGAATTAAGCAAAAAGTAGCGTTTTTTAAACGCTTTTTTCTTTTTTTAAATATAAAAAATTTCAGAAATTCTAAATTAATGTTATAATATCTAAAGGTGTTAAAAAATGAAAAGAAGCGAAGTAAATTATGACGAATTAAGTCCTATGATGAAACAGTATATGGACATAAAAAAGAATTATGAAGATGTCTTATTATTTTACCGTATTGGGGACTTTTATGAATTATTTTTTGAAGATGGAATAACTGCATCTCATGAATTAGAACTTACCTTAACTGGTAAAAACGCCGGCTTAAAAGAAAGAGTACCTATGTGTGGTGTTCCTCATCATGCCGTTAAAAGTTATTTAGAAAAAGCTGTATCTAAAGGTTTCAAAGTCGCAATTTGTGAGCAGGTTGAAGATCCCAAAAAAGCCAAAGGCATGGTAAAAAGAGAAGTTATCGATGTTGTATCCAAAGGCACTCTTGTTGATTTAGACTTTTTAAATTCCTATGACTTTAACTATATTGCTAGTCTTTTGGACTTAGAATATGCTTATCTTTTAACATATGCTGATATTTCTACCGGTGATATCTTTAGTGAGATGATAAACCATGATGAACAAACTCTTTTAAACCGCATTCTAAAATTAAACTTAAAAGAAATCTTATTAAAAACAAACTTTGATCTTAAATTAATAAATATTTTAAAAAATACTTATAACATTAATATAACTTTAACTGATGACTTATATGAAAAAAAATTAAATATTGTTGCTGATTTAGTAGACGTAAGAAGAATAGAAGGAGTAAAGCATTTAGTTTACTATCTAGTTATCAAGGAACTAAAAGACATATCTCACTTTAGTAATGTTAAAATTATTGAAACTAATGATTATTTAAAATTAGATATTCATAGTATCCGTAACTTAGAATTATTTGAAACCTTAAGACTAAAAGAAAGACAATATAGTCTAATATGGTTATTAGATAAATGTAAAACTTCTATGGGTTCTCGAAAATTAAAATCATTTTTATCATCTCCATTAAAAGATAAAAATTTAATTAATAAAAGATTAGATATTATTGACTCTTTAAATACTGAATTTATTAAAAGAAGTAAATTACAAGCTTTACTATATGAAGTATACGATTTAGAAAGATTATGTGGAAAACTTACTTGTGGTTCTTTTAACGCTCGTGATGCACTGCAAATTAAGAAATCCTTAAAAGTTTTGCCTGAAATAAGCGAAAATATAACTGGCCTTGGTTTTGACTTTATATTAGATTCTCACGAAGAATTATGTGATCTTTTAGAGCGTGCTATATATGAAGAACCACCTATAACTTTAAAAGATGGTTTCCTAATTAAAGACGGTTATAATAAAGAGTTAGACGAACTAAAAAGTATCCGCTCTGGTGGTAAAGATTTTATTGCTTCTCTAGAACAAGAAGAAAGAGAAAAAACCGGAATTCAAAACTTAAAAGTTGGCTTTAATAAAGTATTTGGCTATTACATTGAAGTAAGCAAAGGTAACGCTAGTAAAGTTAAAGATGAATTTGGCTGGGAACGAAAACAAACCCTTGCTAACGGAGAAAGATTTATAACGCCCGCACTAAAAGAAAAGGAAGCTTTAGTTTTAAATGCTGAAGAAAGAATAATTGAATTAGAATATGATTTATTTAATAATATTAAAAACATCTTAAAAGAAAATGTTTTAAAATTAAAAGATACAGCAAATAAATTATCTTATATTGATGCCTTAGTATCGTTATCTGTTGTTAGTGAAAAAGAAAAATTAGTAAGACCAACATTTAATGATAATCATTGTATTAATATTGTAAATGGCTTTCACCCCGTAATAAGTGAAGTAAGTACCACTTCTTATGTTAAAAATGATTGCCATATGGATGAAAATGTTAATACACTTTTAATAACGGGTCCTAACATGAGTGGTAAATCAACCTTTATGAGACAACTTGCTATTACTATAATAATGGCGCAAATTGGTTCATTTGTCCCTGCTGATAAAGCTGATTTACCAATATTTGATGCAATATACACGAGAATTGGTGCCTCAGATGATTTAGTAAGTGGGGAATCTACTTTCATGGTTGAAATGAAAGAAGCCCGTAATGCCATATGTAACGCTACTAAAGACTCTTTAATTTTATTTGATGAATTAGGAAGAGGAACTGCTACTTTTGATGGGATGAGTTTAGCCGAAGCTATTTTAGAATATGTTGTAAATCATATTGGCTGTAAAACTTTATTTAGTACTCATTATCATGAACTAACGGTTATGGAAGAAAAATACCCCAGCATTAAAAATATTCATGTCTCAGCAACTTTAGATAATGGTAAATTAGTTTTTCTTCATAAAATTAAAGAAGGAGCTGTCGATAAAAGTTATGGTGTTCATGTTGCTGCTTTAGCAAATATGCCTAAAGAAATTATTGATAATGCCGAGAAAATTTTAGCATCATATGAAGGAACTGAAGTAAAAAAACAAACTATATCATCTCAGTTAGAATTTAACTTTGAAGAACCTAAACCAGATAACAAATTAAAAGAAGAATTAGAAAAAATAGATCCTTTTAATATTACCCCAATTGATGCTCTAAAAGTACTTTATGATTTAAAAGAAAAATCCAAAAATGAATAAAAGTCTATGGTTATGCCAAACTTGGTTAATACCATAGACTTTTTGCATGTGCAGCAGCACAGAAGCTGTTTTAGCTAGTAGCACGGGCAGTAACAAAAAATTTTGTTAAAGAGGATGATGGTACAGCTACACATCCATATAAAATAAGAATCTAAAACTTTAATAAAATGTAAATTTTACAAGGTAGATATTTAATTATCTATCTTTTTTTGATATAATTTAAAAGGTGATTTTGTATGGCAAACCGTAGTGAATTAAGAGAAAAAGCAATGACAATTATTTATCAAATTACATTATATAAAAATAATAATATGAAGTATGATGTTGAAGAGATAATCAAAGAAAATTTAGAAATAGATAACGAATTTGTCAAAGATATTGTTTATGGAGTTGTTACATCTTATGACGAATTAACTGAGGAAGCTAATAAATATTTAAAAAATTGGACTATTGATAGATTAGATTTAACTGGAGCATCTATCTTAAGAATGGCTTTATATGAAATAAAGTACACTAAAACTCCACCTATAGTTGTAATAAATGAAGCAGTTGAACTTGCTAAGAAATATAGTGATGATTCAGTAAGAAAAATGATTAATGCAGCGCTAGATAAGGTTGTAAATAGTTAATGGAAAAAAAGTATATAACTGTTGGCACTTTAAATAGATATTTAAAAAATAAATTTGATACCGATCCTAATATTCAAAGAGTATGCTTAAAAGGAGAAATATCCAATTTTAAAGGGCATACTAGAGGGCATTTGTACTTTACATTAAAAGATGAAGAATCAAGAATAAATGCTGTAATGTTTTCCTTTAATGCTAGTAAACTAACCTTTGTTCCCGAAGATGGAATGAAAGTTCTTGTTGAGGGTAAGGTTAGCATTTATCCGCCTACTGGAGCATATCAAATATATGTTGAAGAAATGACTAATGACGGGTTAGGTAATTTATATTTAAAATATGAAGCCCTAAAAAAAGAATTAGAACAAAAAGGCTTATTTGCTTCATCTCATAAGAAACCAATTCCTAAATATCCTGAAAAAATTGGCATAGTTACAGCTCCAACAGGTGCTGCTATTAAAGATATTTTAAGCACTATTAAAAGAAGATATCCTATTTGCGAAACAATATTATTTCCTTGTCTAGTACAAGGCGAGTTTGCTAAAGATGACATTGCAAAACAAATTAATGAAGCAAATAATTGGGATTTAGATGTTTTAATCGTTGGCCGAGGTGGTGGATCAATCGAGGATTTATGGGCCTTTAACGAAGTAGTAGTAGCCGAAGCAATATACAACTCTAGAATACCTATTATAAGTGCTGTAGGCCATGAAATTGACTTTACTATTGCTGATTTTGTTGCTGATTTAAGAGCCCCAACTCCAACAGGTGCTGCTGAGATGGCTGTTCCTAATATGTCTGATTTAAATACTTTGTTAGATCAGTATAAAATAAGATTTACAAATAAAATAAGAAACAAATTAGATAATTATAAAGATAAACTAAATATTATCAAAAATAGTTACGTTTTAACCAATCCTTTAGCGGTTTATGAACTAAAAGAGCAAAAACTAACTAATTTAATTGATAATATGAATAGTATTATTGAAAAAAAGTTAGAACAAAACGCATCTAGATTAAATATGCTAAAAAATAATTATTTATTAAATCATCCGGAAGAATTATTAAAAACATCTAAGCATAAACTAAGTTTAATTATTAATAAATTAGAGTTATTAAATCCTTTAAGTATCTTATCTAAAGGTTATAGTATCGTTAAAAAAGATAATTTAATTATTAAAGATGCGGTTAATCTTAATGAAAATGATAAAATTAATATAAAATTATATAATGGCGAAATCGATGCTGTTGTTAAGAAAGTTGGTAAATAATGGAAAATAAAAAATTTGAAGAATTAATGAATGATTTAGAAGCAATTATAAAAAAACTTGAAAATGGTGAAGATTTAGAAAAATCGATTGAATTATACACTGAGGCCATGAAAATCGTTAAAATTTGTGACGAAAAATTAAATAGTGCTAGTAGTGCTGTTAATAAGATTTTAACTGAAAATGGTTCTCTAGAAGACTTTAAAATAGAAGAAAATGATAACCAATAACTGGTTATTTTTTATTTGCTACTTAGGCCATAATATAAATAGGTGAATAAATTATGAAAAAAATGTTAATAATAATAATTATGCTTCTTTTTCCTTTTAATGTTAATGCCTATTCAAGTAAGATTGTTCCTGGTGGTAGCACTATCGGTATTGAACTTTATAGTAAAGGCATTATGATTATCGGGTTTTACAAAATTGATAATAAATTTAACCGTAATGACTTAAAAGTAGGGGATGTTATCATCAAAGTTGCCGATAAAGAAGTTAATACAATTGATGAATTAATTGATTCTATTGAAAAATATGCTCAAAATCAAACAGTAAATTTAACACTTAAACGTAATGAAAAAGTTTTTACAAAAGATTTCAAATTAGTAAATATTAATAGCAAATTAAAAACAGGATTATATGTTAAAGACAATATCACTGGAATTGGAACTTTAAGTTACATTGATCCAGAAACAAAAATCTTTGGTGCTTTAGGTCACGAAATTATTGAAGGTAGTAGTGGTAACATCATTGAAGTTAAAACCGGTTCTATTTTTAGATCAAGTGTTATTAGTATTGACCCATCATCAAGGGGAGTAGCTGGCACAAAAAATGCTAAATTTTATTCTAATACTAAATATGGAACTATTTCAAAAAATACTAACAAAGGAATATATGGAACTTACACCGATATAATAAATATGGATAACATCATAGAAGTTGGTAAATTTGAAGATATTACTTTAGGAGCCGCCACCATTAGAACAGTTACTAATAAAGAAGATATTAGTGAATATGATATTGAAATTGATAAAATAAATAACAACGAAACTAAAAATATTCATTTTAAAATAAAAAGTGAAGAATTAATTCAAAAAACGGGCGGGATTGTTCAAGGTATGAGTGGTAGTCCCATCATTCAAAATGGCAAAATAATTGGTGCCGTTACTCATGTTATAGTTGACAATCCTACAACTGGCTATGGTATTTTAATAACTAAAATGTTAGAAGAAGGCGAAAGATAGCCTTTTTTCTTTTTCGGTGATATAATATGAACGGTGAAGTAGTATGTTAGACCGTTATATTGATAGAAATAGTAAAGAAATTTTTGAAGTAAAAGAAAATAAATTTAATAAATTTTTATATAATACAACGTTCGGAAGATACCTATTAAAAATAATAATAAATCCTAAAGTCAGTAAATTTATTGGTAAATATTTTGATAGTAAAGTATCTGTTTTTCGGGTTCCTAAATTTATTAAAAAAAATAATATTGACATGAATGACTATATTTTAGAAGATTTTCAATCATTTAATGAATTCTTTATTAGAAAAATAAATCCTAAAAAACGTTGCATTATTAAACTACCAAACGTTTTTATTAGTCCCTGCGATGGCAAAATAAGCGTTTTTAAAGTAAACCCTGATCTAGTTATAAAAATTAAAAATTCTAAGTACAAACTATCTGATTTAGTTGATGAAAATGTTTGTCAGAAATATAAATACGGCTATGTTTTAGTATTTAGATTGTGTGTAGACGATTATCACAGGTATATCTATGTAGATGATGGTACAGCCGAAAAAACCAGAGTAATTCCTGGTGTGCTTCATACTGTAAGACCTATTGCGCAGCATAACTACCCAGTATTTGCTTTAAATCATCGTGAGTGCACGCTTTTGCATACCAAACATTTTAACGACATTTATCAAATTGAAGTAGGGGCTTTATGTGTAGGCAAAATAGTTAATCATAATATTACTGAGTTTAAAAAAGGTGATGAAAAAGGTTATTTTAAATTTGGTGGTTCTACTATCGTATTAATAACTAATTCAGTTACTATTGATCGTGATATTGTTCTAAACTCTAAAAAAGGGTTGGAAACCACAGTTAAAATGGGTGATAAAATAGGAAGAAAAAAATCAGTGGTTATTCGCAGAGTATACAAATAACTAGCACTGATTTCTCATCTTTCTTTTTATTTCATCAAAATATTTTAAGTTTACCACAAAATAATAATTAATAGTCGCTAAGACAAAAGAGCCAATCACATCATATATAACATGTTGCTTTACTAAAAGGGTAGATATAATAATCAAAATATTAATAATTATTGCGGGATATTTAAATTTTTTAGGAAGTCTGTTATTATCAAGTAAGTTATAAAGTAAAATAAAACATAATAAGCAGTGTCCTGAAGGAAAGCAGCATGTTGGCGTATCTGTTTTATATACCATATAAATTACAAAAGAAGTTATATCATGAAAGGAATTAACTTCTGGTCTTACCACTTCAGAAGGAAATACTATAAAGAAAATATATAATACTAGTAAAGATAAAATAGTAGTCAGTATTAATTTGATATATTTTTCTTTATTATATTTAAAGATTACATAAAAACTATATATCAAAAAAGGGTACCATATCATATAAATATAAATAAATCCTGGTACAAAAGGAATTTTTTCATCTAATGGTGTACTTATAATATTGTAGTCTTTAATAATAAGCTTAATCCCAAAATATATTAAAGCATTTATCAAAAATATTGCTGATACACTCTTTAAATAAAAAGAGTTATTTTTAAAAAACTTCTTCATATACATCACAATCCACATTATATCAAATAATATATAAAAAGTATTGCTATTTTCCTTACTTTTTGATAAAATTAACTAGTCATGGCGGAATTGGTGAAGTGGTTAACACGCCGGATTGTGGCTCCGGTATGCGTGGGTTCGATCCCCACATTTCGCCCCACTTAAAAAAATATGCTCGTATTTACGGGCTTTTTTAATGTCTTAATACCAAGTTAATTAATTTGCCAAAAAAGTTTAAGTTAATGCTATAATTATATTAACAAAATTATAAATACACTCGTTTAGAAAGTAGGAATTTATGAAAAATAAAATTTACTCGTTAATAATTATAATATTTTCTATTATATGTGGAATTATAACCAAAGATTATTTTTTAGGTACTATAACATTAGCCTGTGGTTTACTAAATGTTTATTATGCAAGTATTGGTAAAACATGCAATTACATCTATGGTGGACTATATAGCTTATTAAGTGGTTATGTTTGCTATTTAAATGGTCTATATGGAATCGCTATTCTTTCACTTATAGTATACTTTCCATCTCAAATAGAAGGGTATATAAGTTGGAAGAAAAAAACCCATAATGATGAAGTCCCTATTAGAGGATTTGATACGAAAAATTCCATTATAATAATAGTAACATGTATAGTTGGCAGTATCATATTAGGTTTTTTATTAAGCAAAATTCCTGGTCAGCAATTAGCCTTTTTAGATGCAAGTAGTAATATAATAAATTTATGTGCTATTATACTTATGAATTTAAGATTTAAAGAATGCTGGATCGTGTGGTTATTTAATAATATAGCAGACTTATCCATTTGGATTACAAATTTTATTAAAGGTTCACCTAACTCTACCATGATGTTAATAGTTTCAATTGGCTATTTAATTATAAATATATATGGCACCTTTAAATGGATAAAACTAGCGAAAAAATAAATCAGTGAGTCCATATTAATAGTAAAAATATTCAAACAAAAAAAGCCTCTATTTTTAAAGTAGAAGCTTTTTATCATATAACATATAGTAAAATACATAAAAAGTGAAGTAAACTACCTATATCTACAAAGACATGAAAGACAAAATGGAAATATCTTTTTTTAGCGCCTATCATATAAAGCACTGCCCCAATGGTATAACTAATCCCGCCTGCTACTAGTAAAATAGTACCACTTAAATCCAGCATTTTTAACATATTGGGACCCGTTACAACAATGCACCAGCCCATTAAAAGGTAGCAAGTCATGGAAAATACTTTATATTTTTTTAAATCAATCGCATTTAATGTAATTCCTAAAACGGCTAGTCCCCATACCATACCAAATAGCCACCAAGCAAGTAGGGGATTTATTTGTCTAAGTGAGCAAAGTAGAATTGGTGTATAAGTTCCCGCTATAAGAACAAAAATAGTGCAGTGATCAATAACTTGAAACACCTTCTTGGCTTTTTCTGGTCTTAGTCCATGATAAATACTAGACATCGTAAATAATAAGATCATAGAAATTCCAAATACAATAGAGCCTGCAATCGCATAACCATCATTATGCTTAACTGAGAAAATTAAACATAATACTAAACTTGTTACCCCAATCGCACCGCCAACAATATGGCTTACCATATTCATGATTTCTTCTCCCTTAGTATAATTAGGTAACGTTCTATCTTTAAGTTTTGTTCTTTTCAAAATACCACTCCTTAATAATTATATTTTATATACTAAAATATTTTACAATATTAAAAGTTGCTAGTCAATTTAGTAAATTTTTGTTAAAATTGTATTTGTAAAAAGAAGGTGTATTTATGAATCAAATTCTTGATTTAACTAAAGAAAAAAATTATGATCTATTAAGTCTTCCAGCCAAGATCCTAAAAGAAGGTAACGTTGTTGTTTATCCAACTGATACAGTTTATGGCATTGGGACTATTGTTGAAGAAAATGCTCTAAGAAAATTATTTGCCGCTAAAAAAAGAGACTTAAATAAGCCTATTAACGTTTTAGTTTCTGATATTAAAATGATATATGAAGTAGCCGAAGATATCAGCGCTTTAGAACTTAAAATTATTAAAAGCTTTTTCCCAGGACCACTCACGATTATCTTAAAAAAGAAAAAAGGTATTCCGGATATTCTTACTGCCGGCTTAGATACCGTTGGAGTTAGAATGCCTGATAATGAAATTGCCCTAAAATTAATTAGTTTAGTTAATCATCCACTTGCCACTACCAGCGCTAATATTTCCGGAAAACCAAGTGATACCAACATTGCAGCAGCTAAGAAAGACTTAGAAGCAAGTAATGTAGCCATGTTTATTGATGGTGGCGAAAGCAAAATTGGCATTCCCTCAACCATTGTTAAAGTTCAAAATGATGAAATAATAATTCTAAGAGAAGGAAGTATCTCTAAAGAAGATATTTTAAGAAAAATTAATGAATAATATCGATTTAATTTTAGAAAAACTCTCTAAATCAAAGTTTCGCAGTAGTTTTCATTTAAAACCTAAAGATTATTCATACATAAACGATAAGGGCTTAGACATTATAAAAAAACACGCCTATGATTTTATCAATCAAAGACTTAAAGATGCATCTAAAGTAAACGATGGTAAACAAACACCCATGAAGGGGCATCCTGTTTTTATTGCTCAGCATGCTTGTGCTTTATGCTGCCGTGGTTGCCTAGAAAAGTGGTACCATATTCCCAAAGAAAAAATATTAAATGACGAAGAAATGGATTTTATTGTAAATGTAATTATGGCTTGGATTGCTAAAGAAATGAATAAGCAACTTAAATAGTATCCTTTTAAAGATTTAATTCCTTGAATAAGAAACAAATTAATTGAATATAAAATTAATATGTAGTATTATTATGTTATAGGAGGATATTTTATGTGGTGGATTATTTTAGCGGTAGTCGTAATATTAATACTTTTTGTTATAACTACCTACAACTCACTAGTATTACTAAGAAATAAGGTTAAAGATCAGTGGGCTCAAATAGACGTTCAATTAAAAAGAAGATGTGATTTAATTCCTAATTTAGTTGAAACTGTTAAAGGATATGCTAAACACGAATCAAAAACATTAGAAGATGTTATCAAAGCAAGAAACTCTGTTTTAAATGCCAAAAATACTAAAGATGAGATGAATGCTTCTAATGAAATGAGTGCTTCACTTACTAAATTATTTGCTTTAGCAGAAAGTTATCCAGAATTAAAAGCCAATGAAAACTTTGTTTCTTTACAAGAAAGTTTAAAAGAAACTGAAGATAAAATTTCTTACGCTAGACAATTTTATAATGACAACGTTATGAATTACAAAAACAAACTAGAAGTTTTTCCTTCAAATGTAATTGCGTCTATATTTAATTTTAAACCTGAACCATTCTTTGAAGCAACTAGTGAAGAGCGTAAAAATGTTGAAGTAAAATTTTAAGGGCTTACAAAAGTAAGTCCTTTTTCCAAGGAGAAAGTATGAAAAAGATTATATATTTATTAATTGCATATTTATTTTTGTTTGTTCCCGTTGTAAATGCTAATGAAATAAATAAAATAAATATGGATATTTACATCGATCAAAATGGTGTAGCTAACATTAAAGAAGAGTGGACTGTTAAAGCCACTAGTGGCACTGAGATATACAAAACTTATAATAATATTGGCACATCTACATTTAAGGATTTTAAAGTAAATTTAAACGGAACCGATTTTCAAAATATTGGTTCTTGGAACGTAAATTCATCATTTGACGCTAAAGCCTATAAAAATGGCATTCATGAAATTAGTGATGGCTTAGAATTATGCTTTGGTATTAGTAAATATGGTACAAATACATATACATTTGAATATAAAATAACCAATTTCGTCGTAAACTTAAATGATTCCCAAATGGTGTATTGGACCTTAATTCCCAGAAATCTTAGCAACAAAGTAGATGAAGTTTATATAAAAGTTTATTCTGATTTTAGATATTCTGACAATTTAGATGTATGGGGATATGGCAAATATGGTGCTCCAACTTATGTTTATGATGGCTACATTGAAATGAGCACAGAAAACCTTTCAAGTAGTGAATATATGACAATGCTTATCAAATTTCCTAGTGGCACCTTTGATTTAGAAACTGATTTAGATGAAGAATTTGATTATTATTTAAATCAAGCAAATGAAGGAAGTACAAAATATACTAAAAAATCAGCTACAAGCATCATTTTGTCTATCATTAAAGGTATTATAAAATTATTCAGTTATATTTTTGTTATCTATATTTTAATACTACTAATTAATAATGTTGTACTTAAAAATAGCAAATACAAAAAAAGTACTAAAAAAATTCCCAAAGATACCCCCGCTTTTAGAGATATTCCAAAAGGCGGATTATATTATAACTATTATATATCTAATCTATATAGCTTAACTAAAAAGCAAACCGATCTTTTAGGTGCTGTTTTATTAAAATGGTTAAAAGATGGTTATATTACTATTGAAAAAATTGAAAAAAAAGGATTATTTAAAAAATCAGAATTAGTTTCTTCAATGAAGATTTCTAACGTTGTTTGTGAAAGCCCTTTAGAAGAAGAATTATATCAAATGATTAAATCAGCCGCCAAGGATGACTATTTAGAAGAAAAAGAATTTGAAAAATGGTCAAAAAATCATTATGAAAGACTACTTGGTTGGTTTGATAAAGTAGAAAGTAACGAAGCAGATACATTTATCGAAAAAGGTTTGATTACTAAAGAAATCGTTAAAAAAGGTTTAATAAAAACTGCTAAATATACAGAAGATGAGCAAGTATTCGAGCAAGCTCTAAAGCTTTATGGCTTAAAAAAATATTTAACTGAATTTTCTAACATGAAAGAAAAAACTGTTATGGAAGTAAAATTATGGGAAGATTACCTTATTTTTGCTCAAATGTTTGGCATCGCCAAAGAAGTTGCTACTCAGTTTAAAAAGATGTATCCTGAAGTGATTGAAGGCTATAATTACGATTTTGATACAATCATACTTATTAATAATTTCTCAAATCACGCTGTAACTAGCGCTCAAACTGCTAGACAAGAAGCAATTGATCGCGCTAACAGTTATTCATCTGGTGGTGGTGGCTTCTCATCAGGCGGTGGAGGAGGAGGCTCCTTCGGTGGCGGATCCGGTGGTGGCGGCTTCCGATAAAAATTTTAAATTAGAATATAAAAATAGTGATCAAAATTGATATGAACCCCGTTTCTTGGACATAGAAACGAGGTTTTTATATGTCAAAATAAATTATGAAGAAAGAATATGTTTAAGTTTAAAGGATAATGCCGCCGAAATAGCAAAATTAAGCGCGTTAAATAAATTACTTTTAAAAAATAATTTAATATTAAAACCAAATGATATTGAAAGATTAATAACTAATAATATAGGTAGCATTATTGGATATCTGATGTATCTTTTAGCTTTACCATTATTAAAAAGAATAAAATATCATCTATAAGATTAAATTATAAATAAATAGTAAAATATTGCTTTAAATTATACAGAAATCATAAAAAATATATTATACTATTTTTATATAAGTTGAGTAGTTTTTAAATGGAGGAAAATATGAAAAAAACATTATTAATTATATTAAGTGGAATTATGCTATTAGGCTTAACTGGGTGTGGTACATCTAGTGTAGATAATGCTAAAAAGGATTTAGAAGAAAGTATAGAAAAAAATGGAGCGGTTGAAAAAGAAACTGTTGATGTATTAGTTGCCAAATTTAATACTGAAATAGTTGATAATAGTTCATTAAATCCTGCATCAACTGATTATCTTACAGAAAGTAATGGTGAGTATTGGTATGGATTAATTGAAGGAATATATTTAGTAGTAGTGCCTGAAAAATATGTTGGAGATAAAACTACAGAAATTGTAAATTATACGCTTTTGTATGTTCAAAAAAATAGTAAGTATGAAACAAATGTTAACTCTTATGTTAAACACCTAATTAAAGCAAATAATAATCAGTTTACAGATTCTGAGATCGAAACTTTATTAAAAGAAGTAAAGACTAAAACTAATTCCGGAAAAACTGTAAATAACGGAAATGGTATTTCTATTGGTTATACCGAAAATGATAAAACATACCAATATCAAGTTTTAAGACTATACAAATAATTATAATCATAAAATTGCAGAGGTACTAAAATGTTTGAAAAGGTTATAAAAAAACAATTTTATCATGTTGTAACAAATAAACCCATGATGATTGGACAGCAAATTATTTATGACGAAACGCATCACAGTGGTGTTTATGAAAGAGTATACGCATATAAAGATAAAGTAAACGAAATATATGCTAATCCCGAAGCATTTAAAAATGAGAATTTTGAACATCACTTAAAAGTCGCTTTAAGAGAATTAGCCATGGAAGAAGTAAGGATTAATAAATATCCTAATTATCCCTCAAGATTATCTTCTTTATACGTATCGCAAACTTTAGAAGAAGCTGAAAAGTGGTATAATCTTTTCATAGAATTAGGAAGACCCACTTTTCAAATTGTTAAAGTAGAAGTGACTGGAAATGTATTTATTGGTGATGCTCGTAATTGTTTTGATGGAACAAATGATAAAAAAAGAAATTTAAAGCTAGCCGAAAACTATTGGAAATATAAAACAAATAAAAATAAGAGAACACCTATCATCGAAGTACTTGTAGATGGTAATATAAAAGTAATCGATATAATAAAAGAAAATAACTAAATTGTACTGATACAAGAAGTTATTTTTATAAAATGAAATGATTATTAATTAACAATGGAAAATTACAAATCACAAGTTCATAATACTAAAGAAACTTTATTAAATATTTTTTATAAGATTAAGAGGAAAGGAAAGAATATGAATATATATTTAACATCATATGGAGTTGATACTAGATACAAAGATTACATGAATAGTTATGAAGACATTTTAAGAGTTTTAAAAAATAAAAATGTCGCAATTATTCCCAATGCTAAATTAGTTTCAGAAGATAGGACTAATTCAAATGTGGCAAAGAAGGAATTTACTAAAAATGGTATTACCGCTAAAATAATTGATTTAGATAAGCAAAATTTAAATATTAAAAAATACGATGCTCTATATTTAAGTGGCGGAGAGCCTAAAAATTTAATGGATTCCATAATTAAATCGAATAATTATGAAATTATAAAAAAGTTTATAGATAATGGTGGTATAATAATTGGACAATCTGCTGGAGCCATGATATTTAATAAAAATTATTTAGATACAACAACAGGAGAGCTATTAATAATGGATAATGGCTTTGATTATTATGATAAAATTATTGTTCCCCATTACAATAATTTGCCAAAGGAATTGCTAAATAAAATACCTAGCAATATTTTAAAAATCAATGATAATGATAATTTATATAAAATAGATATAAAAGATAAAAATAATGAAAATATAGAGATACGGTAATGTAATTAATAGAACTGGAGGCAATAATGAAGATAATTGAAAATAAATATTCTAACAATACTTTTGAAAATATAAAACATATTGATGATTATGGAAATGAATATTGGTATGCACGTGAATTACAAAAAGTATTGGAATACAAGGATTGGAGAAATTTCCAAAAAGTAATAGATAAAGCAGTTTTATCAGCAAATAATAGTTTCAAATGAAGAAGATTGGGTTGTTGAAGTCAACAAGCCAATAAAAACTGGTAAAGGAAAAGAAGAAAATATTAAAGATTATAAACTATCAAGATACATATGCTATTTGATAGTGCAAAATGCTGATCCAAGTAAAGAAGTTGTTGCTTTAGGGCAAACCTATTTTGCTATTCAAACAAGAAAACAAGAAATAACAGAGCAAGAATATGATTCTTTATCAGATGATGAAAAAAGATTTTATCAAAGAAAATTAACAAAACAAGGTAATTATACTTTGCAAAGAGTTGCTTCTGCAGCAGGTGTTAAAAATATGGCTGAGTTTCATAATGCAGGGTATAAAGGTTTATATAATGGTGAAACCGCTGATGATATATTTAAAAGGAAAAAATTAAGATATCGTGAAGATATTTTAGATAATATGAATGAAGATGAATTAGTTGCTAATTTATTTAGAATAAATCAACTAAGCAAAAACTTTTAAAAGATAATGTACAAGGTGAAAAAGAAGCCAAAGACGTACATTATGAGGTTAGTAAAAAGGTAAGAAAAGCAATTGCAGATATTGGTGGAATGATGCCCGAGGACATGCCAACAACTAAAAAGAGTTTAAAAGAACTTGAAAGAGAAAAAAATAAATTCGAAAACAAACAGTTAAATTAGTAATAATGAAAACAATATAAATTGATAAAGTAGAAATTATGAAAAACTAGAGGAACGGAAGATAATAAATTAATTATATATAAAAATAGTGAAGGTAATATTATAGTAGATGCTATTTATAAAGATGAAACTTTATGGCTATCACAAACAGTGGGCCATAACTTTTGAATGTTTTACATATAGTATAAGTCTACATTTGTAATATATATTTGAAGATAAAGAGTCAGTTACTGAGAAATACTCGTTAACTGCTAAATTTTATAAAACTTATAATTATTTGAAAAGACAAAGAAAAAATTATAAAATATTTAGAGACAAAAAATGATTAAATGAAAATTTGTTGAAAAATGGATATACAAATTAAAAAAGTACTGACTTAGATGATATAAATTAGTTTGTGTATTAAATAAAGTGAAAGGATATTAAATATGGAAATTTTGATAGAAAAATTAAAACAAGAGGATTTAATGGAAGCAATAAATATATATGATAAAAATTATAATACAACTACAGATTACAATAAACTTCTAAATATATATAATGAAATTTATAATAACTCAGCATATCATAATATTGTGGCGAAAGTTAATAATGAAATAGTAGGGGTAGCAACAGTTATAATTAATTATGATATTGTGGAACAGTTAAAACCATTTTTAACTGTTTGGAATTTTGGAGTGAAGGAAGAATATAGGAGAAATAAAATAGGAACAAAAATGTTTGAATATATATATAAATTTGCGAAGCAAAATAACTGTGATTTTATTTCTTTAATTGTGGAAAGAGATAATATTGTAGCACAATCTTTTTATGAAAAATTAGGATATATTAAAGAAGTAGGTTATGTTAAATTAATAGATAAA
>CAKOOH010000009.1 GCA_934098485.1 uncultured Bacilli bacterium | reverse complement strand
GTATAGTATTCCTTTACCTTTACTACCACCCTTAGTAAGTAAAATAGTTCCTCCAATAATAACAAGAACAACGACACCAATTACAATAAGAATTTTTTTTGAAATATTTAATTTTCCAATCTTCATAGAATTGCACTTTTCCTTCCTACTTATTATTATAAGTAAAAAAATTAAGCAGAGCAATATAGTTGTCTTCAAAATCAATGTTTTTAGTGGAAACATATTTTTATTATTAAAAAATATAGTATAATAATCTTTAAGGAAGTGATAATTTATGAAATTTAATGAAGTTTTAAACAGATATTTAAAAGAATTAGACTGCACTGCAAAAAAATTGTCAATAGAATCAGGACTAACAAGTTCTGTTATATGTAGATATAGAAGTGGTGAAAGAACGCCTATAAAAAATAGCGAACAACTTAAAAAGTTAACAACTGCCCTTTTTAATATTGCCAAAGAAAAAGAAAAAAGCAAATATACTCTTGATAAAATAGCAAATGACTTTAATAGTACATTTCCAAATGATGACTTTGACTATACTACTTTTAGTAATAATCTAAATACTTTAATAACATCACTTAATATAAATACTCATGAAATGTCAAAATATATTGTATTTGATGCCTCACATATTTCAAGAATAAGATATGGTAAAGCTAGACCGTCTAATCCAATAGAGTTTTCTAATAAAATATGCACTTATATTTTCAACAGATATAAAAGCCCTGATGATATAAATAACCTATCTGCTATTATTGGTTGCAAAAAAAGCGACTTAGCAAATAATAAATTTTATAACACTCTATTTGATTGGTTAACAAGTGAAGCAACTCCAGTTAAAAGCCAAGTATCTGATTTTTTATATAATCTTGATTCTTTTAATTTAGATGATTATATAAAAGTAATAAAGTTTGATAAATTAAAAGTTCCTAGTATTCCTTTTTATAAAGCAAAATCAAGACATTATTACGGACTGGAAGAAATGAAAGAAGGAGAATTAAACTTCTTTAAAGCAACTGTTTTGTCAAAGTCAAAAGAAGATATTTTTATGTGTAGTGATATGCCAATGGAAGATATGGCAGAAGATACTGACTTTGGAAAAAAATGGATGTTTGCGATTGCCATGTGTCTAAAAAAAGGACATCACTTAAATATTATCCACAATGTTGATAGACCTTTTAATGAAATGATGTTAGGATTAGAAAGCTGGATACCTATTTATATGACTGGGCAAATATCTCCATACTATTTAAAAGACTCAAGAAATAATATATATAACCATTTTAACTATGTTTCGGGAACTGTAGCATTAACTGGGGAATGTATTAAAGGTTATCATAATAAAGGAATGTACTATTTAACCACTAATAAAAATGAAATTAGATACTATAAAGAAAAAAGTGATTTGCTTCTTAAAAAAGCAAAACCACTTATGGAAATCTATAAAGAAAATAATATAAGAGAATATAAATTATTTCTTAAAAAAGATGAAAATATAATATGTGATAGGACAAGGTATCTTTCTGCTCTACCATTATTTACAATAACTGACGAACTATTAATTAAAATATTAAAAAGAAATAAACTTTCAAAAACTGATATGGATAAAATAAGTAAATATAAGAATGAAGAATTAAAATATATGAATAATATTTTCAAAAATAATAAAGTAAACGATTATATTTATGTAATAAAAGAAAATGAGTTTAAAAATGATACTCTATCACTTTCACTAAATAATCTGTTTATAGATAAAAAAATAAATTATACCTATAAAGAGTATATAGAACATCTAAAACAAACTAATGAATACGCAACAAAAGTAAATAATTATGAAATAAACTATATAGATAACAAGACATTTAAAAATATAACTATAACATTTATTAAAAATCATTATGTAATTATTTCAAAAAGTTCTAATCCAACTATACATTTTGTTATTGAACATCCAAAGTTAGTTGAAGCTATTGAAAATTTTAATCCACTTATAAAGGAATAAATAATATGAATAAAAAGAAAAGAAAACTTAAATGGAAGAATGTAATAATTATTTTAATAGTTACTGCACTTATCATAACCTTAATAATATCTATATTTATAACGATATTTCTTGCAGCTACCCTAGAAATATTAATGCTATTAAAAGTTCTTTTATCAATTTTTTCTGCAACTAATTTTTTAGAATAACTGTTGTTTGTTGAATTTTCAACTATGTCAGCAGATGCAAAAGGGTCAAAGTGTTTTCTTTTAGGTAAGCCTAAAAATAAATCAGTAAATAAAAATCTTTCATTTGTTTTCTTATCATAATAATATCATCTTTTAAATGTTATTTCTCCAAATAGGGTAACATAATTTTTCCTTTCGTAAAAACAATTAGAAGTGCAGTAACTCTTTCAGTAAGAAGAATTATCAATGTATTCAAAATAGCTTTTAATAATGTCTTTAATAAAAGAAACAGAGAAAGAATCTAAATCATTAATAAAATTAAAATAATAAGAAAAACTAGAAGATTTATTATAATAATTAAAATCATTAAAATAATTTTTTAAATAATAATTAAAGTTTTTGGCTAATTTAAATTAAAAAGATAAAAAACAAGTCAAGGTGGGATGAATCATGTGAACTTATATATTATCACTTTTTAATTTTTTATTTTTAAAAGTTTTTAATGAGTACAAACAAATTTTTATTACTTTAAGAACTATTTATATATAAGTATAACATCTAGTTTCAGTTATATTTTAGATTTTATAGAGCCTCAAAAAGCACTTATGTGCCCTTATATTCTATTGCATCTAACTGTTACCCTATTCATACTATCTTTAGTACAAGTATATAAAGTTAAATCAAATTCACTTTCAATCATTTCTTTTATTTCCGTTGGTTTAAGTTCTTCTGTTTCTTCTACTTCATATGTATATTTATTTCCTAAAACATCAATAAAATTAACTTTATCTCCCGGCTTTAATTTATATAAATTACCAAAATGTGCTTTATAAGAATGACCACAAATAACAAAATTACTATCTATATTTCCATAATATAAAGCCGGTGTTTTCTTTAAAGTAGCATAAGAATATCCATTAGTAACTGGTAAATTAAGACCTAAACTAGGAATTTCAATATATCCAATATATTCTATTTCCTCTATTTTTATTACCTTAAACCCATTATCTTCATAAACATCTTCTTTTTTTTCTTTAGAAATCATTTTTTCCATAACACTGTGAGATGCCTTTAAAGAATACCAATCTTCCCATTTAAAATAAACCGCTAGCAAAAAAGAAATAACCAATAAAGTTATCCCTGAATAAATTAATATCTTACCAGTTTTATTCATTATTTACCTTTTTATTATAAAGAATACCACTAATTGTCAAAACTAAACCTAAGCCGCCAATTATTAAAACTAAATAAGTAAGTTGTCCTGTTTGTACTAAACTTGTTGTATTCGTAATAATAAACCCATTCTCTATTTCCTGATAACTAACTGTATAACCTTTTGGAACTTTTACTTCTTTAACACTATAGCCATTACTTTTAGCTATATCTTCCCAAGTATATTTCCAATCATTTGCTGAATTTAATAAAACTCTATCTATTTCAATTTCATCTTTAAGTAATGCTACTTCAATATAACTAGGTAAATTATTTTTATCATTTTTATTACTATTTTTAGTATTCCATACTTTAGTCACTGATAAATCAATTAACTTTAATATTTCAGTTTTTGGTTTAGAAACGATATTATATGTCCATTCATTATTTAAAACTTTAGGAATACTTATTAAATAAGGACTAATTTGAGAATAACCTTTAACTTTATTAGTTTGTTTAACAATATATAAACCTAAATCTAAATTATTAAATGTTACTTTACCATCCTTATTAGTTACTTTTTTAAAACTAACGGTATTATCATCTATACATTTATTAATTTCATTAGTAAGTTCTTTAGATTCTAAATTATCTAATGAAGCGCTACATTTAAAATTATCTACATATTGAAATACTAAATTATGATCTTTCTCTTTAGCGTCTGCTACTTTATAAATAGTAATCTCCGCCCCGCTAATTTTAGAATTATCTTCTTTTTCTGATAAAGTAATCTCTAATGATCCTTTCTTATTAAAATCAACTAGATTATTTGTTTTAGCATCTGCATTAACATTAAGTATTAAACTTAAAAATACTACTAAAAATAAACTAATCTTTTTCATATTTACCTCCCAATATAATCTTTTCCATTTGGATAAAGAAATTCATTATATTTATTTATATTAACCCTTTTTACAGGTTTAATAAGTGTTAGTAAAAGCAGTAGTAATATTATTGGCACCGCAATAATTGGTATTACCAAAAGTTTATTTATTTTAAATCCTTCTGTTGTAATATATACTTTTTTTGTTTCTTTTAATACTCTTTTTCCTCTAACTAAAAGTCTATGAGTATTAATACCATAAGGAGTGCAAGTTAAAAGTGTTACATAATCATTATTTTTATCTATCTTTAAACTACTACTATTAGATGGTTTAACTATTTCTATTTTATCAACTTCATAAATATGAACTTCATTTAAAATTGTTATTTTAAAAGTATCTCCTATTTCTAATCTATCTAATTCTGAAAATAGTTTAGCCGAAGGCAACCCTCTATGTGCTGATAAAACACTGTGAGTTCCTTTTCCTCCTACTGGCAAACTAGTTCCCTCTAAGTGCCCTACTGCTGAATTTAAAACACTTGAGCTTGTTCCATGATAGATAGGAAGTTCTACTTTTATTTTATCTATAGTTAAGTAACCCATCATTCCTTCATTATTAACATTTAAAGTTTTCTTATAATTTTTTAAACTTTTATATGTAAGTAATGGTTCTTTTAAACTAGATAACTTTTTATTGTAACTTATCGCCTCTTCCTTTAATGTTTGAAACTTTTCTTCATCATATTTATCAATAATACTTTCATAAGTATAAATTGATTTTGATTGATTCTTTTCATTATAATAATTACTAAGTGTAGGGTAAAAAAGTATTAAAAGCCCTATGAAAAAAAATAATACCATAATTCTTGTAGTTTTACGTTTTTTCATAATTCTTTTACCTTTCTTTTTTACTTTAACTTACTTAATTATAAATTTATATCTAGGGAAAGATATTATTTTATCTTTCCCTAAACTATAAAAGTTTGCTGACTTTTTTTATTTAAGAATTATAAATTTTCTTTATAAACTCTTAATTTTGTTACTAATAGTAAACCAAATCCAATAACTAAAAGTGATCCGAAAGTAACAAATAATGTTGTACCAAAACCACCTGTTTCTGGTAATTCTGAACCAGTATAGTTAATTACATCTACGCTTCCTCTTGCGTAAGTAGTATTTGCATCTTTTCCAGTAATAGTAAAGTTAACTCTACTAGTTAATTTATTGTATCCAGTTGGAGCAGTAATTTCTTCTAATTGATAGTTTCCTTTATCTAAACCATTAATTGTTGCTTTTCCTGCTTTAATTAATACTCCTGTTTCACCAGTTACAGCAACTCTATATGTATTTGGAGTAGTTGCATTTTCATCTAATACAACTGCAATTTCATTTCCGTTTGCAGCATATAATTTGAATTCAGCACCATCTAAAGGCTTCTTATCTTTATCAGTTTTTACTAAATCAAATGCATATGTATAAGTAACTGTTTGTTTTCTATCAGTTTCATGATTTTCACCATATTTTAATTGATTTTCATTTAAATTGCCATCGCCTTCAATTACAGCATTTTCATTTAATACAGCAGTGTAATAAACATCAATATTTGTATTTAATGGTTGTTTAGCAATAAATTCATCTTTAAATGCTACAGTAAAAGTATAATCTTGTACATTTTCGCTTACTGCATAGTTACTTGAATCAACAACATTATCACCAATTTTAACTACTACAGAATCTCTATTGAATGTTAAACCAGCATCCATTTTATCGTAAAGAACATACTTTCCATAACCAGCACCAGTAATTACAGTTGCCTTGAATTGTACAGTATCTCCAATACTAGCATCACTAACAGTTCCGTATACTTCGCCTTCTAGAACTTTCTTATCTACATCAGGTTTTTTAGTGTTTTTTTCATTTGTTATAGCACCAGGCTTAGTAGTTGTTAAACTAAGTAGTTTAGTACCATCTTTAATAGTAGTAGAACTAACTAAATAATAACCTAAATCTAAACCAGTAAATGAAACAGTTGTTGTATCTGCAACTTTAAAATCAGTTGCCCTAATAGGATGATCTTCTGCATACTTCATTGCTAATTTAGCAAATTCTTGAACTCTAGAATCTGTATTTTCACCATTCCATACATAGAATGTATCTCCAGTGTTATTTCCATTTTGAGCAGTTAAATATTTTTGTCCATCAGCACTTTCAATAAATGGTTTAAATTCTTCTGTAGCTCTATAAATGTAATGATTGTAAGTAGCATCATATGTTTCTAATTTTAATACTTTATAGATACTATAAGTTTCGCCTACAATTGCTTTATTAATTGTAATTGAACCATTTGAAGCAGCACTTACTGATAAAGGATTCATTTGCACTAATGCCATAACAAATAAGACTGCTAAACTTAATAATCTCTTAATATTTTTCATTTTTTTCCAATTCCTCCCATGATTTTTTTCCATTAATGCCCTAATTGTCAGCTTTCTTAAATGCATTAATTGATATATACAATATAGGCATTATTACTAATAATGAACCTATTATTGTCAAAATTAACATGCCACTACTACCAGTAGCCGGTAATTCGTAACCAGAAGCATTGATAAATGTTATTGTCATATCATCTTCTAAATTATTTTTATTTAAATCTTTATCCTTATAAAACTGAATTATTCCATCATTAATTTGATATTTAACAACAAATCCCTCGTTATTATTTTCTTTAATGGTAAATTCTATCTTATAAGGTAAATCTAAAATCATAATTGCTTCATTATGTTTAAGCGTAAATGTCGCCTTACCATCATCTGTAAACGTAATTGTATCATTAACAGTACCATTCTTTATTACATTATAAGTACCAGTTATTACATTATAAGTACCAGTTAATGGCTCATTTTGATAGGTTGCCTCGATTGTAAAATCAAAACTCTTATTAGGCTTTACACCTTCAACCTTTTTTAAAATAGTTAAATCTCTAGTTTTATAATTGTTTATTACTGTATTACTAAAATCTTCTACTGTTGTTTTTCCATAAGAAACAATTACATCATATTCTTTTGTATTAATTTCATGATACTCATCAGTAGATTTTTCATATAATTTATAACTATGACCAGAAGGTATATTATTAAATATTACTTTACCATCTTTATTTGACGTACTTGTCATTTTAAAGTTAGCATCTATATGCTTTCTTTCATTTAGACATGGACAATCAGACGAATGAGCTAATTCAAATACAGTTCCTTCTAACGGTTTTTTTCCGTAATTAGTTAATTTATCAAAAGTTAGGGTACCTAAATAACCAAATACTTTAGGTATAGGAAATTCTAATGTTCTTTTTTCTGATCTTACATTTACTCCATTAACATTTTCAATTACAACATAATCTAAATATGTCTTGCCATTAGTAGAATAATCTTTCTTTTCAACAAAATCTTTTAACTCATTTTCCAAGCGAATTTTATATTTAATTTCATATTTATAATAAGTTAGTTCTTTACCATTTTCTTGCTTTTTAATTTCCGTTCTTGTAGATGCTTTTAAATCCCAAGAAACAGTATCTTTAGCTTCATTATAACTTGCCGTATCACTTTCGCCAGCATTTGCAGTATTTAGTTCATTTTTTAAATTCATGTTATCGTCATATAATCCAACAAATTGAATATTCTTTGTTTGACCACTGGCATTCATCGGATCTTCTGCTACCCAAGAAGCATTTATTTCTTGACTTGTCATTTCTTTAATATCTTCAAAGATTTTATTATAGGCACTTTCTAAGGCCCCATTATTATCTGAATCATGATAATACTTTCTATTTTTTTCATTTGTTCCTATAGCATCAGAACCAATGTATTCACTTAACCAAGTTTCATAGTATGATGTATCATTATATTTAGCTCTTACACTAGCATCAGTAGTAGCATTCTTACTTGGAACATTTACTCCAGGCAATATTGTATAATATCTAGGAACCCTATATGTTACACCACTGGTATAATTATGATTATTTTTTTCAGTATCTGTATCTACTGTTTGATCTAATACATAGCCATCAGCAGTTGTTTCATATTGTAAATGATACAAAGTACTTTGACTTGTTATACCTATACCAATTGAATAAATTTTAATTCCATTATTCTTCATACCATAAGCTTGTAACTCCGCTTTTCTTGCACCAAACTCACTATAATTTGTACCAGGAACTTTTTTATTTTTCACAAAGTTATAAAAGTTACCTTCCACATATCCTTTATTAGAATCATGAGCTGTTTTTACCGGTGTATAACCTTCATAACCACTTTTTATATATGTCGTAGGTAATCCGTCTGTTAAGAAAATTATATATTTATTTTTAACACTAGTAGTAGCAAGTAAATCATTACCCATTTTTAAACCTGACTCCATATTTGTCCATTTAATATCAGCACCAGATGGAGCAGTTATACCATTAACACTATCTATTAAAGTAGTTTGTGAAGTACTATTTACATTTTTTAATCCTCCAAAAATATCATGTGAATCCCTATTAAATGTAACCAAACCAATCTGTCTTACAGCATTACTATTCATTGAGTATTTATAAAATTTCTTTATAAAATCTATCGCAGAGTTTTTAGCAGCACTTATTTTTGTACTACTGCCACCACCTTTAAATTTTTCATTCATTGTATTAGATATGTCCATAACAAGAACTACTGCCAAATCTTGTGCTTTTGTTATTTCTTCGATTTTACTAGTCGTTTCTACTGTTAAAGTAATATCAAAATAATTTTCCAAGTTACTTTTAGAAATAGTTTTACTTATCTTAACTCCATCAGCAGATGCTTCCCCACCTACATACTTTATTTGATTAGTTTCTGTTTCTTGTGCATATGCATATATGTTAAATATTGGATTAAATGTTATTATAAAAGCTAAAATTAATCCTAAAAGTTTTTTTAATATTTTCATAAAACCTCCCTGAAATTAAATAACCCCTAAATACTTCCTAATTGTTTTATTGGCCAAATTCTAAAGAATACTTTACCAATAACATCATCCTTTTTTACACACCCTATTTCATCCATTCTTGAATCTATTAAATTGTCTCTTTCATCACTAAGAACAAATACACTTCCATCGCTTACTTGCATAGGAAAGTTTACACTAACATCTCCCTTTTTAAGTTCTTTAACATAATCTTCTTTTAATAATTTACCATTAACATAAACATTACCTTGAATATCAATATTGACTACATCTCCAGCTACTCCAATAACTCTTTTTATAAGAATTTTGTTACCATGATAAAATGCTACTAAATCACCTTGCTTTAAAGAAGCATTTTTGATTGTCAAAATAATTTCCCCATCATTTAATAATGGTTTCATACTTGAATTTGTAACTTCTACTACGGGCATTAATATTGTTGCAAAGATTGAAGAGGCCGCTATTATAATAATTAAAATATATATTGTACTTTTTAAAATTCTTGAATAACTATGAACATATTTTTCTCTAGATATTTCTTTTTCTAAATCATCAATAGATATATCTTTAAAAGAAATTTTCTTTTCTTCTTTTTTCTTACCTATCTTTTTCATAATTATTTACCTTTATTAGTTGCTTTTTTAGGTTTCGCTTTTACCTTAATACTAACCTTAGTTCCACTTTTTGGTTTCTTTGCTTTATCCTTATTTTTATCAGTTGTTTCCTTAATCAACTTTTGACATTTTTCTTCTGTTTCCTTAACCATTTTTTCGCAAGCCTTTTTCGTCTGTTCTATAAATTCTTCTTTCTTTAAAACGGCTTCTTGTTTGGTTTTTTCTTCTAATTCTTTACAGTTATCTTTAACATTTTCTGTATACTGCTTTATAGCATCTTCAGCATCCTCAAATAAATGATTAAGTTTTAAAGCAGCCTCCGCAATAGAACCAGATTCTTGAATTTTAATCTTTTTTGATTTTAATTCTTTTTTTACCTTTACAAGTTCATCTTCTAGTTCTTTTATTCGCTTTGCTTGCGCAAGCATTAATTCTAAAAGTTCTTTACGTTTAATTCTTTTTAACTCTTGTTTTTCCATAAGATTCTCCTAACTTTTAAAATTTACTTAATCACTTTTAGGCAAATACTGTGATTGATAGTTATTTATGATAAACAGTTTTAATAATTTTGTCAATTAAATTTTGCAAATTTAGCCTAAAATTTTTAAATAATTATGGATCACTATAATATCTTATGATTTGGCCCATAATTAAAATACTTAAAAATAAAAAAAGAAGACTAAAATTTAATCTTCTAATCTTCTTTAAAAAAATTTAAATTTACTCTATTTTTTAATATCCAATTAATGCAGTTTTTCTTTATATTTTAATATCCTATAAAATGGTTCAATATTTGTTTTTCTAAATTTATCTTGTCTAATTAATCGTTCAATTTCCTCTTTATTTAACCAAAAAATTTCTTCAACTTCTTCCTTCTGAAGCTTAATGTTAGAAGTATCAACTTTTTTACTAGTATAATAAATATCACAAAAGCAATTTTCATAATCTATCCAATCAACTAAAACTAATTCATTATCATTTAATTCTATATTAAGTTCTTCTTTGGCTTCTTTTTTTACTGTGGTTAAACCACTATCTCCAAACGTAACATGACCTCCAGTAGCAGCCATTACTTTTCCTTTTTCTTTAGAAACCTTTTGAATTAAGAATCTTTCCTCATTTTCGATAAATAATAATACAACCATAAAATGTTTGCCATTTTGTAAAGTTCTTTTTAAACTTCTTTTAATACTTTCATTAATTATATTCTTATTTTCATCAAAAACCTGTAATAGTTCCTCTTCCATTTCTTTGCTTCACCATACCTTCTTATTAAAAGAATACTTTGCATTAATATACCATATTATAAATTATTTACAAAAGGACCATATTAGTTAATATCTATATCAAATTTAAAACTAAAATCGTCCAGTTCGAGTCTTTTTATCAATTTGCTTTATAGATTAAAGTCAAGCAACTATTTGTCAAGAAAATAGTTGGCAATAAAATTATAACTAATATAATTGTAACATACTCTAAAAGAAATAATAACATTTTTGGATTGTTTTCTGACTGAATAAACACGTACTTGATTAGAAAATGAAAACAGATTCTAATACATTATTAATACATTATTGTTAATTATCTCTACAAAGAAGCTAAAAAATTTAAGTTATTAAATGTTTATTGTTTTTACTCATGCTTTGATAGAAAATGAAGAAGAAAAGAATGAGTCTATTACAATTAAAAATTCTAATAAACCTATTCGTATTAACCCAAATGTAAATAAAGATATATTTGAATGATTAAAAAAAGAAGACTAAAATTTAATCTTCTAATCTTCTTTAAAATTTTTTAATTTTAAATTATTCACTTGTGTAATAAAATAAATTATCATATCCAATAAAAGCATCTAAGTTCACAAATATCTGCCTTGAATACATCAAGGTACATAAAAACGACTTCTTAACAAGTCGTTTTAAATTTTTACTCGGAAATTTCGAGTTTCTTATCAATCTGGTGCTTAGTAACTGAATTGAACAGTTCTCGGAAGCTTACCGTGCTTCTGTTCATATGTATATAATCTGAACATGCATTGGCTTCGATAATTTCAACTCCTTGATAATCATATAATCTTCGTAGATACCTTTCGCAGTTTATTATATATTGTTTTTCGCCCATATTTAGGTATAAATACAATGCTAAAATTATGCTTATATAGGGTTTCAAAAGTGAGTGTTCTTTTACGGACTGTTATTGTTGCGAAAATATGAACAAGAAAGATTTTTTAATTCTATCTCTAGTAATAATTATCTTCCTTTTACTATTCTTACTATTTATTGTATTAATATAAAAGAAATCCACCTAACTCAGCAATGATTTAGGTGGAACGGATTAAACCGGCAACACTCAACATGCGATATTAAGTGTTCCTTTAATATTTTATGAAGATTTCTTCATCTATATACATAATAACATAAAAACGACTTTTTAACAAGTCGTTTTAAATTTTACTCGGAAATTTCGAGTTTCTTATCAATCTGGTGCTGAATGACTGAATTGAACAGTCCTCTGAAGCTTACCATGCTTCTGTTCTACCACTAAACTAAATCAGCAAATCTATATCCATTATATAATAAAAAACTCAGTTTGAATAGAGTAAACTGAGTTTTGAGTATTCTTTTAATTATATTGTTTGAAAAAGTATTATATATTAATATTCACATTTTTTTGTTTAAGATACATTTATCACAACCTTTCATGTCTTCATTATAAAATTGAATTATGAAAATTGTGTGATTTTTTTATGAATTTTATATTAATTTTTTAAAGAAAGATTATATGCCTTATATATGTTTTCCATCAAAGCTGAAATCGTAACCGGTCCGCACCCTCCTGGTACAGGTGTAATATAAGAACATTTCTTACTAACATTTTCAAAATCTACATCACCAACTACTTTACCATTTAAACGAGTTATTCCCGCATCAATAACTATGGCACCATCTTTTACCATATCTTCAGTAATTAAATTAGGAACTCCAGTTGTTGAAATGATAATGTCCGCCATCTTTGTAAATTTCTTTAAATCTTTCGTTTTTTTATGACACACTGTAACGGTAGCATTTAAATTAAGTAGCATGGAATAAAGTGGTTTACCTAATAAATCAGATCTTCCAACTATAACAACATCTTTCCCATCTAAGGAAATATTATATTCTTTAAAAAGAGCCAAAATACCTTCTGGTGTACAAGATCTTATTCCTTCTTCATTATGATAATAACGACTCGCAGAAATATCCGTTAAACCATCGATATCTTTTTTATAATCTATCATATTTAAAAGTTTGCGCTCATTTAAATGTTCTGGAAGTGGAAGCTGTAATAAAATTCCCGTTGTTTCATCATGATTAAGTTTATCAATAATTAAACTAACTTCTTCTTCACTTACTTCACTTGGTAACTTTACATAATTAAAAGTTATGCCTAATTCTTCACATTTTATTTTTTTCTGTTTTACATAAATATTAGTGGCTTCATCATCCCCAACTTGAATTACCGCAAGTACTAAAGGAAGACCTTTTATTTTTTCTTTTAACTCTAAAAGTTTTTTATCACGTAATTTTTTTCCATCTAAAATAATCAATTATACCCTTCCTTTTCTAATATCTGAAAGTCCTTCTAACTTTAATCTTACCATTTCATCAAAAAGTTTCTTATTAGCATCTTCCAAATTCATTTCTTTTGATACTTTAAAAGGATTACCAAATCTAGCATTTAGATGATTATTTTTAAATGTATATTTTCCTGTTACAACTACAGGTACAATCGTAGCACCCGTTTTCTGAGCCATAGATACTGCTCCAAACTTAAATGGCAAAAAGAAAGAATTAACATAATCATCATAAGATATTTTCTTATCATCATATAATTTCTCTATACTCTTTGCACTATCTAAAGCATAATCTTTAAATTCTTTTTTTGAAATAACTTTATCATTTAACAATTTTTCTAATAAATTTATCTCCGAAACAGCCACCATATTTGTTTTTATTATTTCATTAAATTCTTCATAACTTAAATCATCTTTATAATAAGTATCAAAAATTCTTTTTTTAATTTCATCTTTACCTACTAATTGATTTCTTGTTCCTTCCGGAAACAAACCTAAAGCATAATTATTATTTAATACTTCCATTGCATGATCTTTAGCCTCTTGATCATGGATACTTCTATTAACTCCAATGCAACCAGATAACTTAAAAAACCAGCCAAATTTTCCATTTAAATGTTCATCTTTAGCCATATAATGAAGCATTCTCTTTATCGAGATGCACGCTAAATTTTGATCAAACAAATGCATATGATTTGAGCATATTATTATAGGTCCCTCACTAGGTACAACCTCTTTATTAAAAACTTTCGGTCTATAATATAATTTAAAAACACCACCTAGTACTACCTTAAAAAAACTATAACCTACTTTATGTTCTTCCTTTTTCACTTTTTACCATACTTTCTAGTGCATTCTTCTTCTAGTTTTTTAAAATTAACTTTGCCAATAATTGTTTTAGGTATTGATTTAATAAACTCATATCTATAAGGCATCGCGTATTTAGCAATACTTTTAGCGCAGTATGCCTTTATATCATTAATAAGTTCATCACTTTCTTCAAAGTCATCCTTTAAAACAATGCACGCTACAGGAACTTGTTTTTTATATGGATGCGGAATACCAACTACTACACAGTTTTCAATAGCTGGATGCTCAATAATTATTTTTTCCATATATGTTGGATAAATATTATATCCACTTGTTACTATCATTCTCTTTAAACGAGATTTAAAAAATACTAATCCATTACTATCTTTAAATCCTAAATCTCCTGTGTGAAGCCAAATTTTCCCATCTGGATGTAATTTTAAAGTATTTGCCGTTTCTTCTGGTTCATTTAAATAACCTAACATTACTGTTGGACCACTTATACAAATTTCTCCCGTTCTATTATGTCTTAATTCTCGTACTCCTTCTGGTTTGATAATTTGGACATCTGTATCTGGAAATGGAATGCCAATGGCTCCCATTTTAAAATAATAATTAGGCGTTAATACACAAGCTGCTGTGCTTTCTGTTAAACCATAACCAACTCTTATCTGGGCATTAGAACCATGCTCACTTAAATAATTATTTACTCTTTCTCTTAATTCTGGTTGTAAAGTATCTCCACCACATATACAATTATGAACACATTTTAAATAATTAGAATTATCTTTATTTTGAATTAATGCTTCATACATCGTTGGTACCCCTGTTAAAAAGACTGGTTTATATCTCTTAATGAGTTTCGCAAAATCAGATGGTTTAAACTGAGGAATTAAAACACACTTCATCCCATTTATAAGTTCAGTATGAACACTTACTCCTAGGCCAAATCCATGAAATATTGGAAGTATCACAAGTACTGACTTACCTGCTTTAGCTCCCGCCATTAAAAATGACTGCATTCCTAATGCATTAAAATTTAAATTAGATAATCTAACTCCCTTAGGTTTACCAGTTGTACCACCACTATATAAAATAACAGCTTCATCATTACCTTTACCCTTAACTTTATATTCACCTTTATAATTATTACCAAGTTCAAAAAAGTCCGTCCACTTAATTACTACATCATCATAAATAATACTATTAACTTCCTTTTTACTAATATAATTACGTGCTTTTTCATAAATACTTAAAGCACTTCTCATTAAGCCATACATACCATCAGATACTTCAGCAATTATTATCTTTTTGGCATTTACCTTTTTGGCAGCTTCAATTACTTTATCAGCAAACATACTAAGAGTTAAAATATATTTACTACTAGCAGCATCCATATAAAACTCCACTTCATTTACACTTGAAAGTGGATGAATCATAGAAGCAACTGCTCCAACCATATTAATAGCATAAAAAAGAATTATGGCTTCTGGAGTATTAGGCATACATATCGTTACTCTGTCTCCTTTATTAACTCCAATTTCCTTTAAAGATTTTGCTGCTTTTTCAACTTTTTCATAAAATTTCTTATAAGATAGAATTTTTCCAAAATACTCAATCGCATCATAATGAGGATACTTCACTACCGCATTATAAAGCATCTCATGCATAGAAATATCTGGATAATCCAAGTGAATAGGAACATTCCCATACATATCTAAATAAGGCTCTTTATCTTCTTCTTCTTTTTTATTTATTATTTTCTTAATAAAATTCATCTTATTTTTCACCTAACCTTTTAATTAAATCAATAACTTTATCTTCCAAAATTTCTATTTCCTTTTCCGCATCCTCTGTTTTAGGATAATAAGGCTTACCAAATATTATTTTAAGTTCATTCTTTTTATACTTCCCATTTATAGCAAAAGGAACAATAGGTGAATTTGTCTTTATAGCCATTACTACAGCACCTTTTTTAAAAGGCATAATTATATCTTTAGTTCTATTAATTGTTCCTTCCGGAAAGATTCCCATTATTGCTTCTTTATTTAAATATTTAACACAAGTTGGTATTACACTTTTATCATGGATTTTTCTGTTTACAGGAATAATACCCATCATTTTGAAAAAGATTCCCTTTACTCCTTTAGCAAGTTCATCTTTGGCAACAAATCTTACACATCTCTTTGTCCCATACCCTAAAGAAAAACAATCTAAGTTATTCGTATGATTTCCAGCTAGAACACATCTTCCTTTAGTTGGAATATTTTCTTTACCTATAACTGTTGGATTTATTTTTAATTTAAACCAAATATATAAAAGAGGCCTAATAATTTTATAAAATAATGGTTCTCTCATTTTTACCATCTCCAGTATATCTTATTTTAACATATTACCCGTTTAAAAAAAAGAGACTATCTTTTATTTTGACTTTTTAAAATATCTCTTATTTCTTCTAATAATAATGTATTTTCATCCTTTTTAGGCGCTTCTTTTTCACATGGAGCTTCTTTTTTCTTAAAACTTAATTTATTTAAAATTTTAACAAATACAAAAATGCAAAAAGCCACTATTAAAAAATCAATGATATTTTGAATAAACATTCCATAGTTTATACTAGCATCTTTTACTTTTAATGTTAAGTTCGTAAAATCTACTCCACCAATAATAATTCCAATTAAAGGCATAAATATATCATTTACTAAACTTGTTACAATCTTTCCAAAAGCACTACCGATAATAACACCTACTGCCATATCAACAACATTACCTTTGGAAATAAATGTTTTAAATTCCATCGCAAAATTTTTAATTTTCTCTTTATCTTTTATAACTTCTTTATTTATATTTTTACCAATTTCTTTACTATTTTCTTTTTTCATTTATACTTCCTCTTTCAAAAAGAATTATATCACAACAAAAGTCTGAAAAAAATAGCAAAAATATGTTATACTTAATAAGTACATGTCTCTATAGCTCAGCTGGATAGAGCGACCCCCTCCTAAGGGGTAGGCCGGCAGTTCGAATCCGCCTAGAGACACCATATTGATATCAGACTCAGACTTTTATTGTTTGAGTTTTTAAATACTACAAAACACCTGCAAGCATCTTTACTATTTAATTAAATATGATATAATACTTTACTGATTAAGGGTGTTATTATGGGAAAAAAACGCAGAAATTTAAAGAAAAGTGATTTATTAACTATTTTAGGAATAATAATTGTTTCCATTTTATTAGTTTATTTATCAAAAGAACAAAATAATTATAAATTAGAAATAATTAGTGCTTACGGAGATAATGAAGCTTTTCATCCTAAAGTAATTGCTTTTAAAGAAAAATGGAATGGTTATAAATATTGGATGAGTTACACTCCCTACCCTAAAGGAAATTCCCGAAAAGAAAATCCCCATATTGCTGTTAGTAATGATTTAATAAATTGGAAAACGCCTAAAGGACTTATTAATCCTCTAGACGAAACCGATGGAATTCCTAGAAAAAGATACAATTCTGATGCGCACATTGTTTATAATGATGATACTAATACCCTATCTATTTACTGGCGCTTAGTTGATTTTGATAAAGTAATTATTTATCGCCGTGATACTACTGATGGAATTAACTGGACTCCTAAAAAAGAAGTTATTGTAATTGAAAATAGACATCAAAAAGATTATATTAGTCCTGCCATCATCTATGAAGATCACATGTATAAAATGTGGTATGTTGATGTAAAAAATAGATTAACTTATGCTTCATCAGCTGACGGTGATAATTGGATAGACTCCGAAAGAATCTTTTTAGAGTACCCAACCAGTTTAAAAACTTGGCACTTAGATGTTATAAAAACCGAAAAAGGATATGAAATGCTTGTCGTTGCTTATGATAAATGGAAAAACTATAATGATATGAATTTATATTATACTAAATCTAATGATGGCATTGTTTGGGATAAAGTTAAAGTTGTACTAAAACCAGAAACTAAAACTAGAAACTGGGATAATAAAGGTATATACCGTAGTTCCTTTATTTATGAAGATGGCAAATATTACCTATATTATGGAGCGACATCTAAAACTTATAGAAGAGGTATTGGCTTTGCTTACGGAAAAGATATATTTAATTTAAAAACAGGCTATATTAATTTTAAAAAGAAAAAGGAAACGAAAGATTTTATTGACGAAATAAAACCCAAAAAACAGCAGAACTTCTCATAATCTGCTGCTTTTTATTTTACTTATTTACATTTTTTAAATAGTTAATTGCACAGGTAGCCGCGATTGCTCCATCATTTACTGCTGTCGCTAGTTGTCTTACTGTTTTTTCTCTAACATCACCAGCCACAAATATACCTGGCACATTAGTGTTACATTCATTCGTAATAATATATTTATTTTCATTTAAAGTAAGTAAATTATTAGCAAGTTCACTTTGAGCATTTAATCCAATTGATACAAACATTGCTGAAACTACAAGGTTTCGTTCTTCATTCTTTTCATTTATTAAATCAATACTTTCCAGTTCATCTTTACCATTAATTCTTTTAACATTTGACTTATAAATAATTTCAATATTTTCTAAACTACTTGCTTCCCTAATAAGTTCATCTTCGCATTTAAATGTATCTTTTCGGCATACCAAATAAACTTTATGACAGATATTCGCTAAATATATTGCGTTTGTAACTGCTGTATTTCCTCCACCAATTACGGCAACATCTTTATTTTTATAAAAAGCTCCATCACAACTTACGCAAAAATGAATTCCTTTACCAATTAAATCAATTTCATTTTCTAGGCCTAATAATTTATACTTAGCCCCTGTCGCAATAATAACTGATTTACATTCATAAGTATTATAATCAGTTATTATTTTTTTTATTTCCTTACCATCTTCTATTTTCAAAACTTCTTCAAGTTCTAATGGAACATTAAGTTTTTCAATTTGCTCATATAAATTATTAGCCAGTTCTGCTCCTGTAATTGAAACAAATCCTGGATAATTTTGTACCAAAGGACTTGATGCAATTTGTCCTCCAATACTCTCTTTTTCTAAAATAAGAATTTTTTTATTTGCTCTAGCAAGGTAAATGCCTGCAGTAAGTCCTGCAGGCCCTCCACCTATTATTATACAGTCATACATTTTTATTTTAACTCTTCTATGTATTTCTTAATATTTGATAGATTGGCAATGGTTTCTGCCTTACCATCCTTGATAACTACTAGAGTTGGTGCTTGTTTAACTTCTAAAGATTTAGTAAGTTTGGCATTTTCTTCCGCATCAATAAATTCATATTTTACTTTTTTCTTTTCTAATAATTTTTTTGCCATTGAGCAGTTTGGACAAGTTTTAGTTCCAAATAAGTAAATACCATCTTTAAGTTCGCAAGATAAATTTTCACATTTGCAAACATCATCTTCACATTTGCAGTGAGATTCATGTTTAGCAGAAACATTTAAATCATATTCTTTACGCATTTTATATTCTTTACTTTTACCATCATTCCAGTTCTTTACTGGTCTATAATATCCTGTAATTCTAGAATAAACTTCCGTTTCTTCTCCGCAAGTTGGACATTTCCACTCTTCTCCACTTATATATCCATGTTTCTTACAAATAGAATATGTTGGACTCATTGTATAATATGGAAGACGATAATTTTCTGCAATCTTTCTTACTAAATTAGCAGCTGCTTTCCAGTCTTCTAATCTTTCACCTAGAAAAGCATGAAATACTGTTCCCGATGTATATAATGTTTGAAGTTCATCTTGAATATCCAATGCTTCAAATATATCAGCCGTATAACCAACTGGTAAATGAGAACTATTAGTATAATATGGTGTTTCATCATCAGATGCTGTAATTATATCTGGATATAATTCTTTATCTTTCTTAGCCAAACGATATGAAGTGCTTTCTGCTGGAGTTGCTTCTAAATTATATAAATCACCATATTCTTCTTGATAATCAGATAATTTTTCTCTCATAAAATTTAAAACATCTTTAGTAAATTTTTGTGCTTTTTCATGAGTTAAATCTTCTTTTAACCATTTAGCATTTAAACATGCTTCATTCATACCAACTAAACCGATCGTACTAAAGTGATTATTAAATGAGCCTAGATATCTTTTTGTATATGGATATAATCCTTCTTCTAATAATTTAGTAATAACATTTCTTTTTACTTTTAAACTTCTAGCTGAAATATTCATTAGTTTTTCTAATCTTTCATAGAACTCTTTTTCATTTGCTGATAAATAAGCAATTCTCGGCATATTAATAGTTACTACCCCAACTGATCCTGTTGATTCTCCTGAACCAAAATATCCACCAGATTTCTTTCTTAATTCTCTTAAATCAAGTCTTAAACGGCAGCACATACTTCTTACATCAGAAGGTTCCATATCACTATTAATATAATTTGAAAAGTAAGGAGTTCCATATTTAGCTGTCATTTCAAATAATAATTTATTATTCTCTGTCTCTGACCAGTCAAAATTTTTCGTAATTGAATATGTAGGAATTGGATATTGGAATCCTCTACCATTCGCATCGCCCTCAATCATAATCTCAATAAATGCTTTATTTACCATATCCATTTCTTTTTGACAATCTTTGTACTTGAAATCTTGTTCTTCCCCACCAATTAAAGCATTAAGTTCTGCTAAATCATTTGGTACTACCCAATCAAGTGTAATGTTAGTAAATGGTGCTTGTGTTCCCCATCTAGATGGTGTGTTAACTCCATATACAAATGATTGAATACATTGTTTAACTTCTTTAAAAGTTAAATTATCTTTTTTTACAAAAGGCGCTAAATATGTATCAAAAGAAGAAAACGCTTGTGCTCCTGCCCATTCATTTTGCATAATACCTAAAAAGTTAACCATTTGATTGCAAAGTGTAGATAAATGTTTAGCTGGACTACTAGTTATTTTACCAGGAACACCGCCTAAACCTTCCTTAATTAATTGTTTTAAACTCCAACCTGCACAATACCCTGTTAACATAGATAAATCATGAATATGAATATCACAATTTTTATGTGCCTTACTAATTTCTTCATCATAAACTTCAGAAAGCCAGTAATTTGCTGTAATAGCGCCAGAATTACTTAAAATAAGTCCTCCAACTGAATAAGTAACTGTTGAATTTTCCTTTACTCTCCAATCCGTAACATTTATATAACTATTAACAACGTTTTTATAATCTAATAATGTAGAAGACATTGCTCTTTGTTTTTCATGTAACTTACGATATAAAATATACGCTTTTGCAACATCAGTATAATCAGCCTTAATTAAAACTCTTTCTACACTATCTTGAATATCTTCTACTCCAATTATATTATTTTTAACATTGGCCGCAAAATCAGCTGTAACTTTTAATGTTAAAAAATCAATAACACTATCATCAATTGGTGTTTTTTCAGCTTCGAATGCTTTTTTGATTGCATCTCCAATCTTATTTAAATCAAATGCAACAACCTTACCATCCCTTTTTCTTACTTTATACATATTTTCCTCCCACTTTCTTGTATAAATTTATAATCCTCTAATCATCAGATTAGGAAATTCTGTATCTAATATTCTTTGCCAGTTTTTAAGTTCCTCTTTAGAAAAAGATCTAAGAGATTTATCTAAAACTCCTTCACTATCCCTAAAATTCTGTAAATAATACTTTGGTTTAAGACCAATCAAACCAGCAATATGTCTAATATCATCAATACTATGAATATTTTTCATAATTGTTGTTCTAAATTCATATTCAATATGACTATTTAAAAGCAAGCTAATACTTCTTTTGATATTATCATAATTTACTTTACACATTGTTATATTTTCATATTTAGTAAAATCATCTTTAATATCCATTGCTACATAATCAATAAGCTTATTATCCAATAAATATTTTAAAATATCCGGATTACTTCCATTAGTATCTAATTTAACTAATAATCCTAAACTCTTAACTTTTTTAATAAAAGCAGTTAGTCCTTTTTGTAAAGTTGGCTCTCCGCCACTAATAACAATTCCATCAAGCATATTTTTACGTTTTTGCAAATATGATAAAACTTCATCTTCACTAATTAAATTATCATTATTAAACTTTAGTAAGCCTGAATTCTGGCAATAACTACATTTAAAATTACAACCCTGTGTAAAAACTATAGCAGCTACCTTTCCTCCTGGATAATCTAAAAGTGTTAACTTTTCAAAACCACTTATATTCATGATTTACCAACCCTTAATTTAACTAACCCCACTTTTTCCTTTTGCATCTCTTTAATTAACTCCATTAATTTCTTATTAGAAATATTACTAGGAAGTGCCACATTATAAAGAATTCCTCCATTAAATAACTTTGTATAATCTTTAAATTTAGTAATATCTTTAATATGATCATCTAACCTGTCATAATATTTTTTATCTGTAATATTTTTACAAACACCATAAATTGACTTATCAATTCCCATTAAATATTTTCTCGAACTAACTGTAGATGGTTCAAACAATGTAAATTTGATTTTTGATTCTTCTGTATATAGTTTACATTTTTGATTCATAGCTTTTAAAATCTGCATTATTAATTTTTCTCTTTTTATAGCATCAGATTCTAACAAACTAGCACATTCCCAAAGACCTATAACTCCAATATTTAAAGAACAGCTTTTAATAACTTTTCTTATTTTTTGATTACCATCAAGTTTTTCATCATCATAAACATTACCATTAAATAATATTTGATAATTATTTTTTAATTTATTTCCTATATTTTCAAAAATTAGTAACATTTGATTTTTAACAAGATCTAAAAGTCCATCTAATTCTTCATAGAATAATTCCCTTTTTTTATCTTTATATTTAAGCCCTAATCTAGCTAAATTAATGCTAGTAGAACTAACTATCAGTTTGCCAATTGAAGTATTGTTATCTAAACTAGCACTTTCATAAACTTTAACTCCATCACTAAAGTATTCTAAATTGTACACATCTTCACTAGATATAAATAATAAAGTTACGTTCTTTTGATTTGTTACTAACGATATAATATCATTAATGTCATCGTCTTTTACTCTATCAGATATTTTAAAAATAACATTAATTTTCTCTAAATACGGATTTTTCATTAAGAAATTTATAACTTCTTCTTTAATTTTTTGCCCAATTATATTTTCATTAAATCCTATACTAATATTAAACTTAGTTGTTTTCTTACTATCAAAATTAAGAATTTTAAATGTCTGATTTATTATTAATTTAATATATTCATTTAAATCACTAAAAGCATCTTCCTTTAATTTTAAAATTAAAACCTTTAAATTATCATTAATACACAAATTATTTAATACATCATCTATATCACTAATCGTATTACATTTTTCTAATGAATCATCATATTTTCTTATATTAATAAAATCGGCAAAACCTACTAAATGCAAATATTTTTCTAGCATATTTTTAATAATACTTTTATACTTCTTTATTATATAAGGAATAAGTTTATAATCTAAAACTCCCAAACTTACTATGTTATTTATTTCTAATTCCGCATTTTTTATTTCATATAATAAATCATCTAAATAATCCCTATCATTAAAGCGATAATTAAAATGAGAAAAAATTCCTAAAGAAAAGTAATCTAAATTATGAATATATATATTTCCTTCTTCAAATGCTCTAACATATTTATTATCCAAAATATAAGATTTAGAATATTCTGAAGATATAATTTTACCAAACTTATTTATCATTTCATATGGCGTTAATTTAGTATCACTATTGCTCTGTTCTTGAACTCTTTCTATTGCTCTAACAAATTTATGTTGCTGTTTTTCGGTAAATACTTTTCTTGATGCTGCCCTTCTTTGTCTATATTCTTTAAAAGAATTATACACGTCATCTTCATGTTCTTCTTTTAAAATATTTTCTATAACATCTTGAATATCTTCTACTGATATAGTCTTTCTTTCTTTATAATTATTATTTATAAACGCAAGTACTTTTTCAAATGTTTTATATATCTTTTTTTCATCTACATCATTAAAGGTACTTTCATAGGCCTTTTTTATTGCGATGGCAATTTTAGATGCATTAAACTCCACTCTTTGACCACTACGTTTTACTACAATTAAATCATCTAATACTTCATTCCACATATTATCATGTACCTTTCATACGCTAAAACCATCATAGCAAATATAATGTTATTATTCAATGTTTTTTTTGATTATTTTTAAATATTTTTAAAATTCTATTTTTTCACATTTTTAATTTTTGAGTAAAAAAAACATTTATCCCAGTATTTATATAGAACTACTATAATTAGAAATATTTTAAATAAAATTTTACTTTACACTATCTTTATTTTTAAATAAAAAAAATCCTAAAAATTAGGATTAATATACATATTGGCTGCCCAAATAGGATTCGAACCTATGAAATGTCAGGGTCAGAGCCTGATGCCTTACCGCTTGGCTATTGGGCAATAAAACTATAAATATTATATCACGTTTTTTATAAATATATATATAAATCTTTGTTTCTATAATATTTACATTATTGAAAAATAGAATTTTATTTAATAATAGTTCCGCTCACTCATTCTTTTTTTTCATTCAAACTTTTGATATTTTGTAATTCAAATCTATATTTTTGCCCATTTTTATTTACCTCATCCATAAACATGTCATACGGTCTGCACCATAATAAATTATCTCCATATAAAGCTCGATACGCTACCATTTTTTCTTTAGTTTCACTATTATAAATAATATCCTCTACTAAATATAAGTCACCTTTAAAATGCTTATAAATTCCTTTAATTTTTAACTTTCTCAAATCAATCATCAACTCTTCCTACTTATTATCACAAAATAATTATAACAAAATTTTCAAATATTTTAAAATAAAAGTTCTAAAGTTCACAGCTATCATTTTGTTACTTTCTAACTTACAAAAAAAACTCTATATATTCGGTCACCTTTCGGTCACTGGTCACTATATATTTTAAACGAAAAAAAACGAACTATTTCTAGTTCGAATAGATTCGTCAATGGTGCCTGCGGAGGGACTCGAACCCTCACGATATCACTATCATTGGATTTTGAGTCCAACGTGTCTACCAATTCCACCACGCAGGCATAAATAAATTATATCATTTATCAATAATAAAATCTATTCATTTTCCTTAAAAATTGTATTATATAGTTCTTCCTCTTCATCTTGCTCATCTTTTTTTATTTGTGGTAAATCACTTAAAGTAGCAAGTCCAAAATAGTCTAAGAATACATTAGTAACAACATACAAATTAGGTCTTCCCGGTAAATCTGATTTTCCACTAACTTTAATTAAATCTTTCGCCAAAAGTTTTCTAATCGTATACGTTGTAGAAACTCCTCTCATTTCATCAATCTCAGCTCTCGTAATAGGTCCATTATAAGCGATAATTGCCAAAGTTTCCAAACTAGAATTACTTAAAGTATTACTTTCCGGAGTAAGAACCAATTTTTTATAATAATCTTTATGTTCCGCTTTAGTAGTTAACTTAAATGCATCACCAAGATAACTAATTGTAATACCTCTATCATCATTTTCATAATTACTTTTTAAAGTTTTAAGTAAACTTTTTGCTTCAGTTTCGGTTATTTCCATAATCGAGCAAATATTATCTAAACTAATACCTTCATCTCCAACCACAAAAAGTAATCCTTCCAAAATCCCTAATTTTTTCATCTTATTTACTTCCTTCTATATAAATCTGTCCAAAATTTTTATCCTGTGTAATTATAATTTCCTTATTTTTACTCATATCTAAAATACTTAGAAAAGTCACAATCACATAAGGTTTACTAACCTCTTCAAACAAATCTAAAAAATTAACTTTGCCCCTAATTTTAACAATATTTCTAATACTTTTTACTCTATCTTCAACACTAAGTTCTTTTTTTGTTATAGTTGTATTAACAGGTTCTTTCATTTTTTGTCTTTTTAAAAATTCTTCGAATGCTTTAAGTAAATCTGCAAGAGTTACATCTCCACTTATTGTCGTATCTTTTTCTCTAAATTCGTTTAAATTCATTGGCATTTTAGTAAATACATTACTTCGTTTTTCTTCCAGAACTCTAAAATCATCGGCTTTTTCCTTGATTTTTTGATACTCTAATAATCTTTCTCTTAATTCATCTTCCGAATTAATTTCATATAAAACATCATCTTCTTCTAAATCAGAATCTTTATTTATAAGTAATTTACTCTTTAAATGAATAAGTTCAGATGCCATAACTAAATATTCACTATAAGCATCTATAGATAAATCATTATTATTATTTATAAAATTTAAATACTCTTTTGTTATAACTGCTATATCAATATCATAAATATCCATCTTATTTGCTTTAATTAAATGTAAAAGCAAATCAAGTGGTCCATTAAAATCATTTATTGTAAAATTCATTCACAAGTAAATCCTTTTGCTACTTCATTTTTAATTATAACATCTTTTAAAGTATCTAAATCATAATAATTACCATTTTTAAATCTCTCAAAATTAGAAGGCGTGCTTTTACTTAAATCCATAACATTCTCAAAAACAAAATTATCATCATTTTCCGTTAAAATTACATCAAGAGATAATGTATTTTTATAATAATCCGTTATATACTTATAATTTTCTAAATTCTTATTATACTCTTCTAAATTTTCTCCTTTACTTACAGTTAAAGTATGCGTTATACTTTTTAATTTATCATTTAAAAAATGATAAACATATACATCACCAACACTAGTGCATTTAACATCAACTTTTTTCACAGTATTATTTGCCTTAGTCGTTGTAGATAAATCATAATAATAATCATTACTATCATCATTTTCCAAAAATGATTTTAAATATGAATTATAAAATCTAGTTATTGCATTATCATTTGTAGCCATATATTTTTTTATATTTGGAAACATAAAAACCATTGTTATCATCAAAGTAAATACAACTAAAACCAAAATCGGTTTGCTAGATTTTTCTTTTTTTAAAGTACCAAGTACTACCGGAGTATTAGGATTAGCATTACTTAAAATATCATTTTCTTTTTTCTTATCCATAACATATCCTCCAATTCTACAAATAATTATAGCAAAAATACATCAAAAATAAAAGGAATTATTTAACAATAACTCCATCTAAGCTAAAACTTTTAGCCTCTTCAATTTTAACATCAATAATTAAGCCTATGGTGCTTTTATCTGCCAAAACATTTACTAATTTCATGTTTTCTGTATATCCACAAACTTTATTTTCATCTTTATCAGAAACACCAGTTATTAAAACTTTCACTGTTTTGCCTAATAATTTTTCATTACTTTCTTTAGAATATTTATTTATTATCTCATTTAATCTATGAAGTCTTTCTTCCTTTTCTTCTAATGGTGTTGTATCTTCCATTTTAGCAGCTGGTGTATTTTCTCTTGGCGAAAAGATAAAAGTAAATGCTCCATCATATTTACATTTATTAACCACATCTAAAGTTTCTTCAAAATCTTCTAAAGTTTCACCAGGAAACCCCACAATAATATCAGTTGTTATACTTACATTTTTAACTTTATTTTTAATTTTATTAAATAAATTTAGATATTCCTCTTTAGTATATCTTCTTCCCATTAATTTTAAAATACGATCTGAACCACTTTGCAATGGTAAATGAATATAAGGCATAATATTATCCCTTTTGGCAATAACATCTATCATACTATCTGTAAAGTCCCAAGGATGTGAAGTAACAAATCTAATTCTTTCTATACCTGTATCACTTACAAGTTCTAATAGTTTACTAAATTCTATTTCTCCATCTAAATCTTTTCCATAAGCATTAACATTTTGACCTAATAAAGTAATTTCTTTATATCCTTGCTTTTTTAAATCAATAACTTCTTTTAAAATATCCTCACTTTTACGGCTTCTTTGTTTTCCTCTAGTATAAGGAACAATGCAATATGTACAAAATTTATCACATCCATACATTATATTTACCCACGCTGATATTTTAGAATCACGTTTATATAAATTACCAAATTCAATAACGTCGCCTTCTTTACTATAAACTTCTATAGATTGCTTGCCATAATGATTCTTTAATATTTGTGGAAGTTCATTCATATTATGAGTTCCAAAAACAATATCAATATAAGGGTGTTTCTCTCTTATTTCTTTAACTACACCTTCTTCTTGTGCCATACAACCACAAAGTCCTAATAATAAATCTTTATTAGTCTTTTTTAAATGTTTACATCTTCCTAAAAAACCAAAAACTTTATCATGAGCATTTTCTCTAATTGCACAAGTATTTAAAATAATTAAATCACTATTTTCATAATCATCAGTTTCAGTATAACCCAAATTTTCTAATAGTTTTTTTATTTCTTCAGAATCATGAACATTCATCTGACAACCATAGGTTTTAATATAATATTTTTTTCCAGCAAAAATATTTTCTTCTTTTCTATCTTCATATATATAATTTACTTTACTTTTATTTCTAATTTTAGCATCTAACATATTTGGTACATGCATAAAAACCACCACCACGAAATAGATTATAGCATAATTTCCTATTATAAAAAAGAAAAAAGCCACTATTAGGCTACGTTAATTATACTTATTTCATTAAAACTATTTAAATCCATTCTTTTATTATGCCAAGATAAAAGTAATAAAAATAAAGCAAGGAGCAAATAAAAAATAATCACTCCTTTATAGTTATTAATTTTTGCAACCATTATAACCACACTCCTTCTTCATTGCATATTAACTATAACACGAACAAATATTTGTAGTCAAGAATAAATTAAACAATTGTTTGACTTTTTACATTTGTTATGTTAATATAATTTTAGGAGGTCAATATGAACGAAAAATTAACTAAAAAACAAGAAGAAGTTTTAACTTTTATAAAAAAATATATTGTATCGTATGGTTATCCACCTTCTGTAAGAGAAATATGTGCCGGTTTAGATTTATCAAGTCCAGCGACAGTCCATACTCACTTAAAACAATTAGAGAAAAAAGGGGCAATATCTAAAACCAAATCAAAATTTAGAACTATTGAAGTTCTAGGTGAAAATGAATTCAAACCAAAAGATGAAGAATTAGTAAAAGTTCCTTTACTTGGTAAGGTAACAGCAGGTTCTCCTATTGAAGCAATTGAAAACCCTAATGAATATTTTACACTTCCTGCTAGTTTAATCCCACCTAAAGAAACAATTTTTACATTAAAAGTTTCTGGCGAAAGTATGATTAATGCGGGAATTTTAGACGGAGATATTGTTATAGTACAAAAACAAAGAATTGCTCATAATGGAGATATTGTCGTTGCAATGACAGAAGAAAATGAAGTAACTTTAAAAAGATTTTTCAAAGAAAAAGACCATATAAGATTGCAACCTGAAAATGACACAATGGCACCTATTATTTTGCCAAATTGCCAAATTGTTGGAAAAGCCATTGGTTTATATCGTAAATTTTAACATTTAAAAAGTTCTATTTTTACTAGAACTTTTTTATTTTGCAATAATTTTATAAATTACATACAATTTTAAAAATAAATTAATTTATTACAAACGGATTTGATGAAGTGCCAGTGCCACCAGATATCGTCGTTGTGCTTATAAGAGAAACTGCTGGCCTAAGACCATATGCGCTTGTCGCCAAATATTCACTCATACTACCACTTACACCAAAACGAAACAAGTAAGCATTACTACTAAAGTTATTCGGCGAAAAGGACCAGTACCAATTACTTGTAGCATTTTCTTTTAAATAATTATTTATTGATGAACTCGTATAACTTAATGCTTGTGAAACTAAATAATCTACACTTCCAGCATATAGTACTTCATCTGATGTCAATAAGCCAATTTTATAATCTAATGCTCCATTGCCATTGATTGTATCTGAAACTGTAAATTTGGATAACTTGCCTCCATCGTTATCATCCGGACATATAAATGAAGGGCCAGTTCCTGAAGCACCCACTTGTACATTTGAAGTATTTTTGTAATAATAATTAATTCTAGATCTTTGCCTTCCACTATAGAATGTATTATTAGTCCCATATCCAAGTCCCGGATAATTTCCAAATGTTTTATTTAATGTACTTGTTGTTGTATCTAAACTTGTCCTTATTATGGTTTGATCTTTTTTGGTACTTTTATCGTTACACCAGATAGTATCGGCTAATTTAGTTTGATAATTTGCTAAGGTGTTTTTATACCAGGTTTCTAAATTTTGTAAGATTGTACTTTTATTGATGTTAGCATGGGTTTCGGCATATTTATTTGCCCCTGCTGTTCCATACATAAATCCCATATAAGCATTGTCATTATGTTTTTCATTAAACTTCGTTTCATAAGTTGTACCATCATATCTTGCAAAGGCTGCTGACGTACTATTATTTGACGATGCGCAAGGACTAGTAACACTATTTACATTATCATTATGAAGTACTAATTTAATTGATCCATTTCCAGTTATTCTTACTATTCTCCAGCACTTATTTGCAAACTGGACATAATTATTAGTTACATTCCCTCTATAGTAATAACTCATTCCATAATCATCTACTGCTCCTGCTAGTACTGCTTCATTTGCAGGTGATCCTTCTTTTCCCGGACTTGTTAAAGACTGTGCATATGTATTGTTATTGGCTTTTATTCCTGCTAGTAATGTTCCACTTCCTGCTTCACTCCACCCTTTTGGTTCTTTAGAAACAATATTATATTCTATTTCTAATTTTCCATTAAAGACTGATGATATTACTTCACTATCTAATAATCCAATATTATTTAAGGTAAATTTTATGGTGTATTCATGTTCTACTTTAGTGCCACCTTCAATGATTCCTTCTCCTAAATAAATATCATCCTTACCTATATATTCTTTACTTATATTTGGCATGATAATTCCTTTTTGAGTGATATTTGTTCCATTTAAACTATAACTTAAGCCTAAGCCTTCATAAGTGTTATTTTCATTCTTGATTTTAACTTTATATATAATTACGTTTTTACTTCCTATATTTTCTGCATTTCCAATTACTTTAAAGGTTTTTGATAAAACCGGATCACTTTGAGGTAATACTTTTGATATAGCAATATTATTAGTTTTATTATCATATTCCATTGTTACGGGACTTACTCCGGTTGGACTTGATATTATTACGATCTTTCCTTCATATCCTTTATTTTTTCCCTCTTCCCAAGTTACATTTTCATCTATCCATAATCTTAATTCAAAGGTTTTACTATCTCCTCCTGCTAAAAAATAACTACTTAATTTATTAGAACTTTCAGCGGTACTTATAGTTGGTGTTGTTTCAGCATAATTACTTAATAATTCTTTTTCATTTATTTCTTCATCTATACTATTTAATTTTACTTTAAGCTGATTACTTGCTAGTTTATTTCCTTCTATTATTAAACTTTCTAGATTAATATTTATGTTTACATCCATGGCACAATTATTTTTTATAACAAAAGTATAAGGTTCTTCTTTTTCTCCTTCTTCATCTGTTATTGAATATGCATTTTCTAGTTTTATTCCTTCTTTAATATTTTCTAGTGATACATTTAAACATGTTAAAGTTGTTATTATATTTTTATCTTCTTGTTCATTTCTTGTTCTTAAATATGCATAAGTTATTCCTGACAAACTTAAAATTACACCTATAATAGAAAATATTATCATGGTTTTTTCTTTTCTTCTCATACTTAATTCACCCGATATTTTCTATATAATTATACTAATAACCCCCCCCACGTCAAGTTAATATTGCATATGTAAAAAGTCTATGGTATTAACCATAAACTCTGCATAAATTTTAAGTTTTCCTTATTTGAAGAAAACCATATAACCTAAAAATAATAAATAAATTAAGCTAATAATAACTCCATTAATTCTATTTTTTTGATCCTTCTTGCTTACACCAAGAGCCATGCTAATAAATAGTCCACCTATTAAACCACCTACATGACCAGAATTACTTATTCCCGGAATAATAAATCCTAATACTAAATTTAATACAATAACTGGCACGACTTGGCTAAGTAAAACTGTTCCTAAATACAATCTGTAATAATATCCAAAATATAGTAAACATCCAAGTAATCCAAAAATAGCACCACTTGCTCCTACTGCACCATCTTGTCCAACTGAAACAAGTAAAGAAGAAGTTAACATACTAAAGAAATATATTATTAAAAATTTTCCTTTTCCTAAAAATGTTTCTACTTGAGTTCCAATAAGTTTTAACGCATATACATTAGTTAGTAAATGTACTAAATTAGCATGTAAAAACGCACACGTAAAAAGTCTATAGTACTCACCATTTTTAACTAAACTAGGACTTAGATATAAACTATCAAACAAACTATTTTGCATTAAACATAATATAAACATTATAATATTTAGTGCTATTAAAACATTTGTAGCAATAATTTTTTTAGGTTTAAAAACCTGCTCATATTCTTTGCTTTCTTCCGCATTTTTTTCACTAATGTCATTAGTTATATTCATAATCATATCAAAATCATTGCCATTTAATGTCATGGTTTTAAGCTTAGGAAAAAGTCCTGCTAAATTATTATCACTTCTTACATCTTTAATTGAATCAACCCTAAAATTATCAACATCTTTAGAATTCTTTATATCAACATCATCATTAATATCTAAAAGAATATTAAGAGTTTTCATATTCAAAGAAAAAGTTTTCTTTTTTATTTGTCTAGTAATATTTCTTATCTTAAAAATATCAAATTTTAATTGTTCTTCATTATGAATATAATTTGAATTAATTCTAACAACTTTATATGGTGCCTCTAAATTTTCTAACCAAATTTCATTTTTTACACCAGTAACTATAATTGGTTGATAATCTTCTTCAGTAACAAAATAATGAACTAATTTCATTATCACTTCGTCTTTCTTATTTACTATTTCACTCATATTTTTCCTGCCTTTTTCATATATATTCTATAACAATTAGATTGTTTAGTAAAGGAGACTTATGAAAAGAAAAATTATCTTATATCTAAGTATTTTACTAACCTGGTTTATTGGTCTTACTTTCTTTCCGATTGATATTAGTTTTTATAATACCTTAAATCATCCTTTATTTGATTTAAATTTTAAAATTTTTTATATCATTCAAATAATTAATTACTTCTTTATTAGTTATACTTTATTTTATAACATATTAAGCTTTGAAAATATAAAAAATTATTTATTTTACTACATCTTAAATTACATTTTTGTCCAAATTTTCCCGTTGTTTTTCTTTTATTTTTCTAATCTTTATTTATCGGTAGTTATATATAGTCTTATCTTTTTCACAAGTATAAAACTGTATATTGAAAATAAAAAACTAAATGAAAATAATGCTAAATATTTATACTTTTATTTATTATCCACAGCGTTTTATTTAATGTACTTTTTAGAATTAGTTATTATAAACTAACAAGGGTATTTAAAAAATCTTCAAACTCTTTTGGAACAGGCACTTCAAAATGTAAGTGCTCTTTTGTTATAGGCTCTTCAAAATCTACTAAATAAGAGTGTAAAAATTGGCCAAAACTTGTCGCATTTACATTTGTATAAACGGGATCATTTACTACTGGATGTCCTATATATTTCATGTGAACCCTAATTTGATGTGTTCTGCCCGTTTCTAATTTTAACCTAAGAAGTGTATACCCCTTATATCTTTTTAAAACTGTAAAATGAGTAATAGCTTTTTTAGAATTTATATCTGTTACACACATTCGTTTTCTTTCATTTTTATCTCTACCGATCGGAGCATCTATAGTACCTGTATCCGTTTTAATTTCTCCCACAACTAAAGCAATATACTCTCTAGTAATGGTTTTATTTTTAAACCCTTCAGCAAGTAATTCATGGGTTTTATCATTTTTAGCTACTATAATAAGTCCTGATGTATCTTTATCAATTCGGTGAACAATTCCCGGTCTAAATTCTCCGTTACTTGTACTAAGATTTTTAGTATATCCCATTAAAGCATTAACCAATGTGTGTTCACTATTACCATTGCCAGGATGAACTACCATCCCCGATGGTTTATTTATAATCATTAAATTTTCATCTTCAAAAACAATATCTAATTTTATATTTTCTGGGGCCACCGTGGTTTCCTTAATATAACCATCTTTTACTAAGATAACATCATTTTCTTTTAAACGATAATTTGCCTTTAATACTTTTCCATTTACAAGTACAAAACCATCATCAATCATTTTTTGAATCAATGCTCTTGAAAAATCTGTATTTTCACTTAAATATTTATCTAATCTTTCATTATTTCCTGTTACTTTTACTTCCATTTTCTTCACCCTTAATTATTGCGAGTATCAGTAAAATAACCCCGCAAAATATAAACGTATCTGCTAAGTTAAATACCGGATAATTATAACTACCAAATCTAAAATCTAAAAAATCTCTTACATATCCATATATAATTCTATCAAATAAATTACCTAAAAGGCCACTTATTAATAAAGAAAAAGCCCAAATATTTTTATTATTATTTTTAAAATCATTTATCCATCTAAAAATAAAAAATAATGCTGCCATGCTTATTACAATTAATAGAATTCGCTGCCCACTAAATAAGCTCCACGCTGCTCCTAAATTATGAACATTCGTTAAATAAAAAAAGTTATTAATTACGGTAATACTTTCTGTTAACCCCAAAAAAGCATTAACAATAACTTTACTAATTAAGTCTAAAATAAAAAAAATAATACTATAAATAATAATCTTTTTTTGCATCTTTCACCTCTTAAAAAGTATTTATATTATAATATATTTTAATATTTATTTCAAATCTCTACTAATATTACATCTGAACCAATTGTTCTTATTTGTTTAAAATTTATTTTATATTCACTTGTATTTAATCTTTTCATCATTTTGATTTCTCCTACTATTAAATAATTAATTAAGCCGTCATTATTTACCTCAATATCGATAATTTTTCCAATTTTTGTTCCATTTGTTATATTAATAATATCTTTACTTTGTAAATCACTCATCAGCATAAACTTCACCACTAAATTATATGCACTAACTTATCTCATTAATCTTTTAATATTTTTAATAGCATTTTTTTCTATTCGTGACACCTGAGCTTGAGAAACTCCTAAATCATCAGCAATTTCCATCTGTGTTTTACCATAAATATATCTCGCATATAAAACGTTTGCCTCTCTCGGATTAATAACTTTTAAAGCATTACGAAGTCCAATGACATCATCCTTATCCGTTTTATTTGAATTATCAGATAATTGATCTAATAAATATATAGTATCTCCACCATCATTATATATCGGATCAAAAATACTAACCGGCGTTATCAAACTTTCTAAAGATATGGCAAGTTCATACTCACTCATATTTAAATGCTTACAAATTTGTTTGTTAGTTGGCTCTACTCCATGTTTTATCATATATTCATCTTTATACTTTAAAATTTGATAAGCGTTATCTCTTATACTTCTGCTAATTCTTACAGTAGATGAATCTCTAATAAATCTTTTAACTTCGCCAACAATTAACGGAACTGCATAAGTAGAAAAAACCACATTGTATTCTAAAGAAAAATTATCAACTGCCTTTATTAATCCTACACATCCAATTTGAAATAAATCATTCATATCATATTTACCATTATTATATTTATTTATAATACTTAAAACTAATTTTAGATTTCCATTAACAATTTCTTCCTTTGCCCATTCTTCTCCATTTTGATACTTTTTAAATAATTCCGTCATTTCTTTTGGTTTTAAGACTTTTAATTTATTTGTATCTATCCCGGGAATCTCTACTTTATACTTTGCCAATAAAAAAACTCCTTTCACCAAATATATTGGGTAAAAGAAGCCTTTCTTATTCATTTATTCTCTTTAAAAAACAAAGTAATATTATATAAGAAACTATCCCAATTAAAATGAGTATCTTAAAATAAAATATATTATCAAATAGACTAATAAAAACTAAAAATAAATAACCAATTAATCTTCCTAGGGCTAAATAAAATTCAATATATAAATGATACTCAGCCTTATAATTATTTTGTACTTCCTTATATTCATTTGTAATATTAGCAACCCTATTTTTACTTAATAAAATTACATACGTTATAAAACTATTATAAATTATTAAAAATAATGACAAGGAATAAATTGATGCTTTAAAAAATAAATAACCTAAAGATAATGAAGTAATAACATTCGTAAAAATAATTATTTTTTTGTCTTTTTTTCCCGCACTATAAGCATAAATAGTTGTTGTAATTAAAGAAATAATAGCAAGCGCGCTGTTGAAAACCCCATAATGAGTATTATTTTTTAAAAATATAATGGAATATAAAGTCATCACTACATTAAGAGCGCTCGAACTATATGTTAAACCTTCTAAAATTCTTATTATTGCCACGCTTTTAAAAATCTCTTTTGTTCTTATATATTTTCTAAATTTTTTTATATCAAAATTCTTTTTTGTATATTTAGCATCTTTAATCAAAAAACTATTTAAAAACATAATTATTATAAATATCATTACTACTTTTCCCACTTTAACATAAGAATATTTATCTAAAAAAACTCCTAAAATAATGGGAAGTATAATACTTATAAAAGTATTTACCGTGTTAAGAATTCCTGAATATTTTTTTCTATTTTCATTTGTTATCTTTTCTGTATCAAAAATATTTGTCGGATAATAATAAAATCCCTCCGCTAGTCCTTTAATTATTCCTAAAATTACAATATATTTGGCAATATTTTCTTTTAATAACAAAATTAAAGTTAAATAAAAAGCTAGTAATCCTAAACTTATTCGGTAATACCCTATTTTAATTTCTTTTTTCATAAAGTTTCTAATTAAGAAAAAACCAATAAATAAAAATAAATAAGTAAATAAATAATATTTTGCCATTGGTAAAATTCTATAATTAACTAAAGTAAAGAAGTATAACGAAAAAAAGGTATCTATAAAAATAAAAACCATACTTCTTAAAAGTTTATTTACTGTAAAAAAACTACTATCTTTATTCATAACCTAAATATATAATAGTAGTTTCTTAAAATCAATAATAATTATTTACATTCCATTAAAAGTTGCAATTTTTTTATAACTTTCTTTTCAATTCTTGATATATATGACTGGCTTATTCCTAACATTTCTGCTACTTCTTTTTGGGTGTATTCATCTGTATCATTTAATCCATAACGAAGTGTCATTATTAATTTTTCTCTATCATTTAATTTTGTTAATTCTTTGGATAATGCTTCTTTATCTACTTTATAGGAAAATTCATTAAATATAATATTTTCTTCCGTGCCTAAAATATCTTCTAAATGTAATTCGTTACCATCTGAATCATAATTTAAAGCATCTTCTAAACTCACTTCTGTTTTTCTTTTTTTATTTTTTCTTATATACATTAATATTTCATTCGCAATGCATCTACTAGCATAAGTAGCAAGTTTAATATTTTTATCAATTTTATATGTTTCAATTCCTTTAATAAGTCCAATTGAACCAATGCTAACTAAATCTTCTAAATCATAGCCCGTACTTTCATACTTTTTTGCTAAAAAAACTACTAATCTTAAATTATGCTCAATTAGTTTGTTACGGGCTTTTATATCACCAGCTTTTGCTTTAATAATAAAGTCAAGTTCTTCTTCTTTAGAAAGTGGTGGTGGTAGTATATCTGTGCTTCCAATAAAAAGCAAACTATTATCTATTTTTAATATTTTACAAATAAATTGCCATACTTTTTTCATAATGCCTCCTTGTTAAGAATTATTTTTATTCCATTAATGTTTACGTCCGTTAGTCCTACTAAAACATTTTTTACTGTTTTTTTATTAACAATAATTTTTTCTGGTTTAAATACTTCCAGTAATCCATCATTATTAACTGTATGATATGGTACTAAGAAAGTATTTACTTTTTTAGTAATTAATTCTTTATTTATTAAAACAATCGGCCGGTTTAAATAAGGATCTTTTAAATTATTACCTGTATCTAAAAAACCAGTTCCTTTTAAACTAACATCATCATAATATATGACTGTATCATAATAGTTAGAATACGTTATTTTATATTTTTTTGATATTTTTACATATCTATATAAAAGAATTGGTGCTAAAAATAGTAAAACAATAATATTAACTTTTAAACCTCTACTTGTAAATAAAATATTATTATTACTTAAGTTAATTTGATTTCCTATAAGATATAAAGTCCCACCTAAAATTATACTTAAAATATAAAGCCAAATAATATTATCTTTAAAATAATAAAAGTTTTGATATTTAAAAGCTATTATCACCATCAATATACTAATTAGTAATTTATAACCTAAAAGGATTGTATTATTTTTAATATAGAACAGTAAAATAGTTGATATTCCACTTATAATTGCTGCTAATATAATTCGATATAATTTTCCATTTCTTTTAAGTAGATAATTTTCAAAAAGCAATAAAATAAAGTCTATAATTATATTTAATATGATTATTAAATCTACATATATAACCATTTTTATCACCAGTTTTATTATAAAAAAAAGGCACGTATTATTGTGTCGATTTTTAGTCTTTTGATTTAAATATTAACATTAAGAAGAAAGAAAAAATTACCACTGAAGATATTCCTAAAGATACATTACATAAAATATTAGTAAATATTCCTATAAATCCATTTTCTAAATATCCAGTATAAGCCCCCTTGGTTAGTAAGTTTCCAAATGACATGATTGGTAAACTAGCGCCTATTCCCACTACTTTTAAAATCTTCTCATATAAACTAATAGAGCATAAGAATGAACCTAATACTACAAATATGCTTGTAATATGTCCTGGCGTAAAACTGGTATTATCAAGAATAATCTGTCCTATTAAACATATAAAACCACAAAATAGAAATGAATATATAATTGTCATCTTTCCACCTCAATTGTTAAAGCATGGCTTATGGCAGGTATTGTATTTTTCTGATTTACTAATACCGGACTATGTAATGATCCTGTCGCGATATATATTATTTTTTTATATTTTTTATTATGTACAATATTATTAAAAAATACGAGCGGTAAAGTAACTGGGCCACTTCCCCCTGAATACTTAATATTATTATAAATCAGTGTTCCAGCATCCACATAATTTTTTAGTTTAATATTTTTTTGTTTTAAAATTTCTCTAAATATTTTCTCGCCAACAAGTCCTAAATCACCAGTTACTACTAAATCATAATCTTCTATTTTTGTCTTCGTTAAGTTTAAATGTCTAATAAGAGTATCAGCCGCTGATGGTGCCATAACACCTCCCATATTATAAACATCTTTAACATAGGAATCTATTACACAACCAACTGTTCCATTAACTATTTTAATATTTGATTTTGTTTTAGATAAATATAGTCCGATAGCTCCTGTTACTGTAAAAGTACTTCTCATAGGTTTTGGAGCTCCATATTCAATTGGAAATCTAAATTCTTTTTCCGCATTTAAATTATGCGAACTTGTTATGCATATTCCCTCAGATATTTTCTTATTATCAATTAACGATGCTAATGTAATTAAAGATTCTCCACTTGTTGCGCATGCTGAGTATAATCCTAAATAAGGAATATTTCGATCTTTAATAGCCATGTTTGTTGTAACAATCTGATTAGAAAGATCTCCTCCTACCACAATATTTGGCGTTTTACTTTTCGTTAAATAATTAAGAACCACATTTTGCATTTTTATTTCGGCTTTTTCCACTGTTGGTTCATTAAAATAATAATCACTCATGGCAATATCATAATTTTTAAGTTTAGAATTTTTTTCTAAAGGCCCTACTACACTAAACCAATTATTTATATATATATCCTTAAAATTAAACATTAATAATCACCTTTAATATTCCAAATACAAATCCACTAACAATTCCGTAAAGAAGTACGCATCCGGCTAATTTAAAAATATTAGCTCCTACCCCAGTAATAAGACCGTCCCTTTTATAATCTAATACGGCACTCATAACGGAGTGAGCAAAACCTGATATGGGAATTATTAGTCCGCATTTAAATTTACTTACTAAATTATCAAATAATCCCATTGCGGTAAGCAAACATGATGTAAATATTACTATTAAAAGGACTATACTTACAGCATCTTCTTTACCAAAATTAAATACATTCATTAAAAGTAATTTTATTATTTCTCCAAATGCTCCAACACATCCACCCATAAAAAAAGCAAGCAAATAATTTTTTCGTTTATCTTCTTTGGGCGTTAACTTATCTACTAAGTTTAAATAATCTTTTCTATTCATAATATCACTAATAGTATTATGAACACATTACGCCGCAATATACTCTTTTATTTTTGCTTTGCCTTTTTGTTCCAATCTCGAAACCTTAACTTGACTAATACCTAGCACTTTAGCGGTTTCCATTTGGGTTAAATCTTCAAAATATCTAATTCTAATAACATCCTGTTCAAGTGGTTCCAAATTTTCTAATGAATCATTTATCATAATTTGTTCATCCATATCAGGCGCAGTGCCAATGCATTCTTTAAGCGGTAAACTATCACCCTTAACGGTTTGATATTCTTCTTCTAAACTCAGCATATTAGTTGTTAAAACAATAATTTCATTAATGAGCCCTTGATCAATGTTTGTAAAATCAGCTATTTCTTCTAGTGAAGGAGTGCGTTCTAATTTAAATGTTAATTCTTTTCTAGCAAGCTGTATTTGTTTATATAAACTTAAATAATATTTACTTAACTTTATATCTCTACTCTTATTTGCTAGTTCATACATTCTACCAAATATATATTTATAAGCGAATACTTGAAAAGAAACATTAAACTCTAATTTAAAATTTCTTTTTGCTTCAATAAGTCCAATTGCTCCTGCTTGATATAAATCGGCTAGTTCCACATTATAAAATTTTTTAGCAATTTTATAAATATAAGGAGTATACTTATCAACTAATTCTTCTTCACTTAAAATATAATCATCCATATTTTATCACCTATATATTAATTATTTTTAATGCCGTAAGTTCATTATCTATTGTTCTAAATTTACTTCTAAAATTAAATTTACTGTTACATATTAAAGTATAACCATTATTATTATAAGTTTCCTTAATATGTTTTTCTAAAGACTCAATACCATATTTATCCATCTTATTTAAGCAAGCAAGATTAATTACTAGATATTTAATACCTTGCTCTTCAATAATAGGTGATAAATAATCATTAAGTCCTTTATAGGTATATTTATTTAATTCTCCTTTTAGTCTGACAAACAATATACCCTTTCGAAATTCCATATTAATTTTTAGCATTTCATCTCCCTCACAATATCAATATAGGTTTATTGTTATATATTTTAAACATGTTCGACAAAACTATTCCTTATTTTCATGTATACATTTGTAAATAAAACGTAAGATAAACATAAAAAGCATTAAAATAAAAATTCCCACTAAACCATTCATTCTTATTTCTTCACTTTGCTTGATTGCTTGTTCACTATTATTATTTACATTAATTTTCTTATTTTCTTTTTTTACATTTTCATCTATTTTATTTAAGCTAGGATATTTATTTATTTTTTCTAAAAATAATTCATTATCTTTAGAACATACTTTATCATCAGTTATTTCTTTTTGATTATTTTCTCTTTCATTATCAGCTTTAGAAATTTCTTCAATTGTAGTATCTTCTTCTTTCTTAGGCTCCTGCAAAGGAAGATTTTTATCATCATTTTTTATAATTTTAATTTTTTTATAAAAAGTATCATCTTTATATTTTATTATTAAAATATTTTCTTCATCATCATTTTTATAAAGCGTTAATTTTATATTACTTTTATCAATTATACTGGTTCTTACAATCATATTTTCTAATGGTTCATTTTCATTCCAAATATCTTTTATTTCTATCTTATCCCGAGCAAAATAATTATAAACAATTCTTTTATCATCTAAATCCAAAATATAGCCACTTAAAGCTTTACTAGTATATTTATTAATTTTGATTTTACTAATATTATAATACTTATAAAATATATACTTTCTTTTATAATAATAAAAAACGGGTACATTTTTATTTTCAATCCAATTAATTGTTTTTATTTCATCGTTATACTTAGAAAAGCTTAAAATATTAAAAATAAATATTTGTTTGTCTTTTTTATAAGGTATATTAAAATTTTTATTTAAATGTAGTACATTAAATGCAAAACCATCCCTAGATATCCATAAGGAAAATTTCAAATCTTCCGTAGTACTATTTAATAATTCAAATTCAACAGTTAAATCTTCTATATGTACCTGTTCATTTAAAACTATTTTAATTGTAGGATTAGTATAATCACTAACCTTATTAAAATCATAACCAGTCATCGTATAATTTGTTAAAACACCTTTATTATAAATTCTTATATTCTTTATCTTGGCATTTTCACTAACATTATATATTTTCAGACATTTAATATTCAAAAGCGTATTAATTCTACCCAGTCCATATAATGGTTCATTATCATCTTCCGAATTTTCAAAATAACCTTTATACTCATAAATAGAATCATTTTTATCTATTAAAGGTGCATCTTGAGGATTCTTATCAAGTTCATAATATCCTTCATTTACCCTTTTCTCATAATAATTATTATATAAATACTTTTCTTCTCTTTTTAATAAATCACTTTCCTCATAAAAATTTTCTACTTCTTTTTCTTTTAAATAATAATTGGTATAAAATTCCTCCGCTCTAATATTCAAAGGAAAAATTATAATTCCTATTAGAAAAACAAACTTTCTCATTTTACCTCCTTAAAATACTTATTGTAAGAAAGCATTATTTTTCCTTTTAATAATTAAAAAAATGTTTATAAATGCCTCGTTTATGTGGAAAAAGTCTAATAAACCTTAAGCAAATATTTAAAATATCAGAATTTCTACTCCTCTAGACAAACTGGCAATTATATTGTATAATTAAAAAGCAAAAAAGAACTTTTATAATTATTTTTAAGGAGGAATTTACAATGAATAATGAAAAAGTTACGTCTATTTTTGCCCTTGGTGGACTTGGTGAAGTCGGTAAAAATATGTACGTTATAGAATATGATAAAGAAATAATAATAATTGATGCGGGCGTAATGTTTCCTGAAACTGAACTACTAGGAATCGATTATGTCATTCAAGATGTTACTTATTTAAAAAATAATGCTCACAAAATTAAAGCTTTATTTATAACCCATGGTCATGAAGACCACATTGGTGGTATTACTTTTCTTTTACAAAATATTAATATTCCTGTTATTTATGCACCTAAAATAGCTTGTGATTTAATTGAAAAGAAATTAATTGATCGTAATATCAATTATAAAGAATTAAAAGATTATAACAAAGATAGTGTCTTTAAATACAAAAACTTTGAAGTTTCTTTCGTTCAAACTACTCACTCTATCCCTGATAGTTATGCCGTAGTTATTAAAACTCCAAATGGTACTATTTTTGAAACAGGCGATTTTAAATTTGATTTAACCCCAATCGGTCCGATGGCGGATATTCATAAAATGGCGGCTTTAGGATCAGAAGGAATTAAAATATTATTAAGTGATAGTACGAATGCTATGAGTCCAGGCTCTTCTAACAGTGAGAGTATGGTTGATGAAGCCCTTGCTGATGTTTTTTCTAAACACTCATCAAGAATCATCATTGCTACATTTGCGTCTAATATTTACCGTATTAAACATATCGTTGAAACTTGTCGTAAAAATAATCGTAAAATTGTTACCTTCGGTCGTTCCATGGAAAATGCTAAAGAAATTGCTTTAAAGAACAACCTAATTGTTGATAAAACTATTTTTATCGAACCAAATGAAGCAAAAGACTTAAAGAAAAGTGAAATCTGTATTTTATGCACCGGATCACAAGGCGAACCTCTTGCAGCTCTTTCCCGCATCGCTAATGGAACTCATAAACAAATATCTCTTTTACCAGATGACATAGTTGTCTTTTCATCAAGTCCTATTCCGGGTAATAAAGCATCTATTAATCGTATTATTAATAAGCTTTATTTAAAAGGTGTTAAAGTATATACTAACTCTGAATTATCTGACATTCATACATCTGGCCATGCTAAACAAGAAGAACTAAAATGGATGTTAAGAATTATTAAACCCGAATACTTTATGCCTGTTCACGGAGAATATCGTATGCTTAAAATGCATGGTGATTTAGCAGTTGACTGTGATATTCCGAAAGAAAATATCTTCATTTGTAAAAATGGTGATGTTGTCGAACTTACAAAAGATGGTGCTAGATTAGGAAAAAGAGTTCAGTCTGGTGATGTTTATGTAGATGGCTCTCGTATTGGTGATATTGGTGGCGTTGTTATAAAAGACCGTCAGCTTATGAGCCGCGATGGTATTTTAGTAACAATTATAAATATCAATCCTCTTACTAGAGAACTTCTTATAAAACCAAATATTACAACTAGAGGATTTGTTTTAGTAAATGAAAACGCCGAACTTATTTACAAAATTGAACAAAAAGTAAGTGAAATTGTTATTAGAAGTTTAAAAACTAACTACAATTACATTGATTTAAAAAATCAAATTATCTTAGAACTTAGTCCTTTTATCAATGATTTAACTGGCCGTAGGCCTATTATCTTACCAGTAATTATGGAAGTAAAAGAACCATTAAAATAACTTATCATATACTATAGTATGATGAGTTTTTTTTATGAATTAAATCCAATTTTACAATCATTTATTGCGGCTATGATTACCTTTTTAATTACGGCTCTAGGCTCAGCTTGTATTTTTTTAACTAAAAATATTAGTAAAAAATATATGGATATCATGTTAAGTGTTTCTGCGGGAATTATGTTAGCATCAGCTTTTTTCTCTTTATTAAATCCTGCTATAACCAATGCTGAAAACTTAAATATGATACCTTGGATAGTATGCACAATTGGTCTTCTTTTAGGACTACTTATTTTATATTTAGGTGATATTTATAATCGAAAAAAATCATCTAAAAGCCTTAACAACTTAATCCTATCAATGACTCTTCACAATATCCCGGAAGGTATGGCTATCGGAGTTGCCTTTGGTTCTATCACTTATGGATTAACTAGTTCTAGTGTTATGAGTGCCATTTCTTTAGCTATAGGTATTGGTATTCAAAACTTTCCTGAAGGATCTGCTATCAGTTTTCCTCTTTATAGAGAAGGATATTCTAAAAAGAAAGCCTTCTTAATCGGAGCCTTATCCGCAAGTGTTGAACCCATTGGCGCTATATTTGGGGCTCTCTTAGTTATGAAAGTACAATTTATTATGCCTTATTTACTAGCTTTTGCCGCCGGTGCTATGCTTTATGTTATTGCTACAGAACTTATCCCCGAAAGTATGAATAACGAAAAAAAAGAGCTCATGGCTCTATATTTTGGAATTGGATTTATAATTATGATGATTTTAGATATTTCCTTAGGGTAATATCTTTTATTTTTTCTCAAAAATCTTTTCAAATTCTTTAGGAAAACTAGTTTTTATAACCATATTTTCTTTACTAACTGGATGCTTAAATTCTAAATAATAAGCATGAAGTCCAAGTCTACTTATCGGATTTTTACTAGCACCATACTTTTTATCTCCAATAATCGGATGCCCTATATCATTTAAATGAACTCTTATTTGATTTTTTCTTCCTGTTTTTATCAAAATATCTAAAAGACTATAAGCTTTATTTGTTACTAATGGTTCATAAACTGTGCAGGCATATTTTCCCTTAACCTTATCATTACTAGAATAAGTAAATAACGTTTTTGTTTCTTTTAAATATGATTCTATTATGCCATCTTTTTTTACTTCACCTTGCACAACCGCCACATATTTTCTTTTTACCTTATCCCAGTCATCCTGTAAAAAAAGTTTACTCTTTTCATTTTTAGCAAATATGATAAGTCCACTTGTATCTTTATCTAAACGATGAACAATAAAACACTTTTGATTTTTCTTATGCAAATAATCATAAACTTCATTATATAAACTATTATTATTTTTCTGAGTACTTATCGTAAGTAATTTAGATGGTTTATTAACAACCAAAATACTCTTATCTTCATAATAAATATCTAACTTTTTCAAAATTCTTTATCCTTCAAACTTAGCATCAATATAATAAATAGCTCTTCCCTCTTTAAAATATTGTTTTTCATAATTAGTCATTATATTTTTAATATTTCTTTCATCATTATGTAAGTCCAAACTAACCTTTTCAAAAACGTACCAATAAGAAGATAAAGTTTCTAATGAATAAGCAAAAAAACCTTTATTATCCGTTTTAAGTACGATATGTTTATGCTTTTTAAAAATTTTATCATATAATTTTAAATAACTTACATGCGTAAATCTTTTAGTTTCATCGATTCTCTTTGGCCAAGGCTCTGAAAAAGTTAAATATATAGTATCAATTTCTTTACCAAATATTTTATCAATTTCTCTTGCATCTGCATTTATAAGTTTTAAATTATTTAGTTTTAAACTTTTTAAATTATTTACTGCCATTACCATCTGTGAATCATTTATCTCTAATCCTACAAAATTTATATTTGGATATGTTTTAGCCATTTCAATAATAAAATCGCCTCTTCCCATCCCAAGTTCTAAACAAATCGGATTTTTATTTCCAAATAAATCATTCCATTTATTTTTATATTTTACCGGATTAGTAACAACATAAGATGAATTATTTACAATCATATCCGCATCTTTTATTTTAATGTATTCCATTTAAATCACTCCACTAGTAATTATTATATCATAACTCGTTTTAAACATTAAGATTTCTATAATCAACTTTGCCATATTTAAGTAATATTCCATAAAGAATACCTGAAAGGATAATCAAAATTAAAATATGTCCCACTAACAAATAATCAAAAGAAAGGTACTTACTTAAATAAACAATTAAAACAATACTTCCTATAAATAATGCCATCCCAATAAATACTGATACCATTGAGCTTATACTTTGTTTTACCACTTCTGTATCGTTTGTCGCATTAAGTTTAGGATATTTTAAATTAACTATAAGTCCTATTACCGCATTTAAAAATACTATAACAAAACTTAATATTATAATTAATAATGCATATACTAATTTTGGTTTTAAGAAAATAATAAATATTAAATCGGAAACTAATAAAAAAGGTAGTTCAATTATCATACACATTAAAATTTTGGCATTTAATATACTTTCTTCTCTTACTGGTAAACTCTTTGTAATATTTATTGTTTTTCCCTCTAAAGAAATGCTAGACGATGAAATACTTGTCATTGCTCCCGAAAATAAAACTAAAAAGTAAAATAATATTGGTAAAGATAAATTTGTTTCTATGTTATATGATGCTAAAATATCATCAAATATTGCATTACCTTTAAATACAATCAAAATTGTCATTATTAAAATTAAAATTAAACCAAAAGCCGTATTAAACATAAGGATTGGTGAAGAAAAATATCTTTTTAATTCTTTTATTGTAAGTGATTTAATAGCCGAACTTTTTCTTATAATATATTGTTCTTTCTTTTTACTTTTGCTAATTACCTTAGAATTAAAAATTATTTTAAAATAATAATGAGCTCCCAACCATATAAATATTAATAATGGTACTAAATTAACTACTAATAACTTAACTAAATCCCCTAATTTAAAATCATTTATTAAATTAATATAAAGCCCTACTGGATAATAAATACTCGTAATAAACTCATTTATGGAATTTGCTTTATTAGCAATATCACTTATATAATCTTCTATATGAAAACTAAAATAAAATACTAACATAAAAACTAATATTGATAAAATTGTTTGCATTATTTTTTGTGCTTTAAATTTAGAAGATAATAATTTTACTAAATAACCTATAAAACTAGAAATAACGGTTGGAATTATAGGGATTAATAATATTTCTAATAATGAAATTAGATAAAAACTTACCTCTGGATGCTCAAAATAAATATATACCGCAAAGGCCGGAAGTAAAAACATTAAATTATAAATATACTGAAATAAAATTAACTTAAATATTCTAACAAATAATATTTGTGATTTTTTTATTGGTAAAGAAAATAATAAATCATTATCTTTTGCTTCAAATAAAATTCCTTGCGATTTATAGATGCCTTGCATAAAACTAAGAATACTTACTATAAAAACAAATAAAGTTAAAAGAATATAAGATAAATTAACCTCATATAAATTTTTTCCAATCATCGCCGCATAAAAGCCAATAGAAAAACATACAATCAAAAATAACATCACCGGGAATAATATTTTTTGAATTTTACTCGCATTTTTCTTAGTGCTATATTTAAACATATTCATGTCTTGACTAGTTGCCGCTTTTAATATTTTAAATGTTTTCATCATTTTTCACCTAATAAAAGAAATACCTGTTCTAATGATTCATCACCCATAACATCTTTCATTTTTCCATATTTAACAATTTCGCCCGCCTTTATAATTGCGACTTCATCACAAAGTTTTTCAGCCACATCTAAAATATGTGTTGAAAAAAATACTGTTTTTCCTTCTTTAGACATTTCTTTCATTAATTCTTTCATATCGTATACCGCTTTAGGGTCTAATCCTACAAATGGTTCATCCATTATTAATACCTTAGGGTTATGAGCAAGGGCTGCAATTAAAGCAACTTTTTGTTTCATACCATGAGAAAAAGAATTTATATCATCATTTAATTTATCCTCTATTTCAAACATTTTTGCATATTTTGTAATATTTTCAGTTCTAATATCCATCGGAGTATCATACATATCACAAATAAAATTAATAAAATCAATCGCTCTCATATTTTCATATAAATCAGGATTATCTGGAACATACGCCATTTCTTTTTTACATTCTATAGGTTCTTCTTTTATTGACTTATTGTTAATTAAAATATCCCCTTCTTCAAAATTTAAAATACCAACAATTGACTTTATCAAAGTTGTTTTCCCAGCACCATTATGACCAATAAAGGCAAATATTTTTCCATCATTTACTTTAAAACTTACATCCTTAAGTGCTTTCTTTTCACCATTATAAGTTTTACTTACATGTTTAATTTCTATCATTACTATTCACTCCTATTTGTATTGTATCATATGATACAATATTTGTATATTAAAAAAGACTAATTATCAAAATAATTTAGTCTCATTGCCGTTTTCACTTCTTTTAAAGTTTCTGCCGCTACTTTTCTTGCTCTCATAGTTCCTTCTTGTAAAATTTCTTTTATTTTTTCCGGATCTTTTGCAAGAAGTTCTCTTCTTTCTCTTATTGGTTTTAATTCTTCATTTAATATTTCAAATAAGAATTTTTTAATTTTTACATCACCTAACCCACCTCTTTGATAATGCTCTTTTAATTCATCTAGATTATTATATTCTGGTAAATATTTACTAAAAGAATCGCTTTTACAAAAAACATCTAAATAAGTAAATACTACATTACCTTCAATTTTTCCGGGATCTGTAATTTTTATATGATCAGGGTCTGTATACATCCCAAATACTTTATTTCTAACTTCTTCTTCACTATCTTTTAAATATATACAGTTTCCTAAAGACTTACTCATTTTCGCATTACCATCAGTTCCAATTAAGCGGCTTTCGTTTTTACTTTCTGGTATTTTTGCTTCCGGTTCTACTAATACTTCATCATAAATACGATTAAACTTCCTTACAATTTCTCTAGTTTGTTCAATCATTGGTAATTGATCATCCCCAACTGGCACCACATTTGTTTTAAATGCCGTAATATCTGCAGCTTGACTTACTGGATATGTTAAAAACCCTGCTGGAATACTTTCTTCAAATCCCTTTTGTTCTATTTCTGATTTTACCGTTGGATTTCTATAAAGTCTAGATACGGTAACTAAATTCATATAATAAAAAGTTAGTTCTGTAAGTTCCGGTATTTCCGACTGAATAAAAATAGTAACCTTCTCTGGATCAAGTCCCACTGCCAAATAATCTAAAGCCACTTCTAAAATATTATCTTTTACTTTTTGCGGATTATCAAAATTATCAGTTAATGCTTGAGCATCGGCAATAAAAACATACATTTCATCATAATCGCCTTCATTTTGCATTCTAACTCTATTTTTTAATGATCCAACATAATGTCCAATATGAAGCGGTCCCGTTGGTCTATCTCCTGTTAATATTACTTTTTTCATAAACATCCTTCTTTCCTTTAATTAATAAAAAACTCCTATCCAACTTTTAGGATAAGAGTTTATTCTTACTTTTAATGCCACCTATTTATGTACTATCATACATAAGTTATTTGATAACGGTTAACTCCCGTGATAGCCTACTATTATTTCGGTATCCTCTCATAAGCCCATTTCCATAATATGTTTATATGATTTTTCACCAACCAACCATTCTCTCTAATAACCATAATATGTACTTCTCTTAATCAGCAATTTAAAAATTACAAATATATTATATACAAAAATTAAAGACATTGTCAAACAAAACCAAAACCATTCCAACCCCTTAACTAATTATTTAGCCGTTTCTAAACTGCTCTTATCCACTTTTTTCATAATTATAGTCATTAAACTATTTAACTTATCAAATATATAAATACTACAAATACCAAAAACTATATATAAAAGAATAGTATTAAAATTAATTTGTGATAAATCAAAGAAGTCATACCAGAACATTATTACATATATAAACATCGCAATTAAAAATGTAACTAACGCACCTCTAAGTAGATTAAATGGTTTACATAGTCTAAATAGGAATATAAATCCCGTTGTTCCCGTCATAATTACAATAAGAGTGCTTGTTAAATCCGGATCAATATTAAACTGCTGTCTAAAAAGAACGATCATTACAACATTAAAAACTACAGTTAATGCAGGCGGAATACTTTTGCTTATAACTTTAAGCATAAAGTTTCCTTTAACTCGTTCGTGATTTGGTTCTAAAGCTAAAATAAATGATGGAAAACTAATCGTACATGCTGTAATTAAACTCAAATGAATTGGCATATAGAAATATTCACTTTTCATAAATATACAAATTACTACTAAAATGGTTGTAAATATCGTTTTAATAAGTAGTAATGATGCTGATCTTTCAATATTATTGATGGTGCTTCTTCCTTCCGCCACTACCTCAGGCATCGCAGCAAAATTAGAATCTAATAATACTAACTGACTAACATGCTTAGCCGCATCACTACCACTTGCCATCGCTATACTACAATCTGCTTCCTTTAATGCTAAAACATCATTTACGCCATCACCAGTCATCGCCACTGTATGTCCAAGTTTTTGTAAAGCATTAATAATTTTCTTTTTTTGTTCTGGTTTTACTCTTCCAAAAACATCATACTTTGTTACAATATCTAAAATATTATCATCAGTTATTTCACTAGCATCAATTCCCTTAGCATCCACTAATCCCGCTCTTTTAGCAATACTTAAAACTGTTAAATAATTATCGCCACTAATAACTTTAACTGAAACTCCCTGCTTTTTAAAATAATCTAGTGTCGCTGGTGCTTCTTTTCTGATTTTATCCTGAATCAAAACAAAACCTAAAACTTCTAATTTTTCTGGATTTTCTGTAAGTTCATCATCACTTTTAGCAACAACTAAAACGCGGTAATCACTAAAATCATTTATTTTTTCTTTATATTTATCAGCATCTTTTTTTAAAACAAATTCCGGTGCCCCAATATAATAACTTCCCTTTTCTTCAAAAGAAACAGCTGAAAACTTTCTAGAAGAAGAAAACTCAATTCTCTTATTAACTATCCACTCTCCACTTTCCTTAAATCTTTCTTTTATTGCTTCCATTGTAGCATTACTATTAATTAAAGCATGACTAACATTTTTTAATGCGTCTTTTAGCTCATCTTCTTTACCATCTTCCCACTTTAAATCACTTACTTCCATAACCCCCTCTGTAATAGTTCCCGTCTTATCTAAACATATTACATCTACTCTAGCAAGTGTCTCAATACAATATAACTGCTGAACTAACACTTTATACTTTGCTAGTCTAATAACACTAACCGCCATAACTGAACTTGTAAGAAGTAAAAGGCCTTCTGGTATCATTCCAATTAATGCCGCTACTGTATTAAATATAGAAGCTGTAAAATCATTATCAGTTACTGCTAACTGATTTATAAAAAGTAAAATTCCTACTGGTACAATTACAATTGATAAAACTTTTAAAATTTTTTCAAAACTATCCATTATAACAGAATTTGCTTTCTTATTATATTTAGCCTCAGCACTTATTTTAGATATATAATTATCACGTCCTATATGATCAACTCTAACAAAGCAAGAACCACTAACAATAAAACTTCCTGATAAAATCGTATCACCCTTCTTTTTTACAATTGGCGTTACTTCTCCTGTTATAAAAGACTCATTAACTTCTACATTTCCTTCTAAAATTACGGAATCACATATGACTTGATCTCCCAGTTTTACTTTTAAAACATCGTCTAATACAATTTCATTTAAACTAAGCTCAACCTCTTTCGCATCTCTTATTGCTACTGCTTTAGATGCCGCTAAGACTGATAACTTATCAATTGTTTTTTTAGATAATACTTCCTGAACCGTACTTATAATACTATTTATTATTATTACGCCCATAAATGTACAATTTTTAAGTGACTCAAATATTTCTCCACCAATTATACCTGCTATAATTATTGCACCCCCTAAAACACAGTTAATAAAGTTAAAATAAGTAAAAAAATTATCTCTAAATATTTCTTTAACTGTTTTAGTTGGTGGTTGATCATCATAATTAACAAGATTATGACTTATTCTTTCATTTACTTCATTTGTATTTAAACCTGTTTTATAATCCGGATTATATCTCATTAAAATCACCTTAAATCTGCTTCTATTATACCAAATAATAAAATAACTAGTACTATAAATACCAGTTATTTTCCATCAGTTTACTTATTTTTTAGTTTATTTCTTTTTTGGCCATTTTTTCATGGTTCAAAAGTTCCGTTTTGTTATTTAAACCGCCACCATAGCAAACTTTCCTTTTATTTTTTCCTATTATTCTATGACAAAGAATAATTATACAAATTGGATTTTCTCGTGCGGCACCACCTACTGCCTGAGCAGACATTTTATTTATGCCTCTTTTCTTAGCAACCCTAACGGCAATATCATTATAAGAAATCGTTTCTCCATAAGGTATTTTTTTAATATATCACTTACTTCTTTTCTAAATTCTGTTAAATTATTTACTTTATAGGAAGGATAAAAATCCGGCTCATTACCCGAAAAATATATATCTAACCACCTTTTAGTTTCTTTAAAAACATCAAGCCATTTTTCCTCACTTAAATTCTTATGTTTATTTGCATCACTAGAATTTTCAAAATATAATCCCGTTAAAAACGTTCCATCACTAACCATAATCATATCATCAAAATTAGCTGGCGTTTTATATTTATAATAATACTGCATGACATCACAATACTTTTACTTACTTTCTTTTTCTTTTAAACAAGTGCCACCATTATTTTCAATATACTCAACTATATCATTAACCATATCTTTTGGCTCCTTATATTTTTTTGCATCAAACTTACTTTTAATATCGTCATCATCAAATTCCATTACGAGTTCATTACTTGCATTATATTTCATTACTAAATATTCCGTAAGTTCATTATTATAATAACATATTTTTCCTTCACCATAACCTGATGCTGTTACTTTATATTCTTGTATCTGTCCAAAATACCACATAGAAACTAATATTACTAAAACTAAAAACGTTAAAACTCCAATTGTTACGCCTGACACTTTTACTAGTTTTATAATAACATTAGAATTTTTCTCTGTTACACATACTTTCTCTAATAAAACATTCTTATTTCCGGTAAGTTCATCTAAACTAACATTGAATTCTTGTGCAAGTAATTTTGCTTGCTTTAAATCGGGCATTGTTTCTTCCAGTTCCCAGTTAGATATCGTTTGTCTGCTTACTCCTATTTTAGCTGCTAGTTCTTCCTGAGAAAGTCCTTCTTTTTTTCTGAAAATTAAAATTTGTTTACCAATCATTAATATTCTCCTTTCACTACCAAAATAACAAAACTGTGAGAACTAATCTACCTAAATGCTTTGTAACATTCGCAAATATTTTTAACATTAGTATTAAATAAAGAAAAAAGTTATATAAATAACTATTCATATAACTTAAAAACTATAATTTATCAACTGTCTTTATTCCTAAAATTCTAGTACCATTTTCTAAAACAGTTTTAATACAATCAATTAATAATAATCTTGAATTTTTAATATTTTCATCTGCTTCTTTTAAGATGTTTGTTTCTTCATAATATTTACTAAATAATCCACATAAATCATTTAAATACTTTGTAATTACTACAGCATCACTTAATTTTACTGTTTCTCTAATTGTATCTTCGAAATCATATAACTTTTTAACAAGTTGTCCTTCTGTCTTAGTATCTAATACTAAATTAGTAAAATCTTTTTTAATTTCACACTTATTTAATATAGAATTTATTCTAACATAATTATATAAAACATAAATTGCTGAATTTCCTGTAAAATTAGTAGCATCATCTAAATTGAAGTTAATGTTCTTACCACGATTTATATTAAGCATATTATATTTAATACATGAAGTTGCTAAACTTAAATATTCCTCATCACTTAAATCAGATCCTCTTTCATTAAAACTAACTTTAAGTTTATCGATTGTAGCCGTAATAAAATCTTCTAAAAGTACAACTTTACCTTCTCTAGTAGCCATTTTGTCTCCGTTTAAAAGAACAAACGAATAAGAAATTAATTTAGGACTATCATAACCTAAAATATCCATAACAGCCGTAATTTGTTCCATATATACTTTTTGATCTTCACCAAGAACAATTAAGTTAACATCCTTCTTCATATTCATTTTATAGATAGTATAAGCAATATCTCTTAAAGGATATAAACTAGTTTTATCTTCACGTGTAAGTGTTAAAACTGGTTCTCTCGTTGGAATATTATAACCTGTTAAATCAACATAAAGTCTTCCATTTTCATCTTCTTTTAATCTACCTTTTGCTTTTATTCTATCTAAAATATCTTTTGTAATATGATCAAAAACAAAATCACTTTCATGTGTAAAATTATCCCAGTGAATATCCATTTTATCGAATATCTTCTTTTGTCCTTCTACACAAATATCTGTAACTTCTTTAAATTCTTTTCTTACTTCATCATTACCATTTTCAAGTTCATTTAAATATTTAAAAGTTTCTTTTTCAATACTATCATCAGTTTTAGCATCATCATTTATTTTTATATATAAACTTAACATATCATCAAAAGTAACTGTTTCAATATTAGAATATTTTTTTACAGCAATTAAAAGCATCGCAATTTGTTTTCCAATATCATTAACAAAATATTCTTTAGTTACTTCATAACCATTAAATTCATATAAATGAACTAAAAAGTTTCCTATAATACTGTTTCTACTTCTGCCAATATGTGGTGAAGCATTAGGATTTATAGAAGTATGTTCTATTAACAAAGACTTATTATTTCCTTCGTTAGTACTACCATATTTTTCTTTTAAAGTTTCAATTTTTTCTAAAGTATTTTTTGTTAAACTATCTTTATTAACATTGAAATTTAAGTATGGTCCAATAACAAAAGCACCATCAATTATATTCTTATCAAGTTCTAAATGTTCTAAAATATAATTTGCCTTTTCATTTGGATTATTTAAATCATTTATTTGTACTTTAAAACAAGGTAATGAATAATCTCCCATTCCTTCTTTAGGTGGAATAGCAATTTCAATTAAGTCTCTATTAATCCCTAACCCTTCAATAACATTTGTTAAGTATTCTTTATAATTCATTTTCTCACCTCTATATAAAATAATTTAATATTATAATACCATAATATTTCATAAAATAAAGACTTTTTCATAGCTTTTTTTATAATTTTCTGTATCTTTGTATGACTTTTCATCTTATCTCTCTTTAAATATTTTTGAAGCTTTTTTTATAGTAAAATATCAAAAAGACTTATTTTTCAAGACTTCTTCGTTGCAGTACTGAAACACATTCTACATGTGTCATCTACTATAACTGCAATATATAGTTACTATCGTATGTTTATTTATAATATATTCTATATGCATGAGCAAACTAGGTTCTTTGTATGTTAATAACATATTATTTAACTAACATAAATTGTAAGTTGTCGAATTAGTTAAAACTGTTTTCATATATATCCATAAAAGATGAAACGAATATTGCTTGTTCTTTTTCTTCTTCTGTGCCAATTGTTACTTGCCATCCAAATGTTCCATATGATTTATAGTTAAATCTATTTAATGGCAATAAATTAAATTCTTTTTGAATTAGCTTTATACCATCTTTATAATCTCTCTTTAATACTTTAAGTGCTTTACCAGGATTTTTAAATACTGCTTCTCCATATTTATTTGCTCCAATATCAAAAGCAATATTCTTTTTTCCAAATGAATTAATATCTACATT
>CAKOOH010000008.1 GCA_934098485.1 uncultured Bacilli bacterium | reverse complement strand
GAACATTACTAGCAGGAATAAAAGAAAATTATCCAACTATAATGCAGCCGTTAACCAATCCAGGAAAAGAAGGATCACCTGCAAGGGAAGCCGTATTAGCGGGTGCAGTAGATGATTATGGCATGAGTTATTATTTTAGAGGTAATGTAACGAATAATTATGTGCAGTTTGCAAATAAATGCTGGAGAATCGTGCGTGTAACTGGGGATGGCTCAATTAAATTAGTACTTCATAATGATAATGTAAATAATGTTACTAGTCCATGTGCATCATCAAATAATAGTGATGATGCTGCCTATGCACGTTATGATGGAACTACTTATGAAACAAAGTTCAATGAGAATGATGATGACAATGCTTATGTAGGATTTATGTATGGAGCAGCAGGTGCTAGTACATATTTAGGAGCACATGCTAATACAAATAAAAGTACCATTTTACAAAATTTAGAAACCTGGTACAATAACAATTTAGCATCATATGAAAGCAAACTCGCAGATACCATCTGGTGTAATGATAAAAGTACAAAAACTAATCAAACTATAATAAATACAAGATTAAATACCACAACTAATAAATTAAATAAAGGTAATAGCACTTATCCAGGACTCGGATATGGAACAAATTTAACCTTATATAGTGGCAGACAAAGGGTAAGAACAAATTATTTTTATACAGATACTTCAAATAAAGAATACGGAACTGCAGGTACTGGTCCAACATTAATATGTCCATTAGATAATGATGGTGGAAAGTTATCTAAATTAACAGTTTCAGATACAATTAATGGTAATGGAGCATTAGATTATAAAATAGGATTACTTACAGTGGACGAAGTATTATATGCTGGAAGTATTGATTATTATGGATATCAAGCATTAAATTATAATAATTCATCAATAAATAGTTATTTAAGAGAAAATTCTACAGGCGCATGGTATTGGTCCTTTTCGCCTACTTACTTCGATGGTCACGCCGGCGTGCTTTTCGTGGGAGGCAGTGGCCGTGTCAGCAGCAATTGGGTGACGAACACGTACGGTCTTCGTCCGGCAGTTTCTCTTATAAGCGCAACGACGATATCTGGAGGAAATGGCACCTCATCAAATCCGTTTGTAATAAATTAAAAACAAAAACCACATCAAAATGATGTGATTTTTTTAATGTAAATCTTTATATGATATTTTACCTACTAAAGTCATAGGTAATCCTTCAACGTATTCGATTTCACTTGGGATAGCATAATTTGCTAAGTTTTGTTTTAAATATTTGTTGATAACTCTTTTAACTTCTAAACTTGGCTTAATATCTTCTTTTAAGACGATAAATGCTTTAGCAACTTCACCTTTGTAAGGGTGAGGGATGCCAATAACTGCACACTGGAATACATATTCATGTTTACTTAGTAATTCTTCAATATAACTTGGGTAAACATTATAGCCGTTTGTAATAATCATTCTTTTTAGTCTTGAACGGTAATAAATAAATCCTTTTTTATCAATGGATCCGACATCACCAGTATGTAACCATTTTATACCATTTTCGTCAGTAGTAAAGACATTTTCAGTTTCTTCTTTTTCATCTAAGTAACCTAACATAACATTGGGACCACTAATTAAAATTTCACCGTCTTCATTAGGGCCTAATTCATGACCATCGTTAATGTCGATAATTTTATATACACAGTTAGGAAAAGGAATACCAATAATATCTTTTTTATTTTCCATACCTTCTGGAGATAAGCAACAAGCACCTGAACATTCTGTTAACCCATAACCAACTCTTAAATCGGTTTTGGAACCATGTTCTTTAAAGTATTTATTAATTCTTTTTTTGTTTTCTAAAGTGATTGAATCACCACCACATACAGCAAGTGTTAGATTACTTAAGTCATGAGGTTTTAAATTAATTTTAGAAATAGCATCAAATAAAGATGGAACACCAGCAATAACATTAGGACGGTATTTCTTTAATAATTTTTTCATTTTTTTCATATCGAATTTAGGAATTAAAATAACTTTCATTCCTGAATACAATGGAGTGTGTGTAGAAATACCAATTCCAAAAGCATGAAAATTAGGAAGAATAGTTAAAAAGGAATTACCGGGTTTCATTGTGTCAGACATATATCTACTTTGAATAGCACCAGCATTAAAGTTTAAGTTAGATAAACAAATACCTTTTGGTTTTCCTGTTGTACCACCACTATATAATATAACGGCCATATCTTGGGCTTTTCTTTTAACATAAAATTCTTCTTTATAATAGGCTCCCTTTTTAATAAACTCACGCCATGATAAAACTATTTCTTTATTTTGCTTCATGTTTTTAGAATTTTTACGTCCTTTAAATAAATAATAAGCACTATCTACAATAAAGCCCATAGATTTAGTAGCTGATGAAACAATAACATGTTTTACATTTGTTCCTTTAATGACGTTCATTACTTTAGGGTAGCATAAGTCGATTGTTAAAATAACCTTGCTTTTAGCTTTATTTAAATAAAAGTTAATTTCATTTTCACTAGAAAGAGGGTGAATCATGTTAGCAACGGCACCAACCATGTTAATAGCATAAAACATTACTACTGCTTCAGGGGTGTTAGGCATACATATTGTTACACGATCATTTTCTTTAACGCCAATTCTTTTAAGAGAACGAGCACATTTTTTAATACGATTAATAAATTCTACATAAGTAATTTCGGTATTGTAATATTCAATAGCGATATTATTAGGATACATAGATGCAGATAGTAATACCGCATCAATTAAAGAACCATCATCATATTTTATTTCTTTAGGCATGTTAGTGTAATAATTTAACCACTTATTTTTAGGAGTAATACCAAAAAATCTTTTTATTTTATTAATCCTGTTTTGTATCAATTCTAGCATTAGCAAATTCCTCCAATTCTTTAGGATTATTAATTACATACTCAAATAATTTTAGTGCTTTAGCAAAATAAAATCCGTCGGCAATTCTTTCATCTAAATTAACGCCAAAATCACACATTTTTCTTACTTCAACTTTTCCATCAATAACAACCGGTTCATCTTTAATTTCACCAATAGTCATTAAGATGGAGTTTGTTCCTAAATCAGTTAAGTGATGATATATGGCATCACATTTGATACTTCCTAAATTAGATAATAAGACAGTTGAATGATAAATAGAATTACTAGTAAGACTTGATGGAATTAAATCATGATTATCGGCAAATTTAACTATTTTAATCATAAACCATCTAATAGATTTGGGAAGTCTACCAATATTATTAATAAAATCATCGGCTGCATTAGTTTTCTTTTCTTTACGAACGGCTTTAACTTGAGTAGATATTTTATCACTTAAAGTAAAAATATTATCACCATTTTCGACTTTAACAACATTAAAGGTTTCTTCTGATTCATCAGTGAACGCTTTTTTGGCTACATATGATAAAGTGATATCTTTACGGTCGTAGAATGTTTTGTTAATTACAAAGCGGTTTAATAGAGGTCTATTATAAACAACTTTTCCGATAGCACAGGCAAAGGCGTGAAAGTATGTTAAATTTTGATATTTTTCATCCTTTTTTAATTCGGTGATGTAATTAACTAGATTAGTAACATCTATTTTAGTATTAATATAAACATCAGCATCTGCTCTTTTGGGCATAATAAATGGTATCAGAGAGTGCATACCATCTATTTTCTTTACTTTAATTCCATCTTTTCTATTCATTTTATCATTCTCCTAAATAATATTAATTATAGCATAGTTTTATGTATATTAAAAAATCTTACAAACATCAATCCAAGAAGTAAAGTGAGATAATTCTTCTAATTCATTTATGGAAAGTTTAATAGCACTATGGTTTTCACCGCAGGCAGGATAAACAAATTCATAATTTTTAAGAGAAATATCTAAATATACTTTAATGTTAGGATTAAGAGCAAATGGACAAACTCCACCAACTTCTTGATTAATAAACTCATTTACTTCTTCTTTTGTTAACATTTTGGCTTTAGCGTTAAAAGTATGTTTATATTTGCTGTTATCTATTTTAGACGTTCCTTTAGTAACAATCATGATAATGTCACCATTTACTTTAAAAGTTAAAGACTTAGCAATCATACCTGGTTCAATGTTAAGGGCATGAGCAGCCTCTTCAACCGTGGCAGATGATTCTTCTACTAAAATAATATCTTTATCTTTATTATATTTCTTTAAATATTCTTTTACTTCAATTAGTCCCATATTGTACCTTCTTTTTAACATAGATTATTATACATTAATTTTATTTATATTTATATATTTTTGTTAAAAAATGTAGTTTAACCTTTTATTTTGAAAAAAATGTATACTTTATTTTATGGGGTATGATATAATACTTACGTCGATTAAGGAGGGATATCATGAAAGTTTATAAAAAAGAATTACCAAAAAATGTTAAAAAAATGTTTAAACTAGAAAAAGGTATCAAAGTAAAAGTATTAAATAGTTTATACTATGATAAAAAAAAGAAAGTTAATAAGTAGTTGTTAGAGGTTGATGACTACTTTCTTTTTATTTACTGAAGTTTTTTATGGAATTAATTTGGTTATTATTAAAATTTGATGTTAATATAAGTAAGTGAACGGGGAATAATCTTGTTTATCTTAATAATTTAATAATTAGAGGCGTATAAATCATGAATGAAAAACAAATCGGACCATTTTTGAAAAGTCTAAGAGAGGAAAGGCATTTAACTCAAGACCAATTATCTGAGATTTTATTAGTTGATAGAACTACAATCAGTAAGTGGGAAAGTAATAAATCTATACCATTAAATGATACTTTAACTTTGTTAAGTGAATTTTATAATGTTAGTGTTAATGAAATACTGGCTGGTGAAAGATTTACTAAAGAAGAACAAAATTTTAAAAATGCGAGAGTAACTTTATCATTGTTAGCTAAGAAAAATAGATTGAAATTTTGTATGTATATTTTAGTGGCATTGCTTATTATAACGCTTTCTGTATTCTTCCTTTATTATTTTATTGCTACTTATAAATCAATTCATATTTTTACAATTCATGGTGGCGGTGAATGTGATAATTGTTTAAGCACAAAGAATGGTTTAGTTATTATTTCTAAAGATGATATTTATATTAGGATCGGTAGTTTCTATAACGTTAAAAATGAGAAGGTAGAAATTCACAAAGTTGATTTCTATGTTGTTGATAATGGTAAAGAGACTGTAATTTATAGTGGTGATCCATCAACGATAATTGTGGATGTTCAAGATGGTAAGCAATATTTGAATGTAAGTAAGCTTAAGCGTGGCAAACATGCATATTATTTAAGAGTTTATATAAGTGATGAAAACATTGAAACGATCAAATTAACAATAAACGATGATTTTACTAATGATGATTTAATTTATACTTATGATGATAGTATGCTTAAAAATGATATAAAGAAAGTAATTATCAGTAAACTTAAAAACAATAAGAATTTTGATTATGATAATGTAAATAATTCTTACTATTATAGTGAAAAGGGTTTAAAGATAAAATGTTATGCAAATTTAAATGGTTGTGATTTTCTGATTGAAAATAACGGCATTGAAACTAGATATTATTACGATTACTTTGATAACGTTTTAGAATATAGAAAGAAGAAAAACTATAGACTTCTTGATGATTATAGAATTGATATAAATAATATGTCAGATGAAGATGAAAGAATATTTAATAATTTTAAAAATAATTATTTTGACAAATATGTTTATAAAAAATAAAAAAAAATAAGTTTATGTGAAATGCATTCACTAAACTTATTTTTATTTTATAGTATATTTTAAGTCAGAAAGGAGTGAATGAATTTTGAAAAAGGCAGTAATGTTAAATTTGATATTACTATTAGGAGGTGTAATATTTTCAGTCAACGTAAAGGCAGATGAAAGTATATATTATACTAATAGTAATGGAGTTAGCATGACTGAGACCCAATACAATTATTTAAAAGAAATGTTTTTTGAGGACTATCCTAATTATGTAACTGAAGCTGAATATAATGAACTTTTAACTAAAAATATGTTTACAAAGGAAATTGAAAAAGTAACTAAAACCGATCAAGGATCTCAAATAAGTCCACAAAGTAGTTATCATGAAACTAATGCAAAGGTTTTAACTTTATCAAAATCTTGTAGTTCAACAGAATGCTTAATGGTTTTTACAAATGCATGGAAAGGTGAACCAAGTGTTAAAAGTTATGACTTAATCGGAGCATTATTATATGGTAATAGTTTAAAATTAAATAGTGGACTTACTTCTAAACTTTATTTTTCCGGCGGAACATTATATGGTGATGGTACAAAATATAGCAACAAAGGTTGGGGCGTATCATTTTTATTACCAAACAGTACTACAACTATAACAGTAACACAGCATTTCTATGTTTATGGCATGGGAACTGTATTTTCAAGTTATCAACATGCAGTAAAAAACATTTCTTTAGCAACTAGTCAAAAATTTACATGTAACTATGGCGGCTGGGGCGGTGTATTTGATTTTTATGGCAGCGCCGTTGGCAAATATGATCATACAGCTGGTGTAGATATGGGTATCGAAGTTTAACTTTAAAAGATAAGTTTAACGTTTTTCAAAATTCAGGTTGGCTAATATGTATAGAGTTATTAAAAACGGTGGAATGATTGATAAAGTAGATAACGAAATATATGAATATTTTACATCAATCATTCATGAAATTTACGCTGAAACTGCAAAAGAAATAGAATATTATTGTATAGAAGTTGATGGTAATTAGATTAATATAATATGGTGAAAATCAAAGAAAAAATTACCACGTGAATTGGTTTCACTATATTATTATTAATAAATTTTGTACTATGAAGGTACGAAAGGAGTGATAAAAAACAAGTTAAATATGAAAGCAGTAATTAAAAGGTCATTCTTTACAATCCAACGACAAATAAGAAGTGATAGTTTAATTACTGGTATAGAAAAAAGGAAGTTTGATTGATACGCAGTTAATTATGATTGCGGGGTAGCATAAACTGGTATACCTTCTGGTCGCTGGCGCGAGATTAGTTAACTTATATTGTTTTTATAAAAAAAGTTTTTAAAGTCAACAAGGAAGTTATAAAATTTATTTTGTAAAATTTACTTTTACGATTGGTCTATGGCAAGAAATGTAAAAAAACATTTCTTGTTTTTTTGGAAATATATGTAAGTGGATTATTATTATTGAAAACAAATATTTATTTTTATATAATTAATATAGATGGTGATGAAATGAAGAAAAAAGGATCTAAAGGGGTACTGATTTTAGTAGTGGTTTTAATAGTATTACTGATAGTTTTTACTGGTTCTGTTACTTTGTATAAAGTAAGTAAAAATAATAAAAATAATCTTTTTAATGGAGATAAAATTAGTACTACAACTACAACAAAAAGGGTAATTACCGTAAGTGATGAAACTATAAAAGATTTGGAAAAAGAATTAATATTAAAAGATAAAAGTTTGGGGTTATATTCTGATAAGAAACTTTCTATTGAAAATGTTAATGATGAAGATTTTATAATTTTTAATATTAAAAATTATTTACTAGATAATAATATTAGTTATAGTAGTGACGATTATAAATGTGGTAGCAATTCAAATGATCTTTATTCATATGCGACACTAGGAGAAATAAAAAAGGATGTAATAAATAATTATATTAAAAATAAATATAAAACTAATAAGAATTATATAATAGAAGAAAATGATAATTTATATGATTTAAATGAAGCGACATATAAGGTTCATGCTGCAAAAGATAGTTACAGAATTGTTTGTGAAGCCGAAAGTGGTGGTAGTACTTCATATTATAATAATTTGATTGAATATGAAACAAATGAAAATGAAATAATTTTATATGATAGAGCTATAAAATGTGTAGATGATGTTGCATCTACTTCGTGTTATTCTGGTAATGATAGTGTTTACTATTGTCATGAAGATTCAGATAATTGTTCAAATAAAAATGAAGTTGTGGCAGCAGCATTAAAACAAGAAAATACCAAAAGTTATAAACATGTTTTTAAAAAAATCAATAATAAATATGTTTGGGTTAGTTCTGAGCCTTATGAAAAAAGATAATAATTAATTTAAGAATTTAATAATTAAAGTTGGGTGGTTTAATGGCAGAGTTATTAAAAAATAAAAATTTAGATATAAATAGTGAACTTTTTTCTGATTATTTTAGTATTAGTGATTTAAATAATTATGAAAAGTTATATATAATAAATGATGCTGATTTTGAAAAAATTAAAAAGAGTTTAAATAATATGCCATATGTTATTAGTGATAAAACTATTTATACTCTTTTAAAAGAAATTAATAATAATAGTATTATATATATAAAGAGTAAGTGTGATGTTTTAAATGATGATGCGTTAAAAGATTATATAAGCGGATATAAAGGTATTATTATTGTTAATAAAGAATGTTTAGATTATATATATGAACTTAATTTGATTAGTGATATTCCGGATTTTAATAGTAATGAGTATGTTATTATAGATAAATTTGGAAATATAGAAATAAAAAATACCACTTCCTTGTAGGAAATGGTATATTTCATTGTAAGAAGATAAATCCTTCTTACAGTATTATTATAGTTAAATAAGAGATAAATATACCTATTTTTAAAAGTTTTAAACATTTTTTCCACATTTTTTCATAATTTATTATTGACAAGATGATAATTTATGATACAATACTAGTGTTTGAAAAAGGAAAGCGATGTATCCACATCCACCTGATTGGTCTTAAGTGAACTGATAGGTAAGAAAGCCATAAGTGAATTGGATTTTTTTAAAGTGGATACGATTGTATTCACTTTTTTGATATATGGAGGTGCATTTAAATAGCAAATGTCAAAAAAGACGACTTACCAATTAATGATCAAATTAAGGTAAGCGAATTAATGGTAATTGGCCCAAATGGTGAACAAATGGGAACAAAAAAATTAGCTGATGCTTTAACACTAGCAAACTATGCGGGACTAGATTTAGTTCTAATGAGTGGTAACAGTGATAGAGCAGTTGGTAAAATAATGGATTATAATAAATTCCGTTATGAAAAAAAGAAAAAACAAAAAGAAGCATTAAAAAATCAACGTGCTAACAATAAAGATATGAAAGAATATCAATTATCAGTTACCATTGATATTGGCGACTTTAATACTCGTAAGAAGAATGCAGAGAGTTATTTACAAAAAGGTCATAAGATTAAAGCATCTTTAAGATTTAAAGGTAGACAAATGGCTCATACTGAATTAGGAAGAGAAGTATTAGAAAGATTTGCCGCTGAACTATCGGAAAGTGGGGATATTGAACAAAAACCTAAACTTGAAGGTAGAACAATGACTATGATATTAACACCAAAAAAATAAATTAAGAGGGAGAGATTTATATGCCAAAACAAAAAACACATAAGGCATCAAGTAAAGTACTAAAGAAAAAGAAAAATGGAACATTAACTTATAAAACATCAGGTGGAAACCATAAAACTGCAAAAGATTCAAGCAAACAAATTAGACAAAGAAGAAGAAAAGGATTATTAGCGAAAGGAGAAGCTAGCAGATTAAAATCTGTTATCTAGGTGGTATAAATGACAAGAGTTAAAGGTGGAGTAGTTTCTAAAAATAGAAGAAGAAAAGTTTTAAAAGCTGCTAAAGGATATTTTGGAAGCAAACATAGACTATATAAAACTGCTCAAGAACAAACTTTCCATAGTGGAGCATACGCATACAGAGATCGTAAACAAAATAAACGTAATTTTAGAAAATTATGGATTACAAGAATCAATGCTGCATGTCGTGAAAATGAAATTTCTTATTCTAAGTTTATTAATGGATTAGCAAAAGCTAATATCGAAATCAATCGTAAAATGCTTTCAGAAATTGCAATTGATAATCCTACATATTTTGCAGAATTAGTAAAGATTTCAAAAGATGCATTAGATGGCAAAGTTATTAAAGCTGCTAAAGCTGAAGTAAAAAAAGAAGAAAAAGTAGAAGTTAAAGAAGAGGTAGCAGAAAAAAAAGCAAAAGCTCCAAAAGCTCCTGCTAAAACAACTGAAAAGAAAACAACAACTACTAAAAAGACAACAACTAAAAAAGCTGATAAGTAATTTTATCAGTTTTTCTTTTGCATTATTTTAGCATATGTATCATCAACACTAACTATTTGTTGCTTGTTCTTATAAGCAGGAATTAAGTGTAAATGATAATGTTTAATTTGCTGAGCAATTCCATAATTAACAACCATCACTAAACCATCAGGATTTAAAGCATCATACTGCAATTTTTTGATTTCTTTAGCAACTTCGTGAATATGAGATAATGTCTCTGTATCCATTTCTTCAAAATCAGTAATATGCTTTTTTGGCAAAATTAAAATATGACCATTAGCATTAGGGTTAACATCCATAATAACTTTACATATTTGATCTTCGTATATTGCTTTAGAAGGAATTTTTCCTGCAATTATATTACAAAATAAACAATCCATTATTATCACCAATTTAAATATATCATAATAAGAAAGAAAAAAATACTAGATATTTGATTTTTAATATTTTTTAAATAATTAGGTAATTATATATAAAAGTAATAAATAATTTGATATAATCCTATTAGTATAGGAGGCTTAAAATGATAAATATTGTTTTTGCAATTTGTAGTTTAATATTTAATGCAATATTATTTATAGTGTTTTTTTCTAAGCCTAAACTTTTTTCAAAGGAAAATAAAATATTCTCTAATATAATAATTTGCTCTTTGTTTGGAGTGCTTTTAGAAATATTTTGCTTTATGTTATTACAATTAAATTTTAATGAAAATAACGGACTTTATATACTTACAAACAAATTAATTTTGATATATAATGCATGGTGGATAACTTTATTTTCAGAATACATTGGAGAAATATCTAATCACAGTAAACTTAATTCTATTTATAATAAAATCACAATAATTATGTCTTTTATTTTGCTAATAGTACCTTTATCTTTTATTAAACAAAATAATATGATTATACCAAGTGGTTTAATTGTGTATTTAGTTTATTTGGTTAGCATTATATATGTTATTATTTCTGTATTTTTAATGATTAAAGAAATTAAAAAAGATAATATAAAAAAATACATTCCATTATTATTTTTAATAGTTGTAGGTTTAATCGTTATTTTTATTCAAATAAACTATCCACATTTATTGCTATTATCTTTTTTTGTCACAATAATAATATATTTAGTTTATTTTACTTTGGAAAATCCGGATTTATATTTAATTAAAGAACTTACGAAAACAAAAAATTATTTAGAACAATCAAACATTGATAAAAATAATTTTATTTGTGATGTTAGTACAGAGATGAATAATAAAATAGATGAATTAGAAAATAATCTAAAAAATATTAATAAAACTAATATGAATCAAAAAATTAAAGAATGTTTAAGTCTATTAAATTTAAGTAAAAACGAATTATTAAATGTATTAGATATTTCATCTATGGATGCTAATAAACTAAAATTAACAAATAATTCTTATGATGTGGAAAACTTAATTAAAAGTGTATATTTAAAATATAAAAAGTTAGTTCCAAAAAATGTTGATTATAGATTAAATATTAATGAACTTCCTTTAAAGGTTTATGGAGATTCGATTAAAGTAAAGCAAATTCTTTCTTCACTTATTGATAACTCAATTAAAAATACCAAAGAAGGATTTATTGAACTTAGAGTAAATGCAATTATAAAATATGATGTATGTAAATTGATTTTTACTTTAGAAGATTCTTGTGAAGAAATGGATTATGATTATTTATATTATTTATTAAATTATGAAAATCTTTTAACTGATCAAGATATAAAAACTAAAGATAAAGCGGAAATAAATTTAAATATAATTAAAAAAATGGTTAATTTAATGGGTGGCACTTTTAATATTCAAAATAGTAATAAAGGTAAAGGAAGCAAAATTATTATTACAATTAATCAAAAGATAGTGGAAAGAGCAGAAGAAAAAAATAATAAGTATGATAAATTTACAAAAGAATATAAGGAAATAAAATCAGTATGTTTAATAAGTAAAAAAGAAGAAAGCGAAAAAATAATTAAGTCAGTTTGTAAAAAGAAAAAATTTAATTATTTATATTTTGATGAGACTAAAAAGTGTTTAGATTTGCTTAGAAAAAATGAAAAATATGATTTTATTTGTATTGATGAAGAAATGGAAAAAATTAATGCATTTAGATTTTTGAATAAATGCAAAGAAATACAAAATTTTGATAGTAAAATATTTGTTATAACAGAAAAGAAAGATATGAATAGTAAAACTTACTTATTAAATAATGGATTTAATGGTGTGATAACGGAACCTATAAAAAGAAAAAGTTTAGAAGAATTATTTGATGAATTTATTTAGTTAATTAATCTTTTATAATAGCAGTTGGCTGGTGCAGATGCACTGGCTTTTTTAATATTCTTCTGATATAATTATTTTGAAAATAGTAGGTGAATAAAATGAAAAAGTATATATTAATGGTTATTATGGTTTTATTTTTATCGGGATGTAGTAAAAATAATGAATTAATTATGGTTACTGAGGCAGGGTTTGCACCATATGAATATTATGAAAATGGAGAAATCGTTGGGGTTGATGTTGATATTGCTAAAGAAATTGCTAAAGAATTAGGAAAGAAATTAGTAATAAAAGATGTAGCATTTGATTCAATTATTAATGAAGTTAAAATGGGAAAGGCCGATTTTGGAGCCGCCGGAATTAGTTATAGTGAAGAAAGAAGTGAAAGTGTTGACTTTTCTAATGATTATGTAATTAGTAAAAATGTTGTAATGGTAAAAAAGAATAGCAACGTTACTTTAAATAATATTGATGGCAAAAAGATAGGTGTGCAATTAGGAAGTATTGGAGATACTTATGCGACTAAAAATTATAAAAATTCCGAAATTGTTAGACAAAAGAAATATTTAGCAGCAGCACAAGACTTAAAGGCTGATAAAGTTGATTTAATAATTATGGATGAGTTACCAGCTAAAGAGATAGTCAATACTAATAATGATTTAAAAATATTAGATGGATTTTTAACAAGTGATAGTTATGGCATGATAGTAAAAAAAGGAAATAGTGAACTATTAGATGTTATTAATAAAGTTATAAAAAGATTAAAAGATGAAGGTAAAATTGATGAATTTATATTAAATCATACTGCTAAGTAGGTGAATGAAAAGTGCAATTTTTTATGAAAATATTTGATGCAATAAATAAAACTTTATTTGTAGATAATAGATATGAATATATATTAACGGGATTATTTAATACAGTAGTAATTGCGTTTTTTGCTGTTATTTTAGGAACTATAATCGGCGTTATTATTTCCGTTATAAGAAATAATTATGAAGTAAATGGTAAGTTTAAATTTTTAAATTATCTAGCAAATTTATATGTAACAATTATTAGAGGAACACCCGTTATTTTACAGTTAATGATTATTTATTATGTTGTTTTTAAATCGGTTAATATAAATATTATTATTGTTGGTATTCTTGCTTTTGGAATTAATTCTGGTGCTTATGTTTCAGAAATAATTAGAGCAGGAATAAATTCTATTAGTAAGGGACAAATGGAAGCAGGATTTGCTTTAGGTCTTAAATATAGTGAAGTAATGAGATATATAATACTTCCGCAAGCCATAAGAAATATTTTACCAGCACTAGGCAATGAATTTATTACATTATTAAAAGAAACATCAGTAGGGGCATATATTGGAATTGCTGAACTTACAAAGGCATCTGATATTATTGCGTCAAGAACTTATGATTATTTCTTCCCTCTTATTTTAATTGCTTTAATATATTTACTAATGACATATGCTCTTTCTAAACTAGTAAATAAATTAGAAAGGAGACTTAATAATGTTAGAGGTTAAAAATATATATAAAAGTTTTGATGATTTACACGTATTAAATGGAATTAGTTTTAAAGCAAAACCAGGTGATGTAATATCAATTATTGGACCATCGGGTTCTGGTAAAAGTACACTACTTAGATGCATTAACATGTTGGAAGTGCCAAGTAAGGGAAATATTATTTTTGATGGGGAAGATATTACTGATAAAAAGGCTAATTTATCTAAAATAAGACAGAAAATGGGAATGGTTTTTCAGCAGTTTAATTTATTTCCACATTTAACAGTTTTAGAAAATATAACTTTAGCACCAGTAAAACTTAAAATTATGAGTAAAGAAGTGGCTGAAAAAAAGGCTGAAACACTTCTTAAAGATATTGGTTTAATTGATAAAAAAGATAATTATCCGGAAGAACTATCTGGGGGTCAAAAACAGAGAGTTGCAATTATTAGAACTTTAATAATGGATCCAGAAGTAATTTTGTTTGATGAACCAACAAGCGCATTAGATCCCGAAATGGTTAAAGAAGTACAAGATTTAATTAGGTCATTAACAAATAAAAATATTATTATGATTATCGTTTCTCATGAGATGAACTTCATAAATACAATCGCGAATAGAGTATTATTTTTAGAAAAAGGTAAACTTAAATTTGAAGGAACACCTAAAGAAATATTTGAAAATACTAAAGATGAAAGATTAAAGGAATTTTTAAATAAAACAAGTAATTAAAACTTGCTTAAATTAAAAAAAGGTGTATAATATCCCTAATAAAAGAGGGATTACTTTATTATGGAAAATAAATATTTAAAATTATTGTCGAAAAAATTAAAAGAATTAAGTTTTTATGAAAAAAAGCAAAGAGATTTATACTTAAGAAAAATAGCAAATGGTGAATTATATGGTCCATGTACTAATTATTCATTTATTGATAAACCTTGGCTTAAATATTATCCTGAAGCAGCAATTGAATCCGATATTCCTAAGATGAAAGCGTATGATTATGTTTATGAAAATAATAAAGAGCATTTAGAAGACGTTTCTATTGAATACTTAGGAAATCAAATAAAATACAGAGAATTTTTTGAAAACGTAGAAAAAACGGCTAGGGCTTTTAAAGCAAAGGGTATTAAACAAGGTGATATTGTTACAATGGCTATGGCTACAACTCCTGAAATGGTGTATATTTTATATGCTTTAAATAGAATTGGAGCTTGTGTTAATGCAGTTAATCCTATATTAAATATTACAGATATAATTAATAAAGCTAAAAATTCAAGTTCAAAAATGATAATTGGATTAGATTTTGTATGTAATGGTTTAATAAAATATAAAGAAGAAATAAAGAATATGGGGATTGTAAGTGTTTCTCCTTTACTATCTGCTCCTAATATGATACAAAAACTAGGAAAAATAAAACTTCGCAAGAATAGAAAAATAGAAACATGGGAAAAGTTTATTGAACAAGGAGCAACATATTTAGGTCACATTGATTCAGATTATGTCGAAAATGAGCCAATAATTATTTTATATACAGGAGGAACAACAGGAGAACCCAAGGGTGTTATTTTAACAAATGAAAATCTGAATGCGATGGCTTTTACTCAAATTGTATCTAGTTTTAATTTGAGTAGGCAAGATACTTTTTTAAATTTTTTACCGCCATTTTCTGCTTATTCAATTGTTAATGCCGTTCATGATCCTTTAGTTCTTGGTTTTAAAACAATATTAGTACCAAAATTTAAGGAAAAAGATTTCCCAAAATTAATGTTAAAATATAAACCTAATCATGTTTTATCAGGTCCTATTTTATGGGATATTCTTATAAAATCAAATAAATGCAAAAATATTGATTTATCATCGTTAAAATCGCCCATTTCTGGCGGAGATTCTTTATCTCTTGAAGAAGAAAATTTAATTAATGAATATTTAAAATCAAAACATTGTAATTATAAAATACAACAAGGATATGGTATGACAGAAGTATCGGCAGCAGCATGCTATTCTAGTGAAAATTCATATCACGAAGGTAGTGTAGGTATTCCATATGTAAAAAATAATATAACAATAACTGATATTGAAAATGATGAATTTTTACAAAATAATATTGTAGGAAAAATAGGTATTTCGACGCCAACTATGATGAAGGGCTATTATAATAATGAAATGGCTACAAAAGATATAACTCATGATGGCTTTGATGGAAATAAAGTTATTGATACTGGTGATATAGGGTTTATGGATAGTGATGGACATTTATTTGTAATTGGAAGACTAAAAAGACTAATTGTTAGATCTGGTAAGAAAATTACGCCAATGGACATTGAAAATTTATTATTATCTCTTCCAGAAATTAGTACGTGTTTAGTTGTTGGAGCACCTGATGAAAAGGAAAAATCTGTTCCAGTAGCGCATATTGTTTTAAAGAATGAATATAATGGTATTCCTAAGGAAAAATTAATAAAAAAAATGAAGTCTTTAATTGTTAGCACTTATCCAAACTTTATGATTCCTAAATATTTTGTTTTTAGAAGTGCACTACCATTAACACAAATGACTAAAATAGATTTTGTACAGTTAGAATTAGAATCTGCAGAGATTGATTTTCAAAATCATGAATATGTTGATATAACTGATAAAGAAGTCAAAATCATAAAGAAAAATATTTAATGTGAAACTCTTAAAAGTAAGAGTTTTTTTTATGTATTCAAGTATTAATTAATAAATTATAGTCGATTAAGTAATTAAAATAATTGAAAAATAATTATTTTATTGATATAGTAGAGGTATAATAATAGAAGGATAATAAGGAGGAAAATATGAATGCAATTAATGTAAAAAGTGAAATAGGTCCACTAAAAAAAGTATTATTACATAGACCGGGAGCAGAACTTTTAAATTTGACGCCTGATACATTAGGAAGATTATTATTTGATGATATTCCCTTTTTACCAGCAGCGCAAAAAGAACATGATGAATTTGTAGAAATTTTAAGAAATAATGGAATAGAAGTAGTCTTTTTAGAAGATTTAATGGCTGATGTATTAGAACTTAGTGACGATATTGAAGATAAATTTATACGTCAGTTTGTTTATGAAGCAGGAATACGAACACCAAAATACAAAACTTTGGTGTATGAATATTTAAAAAGTTTTACAGACAAAAAAGAATTAGTTCTTAAAACGATGTCAGGAATTAAGATTGAAGAAATAAGTAGAAGTAAAAGAGAATATGAAAAATCTTTAGTTGATTATGTAAGTGAGGAATCAGAATTTTTAGCAGATCCAATACCTAACTTATATTTTACAAGAGATCCTTTTGCAAGTGCTGGTAATGGAGTTATTTTAAATAAAATGTATTCAGTTACAAGGGGCAGAGAAACTATTTACGCTGAATATATATTTAATTATCATCCTGATTTTGCAGGACAAATAAAGAAATATTATGATCGTTATTTACCTTATCATATTGAAGGTGGAGACGTACTAAATATTAGTAATCATATTGTAGCAGTTGGTATTTCACAAAGAACTGAGGCTGGGGCGATTGATGAACTTGCTAAAAACTTCTTTAGAGATCCATCTTGTGAAGTAGATACGGTTTTAGCGTTTAAGATTCCTGAAAGTCGTGCATTTATGCATTTAGATACAGTATTTACACAAATTGATTATGATAAATTTACATATCATCCAGGTATTTTAAATACTTTAGAAGTTTATGAAATAACAGAAGGTGATATTGAAGATAGTGATGAAGATTTAAATGTTGTAAAAGTTGAAGGTTCCCTTGAAGAAATCTTAGAAAAATATTTAAAAAGAAAAATTGATTTAATACCATGTGCAGGTGGAGAGAAAATATCTTCAGAAAGAGAACAATGGAATGATGGAACAAATACTCTTTGTATTGCTCCTGGTGTTGTAGTTGTTTATGATAGAAATAATATTACTAATAATATTTTAAGAGAACATGGAATTAAAGTTTTAGAGATGAGTAGCGCAGAACTTTCTCGTGGTAGAGGTGGCCCTAGATGTATGAGTATGCCACTTGTAAGGGAGGATATTTATTAATGAATTTTAAAGGTAGATGTTTTTTAACTTTACTTGATTATACACCAGAGGAGATAAGATATTTACTTGATCTATCAAAGGATTTAAAAGCAAAGAAAAAAAGAGGAGAAGATCATAAGTGTTTAGTAGGTAAAAATATTGTTTTACTATTTGAAAAAACTTCAACTCGTACAAGATGTGCTTTTGAAGTTGCTGGTAGAGATTTAGGAATTGGAGTAACTTATTTAGATCCTGGTAGCTCACAGATGGGCAAAAAGGAAAGTATCGCTGATACAGCAAAAGTACTAGGAAGAATGTATGATGGTATTGAATACCGTGGATTTGATCAAAAAATTGTAGAAGAACTAGCAAAAAATGCTGGTGTGCCAGTTTGGAATGGTTTAACTACAGAATTTCATCCAACACAGATGCTTGCTGATGTACTAACAGTAGAAGAAAACTTTGGTCATTTAAAGGGAATTAAGCTAGTATTCATGGGTGATGCTAGAAATAATGTTGCCAATTCTTTGATGGTTGTTTGTGCAAAGATGGGAATGCATTTTGTTGCCTGTGCACCTAAAAATCTATGGCCAAGTGAAGAGCTAACTTTAAAATGCAAGGATATTGCTTCTTTAACAGGAGCAACCATTGAGTTTACAGAAGACGTAAATATGGGAACTAAAGATGCTGATGTAATATATACTGATGTTTGGGTTTCTATGGGTGAACCAGAAGAAGTATGGGCAGAAAGAGTTAGAACTTTAAAACCTTATCAAGTTAATAAAGATGTTATGAATAACGCTTCAAAAGATGCTATATTCTTACACTGCTTACCATCTTTTCATGATTTAAATACCACAATTGGTAAAGAGATTTATGAAAAATATGGACTAAAAGAAATGGAAGTAACTGATGAAGTGTTTAATTCTAGTCAGTCTAAGGTTTTTGATGAAGCAGAAAATAGAATGCATACAATTAAAGCCGTTATTTATGCAACAATGAGGTAAAACTGTGAGTAAAATTGTAATTGCTTTAGGGGGAAATGCTCTAGGGAAAAGCCCAGAAGAGCAGCTTAATTTACTAACTAATGTTTCTAAAATAATAGTTGATTTGGTTAGCAGGGGTGAGGATATTGTTCTTACACATGGTAATGGTCCGCAAGTTGGTCAAATAGTGCTAGCAATGGATTATGCCGCAAATGGAGAGGTAAAAACACCAAATATGCCATTTGCAGAGTGTGGAAGTATGAGTCAAGGTTATATTGGATATCAGATGCAGCAGTCTATTTACAATGAACTTAAAGTAAGAGGACTAAATAAAAATGTGGTATCCGTAGTAACACAAGTCCTAGTGGATGAAAATGATAAGGCTTTTTCAAATCCAACTAAGCCAATTGGAATGTTTTATAGCGAAGAAGAAGCAGAAAAAATCGCTAATGAAAAAGGCTATCATTTTATGGAAGATGCTGGGCGTGGGTTTAGAAGAGTAGTACCATCTCCTATACCTAAAAAAATTATTGAAGGGAGTGTAATTGAAGAATTAGTTAATAATGGTAACGTTGTTATTGCTGTTGGTGGTGGCGGAATTCCTGTCGTTAATACATCCAATGGTTTAAAGGGCGTAGATGCCGTTATAGATAAAGATAGATCAGCCGCTTTACTAGGTAAAGAAATAGGTGCTGATACTTTATTAATTCTTACGTCAGTTGATGCTGCATATTTGAATTATAATTCAGAAAATATGCAAAAAATTGATTCTTTGACAATAGAAGAAGCCGAAAAATATATTAGTAATGGTGAATTTGCTAAGGGAAGCATGCTTCCTAAAATTGAAGCTTGTATAGAGTTTGTTAAAGATGATGGTAAAAAACAAGCAATTATAACTTCTTTAGATAAAGCGGGCGATGCTTTAAATCGTAAGTGCGGTACAGTCATAAGGAGGAAATAGAAATATGGCAAAGAAAAAAAGCAGAAAAATGTTGTCTGCTTATTCAATTATTATGATATTGATTGTTTTTCTCGCTATTTTATCACATGTATTACCCGATGCAGTTTTTGAGGGTGAGACCATTGTAAATGGTAGTGGTACAGTTGGAGCAAAACTATATCAAGTATTGATGGCACCAATTTTAGGATTTGAAAATGCAGTTGATGTAGCAATCTTTATTATGGTGCTAGGTGGATTTTTAAAAGTTATTGATAAATCTAAGGCTCTTGAAACAGGAATAAAGGTTTTAGTTCAAAAACTTAAAGGTAAAGAGTTATGGTTAATACCAATACTTATGTTTATCTTTTCAATTTGTGGTACAACATATGGTATGCTAGAAGAAACTGTTGGCTTTTATGTACTTTTAGCGGCTACAATGTTTGCTGCCGGTATGGACCCATTAGTAGGTTCAGCAATAATCTTACTAGGTGCAGGATCTGGAGTATTAGGATCAACTATTAACCCATTTGCAACAGGAGTAGCATTATCTTCATTACCAGAAGGTATTAATGCAAACCATGGTTTAGTAATATTTATTGCAGTTGTATTATGGATTACTACTTATTTAATTGCAACTGGTTTTGTACTTGCATATGCTAAAAAAGTTAAGGAAGATAAAGGTTCAACAATTTTATCTTTAAGAGAACAACAAGATGCCGAAGAAACATTTGGTAAATTTGTTGAAGCACATAAAGAGAAAGCATTTTTAACAAAAAAACAAAAAGCAACTTTATTGTTATTTGCTTTAACATTTGTAATAATGATTATAGGATTTATTCCTTGGGGAGAATTTGATATTACTTTCTTTGATGGATTTACAGGTTGGCTTACTGGTTCATCATTAGGTAATTGGTGGTTCTATGAAGCTGCTTTATGGTTCTTAATTATGTCAATAATTATTGCAATTATAAACGGACTTGGCGAAAAAGGATTTGTTGATACTTTAGTTGAAGGTGCTTCTGATATGATCGGAGTAATTTTAGTTATTGCTGTTGCTAGAGGAGCAAGTGTTTTAATGGCACAAACTCATTTAGATAATTATATTATTTATAATGCAACAGAATTCTTGTCAAAATTACCAGAACTTGTATTTGTACCACTTAACTATTTATTACATATTGTTTTATCAATTTTAGTTCCATCATCATCAGGACTTGCTACATTATCAACACCAATTATTGTACCTGTAGCATCTGGTCTTGGTTATAGTACGGAAGTAACTATTATGACACTTGTATCTGCAAATGGTCTAGTAAATTTAATTACACCAACTTGTGGAGCAATCATGGGTGGTTTAGCACTTGCTAAAGTTGATTATTCAACATGGTTTAAATGGGCATTTAAAGTAGTACTAACAATTGCAGTTACAAATATTTTAGTATTAATGTTCTTTTCATTATTTTAAAATTTAAAATTAAGCGTCAGAAATGAGGCTTTTTTTTATGATATTATTTCATTGTTATTGATTTACTTTAGCATTTATTTTATAATTTTTATAGTATAAGGTGATATAGATGAAGAGAAATACAAAACTATATTTAATGTTAATTGTTATGTTAGTTATTGTAGTTGGTTTTGCTGTTTCTTACGCATATTTTACTGCTCCAATAAATAATGATAATTCTCTTTTAAATACAAATTCTGGTAAATTAGAAATTATGTATGATGGAAGTACAACTGGAAGTGGCGTTATTACTTTAGCAAATGTTTATCCTAGAGAAGAAGCTTGGGTAACAAAGGGGTTTACTATAAAAGGAACAAATACCACTGATTTAGCCGCTTTTTATAAGGTAAAATTAGCAATAGATAATAATGAATTTGAAGGACTTGCTTTATATTATACTTTAGATAGTGTAAATACGGGTAACAACGGAAATATTATACCAAGTATAAGCAAAGAATATATAGGAAGAGATGATTTAGTATTAGGTCAAGGGTATTTTACGAATACAGGAGATACCGCAAAGGAACACAAATATACTTTGAAGATTTATTTTAAAGATACAGGTGGCGATCAAAATTATTTACAAGAAGCAAAGTTTGCTGCTCATGTAATAGTAGAAGAAGGGGATAACGCAATACCGTTAACACCACAAGGATGGGATGAAGCCGGAAGTGGAACTTTACTTGCGGGAATAAAAACAAATTATCCATCTGTAATGTTACCTTTAACAACACCAGGGAAAAAGGCATCTACCGAAAATGAAGCAGTATTAGCGGCCTCTCCAGATGATTATGGAATGAGTTACTACTTTAGAGGAAATGTAACTAATAATTATGTAGAGTTTGCAAATAAATGTTGGAGGATAGTACGAGTAACCGGAGATGGCTCAATTAAATTAGTCTTACATAATGCCAATGTAAATAATGTAAGTAATCCGTGTGATTCAGTTAACAATAATGATAATGCCGCATTTGCAAGATATGATGGCACAAAATTTACGACAGCATTTAATGAACAAACAAATGACAATGCATATGTCGGCTTTATGTATGGAACTGCAGGATCAAGTACATATGCCGAAACCCATGCGAATATCAATAAAAGTACAATCTTACAGAACTTAGAAACATGGTATAAAAATAATTTAACTTCTTATGAAGATAAACTAGCAGATACGATATGGTGCAATGATAAAAGTACAATTATTAATTCTAAATTAATTCAAACGAGTCAACAAGAGTTAATTGATGGAATATTGCCTAGTGAATCGCTGTCACAAGGATTAGGATATGGGAAAAATCGAACCTTGTATGGCTTTAATTATAGAATAGAGGGTAATTATATTTTTTATACATTAAATAATGAAGTTATAATGACTTATGGTTCTGGTCCAACGTTGGTTTGTCCAAATGATAATGATGGTGGTAAATTATCTAAATTTACAGTTAATGATACAATTAATGGTAATGGCAAATTAATTTATAAAATAGGATTATTAACTGTTGATGAGACGATTTTTGCTGGAAATGTGAATTGGTTATTATATGGTAATATATATTCAAGAGATTCTTCTGTAATTAATTATTTAAGTGAAAATGTTAAATCTTCCTACTGGTTGCTTTCACCTTCTTTTTTTGGCGGAACGACATTGGTTACTAATGCTAATAGTAGTGTTGCAAGTGATGAAAACAATACGGTTAAAAGTTTGTTTGGTCTTAGACCGTCAGTTTCTCTAATAAGAACAACAACGATATCTGGAGGAAATGGCACCTCATCAAATCCATTTGTAGTTAATTAAAGAGTTTATACTCTTTTTTCTTTTAAATTAAGTACACATTTTATAGGCTAACGCATAAATTAAAATAGGAGAGTGATGATAGTGGCTAATTTAAAAGAAATTGTTACAAAGGCTGTTATTGGAAAAACTAAAAAAAGTACTAAAGATAAATTAGAAATAGTTATTGATGGTGATATAAGTAATGTTTTAGGTTGCTGGGTTATTAATCATAATTTTAATGGATTTAATAGTAATGGTAAAGTTAGTATAAGTGGAGCATATGATATAAATGTATGGTATTCATATGATAATAATACAAAAACAAATGTAATAGCGCGTAATTATACTTATAGTGATTTAGTTAATGTTAAACTTAAATCTAGCGGAACAATAACAAATGATAATGAAATAATTGTTAGAAGTTTAACTAATCCATCAGTTAGTAATGTATCTTTAGAAGGAAATACAATAAAACTAACAGTTGATAAAGAACTTGGAGTGGAAGTTGTTGGCGATGTTAAAGTTAGAATAAATGTAGAAGATGATTTTGATGATTATGATGAAGAGATAGATACAAGTGATATTGATAATGAAATAAATGAAAACTATTTAAATAGTGTTAACCAAAAATAGTTGACACTATAGTTTTTTTTTGTTAATATATACTTGCATTAAGTGAAGGAGGAAAAATTATGGCAGTTAAATTAAGATTAAAAAGAATGGGTTCTAAACAAAGACCTTTTTATCGTATTGTAGCCGCTGATTCAAGAAGTCCTAGAGACGGAAAATTCATTGAAACAGTAGGTACTTATCAACCAATTTATAAAGAAAATAATATTATTGTTGATGAGGAAAAAGCATTAAAATGGTTAAATAATGGAGCTATTCCTACTGATACTGTTAAGAATATATTAACAAAATCAGGAGTATGGGCTAAATATAAAGCACCAAAAGCTAAAGCTAAAAAAGAGGCTTAATTATGCATAAAGAATTAATTGAATTTACTACAACTTTAGTTAAAGGGTTAGTAAAAGAACCAGATATGGTAAGTGTTCAGGAATTTTCTAGTGATGATGAAGGAATTATTTTAGAAATCATTGTTCATGAAAGTGATATGGGTGCAATAATTGGTAGATCTGGTAAAATGGCAAGTGCAATAAGAACACTTATTCAAGCATATGCTTATACTCATAAATTAAATAGAATTAAAATTAATATTGATTCATTTTAAAAAGTGACCGTTTAGTCACTTTTTTTGATAGGTTTATTACTTATTTCAAATTTAAAGGTATCACTGTTTGTTAATAAATCATAGATTTGAGATGCAATTAATTCATATTGTTCTTCTTTATAGTCAGTAGATATTTTGCTAGTAATAGGTAAAGACGGATTTAAACTTTTTAAATATTTTTGACCTTTAGAGTTAAAACCTAAAACTTTAATGTATTTTACAAACATATTTTTACGATCTTCTTTAGTTAAACCAATTAGAATATGAATAAGCATTCTTTTAATGCGATTATAAGTATATCTTTTAGATTTGATTTTTAAAATAAAGTCTTCATAGTCTTTAGATTTATTAATTTCTTTAATTAATTTATTTTCAATACCTTCATCGACAGTTAAATATTTATTTAAATCTTTATCAGTAATAATTTTAGTTTTAATTAATTTAAATAGTAAGTCTTCATTTATTTCTTTAAAGTATGATGCATAATTTGTATAATTACTAATATCAGTTCCTTCTTTGAGTTTAGTTCTAATGTTAGTTGCACTAATTATTTCATCATTACTAGTAGTGTCATGATAGTCACTAGTTCTTTTGATAGGTATGCCTTCAATTTTTAATTTATTTTTAATAATAGATTTAATGTATGAGACGGCAAGTAAGTCATTAGGGGTATTAATAGAAACGCCGATAGATTTATTTAAAGCGGTAGGGTAATTAACTCCCTCTTTAAGGGCTTCTTTAATTTTTTCATTAAATGAACCATCTAATTGTTTTTCGGCAATAGATCTTAATAATTTAATATCATTACATTCTGATCCGAAAATAAGTTTATTAACATTTAAATAGTTTAAGATGATAGTAGAGGCTTCTGCAAAAGTATCAGCAGATTCTGATCCGAAAACAAAGGGAAGTTCTACAACTAAATCAACATTGTTTTCTAAGGCTATTTTAGTTTTATCTTCTTTACTTATAATGCTTATTTCACCGCGCTCTAAAAAGTAACCATTTAAAACTAAGACTATAAGTGAGTCAGGGTACATTTCTTTTATTTTATTTATATGATAAGCATGTCCATTATGAAAGGGATTGTATTCACAAATGATTCCGATTATTTCCATGGGCCACCTCGCATTTGTATTATAGCAAATTTTAGATATTTTTGATATACTTGTGATGGTGAAGATAGATGCGAAGATTAAATATTTATTTTATGCATTCAGAAAAGTTTGATTATAATAATTTGATTTATAAAGATGTACTATCATCTAGAGTATGTTTAAATCATAATATTATTTTACCTAGAACTAAGACTTATGAAAGTGTATATGCAAAAGATTTAATAAGGAAGGCTGATTTAGTAGTGGCATTTTTAAATAATCCTAGTTTTGGATTAAATATTGAACTTAGATGGTTAAAAAAGTTTAATAAGAAGACTTTATTTCTATGTTTAGATGAAAATGTTCCTAAAAAGTATTTAAAAAAATATAAGGATGTTAAGATTGTTACAACGGAGCATTATTTTATTACTTTAACAGAAAAATTTATAAAAGAGAATGAAAATGATGATGTTGTTAATGATAATACGGTGGTGCTAGGAAAATTATAGAAAATATTTGACTTCTATAGATATTAATGTTATTATAAAAATCGTCAAAAAGGCAGGGGATATATATGTATGAAGAAAGTAAAAAAAGATTTAATTGGGTAAGTTTTTTACTTAAGTTTATATTAATTATTTTGGTTGTTGTTTTGGTTATTAAGTTATTACCTTTTAATCATGACAATAATGATAGCAGTAAGGTATTTAATAATAATTTAAGTAAACTTAGAGAAGTTGGTAATAATTATTTTAATGAAGATAATGTTCCAGATGATGATGAAGAAAAAATTGTTACTTTAAAGACATTAATTGATGAAAAGAAAATTGATACTTTAAAGGACAAAGATGGTAAGACTTGTGATACAGAAAAGAGTTATTTAAAAGTATTTAAGATTAGCGCTGGTTATGAATTAGAAGTTAATTTAGAATGTGGTAAAGAAAAGGATTCAACATTTTCTTACTTAGGATGTTTTAATAAATGTGAAAATAAAATAACAACTAAAAAGACTACAACTACTAAAAAAACGACAACAACTAAAAAGACTACAACTAAAAATAATAAAGTAACAACATCAAAGAAAACAACTACTAAAACTACTACTACAACAACTACAAGAATTAAAGGTTATTCAGTTATATTTAATGTAGCTGGCGGAACAAATGTAAATAATCAATATATTGTTAAAGGAAATTATGCATCTGTTCCTGTAGAACCAACTAAAGCTGGTTATAAATTTGCTGGATGGTATTTAAATAATGAATTATATAATTTTAATACACCAGTTAATAGTAATATAATTTTAATAGCAAAATGGGAACCAAATAATTAATATAAGTATAAGAGTGATGAAAATCATTCTTTTTTTTAGGAATTTAAATCATAAAAAAAGTGATAAATAATATCACCATTTATAAATTATTTTTTAGTGTTATTTCCAACTAAATATGGATCATTTTCAGTACCAGTACCAGCTGTAACAATTAAATCTTTATCTAATCTTACAGTTATTAAAGCGTTAGATGTACTTGATGTTTTAGTAAGATGAACGCCGTCACTGTTAATTTTATACGCTTTATAAGAAGTATCTTTGTCAGTTGTAATTGACCACATAGTAGGCATAGTACCAAAATAATTATAATTAGTACATGACTGACTTTCCATACTTGTACAATTAGGATCTAAAGAAGCTTTAAAATATTCATTTACTTGGATTAAACCGAAGATTTGTTTTTCTAATTTTTCGGAGCATTCAATTGAACCATCATTGACAAAATCATTATAACTTCTTTTTCCTATACAAATATCTTGAGTTTTAAAATATCCTTTTTGTTCTTCAGTAAACTCTTCTTCATCGTTGTAATATTCTTCAATAGAATTTTTAATGCGACTATTGATATTATTTTGAAAATAAATATTAATGCCATCATTATTTTCTCTATCTATATTATAATGATCATCCCAAATTACAGTACCTCTTTTAGTAGTATCAAGAGCACGAATAGTACCATCAGAATTAATTTTAATAATACGATATTTAATATTATTTAACTTTAGATAATTATTGACATTTTCACCTTTGAAGATATATTCTTCGCCTTCATTGTATAGACCATTTCCGGCTGTAACAGTATCTTTAGTAAGTTCATCATAAAGAGTTTTAGTTTTATAGTCACTAGCACAGTTTAAGTATGGTAAGTAAAGATAATTACCGTTGTTGTTTATAATGGTAACTTTACCAGAACATACTGAATTATTTTCTACAATATCTTGAATGTTTTTTAGTGAGCCTTCATCAACAAAGGTTTGTAAGTTAACTTCTAAAGTTCCACCATCATTTTGAGGAAGCAAAGTTTTATCACTGTATTTCTTTTGCGCTAAACTAACCATTTTTTCTTCTAACTCTAAATATGTATAAGTTTTTTTACTAGAACAACTGGCAATTAACATAACAAAGATGATAATAAAAATGAAAATAACAATACCATAAAATGCTTTTTTGGCAAAGGGATTACTCATTAAGTTGTTCCAAAATTTTTTTAAATTATCCACAAACATCACCTAAAGATAGTATAACATAAATAAATTGTCTATTACAATTATTTCATTTTATTTGCTTTAAAAAAGATAATATATATGTTATGATATGGTTGAAGGTGGAAAATGAAAAAGAAAAAAGTTTTATATTTAATTATAATTGTTATAGTGTTAATTTTAATTGGGGGAGGTTTATATTTTATTCTTGCAAAAGATAAAAATGGTAATGAGGATAATAAAACAAGTAATAAAACGACAACAACAACTAGTAATGTTAAAATAGTTAATTTAAATAGTAAGACAAGACCTTTTGCAGTAATGATAAATAATCATCCAACCGCAAGAGCACATCATGCTGGTTTACAAGATGCTTATATTATTTATGAGTTTATTGTTGAAGGTGGTATGACAAGATATTTGGCTTTATTTAAAGATCAAGATACGGCTAAAATTGGGTCGGTAAGAAGTTCTAGACATTATTTTTTAGATTATGCTTTAGAAAATGATGCAATATATGTTCACTGGGGATGGAGCCCACAGGCTCAAAGTGATATTAAAACACTTGGTGTAAATAATATAAATGGTTTATATGATGCAAAGTATTTTTATCGTGATCAAGATTTAAAAGCACAAAAAGTGGCTTTAGAACATACTGGTTTTACAACAATGAAAATGCTTAAAAAAGGTGCGGAAAAGCTTAAATATGATCGTGATACAAATAGAGATACACTACTTAATTATCAAGCAGATGAAGTTAATTTAGAACAAAAAGAGGGTAGTTTAAAAGCAACAAATGTTATGATTAAATATTCTGGTAGTGTTAAAGATACTTATGAATATGATGCAGAAAACAAAGTTTATAAGAGATTTGTAAATGGTAAAGCCCATACTGATGATGTTACTAAGAAACAATATACTTTTAAAAATATTATCGTTTATAGTGTTAAAAATTCATCTATTTCAGGAGATGATAAGGGAAGACAAGAATTTGATAATATTGGTAAGGGAATAGGTTATTATATTACTAATGGTTATGCGGTACCAATTAGATGGGAAAAGACAAGTAGAAGTGCGCAAACAAAATATACTTATGAAAATGGTAAGGAAATTGAAGTAAATGATGGTAATACTTTTATAGAAGTACAACCAACTAATCAGGAATTAACTATAAGTTAATATAATATAATAAGAATAAGGAGGAAACATGACTGATTTTATTGTTAATAACTATGTTTTAATTATAGCGATAGCAGCATTTTTGATTTTTGCTTTAATTGGCTTTGCTATTGATACAACTAAAAATAAAAAGAATAAAGAAGATGAAATTTTAACGGAACATGAAGATGTAGTTATTGAAGAAGCCGAAAATAATTTAGAGGGTCCAAGTGGAGATGTAGCAGACTTAGAAATTAAAGAACCAGAAGTACCTGAAGAAGAACCACAAGTAACTACGGAAGAACCAGCCGAAGAAGAATTTAAAATACCAGAAGTTGAAGATAACAATAAATAGAAAGAACCGCTTTATAAGTGGTTTTTTGTTTTATAAGATAAATTTTCATTTCGCAAAATCGAAAAAAATTGTATTTTGCGAAATGAAATGGTATAGTAATTTCGAGATGGATACATTTATTATAAATTAAAGATGCTTATTTAAAAATGATAATAATAGTTAAATATTTATTATATAATATCTAATAAAGTGAGTGGAAGTATTAATGGATTTAAAGAAAATTGGAAATTTTATTGCTGAAAGAAGAAAATTAAAAAATTTAACACAAGAACAATTAGGAAGATGCTTAGGTGTAGATAGAAGAACTATTTCTAAATGGGAAACTGGGGTTTATGCACCAGATATTTCTTTGCTAGAACCATTATCTAAACAATTAAATATTTCTATAAATGATGTTTTAAGTGGTGAGATTTTAACAAAAGAAAATGATAGCACTATTATTGATTCAATTAAGTTTTATAATAAAAGTTTTAAATCAAAAATTATATTTTCCTTTTGCACATTATTTATCATAATTATAACAGTATTCATATTGTTCATTGTTTATAAATCAAAAAGTGAATATAAAGTCTATAATTTAAAATCTACAAACGATATATTTGAAGTATCTGGTATATTAATATATAATTCTTTTGATGCAATATTTTCTATAAATAAAATTAAATATAATGATGTATATGTGGGCACAGATAAAGAAATAATGGGACGTGATATTACAGTATCATTATATGTTAATGATGAATTTATTGAAAAGAGTGGTATGGATGGTAATAAAAATACAACTATAAATGATTTATTAGAAAATATTAATTTTTTGTATCAAAATCAAAGAAAAAGCAGAGAATCAATTAATATTAAATTAACTTTAGATTACAATGATAATAATAATGAAGTTAAAACTTTAGAATTACCATTAATTATGTATTAGTCGCTAAATGAGCGACTATTTTCTATTTAAGAGCGCTTGTATATTTTTTAATATCTAAATAAACTTTATTTGGAGGTTAAGATTAATATGATAAAGAAAATAATTTTTATAGTGGAAGTAATGTTTTTTTGTTGCCATGTATAGTTTTAGCAGATAGTAACATAGATACAATTGAAGTGAAATATTTTAAAACAATAATTTATAATTATGGATTTAGTGATACGGAATCTTTAATGTATAACCCTTTAGAGAAGAATTTTAGCTTTACTCAAGAAATAACTGCAGAAGAATATAATTTGATGACGCCATCGTTGGGTGAAATTTCATTAAACGGTAGTGGTTATACCGAAACAAATTATAAAAAAATGACAACTACTATATTAAAAAATGGAACTAAATATAAATATCAGGTATTGTTAAATTGGAAATTAATTCCTGCAACTAGAAGTTATGATATTATTGGAATCGGACATTATAAAAGCGTAAAACTAAGCGGAAGTGCAGATTTTTTATTAACATATAATTCTACTACTTCCAAAACTGCTGACATTTTTACTTCTTCGACTGGAACTACTGCTACATTTAAAATCCCATCAGGCAATATTAGTTCATTAAGTGCTAAATTAAGTTTTAATGTTGAAAAAAATGTTAATGCTACTATATTGAAACAGATTGCAGTAGGTGACTATGCACATTCAACAACTAAAATTGATTTAGCAGCGGCTAAAAAACATAGTGTTGGAAGCACTGGTATTATTCATGAAAATTCAGTTATCAATTATTTTGATAATATGTCTGGTGCTACTGCTACTTGGACTGGTAATTGGTAAAGTATAAAACTTTGAAATTGCTTTATTTTTTATGAATTCCTCTAAATGAACGACAAAGTTCGCTAAAATATGTATATACTTTTTTGATTGCTTTTATTATCCTAGAATTGAAAGATGATATGAATATCTACTTTTTAGAAAGGAGAATAAAATGAAAAATAAAATTTTACTTTTGACATTAATATTATGTTTGGGAGTAATAGCGTCTGGTGTTTTTGCAAAAAGTCAAGCTATGGCGATAACTGTTGATATACCAAGTGGTAAGGGTGTTTATAAATCAAAATCAGTAACAAAAGATTATGTTAGCAATCAAAAGGTATATCATATTTCAACCATGAGTAATCATGATGGTTCAAAAATAAATATGTTTGCGAGATTATATAATGTTGATTATGATTCATATAATTCGTGGGTAGAATTTGGACCTGGCGACGATCATAGTTATGGTGGTATATTTAGAAATACTGGTAATTATAAACTTGAAATAAAAAACTCAAAATGGTCTATATATACTTATTTTACAAGTGGAACTTGGCAATACTCAATTTAATAACATGTGGAGGATAGATTATGAAAGAAAGTAAAATGGGATTAATAGTATTATTTCTAATATATTTTGTGTTAGTAATGTTATCTTATTTAGAAATAAAATCAGTATTTGAATATAATGATTTAAAAGAGGAATATTTATCAATCTGCCTTGATGATAATTTAAATAAAAATGATAATTACTGTAGTATTGATGTAACTGATTTACCGAGTACTCCAGATACATTAACTGTATTTTATAATATAATTTATTCAAATATATTAATGAATTTACCAATGTTTGCACCTATACTGATAGTAATTTTTTCATCAATTTATTTAAATAAATTGATGAAGTCTAAATATCTTTATTATTATGTTCAAAGGAAAAATTATAAATGCTTTATCAAAAATATGATTATTAACTCTTATAAGTATGTGTTAGTTGTTCCATTTATAGTATTATTAGTTTATTTACTTTCTTTGTCTATCTCTAACCATGGACCTAATGAATTAACAGAAATAATTAAAGTAGCAACCTTTAAAAAAATTTATTATAATACACCATATTTTTTAGTCTTATATGCAATAAATATTATGATAATGTGGTTATTTTATATAAATATAATATTAATTATTCAAAGTAAAAATAGAAAATTAATATTTAATATTATTGAATTTATAATAATATATTTTATCCTTGAAATAATTTTTGAAGAATTACCTAGTAATTACTGGCTTTTTGATATATATACTTTAGGAGATGAAATATCAATTAATAAATATCTTTTAACATCATCATTATACTTTATTATAAGTTTTACAATGTTAATAATAGTTTATAAAAACAAAGAAAAAGTGCTAAATAGAATAGGAGAACAATTATGATAGTTAAATTAGATAATATATCAAAATCATTTAAACATCAACCAATTATTAACAATATTAATATCACATTTAAACCAAATAAAATATATGGAATAATAGGAAGAAATGGCTCAGGTAAAACGGTATTATTAAAAATGATTTGTGGGATTTTAAAACCAGATAGTGGGAAAATTCTTTTTGATAACGAAGATTATATAAACAAATTTGGAGTTCCCAAATCAACTAGGGCATTAATAGAAACACCAGAAATGATAAATGATTTATCTGGCTTTGAAAACTTAAAATTAATAGCATCTATCAAAAATGAAATTGATGATAAGCAAATACTAAAAACTTTAGAAATTGTTGGTCTAAAAAATGAGGAATATAAAAAATATAAAAATTACTCTCTTGGTATGAAACAAAAATTAGGAATTGCACAAGTCTTAATGGAAGATGCTGATCTAATTATATTAGATGAACCATTTAATGGACTAGATGATAAATCTGCAAATAATATGAGAAACTTAATAAAATCATTAAAAGCAAATAAAATAATTATTGTAGCTACCCACATAAAAGATGATATAGAAAACTTAATAGATGATTTATATAAAATAGATGGTGGTAATTTAATATATGAAAGAAAGAATTAATTATTACTATAATATAATAAAAAATTTCTTTAATAATCGTAATTTATTTTACTTAATAATTTCTATATTAATCGCCAATGTGTTTAATATTTTAGACACAGTTAAAAAATATGGTTTTTCATATAATTTATATTTTGATTTAAATAAAAACTTTTATTTAGTATTTTTAGTTTTGATTATTTTGTATTTCTCATATTTCTTAATAAATAATTTAAAAAATAGAGTAGAACTAATTACAAGATTTTCTAGTAGTAAAGGATTTTTTAAGTTTATTTTTGGCAATGTAATTTCCTTAGTGACATTTATATATATATTAAATTTGATAGTATTTCTTTTATTTAGAAGTTTTAAACACTTGTTTATTTATGATAATGCTGTATACTTTGTATATAATTTTTCAGTATATAAATATATTATTTGGCAAATAATTAGAAATTATATCTATATTTTTTTTGTGAGTTATCTAATTACGTTTGTAAGTTTATATTGTCATAAAAAAAGCATTGTGTATATTACTTTATTTGAAATATTATTACCTTTGATATTAATAAATACTAATTGTTATTATATCTTTTTTTCATCATTTTTAGCAACAAATAATTATGGTAGTTTAATAAACGAAATATCATATTTTATGGCCTCCTATATAATAAAGTATTTTCTTGTTTTGTTAATATATCAGTTAACTAAATATTTTGATTATAATAAAATTAAAATATATTTATGTAAATATTTTGATGCTTTAAAAAAAGTATATTTACCTTTAATAATTTATATATTAATAAATTTACTTAATATTATTTTACTTAAAAGTGGATCTTATAATATAAATGATTATGAAATATTATGTACTTCAAACTTTGCAAATTTAGGAATTGTAGGTTTTGCAATTAAATGTATATCATTATCATGTTTTACATTAATAATATGTAAATTAATATTTATAGATTTAAAAGAAAATGCTTGTATTTTATTTACTAGAATATCTAAAAAAGATTGGTTATTTAAAAAAATTACTAATTTTCTTATTATATTAGTTTTATTTAGATTACCATTATATATTTATGTAACTTTTTCTAATATTATTTGGTATGATTTAATAATTTATATGCTTCTATTATTTTATTCTGTTTCATATTCTATAAAAGAAAATAATATAACTTTAAGTTTCTTAATTATAGGTTTATTACTGATTTCTATATTTATTTACAGTAATACATTAATATTTATTTTATTATTTTTATCGTTTTTTTTACTTTTACATTTCTTTAAGTCTGTATAGACTTTTTTATTTTGTATATTATAAAGGTGGTAATTTCATCAATAATTTGATATAATAACAATACTAAAGGAAGTGATGAGGATGACGTTATCATCCATTGGAGATATAATTACTAAGATAATAGATATTAGTATTGTATGGCTATTATTTTATTATTTACTTAAGAATTTAAAGAATAATGTTAAGTTAGTCTTAATTTTTAAGGGTGTAGCAATTATTATAGTTATTAAAATATTAAGTAATTTATTAAATTTATATACAATTGGTTTACTACTTGAGTATGTAATTTCGTGGGGACCACTTGCTCTTATTATAATATTTCAGCCGGAAATTAGAACAATTTTAGAAAGTATTGGTAGAAGCCAGCTTTTAGGTAGACATAAGGCATTAACGGTTGATGAAAGAGAAAAAGTAGTATTTGAAATTACTAGTGCCGTAGAATTTTTAAAGAGAAACCGTATTGGAGCGTTAATTGTTATTGAAAGAAATGTTTCTCTTCAAGAATATATAGAACCTGCTAATAAAATTTATTCAGATATAACGGCACCATTATTAGAATCTATTTTTTATCCTAATAATCCACTTCATGATGGGGGAGTAATTATTCAAGGAGATAGATTAACTTGTGCAGGAGCAGTATTTAAAACTAGTATGAATCCTAATTTAAATAAGAAACTAGGAACTAGACACCGTGCGGCTTTAGGAGTTGCTGAAGAAAGTGATGCGATTGCTTTAGTAGTATCTGAAGAAACAGGAAGAATAAGTATTGCCGTAGATGGAACACTAAATTACAATTTAACCTTAGAAGAATTTAAATTAATGCTTCTTGATGAATTAAAACCAAAGATGGAAGTGTTCTATGATGCTGATGAAGATGAAGAAGGTGAAATAGATGAGTAAGATATTTAAACCTTTTATAAAATTAATTAAATTTATATACCATATTATCGATAAGTTTATTGTAATACCTATAAGTAGAATGATTTATAGATTAAATGAAGTGTTAAGAAATAATAGTGGTAAAATTGAAAAAATATTAAATAGACCTAATGTACTTATATATATTTCATTATTTTGTGCGATTGCAATTTTTGTTTTAATCGATACTAAGTCAATATCTTTAGTAAGTGATGAAGCAGAGATTCTTGCAGATCAACCAGTAAATGTTATTTACAATGAAGAAGCATATGTAGTTGATGGAGTACCTAAAACAGTAGATATTACTTTAATTGGGAGAAAAAGTGATTTATATTTAGCAAAACAATTAGGAAAACATGAGGTTGTACTTGATTTAAGTGATAAAACAGTTGGTACTTATAAAGTAAAACTAAAGTATAATCATAGTATAAAAACTGTTAATTATAAGTTAGATCCAAGTACAATAAGTGTTAAGATAAGTGAAAAGGTAAGTACGATTAAAACTTTAGATTATGATTTACTTAATGAAGATAAACTCGATAAGAAATTAAATGTTAAAAATATCGAACTAGATCGTTCTGAAGTTATTGTAAAGGGTTCAGAAGAAACCTTAGATAAGATTGCAACCGTTAAAGCCTTAATAGATTTAAAAGCCGCTAATTTGACAGAAAAAGGAACATTTACAGTAGATTCAATTGTTTTAGTTGCTTATGATAATGAAGGAAATAGATTAAGTAATGTAGAGATTGTTCCGGGCAAGATTAGTGCATCAGTAACAGTAGATTCTTATTATGCAGAATTACCGGTTAAGGTGGTAACCGATGGAACACTAACTACTGGTTATGCGATTAATAGTGTTACAAGTAGTGTAAGTAAAGTAGGCGTTTATGGAGATGAAGATGCTATAAAATCTTTATCTTATATAGAGGCTAAAATAAATGTTAATGGATTAAGTACGGATAAAACTTATAATGTATCGCTTGTTAAACCAGCGGGAGTAAGATACATAAGTGAAACAAGTACAAAAGTTGATGTAAAATTAGAAAAAGAATCTAGTAGAGAAATAACTGGTATTGTAGTTGAAAGAGAAAATTTAGGTAATGGTTATAATGTAACGGCTTACTCAGAGGAAGATAGAAATATTACCGTTATAATAAAAGGGGTAAGTAGTGTTATAGATGCTATAGAAGCATCAGATATAAAGGCAGTTATTGATTTAAGTGGTTATACACCAGGAACTTATGATGTTAAAGTTAAAGTAATTGTTAATGATGTTAGAGTAACCGCTTTACCTAAGAGTGAAACAGTCAAAATAAGAATAAGTAATAAATAGCCTTATTATAGGCTGTTTTTCTTTGTTTAAAAATAATAAAATTTATGCTAATATTATAATAATGGGAGGATGTATGAAAGATAAAATTAATAAAATATTATCTATATGTGTAATAATTATTTGTATCGTTTTATTTGTTTCATTGTTATGTTTTGTTGTTTATGTTAAAAAAGCTTTAAATAATAAAAAAAATAATAGTGGAAATACGGAGATAATTATTACTAAAAATTATAGTGACGGTTATAGTGGTATATATCCTCTTCAAAATAATAAAAAAGTAAAAGAATATAATTTAAAAGATTTTTTATATGATAAGAAGGCAGCTGTTATTAATTTTGATGATGATTTTAAAAATGTAATGCTTAAAAAAGATGGTATAAAGTATTATTTATCTTGTAATAATTATGATAAGAAGTGTCAGGAAGTAATGATAAAAATAAGTAATAATGGATTTTTAGTGGCTTTATATTATAATTTAGAAAGTGATACTTGTTTAAATGATATGAAGTTATTATTTTATAATAATTATATAGTGACACAAGGAAATAAATATTGTAAAGATGAAAGTAATTATTTAAATATTTATGAGGATGGGGCTTTAATAAGAAATATACCAAACTCCGTAAATCAATTTAAATATGTTCATAATGATATGGTTTCATCTCTATATCCGGTTAGAATATATGATAACCGCATTCATTTTTTAGTTTATGATGATAAAATAAGTGAAAAATATATTTCTTTAGATAATTTATATAAAGATGAATTTGTAAGAACTTATAATGGAGTGCCTGTTTTAAAGAGTAGTTAATCTACCTTTTTTTTATATTTTGTGTTATTATTTATAATAGGTGGAATATATGAATAAACAAGGATTTACTTTAGTAGAACTTTTAGCATCTTTGGCAATTATATCTATTTTAGTTGTTATTGCCGTGCCAGCATATAATAATATTAGTTCACAAACCAGAATTGCTAGTTTGGAAAATAAACAAAAGGCCATAACAAATAGTATGCTTAATTATGCAAATAAGTATTTACTTGATGATATTAAGCCAGAAAGTAAAAAGTGTGATGATACCACCGAAGATGGGTGCTGTATGACTTTTACGATAGAATATATGATTTATAATGGAATATACTATACTACAGAGAAAGATGAAAATGGCCGTAAAAATGAAATAAATCCAGTTACTAATCAGCCATTAGACGGATATGTAATTGTTTATTATGATACTAGTAAATTTGATCTTGATGCAGAGTTTATTATGAAAGATGCTGATGAAAAAATAAATAGAGAAAATTTAGAAGCAAAGTATTATGCTTGTTATGAAAATATTTATGAATTGTAGAGGGTGAACATGAAAAAGATATTAATGATAATTTTAGATGGTTTTGGTCTTAGAGATGAAGTAAAGGGAAATGCGGTTAAACTTGCAGACATGCCTTTTTTAAAGAGTTTATGGGAAGAATATCCTCATAGTAAACTAGAAGCGTCAGGCCCTTTTGTAGGACTTCCAGAAGGACAGTTTGGTAATAGCGAAGTATGTCATCAGGTTATTGGACTAGGACACACAGTAAAACAAAAGATTAGTGTTATAACAGAAAATATTAATAATAGAAATGTAATGGATTATGATAATTTTAATGATATGGTAAATCATGTTATTAATAATGATAGTACGCTTCATTTAATGGGATTATTATCAGATGGAGGTGTACATAGTCATATAAGTTATATGAAAAGTTTTATTCCACTTTTAAAAGAAAAAGGTGTTAAGAGAATTATTTTTCATGCGATTACGGATGGAAGAGATACTTTTAGGGAATCTTCAATTAAATTTATTAAAGAAATGGATAATGTTTTAAGTGAAAATAAAATCGGTTATGTTGGCACCATATGTGGTAGATATTATGCAATGGATAGAGATAACAAGTGGGATAGAACGGAAAAATATTATAACATGGTAAATAACTATCAAGGCTTTAAAATAAATGATTATGAAAATGCGATAATGAATTGTTATAAAAAAGGATTAACTGATGAATTTTTACCGCCAATGATAATTGCGAAAGATGCATATATTAAAGATGGTGATGCGCTTTTATGGCTTAACTATCGTTTTGATAGGGCAAGACAAATTTTAAATGCTTTTGCGAAAGAAGATTTTAATGATTTTCCGGTTAATAAAAGAAAAGATTTTAAGGTTTATAATATGTTTAAACAATTAGATGTTAATAATGTACTGCCAATTTTTGAACTACCTAAAGAAGAAATGTATCCGATTGGTAAATATTTTTCAGATTTAAAGCTTACACAAGCAAGGATTGCGGAAACGGAGAAGTATTCGCATGTAACTTATTTCTTTAATTCGGAGTTAGCAAAAAAATTTGAGGGTCAGGATAATTATTTAGTACCTAGTCCTAAAGTAGCAACATATGATATGGCGCCTCTTATGAGTGCGGCTGAAGTTAGTAAAAAAGTTATAAGTGCTTTAGAGAAAGATTATGATTTTATTTTAGTTAATTATGCTAATCCAGATATGCTTGGTCATACGGGTAATTTAGAAGCAACAACGCAGTCTTTAACAATGCTTGATAAACTTTTAAGTGAGGTTGTTAATAGTGCCTTTGATAATTTATATCAAGTGTTTATTTTAGCGGATCATGGAAACTGCGATATTATGATTGATGATAATGATAATATTGTTACAACACATACGCTTAGTAAAGTACCTTTTATTATTACCGATAAAAATGTTAAGTTAAAAGAAGAAGGGGATTTAACAGGGGTGGCACCAACTTTATTAAAATATATGGATATAGCTTTAACGCCGAGAATGGATGCATCTAAGATATTGTTAATAGAAGAATAGAGGGATAATGTGGATTATAATATATTAAGAGAAAATGATATAAGAGGAGAATATCCAACACAAATAAATGGTAAAGTTGGTAAAAGAGTTGCCGAGGCATTTGCTGTTTATTTAAATGACCTAGGAGTTAAAAAGTGTATGTTAGGTCATGATAATAGAATTAGTAGTGAAGAAATTTATAAAGAAATATTAAAAGCATTACTTAGTAGTGGAATAGATGTTGTTTCAATTGGACTTGTTACAACGCCACTTTTTAATTATGCTTCAATTATTAATAAAGTTCCTTATGGAATAATGATAACGGCATCACATAATAAAGCAAGTGATAATGGTTTAAAAATATTTGGAGAAAATTATTTGCATTTAAAACAAGATGAATTAAAGAAATTGTATAAATTAATAAAAGAAGAAGCAAGTATAACAGGAACGGGAAATCTAGAAGAAAAACAAGAGATTGATAGCTATGTTAACATGCTTACAGATAAGTTTAAAACGATTAATAAAAAAGTAGTGGTTGACTGTGGAAATGGAACAGCCAGTACTATAATAAAACAAATTTTTTCAAAAATATTTATTGACGTAAGTTATTTAAACTGTGAAAGTGATGGAACTTTTCCGGTCCATAATCCTGATCCTAATGTGGAAGAAAATTTAAATTTGCTTAAAAAAATGGTCCTTTTAAAGGGTGCTGATTTAGGTATTGCGGTTGATGGTGATGCTGACCGCGTTGGTATTATTGATAATAAAGGTAATATGATTGCAACTGATTATTTAATTGGAATTTTTGCAAGAGAAATAGTGCCTAAAAATGAAAATAAAAATATTATTATTGATGTTAAATGTTCCGTAAGTCTTGCCCATGAAATAAAAAAAATAGGTGGAAATCCGATAATGGTTAAAAATGGTTCAGCGTATATAGAAAGAATCGTTCATGATCATCCGGCTTTACTTGGCGGGGAATTTTCTGGACATATTTTCTTTAGAGATGATTATTATGGTTTTGATGATGGAATATATGCGGGGCTTAGGGTGGCTAAACTTATTGATGAAGAAAATATGGCGTCATCAGATTTAACTAAGGGAATGGAAGTTTATGAAAATACACCAGAAATTAGATTAAATGTGGATGATAATATTAAGTTTAATTTAGTTAATTATATAAAAGAATATGCTCAAGAAAAGAATTACAAAATAAATACTTGTGATGGAGTAAGAGTAGATTATGATGATGGTTTTTCTTTAGTTAGATGTTCAAATACAGGGCCATGCATTACATTAAGATTTGAAGCAAGTACGAAAGAAAAATTAGAAGCAAGAAAAGAAGAATTTATGTCTTTAATTGATAATTATCTTAAAGAAAAAATTTAGGATTGATGTTTTTAGAGTTATCACTTTGTGTGGTAATTTTTTTATCGTTATTTTCTTTTGTTTCATTAGTTGTTTTTACTTGATTAGATTTAATTTCATTATTGGTTAAAGATTTAGCACTTTTAGATGATGATTTTATAGTTTTATAAAAAGTTTTTAAGTTGTTAACAACTGGTTTAGTATCTTTATAAATGGGAATAACATTTTTAGCAATATTTAGAGTTTTAGATAATCCACTTAAAATTCTTAAAAATCTAAAAGTATTATTCATAAAATCACAACCTCATTACCTAGTTAATTATATGATTGTAAGTAAAAATGTTTAACATCTTAAATAATTATGATATAATACTTAAGAATAGAGGAGTGGCTATGGGAAAGAAGAATAATAAAACTAGTAAGCAAAAAAATAAAACACTTTCTTCATTAAAATATATACTTGAACTACCATTTCTTGGAATCTTTTACGTAGTAGATTTTTGTTTTAAATTGATAAATTGGGCGGCTATGGGGGGCTATTATGTATTTTATCCTATATTTATTTTACTTAGATATGAAAGTTTAGGTTGTTATTATACATTTAGATTTTTAATATATCCTTTTGTTTATGTTTTCAAAAAAACGGGGGATGCAATTTTCAAAATTTATCAGAAGAATAAAACAAAAAATATTAATTTGGAAGAAATTGCTCCTGGTGAAGAAGTTAATATGAGTGTGGAAGAAGAAAATCCTGAAGAAGAAGAAAAAGAGGAAAAACCACGAAAGTTAACTTTTGAAGAATATATAAAGAAAAAATATGAAGAATTTTATTTTGTTAAAAAGGCTAGAGAAAAAGAAAAAGCCGAGATGGAAGCTTTAATTTTAAGCATTCAAAAAAATAATAATCGTAGTGATAAGCCAGTAGCGTTTAGATATGTGGCAAGAGATGATACGGGGAAAAAAGTTACTAATATTTTTATTGCGATGAGTAAAATGGAAGTTTATAGTTTTTTACATAATGAAAATTATAAAGTAATAAAAATTGAAACTTCTAAATGGATTAATATGCTTTATGGTCCAAGTTCATCATATGTTTATAAACTTAAAACAAAAGATTTAATATTTTGGCTTACACAGTTATCAACTTATTTAAAAGCTGGTATTCCTTTAACTGATGCGATGCGTATTTTAGGTAAACAAATGGGGGATACTTCAGGAAAGAAAAGGCTATTTGATTCTATTATTTATAATCTTACGTTAGGGGAATCTTTTTCATCAGCGCTTACAAAGCAAGGAAAGTCTTTTCCTGCTCTATTAATTAGTATGGTAAAAACAGCAGAAGCAACGGGTGAACTTGAATCTACTTTAGATGATATGGCTAATTATTACACAGAAATTGAAAATACAAGAAAAGCCATGATTAGTGCGATGAGTTATCCAACGATAGTTATGTTATTTTCTGTTGCAGTAGTTGTCTTTATAATGCTTTACGTAATACCACAGTTTCAGCAAATTTATGCTTCAACAAATGCTCAGTTAAATGGCTTTACAATGTTTATAATTAGTTTAAGTACATATTTAAAAACCAATATAATGACCATTGTTCTTAGTATTGTCTTAGTAGTTTTAGTATTAGTAATACTTTATAAGAATGTTAAGGTTGTAAGAAAAAATATGCAAGAGTTTGCTATGAAACTTCCACTATTTGGAAAGATTATTATATATAAAGAAATGAATGTATTTGCTAAAACATTTGCATCTTTACTTAATAATAATGTATTTATTACTGATAGTATGAGTTTACTTTCTGAAGTAACTAATAATGAAATTTATAAAGAAATAATGTTTGAAACAATAGATTATGTAGCAAGAGGAGATAAAATTTCGACGGCGTTTCATAAACACTGGGCAGTACCGGATGTAGCTTATTATATGATTGTAACTGGAGAATCTACGGGGGCATTAGGTCCAATGATGGATAAAGTTGCGGAATATTATCAAACTGAGCATCAAACAATTATTAATAGTTTAAAAGCGTTTATTGAGCCAGCCATGATTGTTTTCTTAGCGGCTATCGTAGGTGTTATTGTAATTTCAATTGTACTTCCAATGTTTGGTTTATATTCACAATTACAATAAGGGGGTTTTAATGATTTATTTAATTTTTGTTATAGGGCTTATTTTGGGTTCATTTTATAATGTAGTAGGGCTTAGACTTCCTAATAATGAATCAATTGTGTTTCCAGGAAGTCACTGCCCAAAATGCAATCATAAATTAGCATGGTATGAAAATATACCAGTTTTATCTTATTTGTTTTTAGGGGGAAAATGTAAAAATTGTAAAAAGAAGATAGATATAATATACCCATTAATAGAACTTTTAACGGGTATATTATTTGCTATTACATATTATTTATATGGCTTTAGTGAAGAATTTTTGCTAGGAATTATCTTAGTAAGTTTAGTTGTTATTATTTTTGTAAGTGATACTAAATATATGATTATATTAGATAGTCCAACGATAATAAGTGTAATATTAATATTTATTATTAAATGGATTTATGAAGGAATAAAAGTATCATTATTAAGTTTACTTTATGGATTATTTATTTTTGGAATTATGTATTTGCTTCTTATAATAGGTAATTTTCTTTTTAAAAAGGAATCTTTAGGAGGCGGAGATATTAAATTATCTTTTGTGGCAGGAATGGTTTTAGGGCCATATTTAGGATTATTTTATATAATGTTTGGATCTTTTTTAGCCTTTCCATATGCTATATATACAGTAATAAAGAATAAAAATGGAGTACTTCCTTTTGGACCATTTTTAGCAAGTGCCATGTTAATATTATTTTATAATATGGATTTATTTGATAAGTTTTTAAAAACATTATTTAATATAAAATTTTAGAAAATGAGAGTGCATAACTAGTATTTTCTTTTTATAATTATGATAGTAGAAAGGAAAAATATATGAATATTGATTTTAAAAATATAAAACTTAGTTAGGTAGGTTATAAATGAGTAAATTTGTAAAAGTAATGTATGGTACTACATCTGGTGCTAAAAGTGATTTTAAGTATAAAATTGGTGAAGTTAACGTAAGTGCACACTGGAATCCAAAAGCAGAAACTGGTAAAAATTTTGGTGGCTTTAATTATTGCACTGAAGAGTGTATATTAAGGTGGCTTCATCGTGGTGATACTATTTATGATGTAGATATTCCAGAAGATGCAGAAGTTGTAAAACTAGAGGGTGCTACAACAATTTATAGAACAAATAAAATAATTATTAAAAATCCACGTAAGGTTGATGATGATTTGGCACTTTATTTTTATGAAATATCTAAAATACCAGAAAAATCATATTATAAAGCTTTGGGTGTTGTGAGCATAATGAATTATAGAAAAACGGCGTATGCAATTTTAAAAGATAGAGTTAATAAAGAAAATATTGATGATGTTTTAGATGAATGGAATAATTTTATAGATCATGGCGGAAAAAATGACCGAAATAATTCTAATGATTTAGTTAATGAAATAGAAAAACAATTAAACGAAATTAAATTGGATTGGAAGTAGGAATATAATTCCTATTTTTTTCTTATTTTAAAGATTTTTTATATTAAATTTGATACAATGTTTATAGGTGAGAGTATGAAAGAAGTTAATAAGAAAAAGATTGCGGTTTTAATACCTTGCTATAATGAAGCAAAAACTATATCAAAAGTAGTAAATGATTATAAAAAAGTATTACCAGAAGCAGACATTTATGTGTATGATAATAATTCAACTGATGGAACTGATAAACTCGCAAAAGAAGCGGGCGCAATTGTTAGATATGAATATAGACAAGGCAAAGGGAATGTCATTAGAACAATGTTTAGAGAAATAAATGCTGATTGTTATTTAATGATTGATGGTGATGATACATATCCGGCCGAAAATGCGAGAGAAATGTGCGATTTAGTGCTTTCACAAAAGGCTGATATGGTTATAGGTGATAGACTTTCATCAACATATTTTACGGAAAATAAAAGACCATTTCATAATTTTGGCAATAGAATCGTAAGATTACTTATTAATAAACTTTTTCATAATAATATAAAAGATATAATGACGGGATATAGAGCATTTTCATATGAATTTGTAAAATGTTTTCCAGTGCTTTCTAAAAACTTTGAAATTGAAACGGAAATGACAATTCATGCAGTGGATAAGAATTATAAAATTAAAGAAATTCCTGTTACATATAGAGATAGACCACAAGGATCAGTATCAAAACTTAATACTTATAGTGATGGTATAAAGGTTCTTAAAACAATTGCAACTTTATTTAAAGAATATAAACCGATGGGATTTTTTAGTTTGATAAGTTTATTATTAGTTTTAATATCATTAATTTTTTTAATTCCTCCTTTTGCAGGATATTTTAAAACTGGTTTAGTAGATAAACTTCCATCATTAATAGTAGGGGCATTTATTATTTTAACGGCGATATTATCATTAATGTGCGGAATAATACTTCAGGTAATCGTAAAAAAGGATAGACAACAGTATGAATTATTAATGAATGAAATGAAAATGATAGATCAAAAAAATAGTTAGGGGTTATATGAATAATTTAAGTAAAAAAAATAAGATTATTTTATTTATAGTAATGATAGCGGTGATTTTAATAAGTGTGCTACCAATGGGACTTAGTCCCGTATGGAATGGGGAAATACCGGATCACCGAAATCAATATGAAAAAATGGCAGATGCGATACTTGATGGGCATTTATATTTAGATTATGATGTAGATCAAGGTCTATTAGATATGGAAAATCCTTATGATCCTGATGCAAGAAGAAATCTAGGTGTACATTATCATTTTGATCATGCTTTTTATAAAGGGAAATATTATATGTATTTTGGAGTAGCACCGGTGTTTTTAACATTTATACCGTATAAATTAATAACGGGGCATTCTTTAACAACATACCATGCTACGCAGATATATGTAGGAACGTTTATTATAGGTGTGTTTGCTTTATTTTATTTAATATGTAAACTATTTTATAAAGATTTTAAATTTTATTTTTATTTGCTTTGTGCATCTATTTTTTCCTTATTATGTGTATGGTATGCGGTAGGAGCACCGGCTTTATATTGCACTGCTATAACGGCCGGATTATGTCTTGCTATTTGGAGTGTATATTTCTTTGTGAAAGCAGTTTATGATGATGTAAGTCTAAATAAAAGCATCTTATTTGCATTTTTAGGTAGTTTATTTGGAGCACTTACTTTTGCTTGCAGGCCGCCTATAGGACTTATAAATATATTAGTTATTCCATTATTAATTACATATTTAAAAAAGCATAAGCTTAATAAAGAATTATTTGGAAAATTAGTAGTGGCGGCTTTACCATATTTTGTAATAGCAGCACTTTTAATGATGTATAACTATGTGAGATTTGATAATCCTTTTGAATTTGGACAAACATATCAATTAACGATTGCCGATCAACATAATTATGGAAGTATATTTAGTAATATTGATTTAGGAAGACTATTTAAAAATGTGGGAATATACTTTTTAGAAATTAGTCCGCCTTTAAATCATTTTCCTTATGTAAATTATGGGGGAATATTATTAAATTTTCCAATTTTATTATTTCCTTATATTATGATTTTTGATGGAAACTTCGTAAAAAGAATTAAAGAAAAAAAGATATGGCCATTATATTTATGCTTATTAGGTCTTCCAATTTTAATAATTGTAGTTGATTCTTTGTTTTCACCTTTTCCACTAGAAAGATATAGAATGGACGTATATTATATTATGGTAATTTCTACATTTATATCTATTTGTAATAGTGATTTAGAATTCGGTAAAAATAAGATTTATAAAATAGCTTTTATTATATTATTAATTTTAACTTTAGTAAAAATTGTATTGTTATTTTTAGTTCCAAATGATTATAATTTTACATCTTACTATCATTGGTTTATTAATGATTAAATTGTTTTTTAGTAGTAAAAATGATATACTTTAATTAGGAAAATAGCGAGGAATTTATATGAAAAAAACGAATAATAATGCTGTCTTTAAAGTGTTTGTAGGAATTATTCTTTTGTGTGTAGTTTTAAATGGTATTTTAAAAGGCATAGTTAAGAGTATTGGTAATAGTGATTATAGTAAAGATTTATATATTTTATCATCTTATGAAAATGCTGACTTAGAAGAAGATATTATAAAGTATGCTAAAAGTAAAAAAATATCTGTTAGTTTTAAATACATGGGTGATTTAGAAATTGTGGAAGAACTAAATAATAATTCAAAAGCGTATGATGCCGTTTGGATTTCTAATTCTATGTGGCTTTATATGTTAAATAATACTTATTTAACTAGTGAAAATAAAAGTATTAGTATTAGCCCTGTAGTTTTTGGAGTTAAAAAAAGTAAGGCTAAAGAATTAAACTTAATGAATGATGATGTTAGTTTAAATGATATTTTAAACTTAATAACACAAAAGAAATTAAAATATGTAATGTCATCAGTTACCAAAACCAATACGGGAGCAACTGCATATTTAGGATTTGTTAATGCTTTAGCGGGAAATCCAGAAATTCTTTCAGTTAAACATTTAGAAAATGAAAAGTTAATAAAAAATTTAACCAATTTATTTTCAGGAGTTGAAAGAGTTAGTGGAGATGAAAATTATTTAAAAGAAATGTTTATTAGTAATGATGAATATGAAGCAGTTATTGCTGATGAAGCATCTTTAATAAATATTAATAATTTACTTAAAGAAAAGAATAAAGAAGAATTATATTTTATTTATCCAACTGATGGAGTAGCAATTAATGATTCAACACTTGGTTTTATTAGTAATGATGAAACTAAAAAAGATAAATTTTTGACGATTCAAAATTATTTACTTAGTGATGAAGGACAAGAAATGCTACAAAAGTTAGGTAGAAGAACTTGGTATGGTGGCGTTAATAGTAATGCTGATAAAAAAATTTTTAATCCAGAATGGGGCATTGATACAAGTAAGTATTTAAATGTTACTAAGTTTCCATCAAAAGAAGTAATGACTAAGGCTATCAATTTATATATTGAGTCTTTAAGAAAACCAACTCATGTAGTATTTTGTTTAGATTATTCAGGAAGTATGTATGGAAGCGGAATAGATGAATTAGTTGAAGCGATGGATTATATTTTGGATTATGAGAAAGCGTCAGAAGATAAATTACAATTTTCTAAATATGATAAAGTAACAGTTATTCCTTTTAGTAGTAAAGTTATTGATGTGTGGAGTGCAGATGGACAAGATACTGATTTATTAAGAGAAAAAATAAAACAAGAACAAGTTGGTGGTAGTACGGCATTATATGATGCGATAATTAAAGGATTAGAAATATTAGATAAAGAAAGTGATGATTACACCAAAACAATAATTGCCATGACAGATGGTGCAGTAAATATTGGAACATTTAATAATTTAAAGAAAGCATATTTAGAAATAAATAAATCGATTCCAGTTTATAGTATTACTTTTGGATCAGCAAGAGAAACCCAACTTAATCAAATTTCCAAATTTACAAATGCAAAAGTATTTGATGGAAAGACAAATTTATTAAATGCTTTTAAAGAAGTTAGGAGTTACAATTAATGAAACATAAAGATACGGTTTCAGCGGTATTAGGTAGTGCCTTTTTTGCAATTCCTTACTTAGCCTTATCAGTGCCGGTCTTGCCTTCTTTAATTATTGGGACGGCAGCCTTTGCCGCGGGTGAGTTAGTTTTTAGTCAAAATAAACAAAAAGAATTTAAAAGTATTAATGTAAATTTAGATAAGATATTAAAGAATGCTAGAAGTGAAAATAAGCACATTTTAGATATGAAAAACAAAATAGATGATGAAGAAATTCAGAAACATTTAGTAAATATTAATGCAAGCACGACAAAAATAATAAACGCGATCGAAAAGAAACCTAATAAAATAAAAAATATTGATAACTTTTTTGATTATTACTTACCAATAACAATTAAAATAGTTGATAGATATGATGATATAGAAAATCAAAATTTATCTTCTAAAGAAAGTAAGAAAATTTTAAAAAGCACTTTAGAGATGCTAGAAGCGGTAGATGATGCTTTTCAAAATATTTTAAACAGTTTGTATCAATCTGATATAATAGATATGGATGCAGAAATGAAGGTATTTAGTACAATGCTTAAATCTGACGGCTTTAATAATAATGATTTAAAAATAGAAAATGGTGATGATGAATAATGGATAAGAAAAAATGGATTGGAATTTTAATTTTTGTCTTTCTTATTGTTTTGATAATAGGAATTAAATTATTTAGCGGTGGCGAAAACGGTTTATCTAATTTAACAACTATTTATGTAGCAACTGGTGGTGGAAAAGAAGATTTTCTAGCTGATGAAGATGTTAAAAACATTTTAAGAAAAAAATATAAAATTGATGTTGTTTTTGATACATGGAGTAATGGTAAAACTATTTCAAAACCTTTAATAAGGGAGTCAATAAATTTAGGAAATAGTTCGATAATTAATAGAATTCAAAGTGGAGAAGATATTTCTATTAATACAGAAGAAGTAAGTAAATATGATGCCTTATTTACTTCTGATCAAAGATTTTATGATTATTATAAATTAGCACCTAATAAAGAAAATAATGAAGCTGCTAGATATACAGTTTTAACGGGTGGTTTAACACTTAATACCCCAATAGTTATTTATAGTTGGAAAGATGTTGTTAATGCTTTAATTAATGAAAAGATTGTAACGGAAACTGATGGAGTTTATTATATTACGGATATGAATAAACTAATTGATTATATTTTAAATAATAAAAAGTGGAGCGATATAGGTTTAAAAGAATTATATGGAAACATTAATATTGCCTCTACAGATCCTGTTTCATCATCACCAGGAGCAACTTATTATGGACTACTTTTATCAATACTTAGTGGTGGTCAAATTGAAGATGATACTTTAGATGACAATTTAGCAAAATTAAAACAATTTTATAAAAAATCAGGTTATATGAACAATACGCCGGCTGACCTTTTTGAAAGATATTTAAAAACGGGAATGGGCGGAGAACCAATGATAGTTGATTATGAAAAAAGTATAATTGATTTTGCTAATAGTAATCCAAATGGTTTTAAACAAGTTAAAGATAATATTGTGGTACTTTATCCAAAACCAACAATATGGAATTCTCACTGTTTAACAATTTTTACGGAAAATGGTAAGAAATTATTTGAAGCATTTGAAGATGAAGAAATTCAGCAAATTGCTTGGGAAAAATATGGATTTAGAACCGGTATTTCGGGAGGAACTTATGATGTATCATCAATAGGAATTGGAATACCACAAAATATTACAAGTACAGTAACAAGTTTAAAAATGGATTATTATAATAAATTAATTGATTATTTAAAAAAGTAGGAGGAAAAAATGGAAGAATTAAAAGTACAAAATAAGTTATCTCAAAAACAAGTAGAGGAGATAACTGTTGATGCAAAAAAAGTAACAGATGAAAAAATTGAAAAATCTTTAAATTATGAGGAATTATCTAAAGAAGAGAAAAAGGCAGTAGATGAATTTAACGCTAAGATTGATGTGTTTGACTCTACACAAGTATTACAATATGGCGTCGCAGCTCAAAATAAAATTAGTGAATTTTCAGATTCAGTTTTAGAGGGAGTAAAAACAAATAAGACTGGTGATGTAGGAGAATTACTTGCTAGTTTAGTAGCGGAAATAAAATCATTTGATTCAGCAATAAGCACAAAAGAACCTAAAGGAATTGCTAAATTATTTCATAGTCTAAAAAAAGAATTTGATCATATTGTAGCTAAATATAACAAATTATCTAATAACATTGATACAATTGAAAAAGGATTAGAAAATAATAAGTTAATCCTTCTTAAAGATATTAATTTATTTGATACAATGTATGATAAAAATTTAGATTATTTTAAAGAAATTTCTTTATATATTATTGCTGGTGAAAGAAAAATTGAAGAATTAAAAACTAAAGTGTTACCAGAATTAAGAAAACAAGCAGAAAAGTCAAAAGACCAAATAGATATTCAAAAAGTTAATGATATGGAGACCCAAATTAATCGTTTTGAAAAGAAATTATATGATCTAAAAACAACAAGAATTATATCAATTCAAATGGCTCCTCAAATTAGATTATTACAAAATAATGATGCTGAATTAGTAGAAAAAATTCAAAGTTCAATAACAAATACAATACCTTTATGGAAAAATCAAATTGTTTTAGCCTTAGGTATTAACAATTCTAAACAAGCATTAAAAGAACAACAAGCAGTATCAAATTTAACTAATGAGATGTTAAAGAAAAATAGTGAAACTTTAAAACAAGGATCAATTGAAATTGCTAAAGAAAGTGAAAGAGCAATTATTGATGTTGAAACATTAAAGAAAACTAATCAAGATATTATTGAAACTTTAGATTCCGTTATTAAAATTCATGAAGATGGTAGAGTAAAACGTGCTGAAGCAGAAAAAGAACTTGAAAATATTGAAAAAGAATTAAAGGATAAATTATTAGAAATTAATAAATAAAATTTAAGAATTTTATAGGAAAATATATGAATAAGAGCGTAGATTTCGAAAAAATATATAATGATTTTTTTGGTAAAGCCGAAAGTGATATAAAAACAGCTGAAACAAATGTAAATGAAGAAGAAAAAGATAAACCTAATTATAATGAAGTAATTGATAATTTGCTAATAAGTGAAGAATCAAAAACATTATTAAAGAAGATTTTTAATTATATTATTAATTATGATGAAAATAAACTATATGTTAATTTTAATTTAGAAATTGATACAGATAATAAAGATACAGTTAAGAAAATTGTTAATTTATTTACTTTGTATGCTAAAAATTATGTGGATATTAATGATGTAGAAGAAGTATCACTATATAAACTTGATAATATTAATGACTTAAATGAAATATTTGCTAAAAAAGGAATAATCGTTTTTAGTGATATTAAAGGTTTACGTATTAGGGATAATGAATATAAAAAGAAACTTCTTTATATTTTAAATAGTAATTACAATAAAAGAAAAATTATTATTATAGGTTCTTTAAAAGAAGATGTGACCGAATTATTTAATAATGATATTAGTTTGCAAGATGAAATATTTAATTTTAAGATTTTAGGAATTTTACCAACTAGTGAGCAAATACTTTTAGATGTAGTTAGCAAAGTTAATGTAGATGATAAAGATAAGGATTCATTACTTGATTATATTAAAAAAACTTATTTAAATAGTGGACTAGATTATCCAACATATTTAAATAATCTATGTAAAATGATATCATTTAATAATGAAATTCCGGCTTTAGAAAAAACAAAATCAACTGATGAAGTATTTAAGGAATTAAATGAACTAGTTGGTTTAGAAAAAGTTAAAAAATCTTTATATGATTTAACTTCTTTAATAAGTTTGAAAGAGAAAACGGAAGGTAAGTTAAAATTAAGCAATATAAATTTACACATGTTATTTTTAGGCAATCCAGGGACAGGAAAGACTACAGTCGCGAGAATGCTTAGCAACATCTTATATAATTTAAAATATATTAGAAATAATAAATTAGTTGAGGTAAGCTCTAAGGATTTAGTGGCTGAATATGTAGGACAAACCGCACCTAAAACAATGGATGTAGTAAATAGTGCTTTGGGCGGAATTTTATTTATTGATGAGGCGTATGCACTAGCTACCGATAAAACTAATTCTTATAATAAAGAAGCCATTGCAACTCTTATTAAAGCAATGGAAGATTATAGAGATGATTTAGTAGTTATTTTTGCTGGATATACTAAAGAAATGGAAGACTTTATAAATGCTAACTCAGGTATTGCTTCTAGAATTGGCTATACATTTATATTTGATGATTATACAAATGAAGAATTAAAAGAGATTTTTAAAGGAATGTGTAAAAAAGCTGGTTTTAAAGTGACGAAAAAGGCAATAGAAAAATTAGATGGTTTAATAGATGCTGAGCGTCAAAATAAAAATTTTGGTAATGCTCGTTTTGTTCGTAACGTTTATGAAAAGACTATAATTAAACATGCTAATAACACAAAAAATATTAAAGATAGTACGAAGTTATTAACCATTGATGAGGATGATATAGATTTTTAATAATTTAGAAAAAAATAAACTAGGAGAGTGAGAAATTCATTCTTTTTTTATTGCTTTTTATAATTAGTATGTTACAATAATTTAAAAAATTTAAGGCGGCGAAATTAATGGAAGAAAATATTGTTATAAAATACAAAGGTGAAAGATATTTTGTTATGAAAAGCATTAGATTTTTAGATAAAAACTATATAATGATAAGTAAGATTGTTGAATATGGTAAACTTGATGATAAATTTGAGATTTTATATAACAATGAAGAAGAGATGTCTTTACATCAAATTAATGATAAAAAATTATTATTTAAAATAAATAAAAAGATGTTTGGTAGTATTTTAAAGGAAGTAGTAGGTTAATATGAAATTTCATGAAACAGAAACTTTTGAAATTTTTAAAGATGCATTTAAGAATGGTTTAATCAAAAGTGATGAGTTATTGCCACTTATTAGATGTGGTTGTTACGATGAGGTAGAAAAAGATGTTGATTTAAAAGAATACGTTTACTGTACGGGAATATTAAGTGAAAGCATGGGACATTTTTATACGGAAGATGAAAGGCTAACATTTATGTATAGATTTGCATATGACATGTACGAAGATAAATCAAGGGATGCAATGTTAACTAATTTTGAATATGCTGCTAAAGGTTATAGTGATGATTTTATTCTTAAACAAATAACTTATGGAGAAAAGCCTAGAAAAAGATTTAAGGAAGATCCTGAATTAGATGCTATTATAGAAAGATATAATATTGTAAAGTATGATTTTGAACCGACCCCACAAGAAGAAAAAGATTTATTAATATTAGATAAAAAGATAAAATTTCACTGGTTTATTAAAACCGTTCTTTTTACGGCGCTTTCAATATTTTTTGAATCTTTGATTCCGTGTTGTCTTTTTTTGACTATAGGTTCCATTATGTTATTTACGGGACATTTTCCAACAAAGGAAAAGAAAGATGTACATAATTTTATTAGGGATTTAATGATAGCGTATTTGATTATTGGTGTGCCGGTTAAAAGAAATAGTGACATTACAGTTTATTTTAATAAAAAAGAAAAGGATGTGCGAAAGAAAAAATGAGATATTGCAGAGCTTATTTAAATCATCATTACGGGGCATGGAGATATGATTTGAAATATGTAGATCTTCCAGTAGATGATAATAGTTATCTTAGAGTTGGCGATAGAGCGATTCCTATTTTATGTAAAATTGTTTCGCCAGGAATTTTAAGAGATTTAGTTACAGGTGAGATGATAATATCGACGTTTATAGATGACGCTAATTACGACATAGGTACATTATCATGTCGTGGATATGAAGAGGTTTCCCCAGAATATGTTTTAGAAAATTTAAAAAGATATAGAAGTGTTGCTGAACAATATAGAGATAGATTATTAGAGATAAAAGAAGAAATTAAAGAAGAAAATAAAAAAAGATGTGAACAATTGAAACGTTTATAGTGATTTATGAATGTAAAAAAGTTCACTCTTTTTAATGGTATATTAAAATTAAATTTGATTTTTCTTAACTTAAAATTAGCACAATTTCCGGTTAATACCATAGATTTTTTACATACACAATATTAACTTGACATGGGGGGGGTTATTTATATAATTATATAGAAAATATCGGGTGATTTTCTATGTATAAATTTAAAAATAAAATAAATGACATTTGGAATATGGTTAAGAAAAATAAGAGGTTCAAATATTTAAGCCTTATATCTATATTAATGCTTTTTTGTCTAGCCTTAAATGTGACTTTTGCTAGATATACTACATCAAAAAATAATAAAGGCGCTGATATAACAATTGGTGATTTAAAATATAAAATGGTAATAAATGAAAAGAATTATTCTTCATCAGTAGGAACAAAAGCAACAACTAATACAATTATAGGAGACCGAATAATATTACTTAAGGCGGGAAAAACGGAAGAGTTTGATGTAGCATTAACATCTTTAAATACTATTGATACCAAATATGAAATAACATATAAAGTATGTACTGATAAGAATTGTACAAAATTTATAGAAACACCATCAGAAATAAATATATTGTATGAAAAAGGAAAACAAGTATATGGAATAATAGAAGCAAATAAATCTAATTCAGTAACACTTAGAACAATCAATTCATCGGCAAATAATTACTATGTACAAGTAAATTTAAATGTTGGATATATTCATAATAATCTTTCTTTAGTAGGGCAAATAAAAAATAGTTTTATAAAAGATGGCGATTATAAATTAATTGCGTATGTAGATGGTAAAGAGGTCATAGAATTTCCAAAAACAGATAATTATAATGCATATGCTACGTGTAATTCTAATAGTGGTGATGCAAGTAATGTGGTTGCAAATGTATATTGGTCAGGTTCAGCCTGGTTATTAAATTTAGCAAGTTTAAATATGGGAAGTGTCGAATGTAGTGTATTTTTTAGCAAAAAGGCAAATTCAGAAATAAATGCACCAAATGGATGGTATCAACGTGAAAATGGAACATTAATAGCAGCGATAAGAAAAAATTATGTAAGTGCAACAGCAACTGGAACAACACCGGGTGCTACTGTATCAACATCAGGTGAGAAAGTACTTGCAAGTGCGCCTGATGATTATGGAACATCATTTTATTTTAGAGGAGCAGTAACAAATAATTATGTCCAGTTTGCAAATAAATGCTGGAGGATAGTGCGTATAACAGGCGATGGCTCGATTAAGCTAGTGCTACATAATGATAATGTGAATAATGCTAATAATCCATGTGCATCATCAAATAATAGTACAACGGCGGCATTTGCAAGATATAGTGGAACAACGTATACTACAACTTTTAATGATAATCGAGATGATAATACATATGTTGGTTTTATGTATGGAGAAGCAGGTGCTAGTACTTATGCAAAGGCACAAAATAATGGTAATGAAAGTACTATTTTAATGAATTTAAAAACATGGTATGACAAAACATTTTCTGATACTAATAAGAATAAACTGGCAGACACGATATGGTGTAATGATAAAAGTACAGTAAAAGATGCAAATTTTAATCCTTGGAATCTTGGTACGATTGGGGCAGCATATGGTATTGGAAAAAATATAAATTATTATGCGGCTGTACAAAGGGTTGTATCGGCGAATGAAGGTGCGGGTGGAACAGGACCTATATTAACATGTCCGAATGATAATGATGGTGGTAAATTATCGAAATTTACGGCAAGTGATACTATTAATGGAAACGGTAAACTTAATGGTTACAAAATCGGATTACTTACAATGGATGAAGTAGTATTTGCTGGTGCTGCTAGAGCTATCACTAATAATACATATTATTTATATGAAAACACAGGGAATACTAAGTGGTGGACGCTTTCGCCTGGTTATTTTTATAGTCATGATTATAAGGCATATATTCTTCTTATTAATGATCAATCTTATATAGATAGTAATTGGGATACAAATACCCATGCTCTTAGACCTTCAGTTTCGTTAGTATCTAATATTACAATCTCTGGTGGAACAGGCACTTCAAGTGCTCCTTATGTAATAAATTAATATTCAAGGTGATAGGAATATCACTTTTTTCTTTGGATTTTTTGATTTTTCTTAACTTAAAATTAGCACAATTTCTGGTTAATACCATAGACTTTTTACATACACAATATTAACTTGACATGGGGGGGGTTATTAGTATAATTATATAGAAAATATCGGGTGAATTAAGTATGAGAAAAAGTAGAAAAATTTTAGTTGGCTTAGCGATAATAGGTTTGGTGATAACATTAGCAGGAATGTCTTACGCCTATATAAAAGTAAGGAAAAACCAAGATTCAATAAATAGTATGTCAATGCTTAGGTGTTTGGGAGTAGATTATTCAGATGAAACAAATGCAGTATCATTAGATAATGTGTATCCAGTAAGTGATGAAGAAGGAATGAAAACACCAATATATAAATTTAAAGTAACAAATAAATGTAATACAAAAATATATGCAAAAATAAATTTAGAAACATTAACATTAAATAATTTAATAGATTTAAAGCATGTAAAGGTGTGGTTTAATAATAAGAATCTAAATGAAGCAAAAATAGGAATTTTAAATAATGAGAATATATTTACAAGAGAAACAAAGACACTAGCAGAAGCAGAACAAAGTAATAATTTAATGGAAATAAGTATGGGTGAGTATGAAAGTGAAGAGTTTGAGTTAAGATTATGGTTAGATGAAGCAACAACATGGGAGGAAGGAAAAAATACAAGTTATGCAGGAAAGATAACAGTAAGTGTATCACCAAATCCAAATACATCAGTAACAAAGGGAGATTTTACAATGTATGCATATATAGATGGGAAGATATCAAGTATATTTCCAGAGACAGATAATTATAATGCGGTTGTAAAATGTAATTCATTTGCTAATAATGATGCAAATAATGATATTATGGGAACAATAAATTGGAATGGAAAAAGATGGCTTATGAGCATATCAAGTATTGGGGCAGGAGAGACAGTATGTAATGTATATTTCACTAAAAAAAGTGAAGGAGAAGTACAAGCACCAACTAATTGGTATACATCAAGTGATGGAACATTACTAGCCGCCATAAGAAAGAATTATTCTAGTGCAACCGCACCGGGAACAACACCGGGATTAAATGTTTCAGAATCAGGAGAGAAAGTATTGGCTGCAACTTCTGATGATTATGGAACAAGTTATTATTTTAGGGGAGCGATAGATAATAATTATGTAGAGTTTGCAAACAAATGCTGGAGGATTGTAAGAATAACAGGAGATGGCTCCATAAAATTAGTACTACACAATGATAATATAAATAAAGTAGCGAGTCCATGTGCTGCATCAAACAATGATACAACAGCGGCTTTTGCAAGATATAGTGGAACAACTTATACAACAAAGTTTAATAGTACAATTAATGATAATGCATATGTTGGTTTTATGTATGGGACACCAGGATCGAGTACATATGCCGAAACACATAAAAATAGTAATAAAAGTACCATTCTTCAAAATTTAGAGAAATGGTATAATACATATATTTCGGCATATGAAAGTAAACTAGCAGATACCATTTGGTGTAATGATAAAAGTGTTTATAAAAATACTTCATTTAAAACCTGGGGTATCAATTCTATTGGCACTAATTATGGAATTGGAACCAATGCAAATTTTTATAGTGCTACACCAAGGTTAATAACAGGCAACAATGAAGCTGGTGGAACAGGACCTATATTAACATGTCCAAATGATAATTTAGGTGGTAAACTATCAAAACTTACGGTAAATGATATGGTAAATGGAAATGGAGCATTAGATAAAAAAATAGGATTATTAACAATCGATGAAATTGTATTTGCGGGAGGAGAACGATATTCAGCTAATACGACATTTTATTTATATGAAAATGCTACAAATACGTTCTGGTGGTCTCTTACGCCAGGAACCTATGGTGCTGGTGATATTGTTAGAACTTGGGGATATAAAAATGATGACGAGTATGTTTTTGTTATTGGAGATGACACTAATGGGGCTCTAAGACCCGCAATATCCTTAAAAAGTATAACCACAATATCTAAAGGAACAGGAACATCTTCTGATCCTTATGTAATTAATTAAAATTAAACAAAAGAGTATGTAAAAATATTCTTTTTTTATTAAAATAATATTTTTTACATATATTTTAGTATGAAGAAAATATTTATATTGTTATTATTGATGGTTTTTCCTTGGAATGTTAAGGCTATAAGTGCTAGTTCTTATATTATTATGGACTCGGATAATAATAGAGTTTTAGAGGGAAATAATATATTAAAAAAAAGTTTAATTGCATCTATTACAAAGATAATGACTAGTATGGTAGTTATTAATAATACTAGTGATTTAGAAAAGAATGTTGTAATTGATGATAATGTTTTAAAAAGTTATGGTAGTGGAATTTATGTGGAAGTTGGAGAAAACATTAAACTTATTGAATTATTATATGGATTAATGCTTAGAAGTGGTAATGATGCCGCAATAGAGCTTGCTTATAAAGTAGGGGGATCGATGAAAGGTTTTGCTAAGATGATGAATGAACTAGCAAAATCTATAGGTATGAAGAATACTAATTTTATTAATAGTAGTGGTTTAGAAGAAGGTAATGATGGAAACATATCAACAGTTTTTGATATGGCTTTACTTTCTAGTTATGCAATTAAAAATGATACTTATAGAAAAATAGTTGGTACAAAAAATATAACTGTTAAAACTGATAAAAAGACATATGTATGGCATAACAAAAATAGATTACTAAATGAATATGAATACTGCATAGGTGGTAAAACAGGCTTTACGGAAAAAGCTAGACGAACTTTAGTTACAAATGCATCTAAAAATAATATTAATTTAACAGTGGTAACTTTTAATGATGGAAATGATTTTGGTGATCATAAGGATTTATATGAGAAATATTTTGGTATGCTTAAAAATTATGAAATAGTTAAAAAAGGATTGATTAAAACCAAAATAGATAATACTTATGTTAATGAAGGATTTAAGATGTCTTTAACTAAAGATGAATATAAAAATGTAAAAACAGTTATTAATTATTTAGATGATAATGCAAGTAAAGTGGTGGGGAATGTTGAGGTTTCTTTAAATGGACAAGTTTATTTTAAAACTGATATTTTGGTTCAGGAAGAAAAAAATAAAGAGGAAAAGCCACATAATAAATTATCTTTCTTTAAAAGATTAATATTGTGGATTAAATCATTATGGTAAATATTATTTGGGGATTATTTATTGTTGTTGGAATTATATATGGATTTATTACAGGTAATATAAGTACGATTAATACAGAACTTTTAGAGTGCGGGAAAAAAGCTTTTGATTTAATATTAGATTTAATGCCCCTTTTAGTTATATGGATGGGATTAATGCAGATAGCAGAAAAAGCAGGATTAATTAAAAAAATTGCTAAAATAATGAGCCCTCTTTTATCTAAATTGTTTCCAAGTGTACCAAAGGATCATGAAGCGATAGGCTATATAGCAAGTAATGTCGCTGTTAACATGGCGGGATTAGGAAGTGCGGCAACACCATTTGGTCTTAAAGCAATGGAAAAATTACAAGAATTAAATCCTTCTAAAAAAACAGCAAGTGAAGCGATGATAACATTTTTAGTTCTTAATACAGCAGGAGTAACGATTGTGCCAACAACGATTATAGCTCTTAGAATGAGTGCAGGAAGTAGTAACCCCACAATGGTATTACCTTTATGCATACTTGCAACATTTACTTCGTCCGTGGCTGGATTAACTTTAGATTATATAATTAGGAGAATTCATGGGAAACGTTAGTATAATTATAATGCCTTTATTAGTTTTATTTATAATTGTTTATGGATTAAAAAAGAAAATTGATGTTTATGATGAGTTTTTAATTGGAGCTAAAGATGGGCTTATTACCACTTTTAAAATTACAACTAATGTAGTAGCAATGATAATGGCTGTTAATATTTTAATTAAAAGTAATATTTTAACAGATACTTTTTCTTTTTTAGATAATACACTAGCAAAATTTTCTTTAACTAGTGAAATAATACCGATGTGCATAATGAGAAGTATTTCGGGAAATAGTACATTAGCAATAATGGTAAATATTTTTTCTAAATATGGACCAGATTCAATAATGGGATTACTTGCTTCAGTTGTTCAAGGATCTAGTGATACGACCTTTTATGTAATTGCTTTATATTTTGGAAGTATTGGAGTTATAAAAAGTAGATATGCACTTCCGGTAGGTTTATTTGCTGATCTTTTTGGAATAATTGCGTCATTTATTTTAGTATATTTATTTTTCTAAGTATGATAAAATAACTAAAGGTGATGGAGATGGAAAGACTACAAAAAGTAATTGCTTCATCGGGATATGCTTCAAGAAGAAAAGCGGAAGAATTAATAACTTCAGGAAAAGTTTTTGTTAATGGTGAAAAAGTAACTTTATTAGGTACAAAAGTAAATGGTGATGATGATATCGTAATAAATGGCGTTCATTTAAAAAGAGAAGATTATGTTTATTTTTTACTTAATAAACCAAGAGGAGTAATTTCTTCTGCTAGTGATGAGTTTGGCAGAAAAACAGTGGTTGATTTAATCGATACAGATAAAAGAATTTATCCAGTAGGAAGGTTAGATTATGATACAACAGGGTTAATTATTCTTACTAATGATGGCGATTTTGCTAATATGCTGATGCATCCTAAAAATAAAGTTCCGAAAAAGTATGTGGCTAAACTTAATAAAGCTATGGCAATTGCAGATTTAAAAAAACTACAAGATGGTGTTATGGTTGAAGGTAGAATTTGTAAACCGGTAAAAGTTAAACTTAAGAAAAATGATACGGAAGAAGATTATTCTTTAGTAGAGGTAACTTTAATTGAAGGCAGAAATCATATTGTTAAAAAATTATTTAAAGAACTTGGATATCTTGTTGATAAATTAACAAGGGTAGAGTATGCTTTTTTGAATGCTGATAATTTAAAAAGTGGATATTACAGAACTTTAACTTTAAAAGAAGTGAAAAAATTATATGAGTATAAGAGTAATAATTGAGAAATATGACCATTTAGCAAGAGGAATCGGCCATCTTAATGGTAAGGTAGTTTTTGTTAAGGGTGCTTTAAAAGGCGAAGATGTTTTAGCAAATGTAATAAAAGAAAATAAAAAATATATTGAAGCGGAAACGATTAGAGTAATAAAAAAAGCTGATGAAAGAATAGATGTACTGTGTCCATTTTTTGAAAAGTGTGGAGGATGCAGTTTTTGGCATGCTGATTACGATGAAGAAGTTAGGATAAAATTAGAAAATTTTAAAGATATTTTATGTAGATATGGGAATGTTAATTATAATCCTAAGGTGGTAATTGGAAATAAAAGTTATGGTTATAGAAATAAAATTACTCTTAAAATAAATAATTATGAGTGGGGTTATTATAATGATGAAACTCATGATTTTGTAAGTGTTAATTATTGTTTAATTGCTAAAAGTGCGATTAATGATATTATTAAGTGTAAGGATTTATTCGATGTAAAAAATGGAAGTATTGTTATAAGATGTAATTATAATAATGAAATACTTATTGGGATTGAAACTTTAGGTGAGGCAAAAATAAATATTAATGAACTTTGTAAAAACAATAAAATTGTAGGAATAGTTTTAAATGGTAAAATTATTTATGGAGAAGATTATTTTATTGAGAGAATAGATAATTTATTTTATAAGGTTAATATTAATTCTTTTTTTCAGGTTAATACAGAAGTACTTAGAGAAGTGTTTAAAATTATTAGTAAGAAAGAATATAAAAATGTAGTTGATCTTTATTGTGGAGTTGGAACTTTAGGAATTTCTTTAAAAAAAGAAAAATTATATGGAATAGAAGTTAATAAAAATGCGGTTTTTGATGCTCAGACAAATGCTAAAATGAACAAGCAAGAAAATAATTATTATATGTTAGGTGATGCTTCTTTATTAGAAAAAATTGATGATGATATTGATTTAATTATAGTTGATCCACCAAGAAGTGGGTTAAATAAAAAGACATTAGATGTTTTAGTTAGTAGTGGTGCTCATAATATTATTTATATGAGTTGTAATGCGATTACTTTAGCAAGAGACTTAAAAGAAATATGTAATTCTTATGATATTAGTGATATGTATGTTTTAGATATGTTTCCAAGAACTAAGCACGTTGAATGTGTGGCAGTGCTAAATCGAAAACCTTAGTAAAATAGGGACCTTTGAAAAAAAGAAAAATGCAGAAAAGTAAAAAAGCCAAATTTTTTTAAGCCTTAAAAATAGATTGTATGTAATATGTTTCCACAAACTAGGTTAAAACAGCAATCCCTTAGACTTACTATACGATGAGATAATAAAAAGAAAATAATAAAAAAATAACATATGACGATTGTAAAGATATTATTAAGAAGCTAAGATTTAATGAAGAAAGTGATTTGTTTGCAATAGAAAAAGACAATGGACTTAAATCAATTATTTGTAATATATATATCAAAGTTTTGATGGAAATGATATATACAATTCAATTGAAGAAAAAGCATCTAATTTCTTATATATGATTGTTAAGGATCATGTCTTTGTTGATGGTAATAAAAGAATTGCAGCAACATTATTTATCTATTTTCTATCTTTTTATGGAATATTAAAAATAGATAATGATCAAGTAATTGATAATAATACGCTAACAGCGATTACACTATTAATTGCTGAATCAAGCCCAAAAGAAAAAGACATTATTATTGATTTAATTATGAATTTTTTAATTAGATAAGTATTCATAAAAATAGTAATTTGCAAAAGTAAACTTTAAGTATGTGTAAAAATTTAGTGTTATAAAATATAATTTTAATTGTTGA
>CAKOOH010000007.1 GCA_934098485.1 uncultured Bacilli bacterium | reverse complement strand
ATAATATTGTAGCACAATCTTTTTATGAAAAATTAGGATATATTAAAGAAGTAGGTTATGTTAAATTAATAGATAAAGAAAAATGGTAATTATAAATTAAAATAGAGGAAGTGAAAAGAATGAATAATGAAAATATAAATAAAACCAATATTAACTGGTACCCAGGTCACATGCAAAAAACCAAACGATTATTAAAAGAAACGATGCCTTTAATTGACATAGTTTTTGAATTAATTGATGCCCGAATTCCTTATTCATCAAAAATTAAAGATATTGATGAATTAATAAAAAATAAAAAAAGAATTTTAATCATGACCAAAAAAGACTTATGTGATTTAAAGGAAACTACCAAATGGGTAAATTATTACGAAAGAAAAGGCTATATAGTTATATTGGTTGATTTAAATGCCGCAAGCGACTACAAAAAAATTATTGATGCCGCAAGTAATTTTATAGACGAAATAAATGCCAAAAGAGCTCAAAATGGCATGAAACCTAAAGAAGTAAAAGCTACTGTTATTGGTATTCCAAATGTCGGGAAAAGTACTCTAATTAATAAACTTGCTGGAAAAAAAGTATCTAACGTCGGAAATATGCCTGGTGTTACTAAAAATAATGTGTGGTTAAAAACTAAATACAAATTATTAGTTCTTGATACTCCAGGTATTTTATGGCCTAAGTTTGATAATGATTATATTGCCTATAACTTAGCTGCAATGACGGCGATTAGTGAAAACGTTTTACCTATAAAAGATGTAGCGTACTATATTTTAAAAACATTACATGAATCTTATCCAGAAACATACGAAGCAAGATACAAAGTAAAAACATTTGATGATGACACTATAGATATTATTGCTAAAAACATGGGCGCTATTAATAATGGGACTCCTGATTATAACAGAGTTTATAAGGCTATCATCAATGACATCAAAAAAGAAAATATCAAAAACATTACATTTGATAAATATGAAAAAATAATAAATGAAAAGTAAAGTAGAAATGAAAACAGAAAAAAGTAAACAAAAATCGTCTTCTAAAAAGAAAGAAAAAATAATTGTAACTGACAATTTATCCTATGAAAAAGAATTATATGCTAAGGGTATAACCTTAATTGCTGGAGTTGATGAAGTAGGTAGAGGCCCTCTTGTTGGCCCTGTCGTAACCGCGGCCGTTATTTTACCAGTTAATTATCATTTAGAAGGTTTAACTGATTCTAAAAAATTAACTGAAAAGAAACGTAATGAATTTTACAAAATAATCATGCAAGATGCTATAAGTGTAGCAGTAGGTATTAAAGATAACAAAGTAATAGATGAGGTAAATATTTATGAAGCCACTAAACTAGCCATGTATGAAGCTATTAATAAATTAGATGTAAAACCAGAACACGTTCTTATTGATGCCATGAAACTAGATAAATTAGAGGTGCCATCAACAAGTATCATCAAAGGCGATTTAAAAAGTGAATCAATCGCCGCTGCCTCAGTTATCGCTAAAGTAACTAGAGACTCTATGATGTATGAATTAGATTTAGAATACCCTGAGTACGGATTTAAAAATCACAAAGGCTATCCGACTAAATCCCATATCAAAAATGTCAAGCAATATGGACTTTTAGATAATTATAGGTTTACTTTTAGTCCTATAAGTGATTTAATAAAACAAGGTGGTAATTTTGAAAGAAACATTAGGAAAACGCATACTCATTAATACAATAATATTTACAATCTTCATTTTTTCATTAGAAATGATTGTAAAAATAAACACCCATCCAAGTAGTATTATTTCTTGGTCTACTCTTAGAATTTTAATTAGTTCAGTTGGAATTAGTTTAATTCTAGGCTTTTTTATGTCCTTATTTAATAAAATTGGTCGCAAAGTTTATATTAGTGTCATCTCTGTTTTATTAACTATTTATGTATGGACCGAAATCAACTTATACCATTATATGGGCTTTTTCATGGGTGTTGGCAACGCTGAACAAGGAACAAAAATACTTGATTACGTTAAAGATTTTATTGCCGCAGCTAGATGGACCTCATATCTTGTTATTATTCCCTTAATAATTCTTATGGTATATATTTGGTATTTACAAAAAATACTAAGAAGAAACAAATTAAATAAAACAATTTACTTTAAATTTCAAATTGATACAAAAAAAATGAAACGTCATGCCGTATATTTAACAATCATATCACTTGCCGCTATTTTTCTAATGTATTATGCCACATTAAAAGTAAGTTTTATGCAAAATAAAACTCAAAGTATCAAAAATTCTGAACTAATTTTAACAAGCACTTATGCTAATCAATCAGTTAGTCAGTTTGGTGTTTTAGTTTATGGTGCCTCAGATATTATTATTACTACATTTGATATAAATATTGATTTAGATACTGATACCAACGTTAGCTATAATGGTAATAAATATAATAACCAAGCTCCCGAAGATAAAAAAAGAACTATTGATGATACTGCTTGGAATAATGTCATAAATAATGAAAATAATACTAATTATAACAAATTAAACAATTACTTTATTAATAGAGAAATAACTCCTAAAAACGATTATACCGGTATGTTTAAAGATAAAAATCTAATTGTTATCCTATTAGAATCAGTAAATTTAATATCTATAAACGAAAAAGAATATCCTAATTTTTATAAATTATATAGTGAAGGAATCAGCTATCGTAATAACTATTCACCACGAAACAACTGTAATACCGGAAATAATGAAATGACTGCGATGACATCTTTATTTACAATTAATAACACCTGTACAGCCGATAAATATAAAAATAACGTTTACCCAGAAGCTATATTTAATATGTTTAAAAATGCTGGCTATACTACTAGTAGTTATCATGACTACGCTGATTTTTATTATTCTAGAAAAATTATCCATCCTAACATGGGAAGTTCTAACTACTATAACGCCAGTAGATTAAACATCAAATGGAGTAGTCTTTATGCTGAGTGGCCAAGTGATGTTGATCTTATAAAAACTGCCACTCCTCACTTCATAAACGAAGATAAATTTATGGTTTTTATGACTAGTGTTACAACTCATCAGCCATACACCGTTTCATCTGAATATGGTGATAAACACTTATCAGAATTTAGCGAATATAATTACAGCACCGCTGTTAAAAGATATATGTCTAAAATGAAAGAATTAGATGCCGCAATAGGTTTACTATTAGAAACTCTAGAAGCATCTGGTAAATTAGATGATACCGTTATTGCTGTCTTTGGAGATCACTACCCATATGGCTTAACCAATAAAGACTTAAATACTGTTCTTGATTATGATGTAAATGTCGATAAAGAAGTCGACCGCACTCCAATGATAATATATAATAGTGCTACACCTAAAGAAGAAATAACTAAATATACAACTATGATCGACTTATTACCAACTTTATTAAACATGTTTGATATTGATTATGATCCTCGTTTGTATTTAGGTCATGATACTTTCTCTGAATATGACGATAGAACTGTATTTTCTGATGGTTCATGGCAAGATGCAAAAGGTTATTACAATGCTTCAACTGGCAAGTTTACGCCTAAAGAAGAAACAAACACTTATACCGACGATGAACTTATAGAAATAAATAATGAAATTAATGTAAGACAAAAAATGAGTGCTTTAGCCATCAGAACTGATTATTTTAAATATTTAGGTAAAGCATTAGATAGTGAAAAGCAAAAATTATTAGAAGAAACAAACAAAGAACCAGAAATAAAAGAAAGTGAGGTTTTAAATGGATCTAGTAATAGTTGAATCCCCTAGTAAAACTAAAACAATAGGTAAATATTTAGGAAGTAAATATAAAGTAGTTTCATCAAAAGGGCATATAAGAGATTTATCAACCACGGGAAAATTCGGTTTAGGCATTGATATTGATAATGACTTTAAACCAAAATATACCACAATAAAAGGTAAAACATCTGTCATAAAAGAACTTAAAAAAGATGCCTCTATTTCTAATAAAGTTTATCTAGCAACCGATCCCGATCGTGAAGGGGAGGCAATCAGTTGGCATATTTATGACACTCTAGGACTAAACGATGATGAGTACGACCGTGTTGTTTTTAATGAAATTACCAAAGATGCCGTCATTGAAGCCTTTAAACATCCTAGAAAAATTGATGATAATTTAGTAAAAAGTCAAGAAACTAGAAGAATGTTAGACCGTATCATAGGCTTTAGATTATCAAAATTAATGCAAAGTAAAACTGGAGGAAAATCAGCTGGTCGCGTTCAAAGTGTGGCTTTAAAACTAATTGTTGATAGAGAAAGAGAAATAGATGCTTTTAATCCTGAAGAATACTGGACTATAACCGGTGTATTTCCAGATTTTAAAGCAAATTTAGAAAAATATAAAACTAAAAAAATCGAAATAAAAAGTGCTGTTGAAGCTGATAATATTTTAAATAAACTATCTAAAAGTTTTAAAATTGAGTCTATTGACAAAAAAGAAAAATTAAAAAAAGGTGTTATGCCTTTTACCACATCAACTCTTCAGCAAGCCTGCGCTAATAAACTAAATTTTGGTGCTTCAAAAACCATGAGAGTTGCTCAAAAACTATACGAAAGCATCGACATTGGGACTGAAACAGTCGGTCTTATCTCATATATGCGTACTGATTCAACCAGATTATCAGATACCTTCATTTTAAGTGCTCAAAACTATATTAGAAATAATTATGGTGAAAACTACGTAGGTAAAGTTAAAATTGCTAAAAAAGGGCAAAACATTCAAGATGCCCATGAAGCAATTAGACCAACTGCCATCGAGCGTACTCCTGAAAGTTTAAAAGAATATTTAACCCCAGACGAATTCAAAGTATATAGTATCATTTATTACCGTGCTCTTGCTTCATTAATGGCTGATGCTAAAACTTTAGCAACTACCATAATTTTAGATAATAATGATTACAAATTTAAAGCAACTGGCTCTGTCATTACTTTTAATGGTTTTCTAGCCGCATATCAAAAATATATGGATAATGAAGATGTTGTTTTACCTAATTACAGTGATTATAAAAGCAATATTTTAGTGGCTGATGAAATTACCAAAGAACAGCATTTTACTAAACCAGCCCCAAGATATACTGAAAGTTCATTAATTAAAGAATTAGAATCTCTTGGAATTGGTAGACCATCAACTTATGCCAAAATACTAGAAACCATTAAAGAACGTGCCTACGTAAGTATCGTCGATAAGAAATTCATTCCGACAGAAATAGGCATTGAAACAACCGATAAATTGCAAGAATTTTTCTCTGACATCATTAATGTAAAATACACTGCCAATATGGAAAATGAACTAGATTTGATAGCAGAAGATAAACTAGACAATATTAAAGTATTAAAAACTTTTTACAATGATTTTGAACCACTTGTCAAAAAAGCCTTTGACAAAATGGAGAAAAAAGCTCCAACTGAAACTGGCGAAAATTGTCCAAACTGTGGAAGCCCACTAGTTATTCGCAATGGTCGCTTTGGTAAGTTTACCGCTTGTTCTAATTACCCAACTTGCAAGTATATCAAAAAAGAAGAAAAAGAAGTAAAAGCAGTTTGTCCTTGTCCTAAATGTGGTCATGATATAATTGCCAAAAAAAGTAAAAGAGGTAAAGTGTTCTATGGATGTTCTAATTATCCATCATGCACCTTTGCTTTGTGGGATATGCCAACTGGCGAAACTTGCCCAAACTGTGGAAGTTTATTAGTAGCCAAAGGGAAAAAGATTAAGTGCTCAGCCTGTGATTACGAAAAATAGGTGTGTTTACTATAGTAAACGCCTATTTTTTTTGCTATAATTTACTAAGGTGGTGTTATGCCAAGATTAATTAAAATAGAAGAAAATTTAAAAATAAATTACGCTAAAGAAATAAAAGAATATTTAAATCCCGATAATGTTTATATCCCTTACGAAAAAAAATATAATGTCGATATTAAAAGTAACGAATATGTCTTATTAAATGGTTTAGTATTACATAATGATGATGATTATGTCTATAGTCCCATTTCCGGCACTATAATCGGTGCTAGTGAAAGCATTGTTGATGGAAAGAAAGCCCCAACTATTGTTATAGAAAACGATTTTAAAGAAAAAACTTATAAAGTAAAAGGTGTCTTAAAAAACATTACAAACTATAAACCAGATGAATTTAAAAACACTATTAAAATTTATAATGCCTATAATGGTCCTTTAGAAGGTGAGACCTTAGTAATTAGTGGGATTGACTATGAACCATACGAAGAAACAATGAGTTTCTTAATTAAATCTCACACTAACGAAATTTTAGAATGTATAGACGCTATAAGTCATATCTTACAAATTCATAAATGCTTTTTTGCCATTAAAAATAATGATAGTGACAATGTTAAAACCTTAGTAGATCAAATTGGAACATACCCTAATATAAATCTAAAATTAATGCCTGACTTATATCCTATTGGACAAAAGGACATTTTAATTAATGAATTAGTAACTGAAAAGAAAAAAGGCAAAGGTGTTATATTTCTTACCGTTGAAGATGTTTTTGCCATTTATAATGTTTTAAAAAAGAAAAAACCAATAACTGAAAAATTAATAACTATATCAGGAGATTTAATTGATAAACCCGCTGTTATGCTAGTTAAAATTGGTACAAATATTGGTGATATAATTGCAAATTTTTTCAAAGTTAAAGATGAAAACTTTAAAATTGTTATTAATGGTCTTTTATCAGGATATACAATTCCTAGTTTAAATGCTGTAGTTACGCCCTTAACAAGAAGTATTTTTATAACTAGTGAGCAACAAGAAAAAACTCGTAAATGCATTAATTGTGGTCTATGCGTACTTCATTGCCCTGTCAAAGCAAATCCTAAAGAGAAATTACGCATGGATAAATGTATTAAATGCGGTTTATGCAATTATATATGTCCTTCAAAAATTAAATTAATGGGAGGCAAAAAATGAAAGATGTATTTATAAAATCAAAAATGAATCTTAAAAAAATTAACATATATCTATTTATCTCTTTATTGCCTCTTATAATTGCCGGATTTTATAAAAATGGAATCAACTTATACATTAATCATTTGGTTAGTTTTCTTGGAATGCTAAAACCTTTAATTTTTGATATTTTAGGACTTACAATTGGCATATCCGTAAACATTATTCATGAAAGAATATTTAGAAAAAGTAAAGATAAACTATCTAGTATCATGTTTACCTCATTTCATCCTTTTTATGGATTACTAATTGCTTCTGTAATAAGTATCAATACTAATATATTTTTATTTATTATGATAACTTTTCTATCATTAATGATTAGTAAATTTTTTAAATCATCAGATATAAATATAGTTGCTTTAACTAGTCTGTTAATTATCTTTTGTATCAATTTAACAGGCGATTTTTCCTTCTTAAACAAATTAGAAAGCAATAATGATTTAAATTTAATAGCACTCGATTATTTACTAGGAAAGGGTAGTGGTGGTATCAATGCTACCAATGTAATCGTTTTAATTATCAGCTTATTAATTTTATGTAATCAATCATTTTACAAAAAAAATGTTCCTTTATATAGTACTATCACATATGTATCATGTATGTTAATTTACTGTATTATAACTGGTAATATTGGCAGCATTTTAGATAATATTTTTGCTAACAACGTCTTATTTAGTTTTGTCTTTATTGCTACCGAGCCATTATCTAGTCCTTATACCTATAAAGGACAAATTATCTATAGTGTTATCATTGGAATTTTAACATTTGGCATGTATCTAATATATCCGCCACTTGCAGCGTTAGGTGGTATTATCATTGCAAGCATTTGTCATAAAACAATCGATAAGTTTTTCGCCTAAACAAAAAAATAATTTTTACAAAATTAGCAGAGTTTATGGTTAATACCATAGACTTTTTGTATGCGTAATATTAACTTGACATGGGGTGGGGTTATTAGTATAATTATATAGAAAATATCGGGTGATTTAGATATGAGAAGAAAAGAGAAAACCTTGATAATAATTTCTATTATAGGTATAGTTTTAAGTCTGTCGGGAATAACTTATGCATATTTGCGTGGTAAAAGTACGCAAGAAAATGATAACATCGTAAATACCTTAGAATGTCTTAAAGTTAGTCTAACTGGTGAAAATGATATAGAATTAAATAATGCCTATTCTATAACCGATGAAGAGGGTGAAAAATTAAATCCTTACACTTTCACTTTAACAAATGAATGTAACATGGGAGTAAATGTATCTATTAATTTAGAAGATTTAAGTATTGATGGCATAAAAGATGATGAATATTTAAAAGATGAATATCTAAAAGTAAAACTTGATAATATAGAAAATAATTTAACAGAAAAAAGTCTTTTAAGCCAGTTTAAAGAAGCGGCTCCGACAGAAACTAACGCTAGATCATCTCATGTATTAGGAACATACTATATTCATGGTAAAGCCACTAAAACATTTAATTTAAGGCTATGGATAGATGAAAATATAACTTGGAATAATGGTGGTAATAAACATTATAAAGGAAAAATAGTTGCTTTAAGTAGTCCAGCCGTAAAATATATTAAATTAAACGTCGACTTAAATGGTGGTATTTCTAACCAAGGATTTAAAGAAGAATATATGGCAGGTGAAAAATTAGAACTAATATCTCCGACAAAAGAAAATGCAACATTTAATGGCTGGGAAATAACTAATGGTAATGGAAACATATTAAAAAATTTAGTTATAAATGGTAATTTTGAAAACAATTTAAATGACTGGAATTGGACAAATTCATTAAATGCATCTCTAGATTATACGCAAAAATATTCTGGTAATAGTAGTATTAAAATTAATAATCCTACGGCAACTTTAAGAATTTTACTGCAAAGAAATAAAACCTTAACAATAAATCATGTATATTATGGAAGCGAATATATTTATTTTCCGTCTAAAACCGGAACCTCTCATTCTCAGTTTGATATATTTAAAGAAAATGCTGGAGCTTCTAATCCTAACTATCCAGAATATGGTAATGTAGAATTATCCGCTAGCGACAGCTGGCAACGCATTTCTTTTAGTTTTAAGTCAGCCGTATCAAGTAGTGAATATAGTATTAGACCCGTGTATTTTTATGATGCTGAAGAAATCAATATAGATAGTGTTCAGTTAATTGATTTAACTGCTGCATTTGGCTCTGGAAACGAACCAACAAAAGAATGGTGCAATGAAAATTTATCCTTTTTCGATGATTACTTTTTTGTTTTAAATGATACTGATACTACTATTAAAGCCTTATGGGCCTAATTAAAACAAGCAAAACTGCTTGTTTTTTCTTATTAACCCCGAAAATTCACAAAAATCTAAAAATTTGACAAAAAAATAAAGGAAAATGGGCACCTTCGGTTAATAAATAATAATTAGAGGGTGTTTTTCTATGGCAATGATACCAAATGAAGAAATAAATGCAATTAGAAATAAAGCAGATATTGTAGATATAATTTCTAGTTATATAAATTTAATTCCCAAGGGAAAAAACTACTTTGGTGTATGTCCCTTTCATGACGATCACTCACCAAGTTTAAGTGTATCACCAGAAAGACAAATATATACTTGCTTTGTTTGTGGTGCCACCGGAAATGTCTTTACTTTTGTTCAAAACTATGAAAATGTAGATTTTGTAACATCTGTAAAAATCGTCGCTGATAAAGTCGGACACTATTTAAATATTAATCCCTTAGCAAATAATCCTAATAAAAAATATTATGACCTCCTAGATTTAGCAAACAAATACTTTATTAATAATTTAAGCAGTAAAAAAGGTGAGGATGCTAAAAATTATCTTATAAACAAAAGACATCTTAGCGAAGAAATAATCAAAGAATTTAATATTGGTCTTGCCTTAAACGACAACAATTTAAACAAATTATTAAAAACTAAAGGTTACACTGATAAAGAAATAATAGATTATTCTCTTGCCATCAAAAGTGATACTTTACAAGATTTATTTAAAAACAGAATCACTTTCCCTATTTGTAATGATAAAGGCAATGTAGTAGCATTTTCCGCCCGTATATATAGCGGTGAAAGTTCTAGTAAATATATTAACTCTAAGGAAAGTAATATTTTTAAAAAAGGGCATATACTCTATAATTATGATAAATGTAAAAGTGAAGTAATTAAAACCAAAACTATCATAATCGTAGAAGGACAAATCGATGCCATAAGAGTTTATTCAATCGGTTACAAAAACGTTGTTGCTACCATGGGCACAGCTCTTACAAAAGATCATATTAACCTTCTTAAAAAACTAAATGCTAAAGTTATATTAATGATGGATAATGATGATGCGGGCGAAAAGAGTACAGTTGCTAACGGCGAAGAGTTAACTAAAGCCGGTATTGAAGTAACTGTTGTAAGATTATCCGGTAACAAAGATCCTGACTCATACATTTTAGAAAAAGGTAAAGACGCCTTTAAAAATGCTTTATATGGTGCTATAACATATTTTGATTTTAAACTAAATTATTACAAAAAAAATAAAAATTTAAATAAAGCCGATGAACTTGCCGCATATATTAATAAAATAATTGAAGAGTTAAATAATTCTGATGACGAAGTTTTAAAAAACATTACAATAAATAAACTATCTGAAGAATACCATATTGATAGGGAAGTAATTGAAGCAAAATTAGTAAAGAAAGATTCACCACCGCCAAAAGAAATAAAAATTGTTAGAAAATCCAAAATTAAACTTACCAGATATAATAAAGCTGCCGAAGCCATCTTATATGCGATGATGAATAATCCTAAATATATTAGACTATATCAAAAAGACTTAAATTATTTTCCTGATAAAACATACAAACTAATCGCTAATGACATTCTAGCATTTAAAAATATAAATAAAGAGTTTTCTTTAGCCGATTTTATTACTTATATAAAAGATTTTCCATATAAAGATATAATCATGAGAATTATAAATGATAACGACGTCCAAAATAACATAGACGAAGATTTCCCTAAATATGTAGCCATTATAAAAGAATGGATTAAAGAAAATCAAATCGAAAAATTAAAAGAAGAATTAAAAAATGAAACAGATATTAATAAAAAAGAAGAAATAAATGATATAATAATCAAATTAAAACGAGGGAGTGAAGATTAATGGCAAAGACTGTTAAAGAAATAAAAACATTTGATGAAAGAAAAGAAGAATTATTAAAAAAAGGTAAAAAAGAAGGATTTATCACTTTTGAAGACCTAGCAAGTGCTTTAAAAGGATTAGACATTGATAGTGATGCTCTAGATGAACTATATAACTTATTTGTAGAAAATGGCATCGCCGTTGTTACTAGTGAAAATGAATCAAGTGAAAGTGGGAAACAAAATAAGATAGTTGAAGAAGAAGTAGTTGTTCTAAATGATGAAGAATTAACTAAAGACATTAATATTAATGATCCAGTTCGTATGTATTTAAAAGAAATTGGTCGCATCAGTTTGTTAAGTCCTGAAGAAGAAATGAATTTATCTATTAGAGTTGCTAATGGTGATGAAGAAGCTAAAAATATTTTAGCTGAGTCAAACTTACGTCTTGTTGTATCTATTGCTAAAAGATATGTAGGCCGTGGTTTATTGTTTTTAGATTTAATTCAAGAAGGAAATATCGGTTTAATGAAAGCCGTTGAAAAATTCGACTATGATAAAGGATATAAATTTTCAACATACGCTACATGGTGGATTAGACAAGCCATTACCAGAGCCTTAGCCGATCAAGCAAGAACAATTCGTGTTCCTGTTCATATGGTTGAAACTATAAATAAAATGGCTAGAATTCAAAGACAACTTACTCTAGAATTAAATAGAGAACCAAGTGAAGAAGAACTTGCTAAAAAAATGGGGATTTCCGTTGAAAAAGTTAGAGAAGTTATCAAGATTAGTCAAGATCCTGTAAGTTTAGAAACTCCCATCGGTGAAGAAGAAGATTCTCATTTAGGTGACTTTGTTCCTGATGAAAGAAGTATGAGACCAGAAGATTATGCTACAAATGAAATCTTAAAAGAAGAAATTAAATCTGTTCTATCTACCTTACAACCAAGAGAACAACAAGTTTTAGAACTACGTTTTGGCCTTATAGATGGTACTAGTTATACCCTAGAAGAAGTTGGCAAAAGATTTAATGTCACTCGTGAAAGAATAAGACAAATTGAAGCCAAAGCCTTAAGAAAATTAAGACATCCATCTCGTGCTAAAAAATTAAAAGACTTCATGGTGGATTAATGAAATTATCTCCTAGGTTATCTTCTTTAGTACCTTTTCTAAATAAAGAAGATATTACTGCCGATATTGGCTGTGATCACGCTTATTTAAGTATTTATTTAGTTTTAAATAAACTAGTAACCAAAGCATCTATAAGTGATATAAATGAAGGAGCTATTAATAATGGTTTAAAAAACATCACTAAATATCATTTAGAAGATAAAATTAAGGCTAAATTATCCGATGGCATTAAAGATATTGATGAAGACGTTAACACTTTAATAATAAGTGGCATGGGAGCAAGTACAATTATAAAAATACTAGATAGTAATAAAGTAAATCAAATTAATAAAATAATTACTCAGTCCAATAATGATCACTACCTTCTAAGAACAGAAATCATCAAAAAAGGTTACTATATATCTGGAGAAACAAGCATAATTGATAATAATAAATATTATTTAAATATTTGCTTTAAAAAAGGTACCAAAAGATATAACAAACTAGATTTATTATATGGTCCAATCTTAAGAAAAAATAAAGAAAATGAAAAATATTTTGCTTATGTTTTAAAAAAAGAAATGCAAATTTACAAAAACATTCCATATTATAAAATTAAAGCAAAAATAAATAGTTTAATAAAAATAAAACAAATTAAAAAAATAATAAAAAGTATCTAGTAAATAGATTCTTTTTTTGCTATAATTTTCTTGAGATTAGAGGTTGAGTTTAGTGAAAAAAAAGTTAGCAATTATATTGCCGCTTTTATTAATTATATGTTTCATTAGTTTTTACATTTATAAAGTATCTAACAACTTAGAACTAGCTAATATTAAGTTAATAAACTATGATAAAGCAAATGACACTATTACATTAAAAATTGATCGAGTTTTAAATTTTATAAATCGTGATTTTACTTGCCATGCTAAAGGAGTTAAATCATCTTTTAAAGAAAAAGGACAAAATAAATCATGTGAATTAACAATCCCTAAAGACGATACTTACGAAATATTTTTAACTAATAAAAGTGGTGTTAGAACTAAAATTATTAAATTAAATGATACCTTAAGTGAAGTATTATATTTTGCTTTTAGTAATGAAAAAATTTACATCGTTATAGGTGAAGAAAAAGAAATAAAATATAATGATATAACTATTGGAAAAAATATAAATTATAACTTTAAAAGTTCCGATGAAAATGTTGCAAAAGTAGTTGATAATAAAATAGTTGGTATTGCTTCAGGTACTGCCACAATAACTGCTAATAATCGTGACGAAAAATTAACTGTTATTGTAACTGGCTTAATAACTAAGCCATACGCCACCAAAGATAAAAAAGAATTATTAACATGCCATGCTTATACCGAGGAAGAAGCAAGTCTTTTAGACGACATTTTAGCTTACAAAGTAAACGAAGGTGGATATTTAACAAGAGGTGGTGCAGTAGCAGCTGCTAGGTTCCTTAGTTTAGAATTTGCATACCGCGTTCCTTACTTTTATGAAAATGGTAGAACGCCTATCTCAAATACTGATAAAAGCAATATTAATACTCATATTGCTGATGGTGAAGGAAGATACTATAAACAAGGATTATACCTGTCTGATAGCAAAAAATCGCAAATATCTGCCTCTTGGAAAGGACCTGCTATTTGGGGATGCAACCTCATGAATTTAGAATCAAACGCTAAATATGGTTATACAATGGGCAAAATGATGCCTAATGGATTAGATTGTTCTGGTTTCATTACTTGGTCTCTTAAGCAAGCTGGTTTTGATCCAGGTGATATCGGTGCTGGCGAAAGCCCAGATCGTGATAATCAATGTACCGACTTAGGCAAATTTACTAAATTAAAAGAAAATTTTGATAAAATTAAAGTAGGGGATTTATTAAACTGGTGGGGTCATATTGCTATGCTAATTGGTATTGACGAAAAAACTAATACTTACTATGTAGCGGAAAGTTTATCCTATATCAGCGGTGTTCGTGCCATGATTTATACTAAAAACGAGCTATTAGAAACCTTCCCTTATGTTGTTTTAATGGACTCTTACTATCAAAAAGAGGGTAATTATAGTAATTACTGGAATTAAAAAAGGCCTTAAAGCCTTTTTATTTTATACTTATCTAAAAATATAATATACTAGTGTTCCTACAAAACTCGCTACCATCGCAATAACTAGCACCCATACAAAAATTTTTGTACCTATATTTTTCTTTTTTGCTCTATATGCCATTTTAATTCACCTCAATAAAATAATTATACAAAATTATTCATAAAAATAAAAGTCCGTAATAAAGTTAAATGGGTGATAAATTGAAAATTCATATTAATGATCGTAGTAAAACCGTCGCAAAATTTCTTCTAATGCTCTTTGTAATCGGTATCTTTATTGGTGTTTATGCTTATCTTATTCAAGATACAAACACTAAAAATGCTATAAACTTAGAACTAACAAGTTTGTTGTCAAATCTTGCAAACGTCAAGCAAAATTCTATTATCTACCACTTTATAACTATTTCCCTAATGATAATCTTATCTTTAAGTGTTATAGGTTTACCACTTGTGCTTTTTTATTATTTCTATGAAGGAATATCTATTGGATTTCTCATAACTTCTTTTATAAAATATAAAAAATTTAAAGGATTTACATACTCTCTTATTTTTACAGGCATTAGCAAACTTTTATATATTGCCATCCTAACTTATTTCTTAGTGCAATCCCTAAATTACGCTTTTAAAATTTTAAAAAACATTAAAGAAAACAAAAAAGACCTTATTATTCGCCAATTAATAAAATGTGCTTTCACCATCAGCATATGTTTTATTAATGATATCATACTATATTTTATAGGAAATAAATTAGCAAGCATCTTTACTTTTATAATTAATTAATTAATGAAAACACATACTTCTTTAATTTTAATTAAAATACTGTTATAATAAAAATGTGATTTTTATGAAAAAAGTTGTTATTGGAATGAGTGGGGGAGTTGATTCCTCTGTCGCAGCATACATTTTGCAAAAACAAGGCTATGAAGTTATTGGCCTTTTTATGCGTAATTGGGATTCTTTAGTTAATAATGATATATCAGGTAATCCTAATTTAAATAATAATATATGCCCGCAAGAACAAGATTATAATGATGCTCTAGAAGTATGTAAAAAATTAAATATCCCCTTACACCGTGTTGATTTTGTCAAAGAATACTGGGATTATGTTTTTAAATACTTTCTAGATGAATTAGAAAAAGGAAGAACTCCTAACCCTGACTTAATGTGTAATAAATATATTAAATTTGATTTATTTAAAAAAGAAGCAGAAAAACTAGGAGCCGACTATGTTGCCACTGGCCATTACGCTAGAATTATTGGTAATCGTTTATGCCGTGCTGTGGATTTAAATAAAGATCAGACTTATTTTTTAGCCCAAGTATCTGAGGAGCACTTAAAAAATGTATTATTTCCCATCGGTGATTTAATAAAACCCGAAGTTCGTAAAATAGCCGATGATTTAAATCTTGTAACGGCAAAGAAAAAAGATTCTACTGGAATATGTTTTATCGGTGAAAGAAACTATCAAAAATTTATTTCTAATTACTTAAAACCTAATCCTGGAGATATTATAGATATTGATACAATGAAAGTCATTGGTACTCATAGTGGTTTAATGAATTATACTATTGGCCAGCGTCGTAATGTTGGAATATCTGGTAACAGTGAAAAGCATTTTGTTGTCGGCAAAGACGTTAAGAAAAATATATTATATGTTGCTTTTGGTGAAGATAGTAAGTATTTATACTCTGATTCTTGCATCGTTGATAATGTAAATTACTTATGTCAAACAAGACACACTTTCTGCACCGCTAAGTTCCGTTATCGTGGTGAAGATCATGAAGTAATATTAGAATATTTAGATAATAATGAAATTCTTGTAAAATATCCATCTAAAGTTAAAGCTGTAACTCCCGGTCAAGCCTGTGTTTTCTATTTAGGAGAACAATGTTTAGGATCTGGCATTATCAAAACCGTAATGAATAACGGTGAAAAACTTTGGTATTTATAAATGTAAAAAATCATGATTTAAATGATTTTTTCTTTTACTCTCTTGACAACAAAATGTAAAATGAGATATGATGTAAGTGTAAAGAAAGTAGGGAAGCATATTAATGAATGCATTAAATGAATTATTACAAGAATTAGGCATCTCTAAGGTTAGATTAGCCAAATATTTAGGTGTATCTAGACAAATGGTTTATAATTATTTAGAATTACCAAGTTTATCAAAATGGCCCAAAGAAAAGAAAATTGCTCTTTTGAAACTTTTAGATATTGAAAACGGTGATGAAGACACTATTAAAAATGTTAAAGTAACAACTGACTATTTATTAGCCGTAGAAGATCGATTAACTAATTCATTAAAAGAAAACAATCAGGGAGAATTTTTAGATCTTAAAGGACTAAAAAAAGAAGAACAACAATTAGTAGGGGACATATCTTATTTAATAAAAGATAAATTATTAGAAGGAACTAATCATGAAGAAAATTATTATGCACTTTTATATATTTATCATTTATTACAAGCTATTGATAACGTTCCTGAAATAAAGTATACACTAGCGTATTTAAGTAAATTAAATGGATTTACTAATCCTAATGTATATAAATTTAATGAAGATAAACAATTTATGTTTGAAGGAATTATACATTCAGCCTTTAATCTATATACTAGTGGCAATGGTTCAAAAAGTAAGATAATTGAATCTCACAACCGCTTTGTTAAAGAAATTGAGGCTCGTAATGAAGAAAAATTATCTCGTACTCAGCAGTTAAACACCCTAAAAATTCAAGCATTAAAAGAATTAGGTTATACTAGTGTTACAACCGAAAACTTTTCAGAATTTTTAGAAAAAATGGCAGAAATTGAAACTCGTGGTGCTTAAAACTTAAAAAACACTTCCCCTATCGTTTTATTTTATGAAAGTAGGGGAAGTTTACTTTATAATCACTAATATCCAATTACATAATAAGATAATAAATAATCTATATCATTTTAAGTAATATTAAATATAATAATAAATAATAGAATATTATTATAATGAATTAATTATATATAAAATTATATAAAAATTAATCAAATGCATAATTAATAAATTTTAAATAACAACATAAAATGGATAACTAATCATCTTTTTAAAGAAAATATATAACTTCCTATAATGTATATTATGTTAACTAGAATATATATTTTTTAAATAACCAATATTATTACACTATTACACATTCAATAATTAAAAACTATTTAATAATAATTTAAATTAATTTATCTTATTTATTTCCAAGTTTACTACTATAATCTATTTATAGTTTTTATTTTATCTATATTTAATATTTATATTTTATTAATAATAAGCTTAAACCTTATAATACATAATACGAATTAAAATTTCGTACAATTGTATCACTACTCTTTTCTAAAAAGCCGAAGTAGGGGGAGTGCAACTTTTTAAGGTATATAAAATAAAACTTATTATTTATATAATGGACCATTTTTTATTAATTATTATTTTTTCATAATCCTATTTATAATTACCTAAAGTTAAAACTTTTTTTATTTTATTAGAGGATACCATTGATTTTTATAAAACCAATAAACATTAGAGTTTACCCTACTTCTCCCCTTCTCTACTAGCCTATAAAATAAATTCTGTCAGCAAAATCATCACTAATCCTAAAATAAATCCTATTAAAATATATTTTTTTGAATACTTTTCTGCTTCCTTAAAAATGTCATTAATACTAATTGATATCATAATTCCCGCTACAAATAATAGAACTATGCTAATTAATGTATTAGACATATATTTGTATAAAAACAAATAAGCAAATATAGCTCCAAGAGGCTCTGAAAAACCACTTACTAAAGTATTTATAAAAGCTTTGCATTTAGATCCTGAACCATAATATATTGGCACCGCTATTGCAATGCCTTCAGGAATATTATGAAGCATAATAGCAATACTCATTTTAAGTCCTAAATTAATATTTACACTACTACTTAAAAATGTAAGTATTCCTTCCGGTAAGTTATGAATCATCAATGCAATCATGCTAAGTATCCCTACCCTATATAAATTTGATGAATTAAGCCCTTTTTTGCTTATTTTTTTATTAATTGATATATTTATACCATAACCGATTAAAATCATTAAAATAAGCATTAAAATAGCCAAAATAAGATTATATTTACTCTTTAAAAAGAAAAAACCATCCGGTATTAATTCTAATACTGAAATTAGTAACATTATCGAAGCTGAAAAAGACAAACTTACCCCAATAAATTTAGGAATATTTTTGGGTTTAGCATAAATAAAAAAATAGCCAATTATAGTTGAAAGACCAGCAAATAAACTAATTAAAAATGGAATTAAAATATTATTATTCATAATAAAATATACACTCTTTTATCAAATAATATAACCATTTATTTCCAAGAATTTACCAAAAATATAAGCATTATAAACTTTTATAAGTCCATACTATTAATAGGAGGTAAGATTTATGAGTAGAGCAAAAGCAAACAATAAAGCACGTGAAAACGCAAGAAATAATGCGCGTAACAATAATAAGTGCCAAAATGAAGCAAGAAATAATGCAAGAAATAAATAATTAATTCTTCATTAATAATATTACTTATAAACATAAAAGCATAGAATGGTTGTTTTCTATGCTTTTTATTTTCATTCATATTTACAATAATGGTTTTAACTTCTCGGAAAAAATTCATCATAATCTTTTTTCAAACTCTCATTTGTCATATGAGTATATATCTGTGTAGTCGCAATATTTTCATGCCCTAAAAGTTCTTGAATAATCCTTAAATCGGCACCATTTTTAAGTAAATGTGTAGCAAAGGTATGCCTTAAAGTATGCGGTGATACCTTCTTTTTAATATTCTTTTTTTGACACTCTAACTTAATAACCTTGAAAATAAATTGTCTTGTTAAAACCCCACCTCTATTATTTAAAAAAACATAACTAGTATTTTTCTTATTTAAAAGAGGCCTATAATACTTTATATAATTACTAAGAGCATCAATCGCAAAATCTCCTAAAGGTACAATTCTTTCTTTACTACCTTTTCCCATAATTCTAATAATGCAATCATCTAAATCAACATTTGCTAGTTCCATACTAGTAAGCTCACTTATTCTTATGCCACTAGAATAAAGAAGTTCTAAAATTGCCTTATTACGAGCATCATACTCATTTAAAATATTTATATCAAGTAATTTATTTACTTCATCAAAAGTTAAAAATTCTGGTATCTTTTTATCAAGTTTCGGATAATCTATATTTATAACTGGATTAATCTTTATTTTATCAAGTCTTTCCATATAATTATAAAAAGATTTTAAAGAGCTAAGTACATGAGAAACGCTTCTTGAAGAGTGATCACTTATAATTTTTAAATAATCTTTAATTGTCTTTTCATCAGCAGCAAGCAAATTCATATTTATTTTTTCACTAAATAATCTAACATCCCTTATATATGAAGAAGTTGTATTAGGACTATAATTTTTCTCAAGTTCTAAATATTCTTTATACTTTTTTAATAATTCTTTATTTTCCTTATGAACATTATCATTCATCATACCACCATTTTTATTATACATTGCCCTTTAAAATTACGCAAACATAAGTTATAATACTTAAAGGTGATTTAAAATGGAACTTCTAGCAAATATGTTAAGACCTACGAAACTAGCAGACGTTTATGGTGAAGATCATTTAATTGGTGAAAATAAAGTTTTATCAAATTTAATTAAGAATAAAGTTATTTTTTCTTTTATTTTATATGGTCCTCCAGGAACTGGTAAAACATCTATAGCAAATGCCATAATTAGTGAGTTAAATATCAAATCAAAATTTCTAAATGCCGTTGTAAATAATAAAAATGATTTTGATATCGCGATTGCTGAAGCCAAAATGTATGGTGAATTAATTTTAGTTATCGATGAAATCCACCGTATGAATAAAGATAAACAAGATATTCTTTTACCTTATTTAGAAAGTGGCTTAATTAAAATGATTGGCCTAACAACGTCAAATCCCTACCACGCTATAAATCCAGCAATTAGAAGTAGGTGTCAAATCTTTGAAGTAAAAATGCCGAAAAAAGAGGATATCAAAAAAATCCTTTTAAAAGCAAAAACCTATTTAGAAGATATTAAAATAGATGATGCCCTTTTAGATAAAATAATTTTAGCATCCAATGGAGATGTTAGATCAGCCCTTAACCTTTTAGAAATAGCTTATTATAGCTCTGAAAATCACGTAATAACCGAAGAAGTTCTTAAAAGTATTAACTCTAAGCCCGTTATCTATATTGATAAAAATGATACAAACTATTACGATTCCATTAGTGCCCTTCAAAAATCTATTCGCGGTAGTGATCCTAATGCTGCCGTATATTATCTAGCTGTCCTTTTAGAAGGTGGCGATTTAGATATTATTTTTAGAAGACTATCGGTTATTGCCTACGAAGATATTGGCCTTGCTAATCCTAGTATTGGTCCTAAAGTCGATGCTGCAATTAATGCTGCTAACAGGGTTGGATACCCAGAGTGTATTATCCCTTTATCAGAAATAGTTTTAGAAATGGCACTATCTCCTAAAAGTAACAGTGCTTATCTAGCAATTGATGCTGCCTTAAACGCCGTTAGAAATAAATCAGCTGGTAAAGTACCTAATCATATCAAAACCAATAGTAAAGATTATAAATACCCCCATAATTATAAAAATAGTTATGTAAAGCAGCAATACTTGCCAGATAATATCGTAAATGAAGTTTTTTATCATCCTAAAAATAATACTTATGAAAATAATATCAATAAAATAAACCGAGAAATGAGGAATGAAAAATGAATGTAACCGTGGTTGGCTCTGGTGTTTTTGGTTTTAGTATTGCTCTTAATACTTTAAAAAACGGATGCCCTACTACTCTACTTTGTAGTAATAAAGAAAAAGAAAATAAATTAAAAAATAACGAAATAGAAATTATTAAAGGTATAAAAATCCCTTCAAATATGATCGTTACTTCTGATTATGAAAATGCCATAAAAAATGCAGATGTCATATTTATAATGGTAAGTGCTAAATATCTTGATGAATGCTTAAAGAAAATCAAAAATTATTCTAACAATAAGCAAATCTTTTGTATCGGAAGTAAAGGAATTGAACAAAATACTCATAAATTTGTGCATGAAATCTTTAAAGAAAATTTAGAAAATAAACATTATAGTATATTATCTGGCCCCTCTTTTGCCATTGATCTAGCATCTTTCGAACCTATCGGTTTTTCCCTTGCTAGTAGTGACAAAGAAACTGATAAAATTATTAAAAAAGTACTAGCAAGTAAAACCATTAAAATTAGAACCAGTAAAGATATGATCGGCTTAGAGTTATGTGGATCTATCAAAAACGTTATTGCCATTGCTTCTGGCATAATTGCCGGATTAAACTACCACGAATCAACAAGAAGTTTTCTTTTAGTTGAATCTATGCATGACATTAAAAATTTAATAAAATCCTTAAATGGCCGTAAAAAGACCATATTAAGTTATGGTGGCATTGGCGACTTAATACTCACTTGTACCAGTGAAAAATCTCGTAATTATACTTATGGCTACTTTATTGGGCAAAAAGATTATGTCAAAGCAAATGACTATTTAAAAAGTAACACCGTAGAAGGATATTATACCTTAAAAGCCATCCATAGTCTTATTAAAACTAAGAAAATAAAAATGCCCGTCATAGATTTAATATATAAAATTGTTATTAATAATGAAAATCCCGATATCCTAATTAACTTTCTTATTAACAAAGAATAGTAAAAAATATCAAAAATAAACTTGTAATGAGTTTATTTTTTCTTTATAATAAATAACCTGGTGATTAAAATGACGCAAAAATTTTCTACTTACAAAACTTTAATATCTGCAAACAATAATAATGGTGCCTATATTTTTACTGATTGCTCACTTAATTTAATTAAAGATGTTAAAGAAAAAAAACAAAATGATAATCAAAAAGTAACCATTGAAATTCCCGTTAGTGATATTGATATTGAAGGAATTTTAGAAGTTTCTGCTACCGAAGAAAAAAAGGGACTATGTCAAAATTTACTTGCTACTTTATCTATCAAGAAAATTACTGAATTATTTCCTGAATTAGAGCAAGAAATTATTACTTTTACCACAGAAAAATTAGGATATCTCAATTTATCACTACTAAACTATGATCGTATAATTGCCAGTATAATTAATTATTATGCCACTCCATCATATTACGACGAAAAATATTCCTTACTATCTTTTTACCTATTTACTAAATTAACCCTAAAATTAAAATCTTTAAAAAATATTGATATTTGTATAAATTTTTATATTACTAAAGGTATTCCTTTTATCTTACAGCGCGCAATTAATGATTATATTAATGATAGTTTGCCTTTTTCCGGAAGAATATATACTGTTTTTTCCGACTTAATTACTTATCGTAAAAGTAATGGCACAATTATTGAAGATTATTATACGGCTAGTATATGTTCTGCAAAAAGTATAGATACTCTACCTAAGCCATATAAATATTAGCAAAAATAAAAATAGCATTATTGTTGTGTCTCCAAAATGAGATTCACATCATTATTGCTATTTTTTTGTGATATCATTTATAACATAACTAGCACATAATAATCCTGAAATACCTGGAATAAAACTATTAGTACCAAGTACTTTTTTATTTGGTACTGGGCTTTCTGTACTACTTACAACCTTAAACTTTCTATGTAATTTAGCATCTTTAACTTTTTTTCTTAATATTCTAGCTATTGGGTCATTGCTTGTTTTATCTAATGTTGTTATTGAAAAAGAACTAGGATCTATTTTATTAGCTGTCCCCATACTAGAAATTAATTTATATTTATTAGCGTTTTTTATCAGTAAAAACTTCAAATTTATATCATCACAAGCATCAATTACATAATCATACTTTTTATTCATAATAAGCTCATCAAAATTATTTTCATCAATGAACTTATCAATTGTTGTAATATGCAAATTCGGATTTATTTCTAATGCCCTAGTTTTTGCGGCCATAACTTTTGATTCACCTATTAATTTACTTGATGTAATAATTTGCCTATTCAAATTCGACTCTTCAATAACATCTCCATCAACTATTGTTATATTAGTAATTCCCCCTCTAACTAAAGCCTCAAAAGCATAACCTCCAACGCCACCTATGCCAACAACTAAAACATTTACACTTTGCAATCTAGAAAATTTATCTTTACCTATTAAAGAAATAAGTCTTTCAAACATTAATATCACCCATCAATCAATTTTATTATATAAAAACTTAGCAAAAATTGCAAATTTGCCCATAAAAAAGCCTAAAAAGTGTTATATAAGTGATAAAGCCCGCTCTCTCACAGGTGGGCATCACATGATAGATATTAGGATCCTAAGCAAAGCCTAGTATTCAACACAACCTATCAATTAGATTCCCAAGTATCACCATTGTCGGTTTTATGTAATAAACACTTTCTAGGTAACTTAATTATATCATACTTTATTATAAAATAAATAGTTATTTGTTTGTTTTACATTTTTTGATTATTTATTCATTTTATTTTTTATTTCATATTGACTGAAAAGCCAAGAAGCAATATCCTCTAAATTACTTCCTAAATTACTAAATTGTTCATCCATTAAAGGTCTGACATTAGAATAAGGCCAGCAGCACACATATATTTTTGAATTACCACTTATGATTTTATCAAATAATATTTTTAAAGTATCTTCATCAGTAATATTATCGCTAACATAAAAAATAACCAAATCATCTTTATTAGTTAAATCACTACTTATACCAATATTTACATCCAAGCCTTTCTTTTTTAAAATAATTTGTAACTGTCCAATTACTATCTCTAATTTCTTTGCATCTTTCATATTATCAGCATAAAAATAAATCCTTGAAAAACTTTGTATCATATCTATCACCCTTCAAAGTTCTTATATATTACCACAATATCATTAAAATGAAAAGAAAAAGTAGTCATCTAACTACTTATCATAATTATCTAAAAATGTATGTTTTTCACTATCGTAATAGCCTAATAAAGTATTTAAATTTACATTTAAAGAAGATTTAAAAATATTTTTATCAACATCTTTATAAACCTCTTTCAAATTCTTTATTAGTTCTTTAACTTCAGCTCTTTTACCAAAACCATTTTTCTTTGTAACTTTGCAAGCACAATTAATAAATTCTAAATTATTATGTTTAACCCAATTTTTGATATCTTTTTCATGCACTAAATATAAAGGTCTAATAAGTTCTAATCCTTCATAATGATCGGACTTTAATTTAGGAAGCATAGAACCAAATTGTCCCGCATAAAGAATATTTAACATAATTGTCTCAATAACATCATCAAAATGATGCCCAAGTGCGATTTTATTGCAACCTAACTCTTGCGCTTTACTATATAAATATCCCCTTCTTTTTCTCGCACATAAATAACATGGATTTTCTTCATCTTTTACATCATCAAAAATAGTGCTCTCAAACATCTGTAAATCAATATCTAGTCTTTCCGCATTACTTTTAATTTTATCAAGTACATCCTTACTATAACCAGGATTCATACAAATATATTTTAAATTAAATTTAACTTTATAATGTCTTTGAATCTCTTTTAAAACTGTTGCACATAAAAATGAATCCTTACCGCCTGATATACATACTGCGATAGTATCATTTTCTTTAATAAGTTCATATTCATCTATGGCTTTAATAGTCTGTTTCCATATTGTTTTACGATATGTTTTAATAATAGATTTAACCTCTTCGTTAATTTTCATTACCTTTCCATCTTTCTAATACATTACAGTTACTAGAATATGGTAAAGGATTTGGCATATCCATTTTAATTAATAATGGGATTTTGAAGGCACTACCAAATGAAACCAAAGTTCCCGGCTGTAATGAATTTAATTTTTCAATAATATCAGTCGAAACATTCGGAAGCATTTTTTCAATATATTCTAGATCTTTTGGATGGGTCATCTTAAGTATTAAGAAGTTACTCATCTGGGCAACAACCGTCTCAGAAATATCTACCGGTCTTTGACTGATAAGATCTATTATAACACCATATTTACGTCCTTCCTTACTAATTCGTTCAAAAATGTTATAACCAAGCAAATATTTATCATTATCACTAGTTACATATCTATGGGCTTCTTCAATAACTAGATGAAATGGAATTGACGCACGCATTTTTCTTGACTTAGCAAAATCAAAAACCATCCTGGAAATAACTTTAACAAATACTTTTGCTAAATTATCATCAATATCCTCTAAATTTATATTAATAATTTGAGATCTTTTATTTCCCTTTAATATTAAACTAGAAATAAACTGTTCTAAATTCAAATTAACCTTAACTTCAAAATATTCTTTATTCTTACTATTAATTATTGAATGTAAACGTACCTTTAATATAATCGCTGAATCTTGCATAATTTCATTATCTAAAAATCCCTCGCCAATCAAAGTAAAATCTAATGCTTTAGCAACATCATCCAAAGTAAAATAAGTATTTTTAGGTATTTCTACGTTTGTTTCTAAATTTTCATTATAATATTTAGAAATAAACTCATTAATCATTACACTTTCCGAAAACTCCCCTTTAGAGTCTATTTTAAAACAATCTGTAAGCTTTCTCGTATAACCAATACCTTGAAGTGTAGTATTCATATTAACTTCATCCGTATAACAAGTTGTTAATATTTTAAATATATTATTCTTTTTAGCATTAGATGATTCATTACTAAATAATACAGCTTGCATCGCTCTAACAATTAAATGATTTTTAAGTTTATTAGTTTCATCATTATTAATACTAAATATTTTTGTAAGTTTAAGCATTCTTTCTATAATTGTAAGCTGGCTATGATTTTCTGCATTTAAAAGAAGTGCAAAATCATCATTCGTAAGTAAATATGGTGGTATTTGAAATAACATGTCATTACTGTCCGTTGGATGAGTTGTCATAAACTTATACTCATAATTAGGATTTATTTGATTTAAATTTCTAAAAGCATTTTTATATTCCCCATAAGCATCAAAAATAAGTAAATTTGCATTATAAGATATAAAATTAGGATTTAAAAATATATTTTGAATAATACGTGATACAGAACATGATTTACCACTACCAGAATTACCAAAAATTGCTAAATGATTTGAAAACAAATCATTAATTTTAGCATATATTTTTCTATTTTCATAAAGTGGACTATTACCAATATATAATGATTCCATATCATTACGTCCCATTATTATATCTAATTCTTCATTATTTATTACTCTTAAATTACTATTTAAAGTTGGCTTTTTTATTGTTCCTACAATAAAGCGGTCGCCAGCAAATTCACCTAAAAGCTCGATATGCACAGATGTATCATCTACTGATTTTACTTCACCAAGTAATCTACTATTTTCTGATTCAAAAACAACATGTAAATTCATTAAATTAGTAATTACATTTCCTTCTTTATTAAACTCAACAACAGCTGTATTATCACTAATATATTTAATTTTTCCAAACATACTTATCAATCCCTTTATTATATATATTTAGTATACCATATCATAAAAAAAAGATAAATATAGATTATCTTAATTTTCTATAATTATAAATGGATCTGACGATGTTAGAGGTAATTTCAAGACTCATCATTAATTAAATTCGCCAGGCGTTTAATCCAAATAAAAAGCTTTGCTTTTCACAAAACTTCTTAATTATAATCTTTCGTTTAATATTTCTTTTACTTTAACAGGATTAGCTTTACCTCTAGTTTCTTTCATAACTTGTCCGACAAAATAATCAAATAAATTATTTCTTCCATTATGGAAAGCCTTTCTTTGTTCCGGATTATTTTCGATAATTTTATCAATTATATCGCTTAACGCTCCATCATCACTCATCTGAGACATGTTATGAGTTTTTATTAATACACTAGGTTCTTGCTTTTCGTCTAGACATAAATAAAATAATTCTTTGCCCTGTTTAGAAGAAATAATCCCATCATTTATTGCATCAATTATTTCCTTTAAAAGTCTAGGAGTCAAATAAAAATCTTTTATATTCATATATTCCTTATTTAAATAGCCTATAATTTGTGAAGAAATCCAGTTAAAAGCCGTTTTAGGAACTACACCTAAAGAAACTAACTCTTCAAAATAATTACTTAAATCAATATCTCTTACGATTGTTTTTGCTTCTCCTTCTGTAAAACCATATTCTTTAATATATTTAATTAATCTTACATTAGGTAAAACTGGTATTTCTTTTTTTATTTCTTCTAAATAACTTGTTTCTATTTTTATGCGAGGAATATTTGGTTCTACAAAATACTTATAATCAACACTATCAACCTTAGTACGCATTCTAATCGTAGTATTTGTACTTTCATCATATCTTCTAGTTTCTTGAACTAATTCTTCAATTCCTAAATCAAGTGCTTCCGTTTGTCTTTTTACTTCATAATTAATGGCTTCTACAACATGAGAAAATGAGTTAATATTTTTTATTTCTACTTTTGGTGTAACATACTTTCCTTCTTTATTTTTTAAATTAATATTAACATCACATCGTATTTGGCCTTTTTTCGTATCAGCTTCAGAAATATCACAATATTTAAAACTATTCGCTAAATATTCTAAAAAGGCTACTGCCTCTTCCCCACTATGTAAGCAAGGTGTTGTTACTATTTCAATTAAAGGTGCCCCACACCTATTATAATTAATAAGTGAATATGTATCATAATGATCTAATGATGCCGTATCTTCTTCTAAATGAATATCATGAATATAAACCGTGAAATCCTTGCCATCGGCATATAAATCAATCTTTCCATTAATTCCCACTGGCTTAGTAACCTGTGTAATTTGAAAACCTTTAGGTAAATCTGGATAATAATAATTCTTACGATCAAATAATAATTCATCAGGTTGTGTACATCCTAACACCATACTCATTTTTAAAGCTTTTCTAACTGCTTCCTTATTTAAAGAAGGCATAATTCCCGGAAAAGATAAATCAATTTCGTTGGCATAAATATTAGGTACTTCACTATAAGAATTCTTACTAGGTGAAAATACTTTTGAATTAGTTTTAAGAGCACAGTGAAGTTCTAAACCAATAACTGTTTCATATTTATTCATTTTGGCCTCCTAATTTAAAATCAATCTTTTCTTCTAAAGCAGCTGCAATGCTAAGAACATTCGCATCATCTAAAACTTTACCAGTTATATTAACTCCTATTGGCATATTATCTACGTATCCATTTGGAATAGTAATTGATGGATAACCTCCAAAATTAGCAATTGCCAAATGATTTTCTAGTACGGCTCTATTCGTAAGTACTTCTGATGCTTCATTAATAAGCGGTGCTCCCATTCCACTAGCCATCGTAATAAAACCATCATACTCTAAAAATAATTCGTTAAATTTATCAATAATTTTTCTTCTAACTTTACAAGCATTAAGATAATATCTATCTTGATTTTCCTTTTGTAAAACATAACTACCAATTACTAATCTTCTTTTAATTAAAGGACTAAAAGAATTAGTGCGATAATCTTTAACCATCTCATTAATATTCTTTCCATTTCCTCTAGGCCCATAAATTATCCCTGTATACATTGATAAATTACTAGTAGCCTCTGCACAGCTTATTACCACATAAGTAGGATAAATAGCATTTAATAATCTTTTATCAATAGATATTTCTGAAACGCTTGCACCCATTTCTTTTAAAATATCAAGAGTCTCATGAAATTTATTAATGCTAGCTATAAGGTTTTCACTAGGATTTTCATAACTATTTACATTACATAATTCTTTTATATAAAATAACTTTTTGCCGGCAATATTAGTATTTATTTTTTCTGTTAAATTTTGTAAATTTGGTAGTACTGTCATATCTTTGCCATCAACACCTTTTATAGCATCTACGACAATAGCGGCATCTTTAACATATCTTGTTAAAACACCTACATGATCAAGAGAAGACGCAAATGGAAAAACACCAAATCTAGAAATCACTCCATAAGTGGGTTTATATCCTACAATACCACAATAAGCCGCTGGTTTTCTAACCGAGTCTCCTGTATCAGTTCCAAGAGCAAAAGATACTACTCCATCTGCCACCGCTGCAGCTGACCCCGAAGAAGATCCCCCGGCTTGACATTTAAGATTTATTGGATTTAACGTTACACCTGTATGAGCAGTTGTACCAGTTCCTCCTAAACCAAATTCATCACAAGTTGTCTTACCAATTAAAACAGCACCTGCTTTTTTTAATCTTTCAATAACTGTTGCATCAAAATATGGAATATAATCCTTTAAAGCATTGCTTGAACCCGTCGTAAGAATATTTTTAGTGCTAAATAAATCTTTAGCAGCATAAGGTATTCCACTAAGTATACTAAGATCATTTTCTTTCCATTCTGGTTTATCCAAAATAGTCACAAAATCATTACATTTTTTATTCGATAAATAAGCATCATCTATTGCTTTTCGTATTAGTTCATCATTACTAAATCTTTTTTCATCTAGTTCTTTTTTTATATCTTCAATTAAACTTCTCATGCGTTTTCGCCTCCTACAACTTTAGGAACCTTTATCTCCCTGCCATCAACATCTTTAGCATTAGAAAGCAGCTCATCAATTGTGCTTCCTTCTTTTGCTTCATCTTCCCTAAGCGTTGCCACATAAAAATCATACGGCATAAATGCCGGCGTTACATCACTTAAGTCTAAATTATTAATTTGATTAATATTTTCATTAATTACATCAAATTCATCTAATAAAGCATCCGCTTCTTCATCTGTCAAACCGATTAATAATTTATCGGCAAACTTAATAATTTCATCTTTTGTAAAAGTTTTCATACTCCTCCTAAACTTACATATGCATATCTAAATAATCAACTAAATCATTAATAGCAACTTTTTCTTCTTCCTTAGTGCGGTTATCTTTAACATTAACCTTCATATCCTTTAAATCTTCATCATTAAGAATAATTAAATATTTAGCATTAAATCTATCCGCTGATTTAAATTCCCCTTTAAGTCCCTTATTTAATAAATCAGTTTCCGTAATAAAACCATTCATTCTTAAATTTTGCGTTAAATAAGCAGCTGTTTCTTTTTCCGTACTAGACACATACATAACATACGCATCAATTGAATCATTAATAGGAATATTTATTCCTGATGCTTCTATAGCAAATAAAGTTCTATCATATCCCATTGCAAAGCCAACTGCTGGTACTTTTGGCCCACCTAGTACTTCCATAAGTCCATTATAACGTCCCCCGCCACCAAGGGCTAAATCTCCATATTCTGGCACGTCAGCATAAACCTCAAAAACTACATGATTATAATAATCAAGACCTCTAACAAGTCTTACATCTTCTTCATAAGATATTTCTAATAAATCCAAATATTCTTTTAACTTATTATATCTATTTAAACTTTCTTCATTTAAATAATCTATTGTCTTAGGAGCATTTTTAATAATATCTTTATCCCCATCAATTTTGCAGTCCAATATTCTAAGCGGATTTTTTTCTAATCTTTCTTTGCAATCTTCACACAAATCATTAATATGTGGTTTTAAATAATTAAGTAAAGCTTCACGGTAGTTGTTTCTTGATTCCGCATCTCCTAAAGAATTAATTTTAATCTTAACTCCGTTTAAACCCATTAACTCATAAGTTTGAAAAGCAAGACTGATAACTTCTAAATCTGCAAGTACGTCATCAGAGCCAATAAGTTCTATCCCGAACTGTGTAAATTCACGCATTCTTCCTGCTTGAGGTCTTTCATAACGATACATTTTCTCATTATAATAAACTTTAATTGGTTCAGTCATATTACCATATAATTTATTTTCTAAAAACCATCTAGCCACTCCTGCCGTACCCTCTGGTCTTAAAGTAATTGCTCTATCCCCACGATCTAAAAAATCATAAGTTTCCTTAGATACCATATCTGTAGTTTCTCCAACTGATCTATGAAATAACTCAGTTGCTTCAAACACTGGTGTTTCAATATAATTATAGTTATATTTTTCGCAAATGCTTCTTATAATATCATTTAAATACTCCCTTTTTTTAGCAAGCACTCCTGATATATCATTTGTTCCTTTTTGTTTAGTAATCATAGTTCCTCCCTTTAAAAATACAAATAATATTTAAGGTAAATTATCGTTCATAATTACCTTAAAATTACTTGCATAATTTACTAATCAAAACGCTATTCACGTTATTAATTTCTCTATTAAATTTTACTTTAATTAGCCATTTTTGTCAATCAATGGAAAACCCGCCAATTTCCCAAAATCAAAATATTTTCTTTTTTGGGAAATTAAAAACTTAAGATATATTTACCTTAAGTTTAATTTAATTCGTGTTCTTCTTTAAATTTTTCTTCATCAATTCTAGAAAAAAGCATTCTTAAATTATTGATTTTAATGTCACCATTAATGATTTCTTCTTCCCATTTAAATTCATTTAATGAAAGCATATCTTTAATAAGAAGTGATGAATTTGGCATTATAGGTGCAATTAAATTAGCAATATTAGCAATAATATATGTACAAGTATAAGTAACATTATTAAATTCTTCTATATTTTCTTTTGCTAAAATCCAAGGCTCTTTTGTATCATAATATTTATTAGCATCAGTAACATAATCAATTAATGCATTAGCCGCACTTCTAAACTCACCTTTAGAAATAAGAATTCCCATTACTTCATATATTTCTTTGGTTTTATTAATAATATCTTCATCAATTTTAGCATCTTTAATAACACCATCAAACTTTTTATTTATGAAAGATAAATTACGATTTACAAAATTGCCAATAACTCCTACTAAAAATTTATTATGAACCTGAACAATATCTAAAAGTGAGCAATTAATATCTTTTACTTCTGGTCCATTGGCAATAAAATAATATCTAAGTGTATCAACATCAAACATTTCTAGAAGTTCATTAGCCGTTATTAAATTACCCTTACTCTTACTCATTTTTTCTGAATTTATATTAACATAAGCACTACTAATCATATAGTCAACTAAACGGTAATTCTTATTCATACCAGCCACTAATGCTGGATATATTACTGAGTGAAAAGGAATATTATCTTTCCCATGAACAAAATAAACCTTTAAATTTTCATCATCATTATTCATAAATTCATCAAGTTTTTCGCCTCTAGCATTTAAAACTCTATTAGCGTCTGATAAGTAACCTAAAACAGCCTCAATCCAAACATAAATTCTCTTATCTTCATAACCCTCAATTGGAACTTCTATTCCCCAATCAAGCTGACGTGTTGCAGCCCTATCGATAAGCCCCATATTTAAATACTTATTTGATTCTCCATAAGCATTCTTTCTCCAAATATCTTTATGACTTTCAATAAGTTCTTTTAACACATCTGTAAATGAAGACAATTTAAAATATAAATGTTTATTGTTTTTTAAAGTAACTTCCTTGCCACATGTCTTACATTTTTTATCTAATACTTTATCACTATCTAAAGATGCTAAACATTCATCACATTGATCACCAGTTGAAACACCTCCACAAATCGGACACTTTCCTACAATTTCACGGTCAGATAAAAAAGTTTTACAGTTTTCACAATAATCTTGAAGAACCTCTTTTTCATAAATATAGCCATTATTATAAAGAGTTAAAAATACTTCTTTAACATATTTTTTATGTTCTTCATCCATAGTTGCAGCATATAAATCATAAGTAAAGCCTAACTTTTCAAAAGTTTTCTTAAATTCATTATGATAAAAGTTAGCAATTTCAAAAGGTGTAGTCCCCTCCTTTTTTGCTCTTTCAGTTATAGGAGTTCCATGGCAATCAGAACCTGACACATATAATACTTCATCTCCGCATCCTCTAAAATATCTTGCTAAAATATCGCCCGGTAATAACGCTGCTAAATGTCCAACGTGTAAATAATAATTCGCATAAGGCCATGCACCACCAATTAATATTTTCTTTTTCATTATAAAGCCTTCTTCCTAATAAATAAAATTATAGCATAATTTAATATCTCACACAATAAAGAAACAAGGCTAGTATATCCTACTAGTCCCATTATGCTTATCTTAATCTCTTATTTTAATATGTAATTCTCTTAATTGTTTTTCATCTAAGGTAATTGGTCCGCCCATTAGTAAATCCACGCCCGATACATTAGGTGGGAATACCTGTACTTCTCTTAAGTTTTCTTCATCAGTTAAAAGCATAATCATTCTATCAATGCCAGGTGCCATACCAGCATGAGGAGGTGCACCATACTGAAAAGCTGTATATAAAGATCTAAACTTATTTTTTATAACGTCCTCATCATATCCGACTAAAGCAAACGCTTTCTTCATAATTTCAATATCATGATTTCTTACCGCTCCCGAACTCATTTCATAACCATTGCAAACAAAATCATACTGTATTGCAGTTATATTAAGTGGGTCTTCATTATTAAGTGCACCTAATCCGCCTTTTGGCATACTAAATGGATTATGTCCAAAATCAAGAGCACCAGTTTCTTCATTTTCTTCAAACATTGGAAAATCATTAATAATACAAAATTCATATTTATTTTCGTCAATTAAATTAAGTTCTTTTCCTAGTTTATTTCTAAGTAATCCTGCAAATTTAGGGCATTTCTTAGGTGTATCTGCTACAATAAACAAAACATCTTTATCTTTTAGTTCAAACTTTTCTCTTAGTAAATTTCTTTCTTCATCACTTAAAAATTTATCTAAAGATGACTTAAATGACCCATCTTCTAAAACTTTAATATAAGATAAACCACTAGCGCCACCTGTTTTAACAAACTCCTCCATTTCTTTAAACCAAGAGTTAGATTTTTCTACATTACTAACTTTAATAACTCTTATACATTTATTTTGAAAAGGTGTAAATGTTGTATTTTTAAAAATTTCTGTCGCATCTTTAATAATTAATGGATTTCTTAAATCTGGTTTATCAGATCCATAATTAAGCATTGCCTCTTTATAAGAAATTCTTCTAAAAGGAGCCGGTGAAACTTCCTTCTTTCCAAAAGTTTTAAAAACATTATAAAAGATTTTTTCGCCTACCTTATAAACATCTTCTTCCGTCGCAAAGCTCATCTCAAAATCTAACTGATAAAATTCTAAAGTACGATCTGCTCTGCAGTCTTCATCTCTAAAACAAGGGGCAATTTGAAAATATTTATTAAAGCCACTTACCATTAATAACTGCTTATAAATTTGAGGAGCCTGAGGAAGCGCATAAAACTTTCCCTTATAATTTCTAGATGGAATAACAAAATCTCTCGCTCCTTCTGGACTACTTGTCGTAATAATTGGCGTTGTAATCTCTGTAAAATTCATTTCTTTCATTAAAGATCTAATATAATCAACCACTTTACTTCTAAATAAAACCATATTATGATGTTTTTCATTTCTTAAATCCAAATAACGATACTTTAATCTAGTTTCCTCACTAGCATTTTCAGGATGATTAATTTCAAATGGTAATGTAGATAAACATTTTCCTAAAATTTCAAAACTAACAAGTTCTAATTCAATATCCCCCGTTTTCATATTTGGATTAATCATTTCTTTAGTTCTTTTTCTTACTATACCTTCTAATGTAATTGTACTTTCTCTTGTAACACCGCTAAATTCTTCTGGGTTATTACTAATAACTTGAATTGTTCCCGTTTCATCTCTAATTACTAAAAACATTAAATTAGTTCCTAAATTTCTAATCTGCTCAATCCATCCTGCAATACGCACAGTTTGACCTTCTAAATCACTAGTAACCTCTTCAGCAAATAATTCACGATACATATTACCTTTCATACAAATCCTTCTTTCTACATAAAAAGAGTGCTCATCCATAAAGGACGAAAGCACTCTTATCTTCCGCGGTACCACCTTTGTTCTATTTCTAGCCCTCAAATGCTTAACGCGCAACACACGATTTATTTAAGATTTAATGTCTTCTAAATAATCAACATGCTTAGTTTCACCGCACCTAAGCTCTCTATAAATATGATTAAATGTACTCCTTTAAATCAATAATTATAAACTAATTATAATATTTTTTTAACAAATGTCAACATTTTAATTAAGTAAATAAAATCATAAATTACTTATCTTGTGATAAAACATATTCTTTTTTAGATGAATTTTTTACTAAATCTGTATAATTAGTCACTAACTGAATAAGCACATAAAACGGAATTGTTACAACTGTATTTATATCAAGTTTGCCATTATTATTAAGTGCTCTTTTAACTTTCTTTCTATTAATTAAAGATATATTTTTCCACAAAGCATCACTTTGAAAATCCATGTTTTCAAAAGCATTTTGATAAAATAAATAATATTTTTGATTATCAAGTCTTTGATTCATAGTGGACAGTTCATCAAAGTCTTTTTTTACTTTTCCATAAAGTTCTCCACAAACAAGACTAGCAAGTAAAAGCATAATTGATATAAATGCATTTTCTTCAAAAGACATAATTGAAGCCATCATTGTAAGTGTCATAACAAGTTCTCTTCTTGTTTTACTAATTTTCTTTAAATCCATTAAACTTTTGATATTTGTGCTCATAGTCTCTTTATTTTCCAATTGCTTAATTAAAATATTTAAAATAGCCTGTTCATTTTCCTCTGTATCTTCATAATATTCATATGAATCATCAGAATAATGTACTGCAATAAAACCATCACTTTTATTATAATTCATTAAATATCTAATTTTATTTTCATCATCAAAACCCATAATTTCACCAGACTAGTTGCCTTTCCTTTTCAAAACTCGCACTTATTATAGCAAAAAATATTCTATAAATCACTATCTTCTAAATATTTCTTTAACTTTTGTGCCACCTCACGAGGAAGCACTTCTTCTAAATCTTCCACACTTGCTTCTTTCATTTTTTTAACGCTGCCAAACTTTTTAATTAATTCTTTTCTTCTTTTTGGCCCAATTCCTTCTACATTATCTAAAACACTTTGGATAGACCCCTTGCTTCTTATCTGCCTGTGATAATTAATTGTAAAACGGTGTACTTCATCTTGCATCCTTGTTAAATAATGAAATAAATTACTCGTTCTATCTATTTCATAAATTGTTAAAGTATCACCATCTAATAAATCATTCGTTCTATGTTTATCATTTTTTACTAAGCCGCACACTTTTATATGCAAATTAAGTTCTTCTAAAACATCTTTAGCTGCATGAATTTGGCTTATGCCACCATCAACTAATATCAGTTCTGGAATAGTCTTTTCTAAAAGCGCCCTAAAATATCTTCTATAAATAACTTCTTTCATAGTATGATAATCATCATTCTTATCAACCATTACTTTATACTTACGATATTTACTCTTATCTGGTTTACCATTAACATAAACAACCATTCCCGATACTGCAAACGAACCAAATAAGTTTGAATTATCAAAAACATCTATTCTATTTATACTAATTCCAAGTAGTTTTTCTAATTCCTCATTAGCACCTTCACTTTTTTCTAGTTTATTCTCAATTAGTTTAAATTTATTATCTAAACTAATTGCTGCATTTTCTCTTGCCATCAAAAGAAGCTTTCTTTTTTGTCCCCTTGAAATTTTAGTAAACTTAGTTTGAACTACCTCTTTTAGTACCTTTTCATCAAATTCATCCGGAATAATGATCTCTTTAGGAATTTCCTTTTTATTATAAAATAAAGCCAAATAATATTCTAATTCGTTTATATAATCATCAGTAACAACTTCAATTTCATTATAATTTCCAATTAGTTTACCATTTCTAATAAATAATATTTCAATTGAAAGATACCCATTTTTAAATACATAGTTTACTACATCTAAATTTTCTTTACTTGAAAGTTCTACTTTTTGTTTTTCTAACACAATTGTCATATAATCAAGTTCTTTTTTTAATTCTAGAGCCAGTTCATAATTTAAATTTTCTGAATAATACTCAATTTTTTCCTTTAGTTTATTTTTAATAATATCTTCATTTCCCTTTAAAAAAGATATTATTTCACTTTCCATTTTAAGTATTTCTTCTGAATTTATTTGTTTAGTGCAGTATCCTAAACATTCATGAATATGATAGTACAAACACACTTCTTTAGGCATTCCTTCACATTTTTTTAAAGGATAAAGTCTATTTATTAAATTAACTATTCTTCTAGCAGCATAAGCATTCACAAAAGGCCCAAATAATAACTTATCTTTATGTTTTTTTACTTTTAAATATCTTACTACCTTTAAAGCCGGAAATGGCTTTCTAGTATACTCAATATAAGGATAACTTTTATCATCTTTCAAAAGAATATTATATTTAGGATTATATTTTTTTATTAAGTTTATTTCTAAAATAAATGATTCTAGTTCTGTATTAGTAACTATATATTTAAAATAAGCAATATTAGAAATCATTTTTTGGGTTTTTCCAGTATGAGTTCCACGAAAATAAGAACTTAATCTTCTTTTTAAGTTTTTGGCTTTACCTACGTATATAACTACGTTATTTATATCATACATTTGATATGATCCTGGTTTTTCTGGTACTAACTTTAGTTCTTCTTTAAACATAATAATCACTATATATATTATTGCATATTTTTAAAAATTTAAAAAGAGTTCTTTTAGTTCGAACTCTTTATTTTTATGATACATATGTTATTTTAGCATAGCCATTTCCTTGTTTGGCACAATTGGTAGTTGGTGTACTACTAACACATGTTGTTGACACCGTTTTAGTTGCGGTATTTGAAGAGGATTCACAATTATAGCAGTACATGGATTTATTACTTAATTCGGAATTACCTATATACCCAGAACCACCGGAACCAGTTCCATAGTCATTATGATCAGACACATCAGTACCACCGGCAGCGCCACCATAATAGCCACCGCCGCCACCAGTACTATAATCAGTCCAAGTTCCGCCTTTACCAAATGAGCCACTTAATGATGAAGAATCTGCACATGTTCCACCAGCCGTTTGAGTTCCACCATAAGGAATAGATCTATTTTTATATAATCCCGAATTACCTATATATCCGCCACCGGCTCCTCCTTGAGCACCGCCTGTTCCAGTTTCATAGAAAGAACCGCCGCCACCACCAGAAACAATTAAAATATTATCAGTTTTTGAACTTAATGATGAAAGTACCCCTGTTACTGTTGCAATATGAGTAGCACCGCCACCACCACTATTTCCTGTAATAGTAGCACCAGTTCCTCCACCATTAAAACCACCTTGAGCACTTGTTGCCATTCCTCCAACATAAATATTTAATATATCGTTTTTATTTAAATATATCTCACCAGTTGAATAACCACCATATCCTCCATAATAAGTTTCATTATATGATCCACCTTGTGCTCCCCAAGTTTCCAATTTATATCTTCCTGATTTTTGAACCACAAAAATTTCCTTACCACCAATGTATTCGAATTCAGCATCTGTAATAATTTTTTCAGTCATACTTATTAAAGTTATTTTTACATATCCATTTCCCTGTTTAGCACAATTTGCTGTTGCAGTATTGTTTGAACAGGTTGTTGATATAGTTTTGGTAGATGTTCCCAGAGTTTCTTTACAGTTATAACAATACATATATTTATTTTTTAATTTAACATTTCCAATATATCCAGAGCCGCCGCCACCAGTGCCATAATCATCAGGGTTTGCTACATCAGCACCACCCGCAGCACCACCATAATAGCCACCACCGCCACCAGTACTATAATCAGTCCAAGTGCCGCCTTTACCAAATGAGCCACTTAACGATGAAGAATCTGCACATGTTCCACCAGCAGTTTGAGTTCCACCATAAGGAATAGATCTACCCTTATATAATCCTGAATTGCCTATATATCCTCCAGCAGAGCCACCTTGCGCGCCACCGTTCCCAGATTCATAGAAAGAACCACCGCCGCCACCAGAAACAATTAAAATATTATCAGTTTTTGAACTTAATGATGAAAGTAATCCTGTTTCTGTTGCAATATGCGTAGCACCGCCACCACCACTATTTCCTGTAATAGTAGCACCAGTTCCGCCACCATTAAAGCCACCCTGTGCACTTGTTGCCATTCCACCCACATAAATATTTAACACATCATTTTTATTTAAATATATCTCACCAGTTGAATAACCACCATATCCACCATAATAGGTTGTATTATATGATCCACCTTGTGCTCCCCAAGTTTCCAATTTATATACCCCGTTATGTGGAATAGTAAATGTCTGTGCCGAACCGGTAAAATTAAAAGTCCATGACTCTTGCCACAATGCCATAATACTTACATCATTAGTTCCAAAAATAAAACTATTATCTTCAATGGTTATTCCTCCTGATATTACTTCCCAGCCGATAAATGTTGTATTCAGTTTAGTTGGAGTAACTAATTCCATTTTTTCACCCGGATAATAAGTATTTTTAAACGTTTGAGTAGTACTTCCACCATTTAAATCTACAGTTATTGTAACAATTTTTTTCCATATTGCTTCTAAAACAACACTTTCAGTATTCATTGTTAATATATTCCCATTTAACGTGCCGTTACCACTCGTTATTTTCCAGCCACTAAATTCATAACCATTTTTAGTCGGATTTATTAACGTTATTGTTTCACCTTGACCATAATCATCTTTAAGAGTTTGTGTAGTACTACCACCATTTAATTCTAACGTAAGAGTTATTCCGCCTTTATATATTGCTTTTAATTTTATATTACTTTTTCCAACAACTAAACAATTGTTTTCATCTATTGTTACCCCTCCTGATATTACTTCCCATTTATCGAAATGATAACCCGCTTTAGCCGGTGTAGGTAATTTAACTTTCATTCCTTCTCTATATATTTCATTTAATTCTTGACGCAAATTACCACCATTTAAATCAACTGTTATATAAATTTGTCCTTCGTTTTTAATTGGTTTAATATTAAGAATTATATTTCCTTTAAAATCTGAGTTCATTTGTGAATTAGTTAAAGACTCATCAATCCATAATGTTAATTTATAATCTTTACTAGCATTATTTTCTAGGCCATCATTTCTAAAAATATAGGTTTTCTTTCCTTCATAATCTTTTCCTTCTAATCTATCAGTTAAAAGAATTGCTTCACCATCTTCATTTTTTAAAGAAAACATTGTTTTTATATATTTATTTTCTAAAGTATTACTTGTATTTATGGCAAGACCTAGCGAATACTCCACATAAGCACCACATTTATTAGTTAAAGTAAATGTATAAGGTGTATTCTTTTTTCCTCTTTCATCACTCATAGGATATGTATTATCTAAATTAATCGCATCACTTTGATTAGAAAATGTTAGTTCTAAGCACTTTAAAGTATTAATTGTATTTGTGCCTTCTTGAGTGGTCGTTGTTGTAAATATCGCATAAGTTGTTCCGGTTAATGTAATAATCCCCACTACAATTAAAACTATATATATTATTTTTCTTTTATATAGAAAACTTCTCATATTAAATTCACCCGATATTTTCTATATAATTATACTAATAACCCCCCCCATGTCAAGTTAATATTCTACATACAAAAAGTCTATGGCATTAACCAAATATAGTTGTAACCATAGACTTTCTTTTATTTCATTTCAATTTCATTTTCTAAAGTATATTTATAATTCAATGCGTTACTATTAGTAATTATGCTTTCACCAAGTTCCTTTTCTAAATCTCTTCTTGCGTTACCAGCAATTTTTCCTCCGCGGCGCGCTAATTCTATATTTGCATCTAATCTCTTAGGAGTTTTCTTTTTAGCAATTTCCCTTGTTGCTATTTCACCCTAAGTCCGCAAGTGCCACTTCAACATCCGTCATATTATCTCTTAAAGATTCTTTTCTAAGGCCTTTAAATGACTTATACTCCTTAGCGGTCATTCCGGACCATTCTTTATAAATTTCATTTGTCAAAATAGCATATTCTTTTGATTCAGTTATTCCGCCATCATTCCATACATCAGTAAGTTGTTTTCTATCTTGAATACCCTTAATTCTTTTAGCAATCCACTTTTCATCATAGCCTTTTGCTCTATATAAATCCATTGCTCTTTGCGCCGCTAAAGACGGATCAAATATTTCATCTATTCTCTCACGTCCAAGACTAGCAAGCCATTGTTTAATCGGTTCGGCATTTTTACTAGGTATTGATTCAATTATTCTAAACATTCCTTCAATATCAACTACATCTGTTAATCTATATTTACCATCTTGAGCTTTCAATTTCAAAGCGTTACAATTTGTAACGGTTTCATTTCCTTCATCTTTAAGCCTTTTTTTCATAACTCTCCAATAAACTTGTGGATTTTCACTTTCTGAAACGACTCCAACAACATCAACAACACTAATATAATATTTCTCATCTTCTTTATCCCAAACTGTCCTAATTGTTTCATTGTTAAACATTTTATTAATTAAATGCATTTTATCTTGATTCATTCATTTCCTCCTTCTTTATTATCTTAAAAATACTTAAACCCTTTATTGCTCATGTCTAAAATAATATCACTATTTATTACATTTTTATATAAAATTATTTAAAAAAAGTAATTAATAACAAAATAAACCTACAAAAAATTATAAACCAAATAAGAATTAAAAATTTCGCCATTCAAAATTTGCAAATCTATTCAAATTTTATTATACTTTTAATGTGATATTTATGAAATTAATTAATACCTCTTTAATAACCGAGAAAAAATCTAAATTTTACGGTTACCTATATGAAATTGCCAATAAAGAAGAAATAAGTGAAATTCTTGAAGAATTAAAGAAAGAAAACAAAGGTTACCGTCATATACCATATGCCTATAAACTTTCTAATACTGCCGGAAAAACTGACGATAAAGAGCCAGGTGGCATCGGCATTTCATTTTTAAATATTCTTGAAAGAAACAATTTAAATAGTCATTTACTTCTAGTTATAAGATATTACGGAGGCATTAAATTAGGTGCAAGTAATCTACTTAGAACTTATGGAAAAGCCGCAAATACATGTATAAATTCTGATAAATCACATAGTATTAACTAGGTGATTTTATTTTGAATTATATATTAAAATATTTAAAAACTTTAATTATTCCGCTGGCTTTTTTATTAATTTTCCCATTTGTGCTCGCTCTTTTGAACAAAATAGGTCTTAAATCATTAAATATATTTATACTTATCATGATTATGATTATAATGTTTATTAGTGGTATCTTTATTGGTAAAAAAGTACCTAAAAAAAGCTATTTAAATGGACTTATCTTCGGACTTATTACTTCTTTAATATTCTTTCTATTTAGTCTAATATTTAAAACAAACCATACCATAAACACACTAATATATTATGTCATTATAACCCTATCATCAATGTTTGGTTCTATGTTTGCTGTCTTAAAAAAATAATGTCTAATTTATAGGCATTATTTTTTATCTATTTTTTGAATCAATAATAATTGTAATTGGTCCATCATTTTGAATATAAACTTGCATATCCGCTCCAAATACTCCACCATAAGTACTCACATGATCATTTAATTTTTTATTAAATAAATCATAAAGTTTGATGGCATCTTCACCTTTCATCGCATTTATATAACTAGGTCTATTTCCATCTTTTGTATTTGCTTGTAAAGTAAACTGACTAATTGAAAGTATTTCTCCTCCATAATCTAAAATACTTTTATTCATCACGCCATTTTCATCATCAAAAACTCTTAAATTAATTATTTTCTTCACAATATAATCAATATCAGTTTCATCATCTAATACATTAAAACCCACTAAAATAACAAATCCCGCATTTATTTCATTGATAAGTTTGTTATTAACTTCAACTTTTCCCTTTTTACATCTTTGAATAACTACTTTCATCTTACCACCTCTAAAACAAAATTAAGAAGTCTAATATCATCTAAAAAGAGTTCCAAATCCTTAGTATTATAAGTTTTTATAATTAATTTATAACTCAATTTATCATCATTATTAATCTCTTTAACACTGTTAACTGAAACATTTCTAGTTGACGCTACCGTAACAATATCTAATAAATGATTCACATCGGTATCCGTTTTAATTACTACATCTGTTAAATAAAGTTTATTTTCGGCAGTAGTATTCCAAGAAACATCAATTAATCTCTCATGAATGCCTTTAACATTCGGACAACTTTTACGATGAATAGATACACCATCACCTTTAGTAACATAACCAATTATATCATCACCATATACCGGTGTGCAGCATTTAGCAATATTAATCAAAATGTTATCCGTTCCTGCTACTATTACATCATTCTTATAGTTAATTTTATTATCTATATTAGGCTTACTAACTCTTTCAATAATAATATCCTTGGCAACATTTCTTTTTTCTGTGCCTAAACTAACTATATATCCCGCAGTAAATCTAAGAGATCCTATACCTAAGTAAATATCTTCTACATTATTAATTTTTAATATATCATATATTTCTTTCAATTTTTCTGGTGTATAAACATCATTAAAATTTAAATGATCTTTTTTTAGTTCTTTTTCTAATAAATCTTTACCTTCTAAAATGTATTTTTCTTTATCTCTTTTAGAAAAATATGATTTAATTTTATTTCTTGCTTGTGGCGTCTTAACAAATTTAAGCCATGCTTTTGATGGTTTACTAGAATTATTGGTATTAATTTTAATGACATCACCATCTTGTAGTTCATAATTTAAAGGTACAATATTATCATTTACAATCGCACTAACCGTTTTATCACCAACATCGGAATGAATTCTATAAGCAAAATCAATCGGCGTTGCATGAGCTGGCATCTCAATAACATCACCTTTTGGAGTATATACATATATTAAATTATTAAATAGTTCCTGCTCCATATTCTGGTTAAACATTTCATCAGTTGATTCTTCTTTGGCTAAATTAATAATATTTCTAAAAATCGCTAGTTTTTGTTCCATCATATTTTGCGAATTTAAAGTACCATGTTCTTTATAAGACCAGTGAGATGCTATTCCATGCTCTGCTAATTCATCCATTTCCGGAGTTCTAATTTGAATTTCAAAAATATGGCCATCAATTCCAAACACAGAAGTATGAAGACTTTGATACATATTTTCTTTTGGCATCGCAATATAATCTTTAAATCTCTTTGGTATCGGCCTATATTTAGCATGAATAAGACCTATACAAGTATAACAATCCTCTTTAGTTGGAACGATTAATCTCATTGCTAAAATATCATAAATATCGCTCCATTTTCTACCGGTTGTAAGTTTATTATAAATACTATAAACGCTTTTAACCCTTGCTTTAATAGAAAAACTAATTCCATGTTCTGATAAGATATCCATAATACTATTTTTCATATCCTCTAAAGAAATCATTAAATCAGTTCTTGTACCATCAAGTTTTTCCAAAATTTCATTATAAACATCAGGCTTCGAAAACTTTAAAGATAAATCCTCTAACTCGCTTTTTATACTATTAATACCAAGTCTATGTGCAATTGGAATTAAGACATTCATCGTATCACTAGCAAGAGCTTTTTTCTCTTCTAAGCTTAAATCAATCGCATTTCGCATTTCATCTAGTCGATCCGCAAGTTTAATAATAATTACTCTTACATCATCAGAAATACCAACCAAAACTTTTCTTAAATATAAACTAGAAGACTCATTAAAATCAGTCATTTTTATATTTTCTATTTTTATTAAATTAGAAATAAGTAAAGCCGTATCACTTCCATACTTTTCCTTAACTTCATCTAAACTAAGTTTACCAGAAATAACAGCATCATGAAGCAAAGCCGCCAAAATAGTTGTAACATCAGAGTTTAAGTCACAAACTATTTTTCCCACTCTAAAACCATGATCACCCATTCCATCAAGTTCTTTATAAGCCAGCGTAATCAGTTCTAAATCCTTAGCACTAAAATCATTTTCACGGGCCTTCTTTAATATATTTTCTATCATTTATATATTCTCCTTATAATACATCTTGTTTTATTGTACTAACTTTATTAAGTAGTTGTTCATTCTTATATTTTTTAAATTCTTCATTATTAACCCATAAAATATCGTTAACCATCTCACCCAATGTTAAATTACATTTCTTACACCACTTACTTAATCTTAAATACTCCCATACATCTTCTTCCAAAATATAAGATATGCCATTTCTTTTTAAATCATTACACTTGCATCTAAGTGCCGGAAGTAATTTTCTATATAACTCTTCTAAAGATTTAAACTTAAAATCATCCATTAATAATTTCTCCTTAAATAAAAATACCGCTTAACTCATATATTATTATATAACATTTTAGTATTTATTTAAAGGATGAATATATGAAAAATAAATTTATAAAAAGTACTATTATTTTAGTTGTCGGCGGCATTACCACTAAATTACTAAGTTTTATTATTAGAATATACTTTACAAGAGTTATTAAAGATGGCATAAATATTTATTCTCTTATTATGCCAACCTATAGTTTATTAATTACTATCACTCAGTTAGGCTTTCCCATCGCCATTTCTAATATAATCGCTAAAGGTGAAAAACGTGGGAAAAATATCATGTCTAGTATTATTCCTGTTTCTCTTTTGCTTAACTTAATTTTAATTCTCATTGTCATCTTCAGTGCTAAATATTTAAGTAACAATCTTTTACATGAACCTGACACCTATTATCCTTTAATCGCTTTATCTTTAGTTTTACCATTTATATCATTATCTTCCATTATTAGAGGTTATTTTTTCGGAAAACAGCAAATGATGCCACACTCTATTTCTAATATTATTGAGCAGTTATTTAAATTATTTATTGTTTTAGTAATTCTTCCCCATCTTCTAAAATATGGCACTATCGTCGCCGTTTGTGGTTATATTTTAATTAGCATCTTATCAGAAACCATTTCCATTGTGGTCTTTCTTCTTTATTTACCTAAAAATTTTAAAATCGAAAGAAAAGATATTAAACCAGATTTTGGAACTATCAAAGACGTTCTTGCCATAGGATTACCAGCCGTCGGTTCTAGAATTATCGGAAATATCGGCTACTTTTTTGAGCCTATTATATTAAGTTATATGCTTCTTAAAACTGGTTTTACCAACGATTACATTATTAGTAATTATGCTATCTATAACACTTATGTAATCGGTCTTTTGATTGTACCAACCTTTTTGTTAGGTGCCATTGGAACTAGTATGCTTCCTGAAATATCTAAAAATATAAATAACAAAGAAAAAGTTAGAAGATTATTTAAAAAAACAATGATATTTTCTCTTATTATTGGTGTATTTTCAAACATCGTAATATATTTTTCTTGTGATTTTATTTTAAATTTATTATTTAACACCACTGATGGTTGCAATTATATTAGATTTCTGGCTCCCTTTTTCACTATATTTTATTTTGAAAGTCCTTTATCAAGCATCTTACAAGCATACAACATGACTGGTTACATTATGAAAACTACGATAATTGGTGTCATTATTAAACTAGCATCTTTAGTAATTCTTTCATTATTTCATATCGGTATTTATGCTCTTATTCTCTCTGAAGTAATTAATATTTTCTACGTTGTAATTGGTAACTATTTTAAAGTAAAACTAATTTTAAAATAAAAAAGAATGATTAAATCACTCTTAATTTAGTTAACTAGAAATGGCGCTGCTGCTGATCCATCGCCGCCCATTATCATTGTATCTGTCTTTAATGAAATAGTTGGTCTAATTCCGCCCCCATTGTTTACTGCTGATAAAGTTACATAGCCATAACCAGTTTGTCTCCAAACATAAGCACCTGAAGAATAAGAAGCCGGAGTAAGAGTCCAGAACCACTGATTCTCTGTATTAGTTTTTAAATAATAATTAATTGCATCCGCACCATAATTTAATGCCATATATACGTGATAATCCACTGTTCCTGCATAAATAAGCTCATCTGCAGTAAGTAAACCAATTTTATAACTTATTGCACCATTACCCATATCTGTATTATCCACAGTATATTTAGATAAATTACCATTATTGTTATCATTCGGGCATTTTAATGTAGGTCCTATTCCACTTGTTCCGTATTGGCCGCCACTACTACCAGTAAAAAAATAATTTGTTCTTAATCTATCTCTACCACTATATAATATCATCGCTGTAGCACTTGTTAGTCCAGGAAAATTAGTTATTTTACTTGTTAGTTTATTTGTCGTACTATCAACACTAGCAACTAAAATATTATAATCATTAATATAACTTTTATCATTACACCAAATTGTATCTGCTAGTTTATTTTCATAATTCTTTATATTATTATCATACCATGATTCTAAGTTTTGAAGGATTGTACTTTTATTAGTATTAGAAAACATTGAATTATAACTACTACTATTTAAATCACCATACATAAATCCCACATATGCATTATCATTAAGTTCTGCATTATATTTTGAAGTATAATAATTATTTGTAGAATATCTTGCTAAAGCAAGTGTTGTCCCCGTTTTCGTGCAGTCATCACTTGAATAATTATAAAGTGTTAGTTTAATTGAACCATCACCATTAATACGTACAATCCGCCAGCACATGCCGGCAAAAGCCACAAAGTTATTTGTTACATTACCTCTATAATAATAACTTATACCATAATCATCGATTGCTGCTCCTAGTACCGCTTCAGTACTTGTCGTTGTTTCTTTACCAGGACTAGTAAGAAGTTGAGCATATTTAGAATTATTAGTTTTTATCCCTGCAAGTAAAGTGCCACTTTTTGCTTCACTCCACCCTGTTGGCTCTTTAGGTGCTGTACTATATTCTACCGCTAACTCACCATCAAATTTAGATGCTTGCACATCACTTGCAAGTAATCCTATATCATTTAAAAATATCTTTAAATTATAATCATGTTCTACTTGCAAGCCATTTTCCACAATACCTTCGCCCAAATAAACATCACTTGTACCAATATATTCTTTATTTATATTAGGAACCATTATTCCTTTATTTGACGTATTCGTGCCACTTAGACTATAACTAAGTCCTAAACCATCATAAGTATTATTATGATTTTTCATTTTTATCTTATATATTAAAACTTCATCTTCAGAAACATAACTAGTATCTACCACCACTTTACAATTTTTAGTAAAAACGGCATCACTTTGTGAAGAAACATTTTTTATAGTTATGGCATTATCATCATCGCATTCAATTATTGCTGGTTCTTTAATGGGTTTTAATTGTAATATTATATTTCCTTTAAAACTTTTATTCATTTGTGAATTTGTTAAAGACCCATCAATCCATAATGTTAATTTATAATCTTTACTTTCACCATTTGCAAGACTATCATTTCGCATAATATATGTTTTTTTGCCATTATATGTTTGTCCCACTGTTTTATCCGTTAATAAAGCGGGCGTTCCTACTTTCTCTTTTAAAGAAACCATTGTTTTTACATATTTGTCATCTAAAGTATTACTTGTATTTATGGCTAAACCTAGTGAATATCCGATATAAGCACCACATTTATTAGTTAAAGTAAATGTATAAGGTGTATTTTTGCTTCCTCTTTCATCACTCATAGGATAAGTATTGTCTAAATTAATCGCATCACTTTGATTAGAAAATGTTAGTTCTAAACACTTTAAAGTATTAATTGTATTTGTTCCTTCTTGCGTGGTCGTTATTGTAAATATTGCATAAGTTGTTCCGGTTAATGTAACAATCCCCATTACAATTAAAATTATATATATTATTTTTCTTTTATATAGAAAACTTCTCATTTTAAAATCACCCGATATTTTCTATATAATTATACTAATAACCCCCCCCATGTCAAGTTAATATTCTGCATGCAAAAAGTCTATGGTATTAACCATAGACCTGTGTGTAAAATTATTTCTTTAAAACGTCAATTGCTTTTCTCATTTTAACATCATATTTAATAGCTTCTTCGCCACCGATAGCTTCAAGTAATTCATCTTTACTCATTTGATACATTTCTGCCATCTTTGTAATTTCTTCGTTAACCTCTTCATCAGTAACTTCAATCTTTTCTTTATCAGCAATTGCTTCTAATAAATATCTTCCTTTAATTCTTGTAATGCATTCTGGTTCCATCATCTTTTTCATGCTTTCCATGTTAGATTTAGTAAATTCTAAATATTGTTCTAAAGTTAGACCTTGCATTTGTAATTCTTGACGATATTGATTTAATAATCTTTCTACTTCTGCATCGATAATTTCTTGATTAATTTCAACTTCAAGATTTTCTGATGCTTTTTTAATTAATTCATCAACATATTTATTTTCAGCATCTGCTTCTTTATGACCTTTTAAATGTTCACTTACTTCTTTTCTAAATTCTTCTTCAGTTTTAACATCTTCATAGCCTAAATCTTTATAAAAATCCTCATTTAATTCAGGCAAAATACGTTTCTTTATACTTACTAGTTTAACATTAAACTTAACATCTTTATTCTTTAAATCTTCTACATAGTTTTCTGGGAATTTTAAATTTAAAGTCTTTTCTTCTCCAATACTCATTCCTATTAAACCATCTTCAAATCCCGGAATAAAAGTATTTGATCCGATTTCTAAAGGATAGTTTTCACCTTTACCGCCTTCTAAGACTTTATCGTCAACAAAACCTTCAAAGTTAATTACAGCTGTATCTCCTACCTCTAATTTACCATCAGTTGTTTCAACAACATCAGCAAATCTTTCTCTTAAATGACTGATTTCATGTTCAATTTCTTCATCAGTAACTGTAACTTCATCCTTTTTAATACCTAAACCTTGATATTTTCCTAATTTTACTTCTGGATGTTCTACAACAGTAAATTTAAATGTAACATCATTTTCACAAATATGAGAAATATCAACTTTTGGTTCACAAACGGGATTTAATTTATTATCATCTAAAACCTTATGATAAGCATCATTAATAACTAAATCAACGGCATCCATAAATAGAGTTTCAATTCCAAATTTTTTAATATAAATATCTTTAGGACAACTTCCTTTTCTAAAACCATCAACTTTAATATCTTTTTTCTTATTATTAAATGCTTTATCTAATGCTTTTGACCATTCTTCACCTTCAATAGTTAGTTCTACTTCTTTTACATTTTTCATCTTCATTCCTCCTTAATCACTGTTAGTATTATACTTTATATCACTATTTTATGCAAGAAAAATCACTGTTATTTCATATTGAATAAAACTGCTATTTATGTTATCATAACTAAAAAAAGAAAGAAGGATAATATGACTTTAATCGAGCATTATCTCGTAGATTATTTAAAATTACCAAAAGAAAATCATGTAACTCATGAAATTTCTAATTTTTTAGAAAGTAAAGGTTATGAAGTTGACATCGCCGCCACACCTAAAAGCAAAGATAGCGAAGAAAACATCCCTTGGGAATTAAGATTTAATAATAATGAAAGCACCACTTTTATTTCAAACTTTCCCGCTGCGAATAAAAGTAAAAAAGAAAGTGAAGTTTGTATTATTGAACATAGTAAAACCCATCTTAGCGAAACTAAAACAGCTTTAATAAATTATAATTCTAAAGGTGTTACAAGCATCTTTATTACCAATCTTGATAAAGCCTTAAGTGTATCTTGTAGTCCTAATAAAGTTGCTGTTATAAAAGATATTTCCACTGGCGATATAACTCCTGCTTCAATCGAGTACTTTATTCCCGAATTAAAAGAAGCCAGTATCTTATTAAAAGCGGCTTACAAAGAATTTACTGATGTTTCAAGTATCGGTACCAAGCCTAAAGAAAAAATGGCAAATAAAAAATCGTTATGCTAATTTAACGATTTTTATTTTGTATGAACCAGTAGGAGATTCAACATCAATTATATCTCCTTCTTTTTTTCCAATAATTGCCTTCCCAATTGGCGACTCATTAGATATTTTATTTTCAAAAGGATCCGCTTCCATCGAACCAACTATATTATAAACTTCTTCCTCTTCATCATCTACATACTCAATTGTTACGGTAGAACCAAGTCCTACAGTATGATTGCCAGCCTTTTCAATTATTTTAGCATTATTAAGCATATATTCTATTTCTTTTATTCTAGCCTCAACTTCTGCTTGAGCATTTCTAGCAGCGTCGTAGTCAGCATTTTCTGACAAATCACCTTGTGCTCTAGCATCTTTGATTGCTTCAATTATTTCTGGTCTTTTAACATTTTTAAGTTCGTTTAATTCTGTTTCTAATTCTAGAAAACCTTCACTTGTTAATAAAATTTCTTTTTTTGGCATTTAACATCCAACCCTTTCTAAAATTAAACTTACATAAGAATACTACAAATGGCCTACTTTGTCAAATACTTTTTTACGCATTATATCAAGCTTTGAAACTGGTAAATCTGCTTTTATTTTTACTATCATTTGCGCATGATTTGCCGTATCAATTATATTATCCTTATCATCATATATTGTATTTATTTCATAATCAAAAGTTTCATAATTAGGACTTATAAATTGTACCACATCACCCTTTTTAAAATAATTTCTTTGTTCTAATGTAATAACACCATCTTGATTATCTAAAACTAGGCCTAAAAAATCTTGATTAGATAGTTCATTTTCACCTTCTGTGTAATATTGTTCATTTTCTTCCGGGAAAATATTAAAAAACTGAGGTGTACTTTCCCTATTTGCACATCTATTTAAAATCTTTAGATAATAATTAGTATATTCATCTGTTAAAGTATTATTCTTAATATGATTAATTATTCTCTTATATGCTAAGATTACCGTTGCTATGTAATAAATACTGCGCATTCTGCCTTCAATTTTAAAAGAAATAACGCCCGCATCTGTCATATCTTTAATATTAGAAATCATATTTAAATCTTTAGGACAAATCTGCATGTTTTCACTTAGCACATCTTTTTCCTCTTCTGGTGAATATTTAAAATTCCATCTGCATATTTGCGCACATCCGCCTCTATTAGCATCTCTATTGGTTGCGTAATTACTCATTATACATTTACCACTTAAAGAAGTGCACATTGCTCCATGAATAAAACATTCTATTTCTAAAGAAGTATAGTTTTTAATATCAATAATATCCTCTTTCATTGCTTCTCTAGCTAGTACTACTCTAGTTGCTCCCATTTCTTTATAAAATAAAGCGGTTTCTCTATTTAAAGTACTAGCCTGCGTTGAAACATGTAATTCCATCTTTAAATTAAGTTTTTTCCATATATTCATGACGGCAATATCACTTACAATAATAGCATCAACACCTATTTTATCTAAATATTTTAAATAATCTTCTAAGCCATCAAAATCCTCATCATGAAAAATAATATTTACGGTTACATAAACACGTTTTTTCAAATTATGAGCATAATTTACGGCTTCTTTAATTTCCTCTAAAGAAAAATTCTTAGCATTGGCTCTAAGACTATAATTCTGGCCTCCAAAATAAACAGCATCAGCTCCATAATGAAAAGCAATTGTTAGTTTTTCTTTATCACCAGCCGGACTAAGTAACTCAATCATTTATCATCACCTATCTTATAAATAGTTTTCTTTTCATAAAAGCGGTTATCATAATTAACTACTTTACCATTTAAAATATCAATCATATTTATGAAAGATACCTCATTCGGATCAACATAGTAAAAAAGGATCTTATCATCATTAAAAAACTTTATTTCCTTAATCAAGTTAAAATATTTATGATAAAAAAACACCGTTCCATATTTATTTTCTGCCGCTAAAAATTCTGTATCAACTCCTGTTTTTAATATCGCCGTTTGATAGTTTTTAAACTCTTTAAATTTATTGTAATTAGAAAGTAAATGTCTTCTAGAGTACATCGCTATATTTAAGCCAAAAACCGGTAATATTACCTTTTTATTAGCTTTATCTAAAATATTAATAATTTCTTCTTTCGTTAGTTCATTTGCTAAAACTACACTATTTACCTTATTTAACCAAAAATTAACCGATAAAGAACTTACTGCTGCATGCATTTGATTCCAAAATAATGGCACATTAGAGTTTTTAAGTACTTGATAAACCGCAATATCTTCATAAAATATACCTTTAACAAAATTAAGTTCATCTTTAATCTTTATAAAATCATCTAATGCCTCTTTATCAAAAGCTCGATTCACTAGCAAAAAGACATTTTCCGGTAGTTTCTTTAGTTCAGAAAGAGAATAAGCTGGATAACCAACACTAAACTCTTCTAAAGCAAAAAGAAAGTTAGATATTCCCACTTTCTTATAATCACTTATTTCTTGCAAATTGTTTATTCTTACTATAATTTTATCTTTTTTCATTGTTTTTCTTAAAGCTTACTGATAAGCCATCTCCAATTTCATAAAATTTAGTTATATAATCCTCGTTATTGTTTAAAAAGTCAATATATTTCTCTATTTTATCAACAATTCCTCTTAAATTTTTGCTCTTAATGGCATTTTTATTTTTAACTAGTCCATGAAAATTAAGATTATCCGTGATAATTACTCCTCCCGGACTTAAATAATGGCAAAACTTTTCAAAATATTTTATATATCCGCCCTTTGCAGCATCTATAAATATTAAATCATAAGTTCTTCCCGATAAATTTACATCCATTGCATCATTATATACAATTTCGATTCTCTTATCTAAACCGCAAGCATTAACATTTTTTACCGCTTCACGATATCTTTTTTCATCTTTTTCAATAGTTGTTATTTCCACAGTTTCACTAGCATTTGCCATAAGTATAGCTGAATATCCAATTGCGGTACCTATTTCTAAAACCTTTTGGACATTATTAAGTCTAATATATTTCATAATAAACTTAATAGAATCTATTTCTATTATAGGTATATTATTTGCTTCAGCATACCTTTCCATTGCAATTATTGTTTCTTTCATAAAGTCATAATCTCCTTAATACTCATACCATAAGCCTTCTTTTATTAATTTCGCTTTTATTTTTACATGTTCGCTGTGAGTTTTACTAAAGTATGTTTTTTTATTTTTATCTGCTACAAAATAATAATAATCATTTTGTTCCGGCTCAATTACGGCATCAATTGAAGCAAGTGATGGACTTGCAATTGGTCCTACTGGAAGTCCAATAATTGGACAACTAGATTCTGCCCTTGTATTATAACCATTACAAGCCTTTAAATTGCTTATAGATAAATCTCTGTTAAAATTCTTTTTAGCCCCATAATAAGTAGTAACATCGCTTCCAAGTGGTTCCTTTATTGCTAATCTATTATAAAAAACTCCGGCTATACCTTTTCTATCCGTACTATTTGCGCCTTCTAACTCCACAATAGATGCTAAAGTTAAAAGTTCATGAATACTAAGTTTTGAAATTTCAATATCTTCTTTATAAACGCTAAGTTTTTGTCCCATTGTATAAATCATCGTATTAAATATTTCTTCAATAGTAGCATTCTTTTTTAAATTATAAGTATCGGGAAATAAATATCCCTCTAACGGATAATATATTTTTTCATTTTTAATATCTTCAGTTACAAACCAATAACTATCTATCATTTTTTTAATAAAATCAGCATTATTTATAGTATCTAATACTTCTTTTTCACTATAACCGAATATTTCACTAATTTTCTTGGCATAATCCGTAACTCTTTTTCCTTCAATAAAAGTTATAGTTACTCCTTCATTTTCGATTGACTTATTACTATTTAGTGTTTTAATTATTTCATCAACACTCATGCTTTTAGATAAATTATACGTTCCTGCATATAATTCTTTATTTATATTAAACTTAATATAAAACTTAAAAAATAACGCATTACGAATTAATCCTGCTTTCTCTAAGTTTTCTGCAATTAAATTCTTAGATGAACCAGATTCAACTACAAACTTAACTGTATCTTCTGAAGATTTATCAACGGGAGATAAAAATATACTAGACGCAATCACAAAAGATATTAGCATTAATATAATAAAAGAAAAGCAAATTAATAATATTTTAGTAACTAAAGCATTTCCTTTTTTAATTTTGACCATTTTCATCACCTATTTTTTCTTGCAATGATGAAAGTAAATCTTCAATAACACTCCACTCTTTTTCAGTCTCTATTTTACCTAAATCCGTTGTTTTTCCAGATGGATCATAAGTATTTGCATATACTTTAATATTTCCATTTTCATCTAATGAATTATCTGTAAAAACAATATAACTCTTCTTAAATTCATCAGAATCAAATGTAAATAAAACATCACATTCTAATTCTTCACCCTTATTATTTTTTATTGTAAATTTTCCTCTATTATTATCCATAAATTAACCCACTTTCTTTAAATATGTATCAAGAATTATCGCTGCTGATAGTTCATCTATCACATTTTTGCGTTTCTTTCTTTTAACATCATCATTTATCAGCATATTTTCGGCTTCTACCGTACTAAGTCTTTCATCAATTAAAACGATTTCCTTATCTGTAAGCCCTTCTAATATCCTCTTAAAATTTAAACTTCTTTCTGAAGCAAAACCCATCGAATTATCCATATTTTTAGGAAGACCTAAAACTAATACTTCAACCTTTTCTTTATTAACTATATCCACAACTTCCTTAGCCGCTTCTTCATAGTCGCTAAATTTAATTAATTTATATGGATAGGAAATCATTCCGGTCGCATCAGACATCGCAAGTCCTAACTTTTTTGTTCCTAAATCCATACCTAAACACTTCATACTTGTAAATATCCTTCTAACAATGCCATCAAAATTTTCGTTCTATCAATACTAATCATTTTTTCTCTTGCATTTTTATAACTTGAAATATAACCAGGATCCCCACTGATTAAATAACCAACTATCTGTGCAATCGGATTATATCCTTTTTCTTTAAGAGCATTATATACCTCACAAAGAGTCGTATTTATAAGTGCTCTTTCAATCTCTGCACTATCAAAAAGGTTTGTTTTATCTAACACTTCTATCACCTCTAGACGAAATAATTGTATCAAAAAAAACCACTCTATACAAGGTGGCTAAATTATATATTTAATATTTTCTTTATAATTATTTATCTTTCCTACAACTCCATAAATAATTACTTCTAAGCGTTTACTATCATAATTTTCTAATACTTTATCAAAAGATATACTATCTAAAACCATAATAAAATCTATTTTATTATAATCCTTAACTGGATTTAAGACATAATTTATAACTCCTCTTTTATATTTATCACTATAAGGAATATTTTTAATATAATTATAATTAAAAGAACTAATATAATATTTATTTTTAGCATTTAAATATGGAATTATATCTATATTCTCTTTAAGTTCAATAATCATTGTTTTATTATTATATCTATTAATCACATCTTCTAATTTAGGAATTCTTTCTATTTTCTTTTTTCCAAAATTAAATTTTAATAATTCATTATAAGTATAATTTTTTACTAGCCCCTTACCATTAGACACTCTTGATAAAAATGAGTCATGTATTATTACAGGTACTTTATCTTTAGTTAATCTTACATCGAATTCAATACCTTCATATCCATTATCAAAAGCATTATCAAATGCAGATATCGTATTTTCATTTATTTCATCATTATATAATCCTCTATGTGCAATATACAAAAAAATCACCTAATATATTATATTAAGTGACTATTCTTTTATTTCTAATTCCTTTGTTTGCATTAAATCTTTTAAAGCATCATCTACTGTTGTTGGTTCTTTTTCTTCATCTATTTGAGGGCTTTCAATAATGCCTTCATCATTTATTTTTTCTTTAGCACTTACATCTTTTTTCTTTTCGTTGTTTTCATCTTTTTTATCTTTCTTAAAGAATATAAAATATGCTGCAAGACCAATTATAATAGTACCACATAAAGCAATTAGAATAATTAGAAGCGTACTATTATCTTTTTTATTATCATCAGTAGTTGGAATTACTGGCACTGTAGTTGTTGTAGTATCTTCAGCTGGAGTAAATTCATTTCTTTTAATTGTGATATTATAGATTTTCTTTTCTTCACTTTCGGCCGAAGTAACCGTAATTGTTACAACATTATCTCCTACTTGTAAGTTTTCATTTCCTTTAATTTGAACATCTGCATTTTCATCTTCTGCTGTTGCAATTACATTTACTTTCTCAGTTTCAAACGGAACTTCTAAAGTATAATCAAGAACATCTTTATTAAATTTCTCTTTTAATTCTAAGCCTTCAACAGTTAAGGATGCTAGTTTACTAGATCCATCAGTTGTTGCGCCACGATAAATAATAAAATTATAAGTCTCTTTCGTTTTTCCGTCTTCACTTGTAAAAACAAATTCAGCTTCATTTTTACCCATAACTAAATCTAATTTATTAGGTAAATCAGTATGAGAAGTACATCCCATTTTACATGTTACTTCTAAAGTTACACCTGATTGTTCATATGAAGGATTAATTGTAATTTGTTTAATAGTATCTTTATTTACATATATTTTATAATCTTTAATTGACTGTGAAAATGCCGGCTTAAATGTTGCATTCTTAACTGTAAAGTTAGTAAGTTTAGCACTAGTATTTTTGGCTCTTGTAGTTGTTGCTTCTACATACTTTAAATATACTTCTTTACTTATTTCCGTACTATTTTCATCTTCTAAAGCCGCCCCATCAACAACAATATTTTTTACTTTGATAGAAACACTTTCACTAACAGTTGAAATATTAGTTACTTTAAATTTAATAATATTTCCATCTTCAAAGTCCTTTGCTGTTTTTGTAATCCAAATGCTATTATCATTTATTACTGTGGCATAACCTAAATTATTTGACTTATCTTCTGTTAGTTTAATTTTTGTATTATCGTAATCTAATATCAAATTAATTTTTTCTGGCTTTTCATCATCCGTTTTTATATTTATGGCAAACTCTCCATCAACATTCGTTGGAACCTGACTACTTCCCGAAACACTGAAGCTAAGTGCATCTACTCTAAAAGCCCCCACAAACATCAACATGGTAAAAATACATAAATTTTTAAATTTCATTAAAACAACCTCTTTACTATATAAATTAATTGTACCATACTTCATTATTTTTTCAAGTACTAACCTATTATATGCTAAAATTCATCTGTTTATTTTTAAATGAGTTTTAATAATATTTCATTCATTACATAAATTTTGGAAGGATTTATAAAAACTCTCCCATTTTTATAAATAAGTTCTTTTTCTCTTATAAGTGGCTTAATTGGAAAAACATCTTGCATGTTAACGCCATACTTATCAAAAAATTCCTCTAAACTAACGCCTTCTAGTTTCCTAAGTCCTAGCATTAGTTCATATTCCATAACTTCTTTTTGCGAAAGAAGTGCTTCACTATGATGAAAATTCCCTTTCTCATATTCAGTTAAACTCTTAGTATTATCATATCTAAAACCATTAACATAACCAGATGCTCCTAAACCAAAACCATAATATTCTTCATTATTCCAATAACATAAATTATGTCTTGATTTAAATCCTGGCTGAGCAAAATTACTCACCTCATAATGAATATATCCTTTTCTTTTAAGTTTTTTGCAAATATAATCATACATTTTGGCATCTAAATCTTCCGAAATATAACTTACATTATCATTATTTATCATTGTATGATTTTCAATAATTAATGAATATGTACTAATATGTTCTGGTTTTAATTTTAAAAATAATTTTACTTCTCTTTTTAAAACTTCTAATGTTTCATCTTTTAAAGCATACATTAAATCTAAATTAATATTATTTATTCCATAATATTTAATAAGATCCATTTTCTTTTTGATATCATCAAAGTCTGCTACTCGTTTTAAAAACTTTAAATTATCTTTATTAAAAGACTCCACTCCCATACTTATTCTATTTACCCCATAATGACTTAATTTACTAAGTAAAATGTCATCAATATCTTCAGGATTACATTCAAAAGTAAATTCACAATGAGTTGTACGTTTAATAACTTTAATAATTTGAAAAAATCTATCTAATTCTTCTGAACTAAGTGCTGAAGGAGTTCCACCACCTACATAAATAGTATCAACTTCTTCCCCTAAATAAAAATCATTTATTTCTTTTTCTAAAGCATCTAAATATACTGAAACAAATTTTTTATCATAAAATAATTTGCAAAAGTCACAGTAAGAACAAATGCTTTTACAAAACGGAACATGAATATATACACTTTTTATCATTTTACTACCTATAATTCCTTTTTTTTACTGCTTTTACTCATCTTCATTACTTAGAATACTCAAGAAAGCCTCCGGTGGCACTTCAACGGAACCTACCATCTTCATTTTTTTCTTACCTTCTTTTTGTTTTTCTAGTAATTTTCTCTTACGAGAAACATCACCACCATAACACTTAGCAAGAACATTTTTTCTCATCGCACTAATATTTTCTCTGGCAATAACTTTAGAACCTATACTTGCTTGAATAGGAACCTCAAATAATTGTCTAGGAATTAATTTTCTTAATTTTTTGGTAATTTGAACTGCTCTATGATATGCTGCATCTTTATGAACAATTAAACATAACGCATCTACTACATCACCATTTATTAAGATATCCATCTTTACAAGTGGACTAACTTTATAATCAGATAACTCATAATCAAAAGAAGCATAACCTTTAGTATAACTTTTAAGTTTATCGAAAAAGTCATAAACAATTTCTGCTAGTGGCAGTTCATAATGAATATTTACCCTCTTTGGATCAATAAATTCTGTTGTTTTATATATTCCTCTTTTTTCCTGGCAAAGTTCCATAATAGGCCCTATATACTCGCTAGGAACAAAAATACTTGCTTTAACAAAAGGCTCCGCTATTGTAGCAATTTTTACTTTTTCCGGCATTTCACATGGATTATCTACCATAATCACATCACCATTAGTTAAAGTAACTTCATAAATTACCGAAGGACTTGTCGCAATAATATCAATATTGAATTCTCTATTAATTCGCTCTTCTATAATTTCCATATGTAAGAGTCCTAAAAAACCACATCTAAAACCAAAACCTAAAGCCTCACTAGTTTCTGGTTCAAATATTAAAGCCGCATCATTAAGTTTTAATTTTTCTAACGCCTCTTTAAGTGCATCAAATTTATTAGGCTCAATCGGATAAATACCACTATATACCATCGGTTTCATAGGTTTATAACCATCTAATGGCTCTAAGGCTTTATTATTTTTAACCGTTATGGTATCTCCGACTCTAACAGTATCAATTGTTTTTATACTTCCACTAACCCAGCCAACAGCCCCAGCAGATAATTCTTCTAATTCTTTTTCTTGCGGAGTATGAACGCCTAAGGAAACCACCTGATATTCTGCTCCGGTACTCATCATTATTATTGTATCACCTAATTTAATTTTTCCCGCTTTAACACAAACAGAAGCAATAACCCCACGGTAAGGATCAAAATATGAATCAAAAATTAAAGCTTTTGTTTTATCTCCATAATTCTTTGGTGGATTAATTTTTTTAATAATTTCATCTAATAATTCTCCAACACCTTCACCTGTTTTACCAGAACAAAGCATTATTTCTTCCTCTTTAAAACCTAAAATATCTATTAATTCTTTTTTTACTTTAGGAACATCTGCATTTGGTAAATCGATCTTATTAATAACCGGTATAATAGTTAAATCACTGTTAAGAGCCAAATATAAATTAGCAAGGGTTTGTGCCTCTATTCCTTGGGCCGCATCAACAACCAGCAAAGCACCATCACAAGCCGCTAAACTTCTTGAAACTTCATATGAAAAATCGACATGACCAGGGGTATCAATTAAATGAAGCGTATAACCTTTGTAATTAAGTTCTACCGCATTTAATTTGATTGTAATGCCTCTTTCTCTTTCAATATCCATATTATCAAGAATTTGATCTTTCATCTCTCTTTTAGATACAGCACCAGTAAGTTCTAGTATTCTATCAGCCAAAGTACTTTTTCCATGATCAATATGAGCAATAATGCAAAAATTTCTAATATGATCCATCTAAATCACTCTTTCACTTTGACTATTGTATCATAATTCTTTTAATTTATAAATTACATTTTAAATATATTTCATGCATATAAAGTCCCAGCATTTTTAAATCCATTTGATATAATTCATTAATCATTTTCTTCTCATATCTTAGTTGTTTTCTTTTGCTTCTAGCATAAAAAATATCTTTTTTTCTATATAAATTATATTCCCCATTAATATAACTATCTTCTCCATCTTTCATATTAAACATTACAAATATAACCTTTTTAGTTTCTGTTTTTTTAATATATTCGATAATTGCTTTGTCATCTTCATATAATTTACTAGAATTAAAAATATTAAAGTCCATAAAAACTATATAATTTAACGATTCAAAAATTACATAACTTCTAACCTCACTTTTTTCCATATTAAAGTAATCTTTTAAAACAAACTTTTCATTTAAATCTAAAAGCATATTAATATAGTTTATAAAGAAATTAATATATCCTCTTTTTTCCAGGAAATAAATTGAATAAGAATTCATTAATGTAATAAATTTCATAATAATTCTCACCTTCTATAATATATATTAACCAAAAATTATTAATTTCCTTTAAAAAAACATCAAAAAAAGCAATATTACTCCAATATTGCTTTAATTCTTCTAACTCCTGCTGAAGATGCTTCTTCTTTAACAATTTTAAAAGTGCCTAATTCGCTTGTATTTTTTACGTGCGGACCCATACATATTTCTTTAGATACTTCACCAATACTATATACAGTTACAATATCTGGGTATCTTTCTATAAACATTGCTTCTGCACCTAATTTAACGGCATCTTCCTTTGGCATTTCTAAAACACTAACATCAAGGCCATCTTTAATCCAACCATTTACTATTTCTTCGCATTTCTTTATTTCTTCCGGTGTTAATTTATGATCGCATGAAAAATCAAAACGCATTCTTTCGTCATTGATATTAGATCCCATTTGGTGAGAGTCTTTACCAACGACTAGTTTTAAGGCCGCATTTAATAAATGTGTTGCCGTATGATATCTAGTTTCTATCTCATCGTTACCCGCAAGACCACCTTTAAACATACCTTTAGATGCTGTTCTAGATAATTCCTGATGTGCCTTAAATTTTTCTTTAAATCCTTCCAAATCAACCGTAATACCTTTTTCAGAAGCTAGTTCTTCTGTAAGTTCAATTGGAAAGCCAAATGTGTCATATAATTTAAATGCTAAATCTTTATCAATGTTTATAATATTTGCCGTTTCTTTTTCAAAAACACGCAAACCTTTTTCTAAAGTACGATTAAATTTATCTTTTTCTTTTTTTAATTCTTGTAAAACTACATCTTTATTTCTTGATAATTCATCATAATATTTTTCATATTTTTTAATTATCAACTCAGCAATTTGTTCATCCCAATTACTATTAACATCTATTTCTAACTTTTTAGCATGACGAATCGCTCTACGAATTAATCTTCTTAAAATATATCCCCTATCCGTATTTGAAGGTACTACTTTTGCATCATCGGCTAATATAAAGGTTGCTGTTCTAAGATGATCCGCAATGATTCTCATAGATTCTTCATTGCCTTCATAGGGTTTATTAGTAATTTCTTCTAATTTTGCTATTACATCAACCCAAACACTAGACTTATAGTTATCATTTACACCTTCTAAAATAGCAGCGACACGTTCTAGTCCCATTCCCGTATCAACATTTTTCTTAGGAAGTACAGAAACATTACCATCTGCATCTTTATAATATTCCATAAAAACATTATTCCAAATTTCAACCCATCTATTATCACTAGGATCAAATTTAGTCGGAACTTCATCATCACTTCTAAAATAAAATATTTCCGTATCTCCCCCACAAGGACCACTTTCTCCAGCAATCCAGAAATTATCATCAGCACCCAAAAAAGCAATGCGTTCTTCACTTATACCTAATTCTTTCCATCTATCAGCACTAACTGTATCACGGGGAATTTTATCATCACCTTCATATACAGTAACAGCTAACTTACTTACAGGAATATTTAACACTTTAGTCAAAAATTCAAAACTATATGCAATGCTTTCCTTTTTAAAATAATCACCTAAAGACCAATTACCAAGCATTTCAAAAAAAGTATGATGAGTTGAATCTCCTACTGAATCTAAATCATTAGTACGAATACATTTTTGATAGTCTACAAGTCTTGTTCCATAAGGGTGTTCTTTTCCCATTAAATATGGAATTAATGGTTGCATTCCCGCTGTATTAAATAATACACTACCATCATTTTCCGGTACTACTGGTGCACTAGGGATTTGTTTATGTCCCTTACTTATAAAATAATTAATATACAAATCTTTTAAATTCATATTATTCCTTCTTCCTGCTAATAAATCTCTAACATAAAATTACATAGAGTTTTTCTAATCAATTAAATTATATCACAATCAAAGAATATTTTTATAGTCTTATTAATAATTTATTTAAAATTATATTAATTTAATCAGTTCTAAAAAAATAAAGACCAATTTAGTCTCTATTTATTCTTTTTATAACTTGCTTCTATTTTTGATGGGCTTATATTATTTTCATCACTTACTGAGATGCTTGTTGTATCATTATATGATGTAATTGGTTTTAAATTTATATCTTCCTTTGTTTCTGTTTCTTTAACATAATAAACAGTAACTGGTGTTCTATTTTCATATTCTGTTTTTAACCATGCCTTAAATTCAGTAGCTGTTGTAACATTATATGATGAGGAAATAATCATATTATAGCGACTTCCAAATTCACTACCATTAACTTCTTTTGCATTTGTAAAATGAGTATTAATAGTATTTTTTATATCCGTTTTTAAAAAATCCGAATCATCAGTTGAATAAAATTCATATGAATTAGATATTTTGTTATTTTTAACATCTAAATACCATGTTTCACCACCCGTAAAAACTTTTTTACCTATTTTTCTTACCACCTTTTTAGTTTCATAATCTATATAATCACATATGTTATTAACACATCTAAGTGGCTCATTTAATTTAATTGTAGTTTGCTTTTCATAACCATCTTCAACAAAACGAAATCCCGCATAATATGTTTTTGCATTTGTAGACGTACCCGAGTAATTATCCCAACTAAATGGCTTAATATAACAAGTACCATGTCTAAACTTTGTACTTAAAGCCACTGAACCACTAACACCCTCAATACTATTACTTAATTTCTTCCATACTGAAGGAAAAGTTATATTCTCTGCAAGTGAATAATTATCAGTTGAACCAAAATTGCATTGCGATAAATAAGTTCCTGCTTTAATTGTTTCTTTATTCCACGCATTAGTTAATGTTATTGTATTATTAGTTGTCTCAATATTCGAATAAGAAAATAAATAGGGATAAATATTACGTGAATATGTTTCTGGTTCATAACAATATCCTGTACTATCACAGTAATTCCAAAAGATAAAGCCAGTACTATATATTCCATTCATGCTATAAAAATTAGAAACATCATCTAAATAAACTACTGTGTCTCCTTTTTTTAAATCTTGTTTAAGTTTAGTTAAAGTATTTGGGACATACATTACATCTTCTGCTGGTATCCCTTTTTTATCTATATCGTATTCATAAAATCCTATATAATATTTAGATGCCGTATCACCTTCATTTTTTACATACACTGAATAATTATATTTTTTTGTAGAATCTATTTTAATAAACTCATCTAGATATGCAGTGGTTCTTTCAGTACCTTCCACATAAAAACTACCATTTATAGAACTTAATGGCGTATCTATTTTATATGTAAATTTAGAAAAATTAGTATTATTTCCAGCTTCACCATAACCATTTTCTATCAAGTTTTTATATATTTCTAAATTAATACCTTTATATTCTTCATAAGAAGTTGCACTAGTTCCCTTTTCTAATTGTATTTGACAAAATTTCAGATCTTCTGGTACAATCTCTTGATTATTATTTATAAATGAAAATTTAACATTAGTATCTTCTGATAAAGTAAAATCAAAAAATTTACTACCAATCGAGTTATATTGAATAAAAGTATTATCTAGATTATATTTATACATTGCTCTTATTATAATATTATCACAATTTTTTAAAGACATATAATAAGTACCTTTTTCTAACGTAATAGGATTTATAGTTCTTACTCTAGTTTTATCATCATTACTAAGATTTCCCGTAGCATCAAATATTGCACCTTGTTCAAGATTATCGGGATTAAATAAATTTTTACTGGTATTATTTCCAAGAAAAATAATATTTACAGGACTTCCGGGCGTTGGTGTTCCACTTATCATAGTGTTTCCATATATTTTATAATTGCTCAAATCAGATTCTAAACTATTTTTTAATACTATTGTACCACCATTTTGCGATATATTTGTTTGTTCTCCTGTACTATATGCTTTTATATTTATTTTAAAAGAAAATGTCTTTCCTTTTTCACTACTTTGATCAATATCTAAGTTGTTATAATATGCCGTTACTTTATATGTATGGGTTGTATTTGCTTTTATGTATATTCCTGTTTTTATTATACCTTCTTCTTTTGGTAATAATACCTTGTTTCCAGTGTATCCCCCATCTGTACTTTCTATTTTATATGATATACTTTCACTCATTAATTCATTTTTTATTTCATCTATATATAAATTATAGTAAGCATCTATTTTATTTTTATTATTTACTGTAAATGTTTTTGTTGCACTCCAACCTGGAAAGATACCATCACCATTTATTTGATTACTTCCTTCTTTAAATTCTAGTATTAAATTTGCTGCCACTGCGGTTAAAGTACTATTTGTTTCATTATCTTTTACTTGAGTTGAAAAATAAGCATAAGAAACGCCGCCTAAGACTAAAACAAAACCAATCAAAGAAAAAAATACTTTATAAATCTTATTTTTGTTATTTACATAATTCATAGTTACCTCACAATATTTTCTATATAATTATACTAATAACCCCCCC
>CAKOOH010000006.1 GCA_934098485.1 uncultured Bacilli bacterium | reverse complement strand
GATAATTATAATGCGGTTGTAAAATGTAATTCATTTGCTAATAATGATGCAAATAATGATATTATGGGAACAATAAACTGGAATGGGAAAAGATGGCTTATGAGTATATCAAGTATTGGGGCAGGAGAGACAGTATGTAATGTATATTTCACTAAGAAGAGTGAAGGAGAAATACAAGCACCAACTAATTGGTATACATCAAGTGAAGGGACATTACTTGCAGCCATAAGAAAGAATTATCCAAGTGCAACAACACCAGGGACAACACCTGGCTCAACAGTGTCCGCTGCAACAGAAAAAGTATTAGCAGGAGCAGCTGATGATTATGGAACAAGTTATTATTTTAGGGGAGCGATAGATAATAATTATGTAGAATTTGCAAACAAGTGTTGGAGGATAGTAAGAATAACAGGCGATGGCTCAATCAAATTAGTACTTCACAATGATAATGTAAATAAAGTAACAAATCCATGTGCAGCATCAAATAATGATACAACAGCGGCATTTGCAAGATATGATGGAACAACATATACAAGTGCATTTAATAGTGCAATGAATTATAATGCTTATGTAGGATTTATGTATGGTACACCAGGAGCGAGTACATATGCTGCAGAGCACGCTAATAAAGTAGATAGTACTATCTTAGCAAATTTAAAAACTTGGTATAATACTTACTTAAAAAGTTATGCAGATAAACTAGCCGATATTATTTACTGTGGAGATAAAAGTACATATAAAAACACATCATATAATCCAACGAATATTGGAACAATTGGCACAAATTATGGAATAGGTACCAATATAAATTATTATAGTGCCATATCAAGAACGCTTGCTTCTGATGGCGAATTAGGTAGTGCAGGCACTGATATAGTACCAATTCTAGTTTGTTCGAATGATAACTTAGGTGGTAATTTATCAAAATATACTGCTGAAGATACTGTAAATGGTAACGGAGCATTAAAAGGGTATAAAATAGGTTTACTATCTGTCGATGAAATAGTATTTGCTGGTGGTGGTGCTGCTAATAGTACTTACTACTTATATGAAAATGCTAGTGGTGCATTCTGGTGGTCTTTGTCACCGTCTTACTTCAATTCATATAGTGCTGCTGGCGTCATTAGCGTCCGCACGGGTGGTATTATCAAGCCTAGTTGGGTGGCGGATTTACTTGCTGTTCGACCTTCAATATCCTTAAAAAGTGATACAACGATATTAGGTGGTACCGGCACTTCAAGTGATCCTTTTGTAGTAAGTTAAGAATCTTCTGGAAGCACTTTTGCTTCTTTTTCTTTTAATTTAGTTTTATTTATTATATAATCAAGGAGCAAGGAATGATTATTATGAAGATTGAATATACGTTATTAAAAAAAGAAAAAAATACTGATGCAAGATTAGGTAAAATTAAAACTAATTATGGAGAATATGAAACTCCTATGTTTATGCCGGTTGGAACACAAGCAACAGTTAAAACATTATCTCCGGAAGAACTTAAAGAAATAGATTGCGGAATTATACTTGCTAATACTTATCACTTATGGCTTAGACCTGGTGAAGATGTAATTGATCACGCTGGCGGTTTACATAAATTTATGAATTGGAATGGTCCGATACTTACAGATAGTGGTGGATTTCAAGTTTTTAGTTTAGCAAAGAGAAAAGACATAACTGAAGAAGGCGTAAAGTTTAAAAATCAATATAATGGTGATGCTTTATTTCTTACGCCAGAAAAATCAATTGAAATTCAAAATAAATTAGATAGTGATATAGCGATGAGTTTTGATGAGTGCATTGGATATCCAGCAACTTATGATTACTGTAAACAAAGCGTAGAAAGAACTTTAAGATGGGCAAAAAGAGGTAAAGATGTTTTTAATAATCCAAGACAAAGTTTATTTGGAATTGTCCAAGGTGGAGAATATGAAGATTTAAGAAAACATTGTGCAGAAGAACTTGTTAAACTTGATTTTGATGGATATAGTGTTGGTGGCACTAGTGTTGGCGAAGATAAACCTACCATGTATAAAATGGTCGAAATGAGTACTAAATATTTACCAGAAAATAAAGTTAGATATTTGATGGGGGTAGGAGATCCGATCGATTTAGTAGAAAATGTTATAAGAGGTATTGATATTTTTGATTGTGTAAGTCCAACTCGGTTAGCACGCCATGGACATGCTCTTACCAAGTATGGAAAAATAAATTTAAAAAATGCTAAATATAAAGAAGATTTTACGCCAATAAGTGAAGAGTGTAATTGTTATGCGTGTAAGCATTATACTAAATCATATATAAAACATTTATTAAATGCGGAAGAAACGTTCGGAGCAAGATTATTATCTATTCATAATATCAATTATTTAGTAAATTTAACTAAAGAATTAAGAGACGCTATTAAAAATGATAGTATTTTAGAATATAGAGAGGAATTTATTAAGAATTACTATGGAGAAAAAAAGTAAAATAGTAATATACTTAATTGTGGCTTTCATCGTAGTTATTTTATTATTGTCTGCAGGAAAAAATTTAAATAATCATTATAAAAAAGAATATTTGGTAATTGATAATAAAATAAAAGAAGCTGCTAAGCTATGTTACAATGAAGGTAAATGTGAGAATAATATAACATTAAAGGATTTATATGATAAAGAGTATTTAGAGGTGCTTTTTGATCCTAAAAGCAAAGAAAAAATTGATGAGAATAGATGTATTACATATAAAGATCATGAAATAATATTTTGTGATTAGTAATACATCTTTTTATATTTTTAAATTGAATAAATTGTTCTTTATTTTGCAGTTTATTTAATGTATGTTTTTTTGTTGACTTTATTTAAAAGAAGAGATACAATCTAACAGTGTTAGATTAAGAAAGGATTATATGATAAGATTATTTAAAAATTTAAAATTAAAAGATTGGCTATTATTTTTTGTAGCAGTCTTATTTATTGTTTCACAGGTTTATTTAGATTTAAAGATGCCTGATTATATGAGTAAAATTACAATGTTAGTACAAACAGAAGGAAGTGAAATGAAAGATATTCTTCTTAACGGAGGATATATGCTTTTATGTGCTTTTGGAAGTTTAGTAGCTGCTATTTTAGTTGGCTTTTTAATGGCAAGAATTTCTTCTGATTTTTCGCTTAATACTAGAAGTAGGCTTTATAGAAAAGTTGAAAGTTTAAGCTCTGGTGACATTAAGAAATTTAGTACAAGTAGCTTAATAACTAGAACAACAAATGATATTACTCAGTTAGAAATGGTTTTAGGAATGGGTTTACAACTATTAATAAAAGCACCTATAATGGCAATTTGGGCGATTAATAAAATAGTAAATAAAAACTTTGAATTTAGTATTATTACAGGGGTAGCAGTGGTAATATTATTAGTAACTATTATAACTATTACATTAATTGTATTTCCTAAATTTAAAATTGTTCAAAAATTAACGGATAAGATAAATAGTGTTACAAGAGAAAATTTAACAGGTATTAGAGTTGTTCGAGCTTTTAATGCAGAAAAATTTCAAGAAGATAAATTTGCTAAAGTTAATAATGACTTAACAAATCAGCAATTATTTAATCAAAAGACATTTTCTATTATGATGCCAGTAATGTATTTTATAATGCATATGCTTCCTCTTGCAATTTATTTTGTTGGAGCGACACTAATTAACAATTCAATTATGTATGATAAGATAATGATCTTTAGTGATATGGTAGTATTTACTTCTTATGCTACTCAAGTTATAATGTCATTTTTAATGCTAGCGATGATTTTTGTTATGATGCCAAGAGCTACAGTTTCAGCTAAGAGAATAAATGAAGTATTAGATACTAATGTAGGAGTAAAAGGTGGTAGTTTAATCCAATATAAAGATAAAAATGATGATGTATCAGTAGAATTTAAAAATGTATCTTTTAAATATCCAGATGCAGAAGAAGATGTATTAAAAGATATTTCATTTAAAGTTAATAAGGGTGAGACAATTGCTTTTATAGGTTCGACTGGTAGTGGTAAAAGTACTTTAGTTAATTTAGTTTTAAGATTTTATGATGTAACTAAAGGAGAAGTGCTTATTAATGGTAAAAATATTAAAGATTATAATTTGAATTATCTATATAGTAAGTTTGGTTATGTTCCACAAAAAGCTGTTTTATTTAATGGAGACGTTAAGGATAATATTGCTTTAGCAGATAAAGTGCAAAATATGGAAATGATAAAAACAGGTGCTAAGGTGAGTGAAGCAGAGGAATTTATCTTAAAAATGGATAAAAATTATGATACTCATATTGCTCAAGGGGGAACTAATATTTCTGGTGGTCAAAAACAGAGATTAGCGATTGCGAGAGCAGTATATAAACGTCCAGATATTTATGTTTTTGATGATTCATTTTCAGCACTCGATTATAAGACAGATCAATTAGTTAGAAGTAATTTAAAAAAGATAACTAAGAATGCTTGTACTTTAATTGTAGCAAGCCGTATTGGAACAATTCTTCATGCTGATAAAATTGTAGTTTTAGATGAAGGAAAATGTGTTGGTATTGGTACTCATCAAGAACTTATGAAAACTTGTGAAGTATATAAACAAATTGCTTTATCACAGTTATCTAGAAAGGAACTTCAAAATGCATAGAGAAAGAAATAGTGGTTTAGAAAAAGCAAAGGATTTAAAAGGCTCACTTAAAAGATTATTACTTTCTTTAAATGAATTTAAAGTTTTAATAATAATTGCGATGGTTTTAGCCGTATTTGGAGCAGTTTTATCAATTGTTTCTCCTAAGTATTTATCAAAAGTAGTAGATGAAGTGTCTGTTTCTTTAGTAGTAAATAAAGATAATTTAAAGATTATAGAAGATAAAATGACTAACTCTTTTAATGAGCAAAATATAAAAGCACTGCAAAAAAAGTATTGTAGTGAAGTAAATAGTATAGATTGTCAGAGTTTAGTTTCCTTTATGGAAACGAAGGATTACACTGAGTTATCCGTTAATTTAATAAATGATATATTTAAACCATATGAAATAGATGGTACTGTAATAACAACGGAAGATCAAATTAATTTAATGAAAATAGCGGCAAGTTTAAGTAATGATAATCAAAAGATGAGTGAAGAACTTAAAAATCTTCCTATAAACGTACAAAAAGTATTATCAACAGATGTTGATTTAGTAAAGGTTAAATATTTAGCAACTGTTTGCTTTATAATGTTTATGCTTAGTACAGTATTTGAATATTTTGAAGGTATTTCAATGACGATTGTATCAAATAAATTTGCAAAAAGTCTTAGAGAAAGAGTAGTATTAAAAATTAATAAATTGCCTTTAAAGTATTTTGATAAAAATCAAATTGGAGATGTTTTATCTAGAATTACTAATGATATAGATACAGTAGCTCAATCAATGAACAATTCACTTTCAACATTAGTGGCATCAGTTACTTTATTTATAGGTAGTATTATAATGATGTTTGCAACTAACTGGATAATGGCACTTACAGCAATATTTGCTTCTTTATTTGGTTTTATATTTATGGGACTTGTTTTATCTAAGAGTCAAAAGTATTTTGCTTTAAGACAAGAAGAGCTTGGGAAATTAAATGCTCATATTGAAGAGGCATATTCAGGAATGAACGTTATAAAATCATATAATGCTGAAGTTGTTTTTGAAGAGAAGTTTGACGATTTAAATAATAGAGTATATAAAGCAAATTTTATTAGTCAATTTTTATCAGGCTTAATGCCACCAATGATGCAGTTTATTGGTAACTTAGGTTATGTGGCTGTGTGTATAGTAGGAGCAATTTTAGCAACTAAAGGGGTAATTAGTTTTGGTACAATTATAGCTTTTATTATATATGTTAGATTATTTACATCACCCTTATCACAAATTGCCCAAGCAATGGCAAGTATGCAACAAGTAGCAGCGGCTAGTGAAAGAGTTTTTGAAATTTTAGATGAAGAAGAACTTAGTGATGAAAGTGATAAAAAAATTAAACTTTCTAAAGAGGACGCTAAAGGAAATATTGAATTTAAAAATGTTTACTTTAGATATGATGGAAATGAAAAAGATACAATAACAAATTTCTCATTGAAAGCAAAGAAGGGTGAAAAAATCGCGATTGTTGGTCCGACGGGAGCTGGAAAAACAACTTTAGTTAATTTATTAATGAGATTTTACGAGATAAAAGAGGGCGATATTTATATCGATGGAATAAACGCTAAAGATTTAACAAGAGATAACATTCATGAATTATTTACAATGGTATTACAAGATACTTGGTTATTTGAAGGAACAGTAAAAGAAAATATAGTTTATAACATGAAAGATATAAGTGATGAAGAGATTCATAAAGTTTGTAAATATGTAGGCGTTGATCATTTCATTAAAACACTTCCAAATGGATATGATTCTTATTTAACGGATAATGATAGTGTTTCTTCTGGTCAAAGACAGCTTTTAACTATTGCAAGAGGTATGATGGAAAATGCGCCATTCTTGATTTTGGATGAGGCGACTAGTAACGTAGATACAAGAACAGAAGAACTTGTTCAAAATGCGATGGATAAATTATCTAAAAATAAAACATCGTTTATTATTGCTCATAGATTATCAACAATTAAAAATGCTGATTTAATCTTAGTTATGAATGAGGGAAATATTGTAGAGCAAGGAACTCATGAAGAACTTTTAGAGAAAAATGGCTTTTATGCTAAACTTTATAATGCTCAGTTTAGTGAGGAATAGTAAATTTCATGAGGATTATTTTACAAAATAGTCCTTTTTCTTTGCTTTTAAGATAAAATAATTATATAATGTTTTTAGGTGAAAATATGGAAGAATTAAAAATACCAAATCATGTGGGAATTATCATGGATGGCAATAGACGCTGGGCTAAAGAAAGAGGCAAAAAATCAATTGATGGTCACTTAGCAGGCGCTAATAATATAATGGAACTTGCTAAACACGTTTTTGCTACGGGTGTTAAGTATTTAAGTATATATGCTTTTTCAACTGAGAATTTTAATCGTTCGGAAGAAGAAGTTGGTTATTTAATGGGACTAATTATTAAGTTTTTTAATGAAAGAGCGAAAGAGTTAGATGAAAATAACATTAAAATTATCTTTTCTGGTAAAAGGGAAAGACTTAAAAGTAATGTATGGCAGTGTATATGTAAAGTTATGGAAATGACGAAAAATAATACGGGTGGAGTTTTAAATGTTTGTCTAAATTATGGTGGCAGAGCAGAAATAATAGATGCTGTAAAAAAATTAAAAGATAGTAATTTGGAAATAAATGAAGAAAACTTTGCTAAATGCTTATATCAAGATTTACCAGATTTAGATTTTGTAATTAGAACTAGTGGTGAGATGAGAATATCAAACTTTATGTTATGGCAAATAAGTTATGCAGAGTTATATTTTCCTAAATTATATTTTCCAGACTTTGATAATAAGGAATTTGATAAAGCGTTAGAAGAATATAGTAATCGTCATAGAAGATTTGGAGGTAACTAATGAAAAAGAGAATAATAAGTGCAGCAGTTTTAATACTTGTTTTAGTACCATTTTTGATTCTTGGTGGTAAACCTTTTGCTTTATGTGTAGGAGTTATTAGTATTTTTGCTTATAAAGAAATTACTAGTTTATATAAGTACCCTTTAGTAGTTAGATTTTTAGGATTTTTGGCACTTATATCTTTGATATATAGTAATTTTGATAGTAATACAATTGCTTTTGGCCTTGATTATAAATTATTATCACTTATAATGTTAATGATATTTATTCCGGTAATTTTCTATCAAGAAAAGAAGAAATATACTACTAGCGATGCATTTAAATTGTTTGGTTTTATATTTTTAGTGGGATTAGGGTTAAATTATATGATTTTAATTAGAAGTATGGGACTTAAATATTTCTTGTTTATGATTTTAATACCTATTATTACAGATACATTTGCGTATATTGGAGGCATGCTTATTGGTAAACATAAAATAACAGCGATAAGCCCTAAAAAGAGTTTGGAAGGATTTATTACTGGTTCTTTTATGGGGACATTTATGATGTGTGTTTATTATGTAACTTTTATTGGAAGCATTAATATTTTTAAATTAATGGGAATAATATTAATACTGACAGTAGTTAGTCATTTAGGAGATTTATTTTTTAGTGCAATTAAGAGAAATCATGATATAAAAGATTTTAGTAATCTGATTCCAGGTCATGGGGGAGTACTAGATAGAATAGATAGTCAATTATTTGTAGCAATAGCTTTTATGCTTTTTATAAATATGTTATAGGAGGATGAAATGTTAACTTTATTATATTTAATATTAATTCTTGGGGTTTTAGTATTTGTACATGAGTTTGGCCATTTTTTAGCAGCGAAGGCTTGTCATGTTTATGTTAGTGAATTTGCCATTGGTATGGGTCCGAAATTATTTTCTTTTAAAAGAAAAAACAAAAATGATCCAACTGAATATTCTTTAAGATTATTTCCGATTGGTGGCTTTTGCGCTATGGCAGGAGAAGTTGATGAAGATAATAAAGAATTAAAATTAAAGAAAAGTGAATATATGTGTAATCGCTCTAAATGGGAAAGATTTTTAATTCTCATTGCTGGTGTTACAATGAATATAATTTTAGCTTTTGTAATTTTATTTATTCAAGCTTTAATATGGGGTTATTCTGAACAAAAATCAGTTGTTGGTTATGCGCCAGAAGGTTATCCTATTAGTGATGCAGGTATTGAAGTAGGCGATAGAATAAAAGAAGTTAATGGTATAAAAGTTAATACTTGGGATAAACTTACAATTGTTATTAATTTAAAAAATAAAGATAATAAATATGAATTTGTTGTTGAGAAAAAAGATGGAAGTATAAAAAAATATGATGTAACTCCTAAAATTACTACTGATGAAAAAGGTAATGAAACTAAGATATTTGGTGTAGGTGTGGGAGATACAACATATAGTGGTTTTGGTAATGCAATAAAGTACGCTTTTGTTAAATTAGGTTCTATTGTATCAAGTATGTGGTTAATAATTACATCATTAATAAAAGGTTCATTAGGTTTATCTAGTTTATCTGGTCCGGTTGGAATGTACACAGTTGTAGGACAAAGTGCGAAGATCGGTTTTCAAAGTATTTTATATTTAACTGCTTATTTAAGTGTTAATTTAGCAGTTATAAATGCGATACCATTTCCAGCTTTTGATGGAGGCAGAATATTATTTGTAGTTATTGAAGCTATTAAAGGAAGTAAAGTTAATCCTAAAGTAGAAAATACATTTCATACGGTTGGTTTTTTCTTATTAATGCTTTTAATGGTTTATATTACGATTCAAGATATAATTAGAATTGCAGGATAAGAGCATGTTTAAACAAGCCCATAGTGAGTACTATGAGCTTTTTATGTGGCCAAAACGTTAAAAATAAGTAGTTCCAATCGCTTGGAAGTTTATATGATAAAGATATTTATTATAAAAACAATTATATTTTACTTAAATTAATATAAAATACTTTACATTAAAATATGTCAAACGACATATTTTTTTGTTTTTTAAGAAAAAATACTTGCCCAATTTCTTTCTTTATTGTAATATTATGGTAGACAGTGGCATGATGTGGAAGAAAGTGGGGGATTGAGATGTTAATGGGAGAATATCATCATAATATTGATGATAAAGGACGATTAATAATTCCTTCTAAGTTTCGTTATGAACTAGGAGAAAAATTTATTGTAACTCGCGGACTGGAAAAATGTTTATTTGTTTATTCTCTTACTGAATGGGAAAAAATAGTAAAACGTTTAAAGTCTTTACCTTTTACAAATAAAGATGCTCGTAATTTTACCCGTTTCTTTCTATCAGGAGCTGCAGAATGTGAATTCGATAAACAAGGTCGAATTAACATTACCTCCCCATTGGTTAGTTACGCCGGTTTAACAAGTAAATGTGTGATAATCGGCGCAAACGACCGATTAGAAATATGGGCGGAGGATTCATGGAATAATTTCTTTGAGGAGAACGAAGATAATCTAGCAGAAATTGCAGAACATCTTTTTAAGAGTGATGGTTATGAAACATTATAGTGTACTTAAAGATGAACTTATAAACGGTTTAAATATTAATCCTGATGGTATATATGTAGATTGTACGCTTGGTTATGCGGGAGACTCAAAAGAAATGTTAAAGCGATTAAGAAGGGGTTTCCTATTCGCCTTTGACCAAGATGAAGATGCGATTCATTTTAGTCAAACTGAACTTTCAAAAATTGGAAGTAATTTTAAAATAATTTATTCAAATTTTATTAATTTGAAAGAAAAATTATGGGAAGAAAATGTAAGTGAAGTAGATGGTATAATTTATGATTTAGGTTTATCTAGTCCACAGATAGATGAAGTGGAGCGTGGTTTTTCATTTATGAACGATGCACCTTTAGATATGCGAATGGATAAATCATCAAAGTTAGATGCTAAAGTAGTTGTAAATACTTATACCGAAGAAAATCTAATGGAAATATTTTTTAAGTATGGTGAGGAAAAATATTCAAGGAGTATTGCTAAAGGAATAATAAAAGCAAGAAATGAAGCACCTATTGAAACAACACTTCAGTTAGTAGAAGTTATAAAACATAATGTACCGACTAAATATTTTTATAATAATCATCCTGAAAGGCAAATATTTCAGGCAATTAGAATTGAAGTGAATGATGAATTAAATGTTTTGGAATCGTCACTTATAGATGCGGTTAATTTACTTAAACCAAAGGGAAGATTATGTGTTATAACATTTCATTCTTTAGAAGATCGCATTGTAAAACAAACATTTAAAAAATTAAGTGAAGTAGATAATATATATAAGGGAATGCCAAATATTCCGGATGAATATAAAGCAAAAATAAGATTAATAAATAGAAAACCTATTTTACCGAGTGAAGAAGAACTTACAGAAAATAGTCGAAGCCGCAGTGCTAAATTAAGAATAATTGAAAGGGTATGAATAAAAATGGGAAAAACTAAAAAGAAAGTAAAAATGCGCAGAATTGATAGATTTATGGTGTTTTTGATTGGACTTTTAGTAGTAAGCTCTCCTGTTTTAGTTGTATATTCAAAAAGTATGCTTTCAAAAAGTAATATTGAAGTAGAACGTATAAAAAATAAAATTGAAAAGCAAGAAACAATTAATGAAAGCATTAGTATGAAGATAAATGAACTTGCTTCTTTATCAAATATTCAAGATGTTGCTAAGGAATATGGTTTAAGTTATCAAAATGAAAATATTGTTGTCGTAAAATAAAAGGTGATAAAGTGAAGAGAAGTGTCAACTCTATAAAAATCGATGGATATATTTTAGTAGCGGTTGCTGCTTTTTTTGCTTTAATAATTGCTAAACTTATTTATGTGGCAGTAAGTCCTAGTGTTGATGGAATGGATTTACATAAATTTGCACTTTCAAGAACAACAGCAACGAAGACTATCCATGCTAAAAGAGGAAGCATTTATGATGTGGCGGGGGAAGTGCTGGCACAAGATGTAAGATCTTATACAGTGGTAGCGTATTTGTCAGCATCAAGAACAACAGATATTACTCATCCACATCATGTGGTAGATAAGCAAATGACAGCGGAGGCTCTTAGTCCTTTAATTAATATGAGTGTGGGAAGTATTTTAAAAATGCTTAATGCAGATTTATATCAAGTGGAACTAGGACCAGGTGGCCGTAATATAACCGAGTTACTAAAACAAAAAATAGAAAAATTAGACTTACCAGGAATTGGCTTTATTAAAAGTACTAAGAGAGATTATCCGATGGGTGATTTTGCTTCTTATTTAATTGGTTATGCTAAAAAGAATGATGATGATGAAATTGTTGGCGAACTAGGAATTGAAGGCAAATATAATAGTGAATTAAAGGGTACTGATGGAAAGACGATATACCAAAAGGATGCTTATGGGTATAAGATTGCAAATACTCCAGAAAGCACCACAGAAGCGTTAGATGGCTATGATATATATTTAACTCTTGATTCAAATATTCAGCTTTATTTAGAAAATGCGGTGTCAGAGTTTGAGGATGCCGGAATCGACTGGGTAACAATGACAATTGCTAATGCAAAGACGGGAGCAATTGTAGCATCTGCTTCTAGTCCATCTTTTAATCCTAATACTTTAAATATAAAAAATTACGAAAATCCCCTTACAAGTTATGTTTATGAACCGGGAAGTACCATGAAAATATTTTCATTTATGACGGCGATTGAAGAAGGCGTTTATAATGGCGAAGAAGAATATCAATCTGGATCAATTCCGGTTGATGGCTTTAAAATAAGCGATTGGAATGCTAAAGGTTGGGGTAAAATTAATTTTGATACTGGTTTTACTTATTCATCAAATGTAGCAGCCGTGTTACTGGCTCAAAAACTAGGTAAAGATAAACTTTATGAATACTATGAAAAGTTTGGTTTTGGTAAAAAAACAGATATTGAGCTATCAAATGAATATAATGGTAAAATAGAATTTTATTATGGTAGTGAACTTGCTAGTGCTTCTTTTGGACAAGGTATTACTACGACACCGATACAAAATATTCAGGCTCTTACTTCAATAACTAATAATGGAGTAGTAATAAAGCCATATGTTGTTAGTAAGATTGTAAATACAGCGACTAATGAAGTTGTGTATGAAGGAAAAAGAACAGAAGTAGGTAAGGTTGTTAGTGAAAGTACCGTTCAAAAAATCATTGATTTAATGGATAAAACGGTTAATGGGGATGATAATGCGGCAACAGGTAAAAAATATCATACTGATGCGGTAAGATTAATTGGAAAAACCGGAACTGCACAATACGCTAATTCAAATGGTAAATATGCAAGTGGACAGTACGCTAATATACGTTCTTTTGCCGGAATATTTCCCAAAGAAGATCCTCAGTATATTATTTATTTGTCAGTAAAAAGATTTCAGTCACCATCTAGTACGATGGGAACTATTGTTAAAAAAGTGGTAGAATCAGTAGCAAAATATAAAAATCTATCATATCGTGAATCAAATACAGATAATAGTAAAATACAGATAATAGATAATTATTTAAATAAAAGCGTTAATGATGCTAAGAGTTTAATTGAAAGTAATGGTTTAACGCCGATAGTTATTGGCGATGGTGATATCGTAATCGGTCAGTATCCTAGTAAAAGTACAAGCGTTTTAATAGGCAGTAAAGTTTTTATAAATAGTAATGGAAGTAATATAGTAATGCCAAATGTGATTAATTGGACAAGTGGGGAGTTTATTTCTTTTGCTAATTTGGCTCATTTATCTTATAATATAAATGGATATGGTAATGTGGTTAGTAGTTCGGTTAGTGAAGGAGAAATTATTTTACCAGACACTGTAATAAATATTGAGTTAAAGGAGTAGTTTATGAAAAAGTTTTTGAAAAAATTTATGAGTTCTTATCAGCCTATTTTGATTGCGCTAATTATACTTGTTATAGCACTTATTATTTACACTAAAGGAATTTTAAGCAAACACAAAACATATTTATTTTATGCTGCTGATAACTATGTAAGTATTTATAATGGGGTAATTAATCTTGATTATGATATGAATGTTTTCGTGGGAAGTAATAACAAATATATGCTAAAAGATGATGTAAAAGTTAAATCATATAAAATTGGTTATTATGTAAAAGTAAATGATAATTTTAAAGAATTAATTACAGAGAAAGATAGTGATGATGAAGGTTTTTCTTTAAAAAATATTATTGAAAGTACAACTTCATTTAATTTTACATCACTTTGGGATAATGAGAAATTTTTAACTAAAGAAAAAATAAAGGCTTTAGATAATGGACTATATTTTATAATTGAAGCAAAAACAGTTAATGACGAAACAATTTATAATAAAACAGATATTACTTTATCAAAAGTTTCTAAATAATGAATTGATATTTATTTAGATTTTTGCTAGAATGTTTATAGAGTAAAAGGGTGAAAGAAAATGGAAAAGTTTAATAAATTTTTAGATTTTATAATGACAGATAAAACTGCTTCAATAATTTTTTATGTAATACTTGGTTCTTTGGCGCTTCTTTTTCTAGTTTTAATTATAACAACTATTACTAGTGCTGGTAAAAAGAATAAAGAGAAAAACACGCAGAATTTAGCGCCAGAAGATAATAGTAAGGAAGAAGAAGTTAAAGAAGAAATTAAAGAGGATAGTAAGCCTGTTACTGAGGAAATAAAAGAAACGGCTATAAAAGAGGAAAAATCTGCTATAGAGGAAAAGGAACCTTTAACGGAGACGATGACATTTAATGATATGCTTATGAAGCCAGAATCTAATGAAGAAACAATACAAGAAGAAGTTGGATCTTCAGTTTATTTAGATAAAAGTGCCGATATTAAAGGTGATTATAATGAAAATTTAATGGAAAGCATAATTAAAAAAGTGGATATGCCATCAGATTCGGCAGAAGATGTGAAAGATGATAAGGTTTCTTTAGAGGAAAAAGGAAAAGATAATCATGATACTACTAATAATGTAGGTGCTGAAAGTAAGCAAGTAAATACAAGTGATATTGATCAGCTATTAAATGATTCTTCTAGTAGAGGAAAGTCAATTGGAGAATTATTAAGTTTTAAAGAAACAGAAAAACCGACTTTAGAAGCTGCCGTTATTAGTGATATTGAAACAGGTAATTTAGATAAACAGGAAAATTTGGAAGATGCTACTTTAAAAGAGGAAGCAAATAAACCTAAGTTTATAGAAGAAATTAGTAAATTACCAACTGAAAGTAATGAAAAGAAAGATTTTGTTTCTAATGACGAACTTAGAAGTAGATTAGAAAAATTAAAGGGACTTCATAATCAAAATGCAGCATCTGGTAAAGAGACAAGTAATGAGACAGAAAAAATTGATAGTGAACTAGAAAGCATTATGAAAAGTGTGGGGTTAGAAGATACAATGGTGATACCTAACATTAAAAGTGAAGAAAAGATTTTAGGTAAATAGGCAATTAAGTTTGCCTTTTTTTTAAGTTTTTGATATTATTTATTAAGGTGGTTCAAGATGGTAAAATACGATGAAGATTCGATAACTATATTAGAAGGCTTAGAAGCCGTAAGAAAAAGACCAGGTATGTATATTGGTTCTACTGATAAAAGAGGTATGCATCACTTGGTTTGGGAAATCATTGATAACTCAGTAGATGAAATTATAAATGGTTATGGTAATAAAATAAATGTAAGAATAAATAAAGATGGTAGTATAACAGTTGCGGATAATGGTAGAGGAGTACCAACGGGCATGCATAAAAGTGGAAAAAGTACGCCAGAAGTTATTTATACTATTTTACATGCTGGTGGTAAATTTGAAACGGCTGGTTATAAAGTGTCTGGTGGTCTTCACGGCGTAGGTGCTTCAGTTGTTAATGCTTTAAGTGATAGCATGGAAGTAACTATTTTAAGAGATGGCGCTATTCATCAAATTAAATTTGCTAATGGTGGTAAGGTGGTAAGTCCTTTAAAAAAAATCGGAACAACTAATAAAACAGGGACAATTGTAACGTTTGCACCAAATAAGGAAATTTTTAAAAATTTAAGTTTTAGTTTTACAACGATATGTGAAAGAATGCAAGAAAGTGCTTTTTTGCTTAAGGGACTTACTTGTGAAATTGAAGATGTTGAAGATAATAAAAAAGTTACTTATCATTATGATAATGGTTTAATATCTTTTGTTGAGTACATTAATGAAGATAAAAATGTGCTTCATAAGGTTGTACCTATTCATGGTGTTAAAAATAGTATTGAAGTTGATATTGCGCTTCAGTATACTGATTCATATAATGAAAATATTGTTTCTTTTGTAAATAATGTTAAAACAGTTGATGGTGGTTCTCATGAGGTCGGTTTTAAAACGGGTATTACAAAGGCTTTTAACGATTATGCTAGAAATAATAGTTTATTAAAAGCAAAGGATGCTAATTTTGAAGGATCTGATGTAAGAGAAGGCTTAACAGCAGTTATTAATTTAAAAATACCAGAAAATTTACTTCAGTTTGAAGGACAAACTAAAGGAAAACTGGGAACGCCAGAGGCAAGACCTGTTGTAGAAAGTATTGTTTATGATGCTTTAAAGTACTATTTAGAGGAAAATAGAGAAATATCCGTTGCAATTATTGAAAAAATGACTAAAAGTAAAGTAGCTAGGGAAGCTGCTAGAAAAGCAAGAGAAGAAGCTAGAAATGGTAAGAGCAAGAAAAATGAAGCAAGGAGTTTAAGTGGCAAATTAACTCCGGCTCAAGCGAGGAATCCTAAAATTAATGAGCTTTTTATTGTTGAGGGTCAATCAGCAGGCGGTACTGCTAAAAATGGTAGAGATCGTAAGTTTCAGGCTATTCTTCCTTTAAGAGGAAAAATTATTAATACGGAAAAAGCCACTACTGCCGATATTTTCAAAAATGAAGAAATTAATACAATGATACATTGTATCGGGGCTGGATATGGTGCCGAATTTGAAGTAAAAGATATTAATTATGATAAAGTTATAATTATGACCGATGCTGATGATGATGGAGCACACATTCAGTGTTTATTACTCACTTTCTTTTATAGATTTATGAGACCACTTATTGAAGAGGGACATTTATATATTGCGATGCCACCACTTTATAAAGTAGAGTATGGAAAAAATCATGTTTATTGCTGGACTAATGAAGAACTTGCGGAAGAAACAAAAGGCAAAACCAATTACAAAGTACAAAGATATAAAGGTTTAGGTGAAATGAATCCAGTTCCTTTATGGGAAACAACAATGGATCCAAAGACCCGTAATTTAATCAAGGTTTCGATAACTGATGCCGCTTTAGCGGAAAAGAGAGTAAGTGTTTTAATGGGAGATGTAGTTGAACCAAGAAAAGAGTGGATTAACGAAAATGTAGAGTTCTCATTAGAAGATGATTATCAAATTGAAACCAAAAGATAAGAGAGATGTTTAAATCTCTCTCATTAAATTCTTATTTTTATAAGGATTTTTTTTGTCTATTTTATCTACAAATAAAATACCATTTAAATGATCTATTTCATGCTGGAAAGCAACCGAAATGTCTTCGCGAACGCGAATACGATATTCATCACCATTTTCATCAAAAGCATCAACTGTCATTCTTGCATGTCTAGGGACAATACCTTCAACTTCACGGTTAACGCTTAAGCAGCCTTCACCTTCGCCAACATATATAAGTTCTTCACTTTGACTAACAACTTTAGGATTAATTACGACATAACGATTGAATTTACCATCTTCAACTTCTTCAGATATAACAAATATTCTTTTTAAAATACCTAACTGAACAAATGATAGTCCCATTCCTGGTCTTAAATCATATTTTTCACTGTATTCTTTAATCTGACTTTTCTCAAGGTAATCAAGAGAGTCGTCGATTAATTTTTTAGTTTCATCATCTAATGGAAAAGTAACTTCTTTAGACACTTGATGTAATATTTTATTTGATTCATCTAATATTTTAATATCAGGCACCATAATAATACCCCTTTCACTACGTGGTTATTTTAGCAAAAAATTGCAAAAAAATAAAGCCCTAAAAATGGAGGACTATTTTTTCGTTAATTTTATAATTTTTACTGTAACCTTTAGGAAGCTCTAAAGTATGGACACTTTTTCTTAGGATTATTATTTTACCGGGAGTAATATTATAGTATTTTTCTACTACAATCATGTTTTGATCTAAACCAATAATGTCAATGGGTTCTTTCATAAAAAAGGTATGAATTTTATTAACATTAGGAAAATATAATCCATAATTAATGTTTTTTTGAAACATTAGCCCTAGTAATTTATCTTTAAAACTTTTAGCAATTAAAATTTTTATCATATCTACCTCTTACTTAATTATACCGTAAAATTTGACTTTTTTTCATAAATATTGTATTATATGGCCTAATTTTAAAAGGGGTGTTTTTATGAGTACAAGAGAAAAGGACATTAGAAATAATTTGCATGATTTATATCACAAGAAAAATTATTCAGAATTTCTTGCATTAATGAAAGAATATATAAATGAGTTTGGAGTGCCTGACAGCAGAGAAGCTTTATATTTTGAATATGGAAAAGCTTTGGCTACATGTTTTTATAGAATAGCAGCTATTAAGGTATTTGAAGAGTCAAGAGCAAATGGAAATTGGCAAGCGAATATTGAACTTTCAAGATGTTATTCATCATCGCCGAATTTAGCGCCATATAATTTAGATACAGCCAAAAATTATCTTTGGGAAGTAATTGAAAATTATGATGATAATGCAAAAGCGGTTGAATCTGCATACAGTGCCTTAGCAAATGTTTATTTAAAGGCATTAGATTATGAAGCTGCCATAAAAATTATTGAAAAGGGATTGAAACAATTCCCCAATAATGTTGAATTATTAACTTTTTTAGGCACTATTTATATAATTAAGCGAGATTACAAAAAGGCAGGAACTTATTTTTAAATTGTGTTAAGTATAGATTCTATGAAAGCAATATCTCGCATAGGGCTTGGAATATGTCATATGAATTTAAAAAATTATACTGCCGCTTTAAAACAATTTAAAATTCATATAAAGAATAATCCATTTGATTATGAAGGATATTTAAATTTAGGAAAATTATACTTGATGCAAGATAAAATTGAAGAAGCAAAGACGGCTTTAGCAAGTGCTTTAAAGTTTGCCGTATTAAAAAGCGATCGTGCCGAATGTTTACTAGAGTTAGGTAATTTATATTATAAACTAAAAGACTATAAAAAGAGCGAAGAGTTATATTTAGAGGCTACAGAATTATCTACTAGAGTAAAAGGGGCTTTTCTAGGGCTATATAAAGTTTATCAAAAGACAAGAAGAGAAATTGATGCTAAAAGAGTGCTTTCTTATTTAATTTCGTTAGAAGAAGAATTAGCAGAACCATTTTTAATTAATGAGCATGAAAGAACATTAAAAGAAACATTTAAGGAAAAAGAGAAAAAACAGGAAATATTAATATGTAAAATGATGAAAAATATATAAACTATTTTGTTAATGAAAGCGAAGGAAAACATGGAAACAACCGATAAACAAAAACTTAAAGAGATGTATGATAAATTAACTGAGTATTATCAAAAGAATAAGTACTTAGATTTTTTAGGCTTATATTATAAATATGAAAAGGCATCAGGAATTGACAATATAAATGCTAAAATGTTTTTATTTGCTGGAAAAGTGATGGCTAGATTTAATAGATTTGAAGAGGCAGAAAAGTATTATAATTTAGCTATTTTAAGGTATGCTGTTAGTGCATCAGCATTTTTTGAGTTAGGTGCGCTTTATGAAAAGAGAAATGAATTATATAAAGCCGAAGAAAATTATGAACTAGCATTAAAATATTCACAGGATAATTTTAAAATTAAAGCATTAATGGCAATAGGAAATCTTTATATTAAAATGTTTAGATATGAAGATGCTTTAGGATATTTTGAGTATGTGTTAGTGCAAGATGAGCAGAACGTAAAAGCTTTAAATAAAATAGGATATATATATTTTTATCAAAAAAATTATAAGAAGGCTAAAGAATATTTTAGTAGGGCTTTAAGATTAGATTCAACTAATGTAATTGCATTGGTTGCTTTAGGAAAAATATCAAATTTTGAAAAAGACTATAATGCAGCCTGTAATTATTTTGAAAATGCAATATTAATTAATGAATTTACTAAGAGTTCTTTGTTAGATGATGCTTATTTGAATCTTGCTCACACATATATATTTTTAGGAAGGAATAATGCTTTATATTATACTGATGCTAAAAAGATATTAAGACAACTTATTAAAGAAACAAAGATTTTTAAAATAAAAACTTTAGCATATGTTTACCTTGGAGATATTAAAATGTGTGAAGGAAAATATGAAGAGGCCGAGGGACTATATTTAAATGCTATTAAGTCTGATTGTCATATTGCTGTTTCTTATTTTAAACTATCTGATCTATATATGTTAATGGGAAGAGAAATCGATGCAAGAAGAATGAATGAAAAGGCAATAGAGTTATCAATGAAAAGTGTTAAATATTTTTTAAATGATTACCATGGCGCTACTTTAATGTAGGAAGGAATTTTGAAAAATGGATAAGGAAATTGAAAATGAACAGATTAAAAATGAATATTTAGAATCGACATATTGTTCAATTCTTAGGGTATTTTATTATAGTAATGATTATATCAATTTTATTAAAACTTTTAAAGAATATGAAAAACTAGGAGGAATTGATAATATTAGTAGTGTTGTTCTTTATGAGTATGCAACTATATTACAAGTTTTACGTAAGAGAAGAGAAGCTATTGATATTATTAAGTTATTAATTAATAGAAATGGTAAAAATACTTACAAATATTTTAGAGAACTAGGTATACTTTATCTTTCTTTACATAGATCACAAGAAGCCGAGGATAGTTTTAAAAAGGCAGTTTATTATTGTGATGATAAAGACGAAAAACAAAAATCTTTATATTTTTTAGGAAGACTATATATTAAAATGTTAAATTATACGGCAGCAATTGATACTTTTAATAAGTGTTTAGCATTAAATAAAAATAATATTGTGGCTTTAAGTATGTTAGGTAGTATCTATAAGGCTATGAAACAATATGATATGGCACTTATGTATTATGAAAAAGCTTTGAGTTATAATGAAGAGGATATTAAAACTTTAACATCAATAGGAGAAATATATTTAAGTATGGGAAATATAAAGGCGGCAACTTCTTATTTGAATAGAGCTATAAAATTAGATAGTCAGAAAAAAGATTATTATTTTCCGTGCTATCTTGCAGCTGCTAGTCTTTATATTAAAACAAGAAATTATTTAAAGGCTAGAGAAATGATAGATGCTGTTTTAAAAAATTCTACATATAAAAATGATATTACAAAGGCTAAAATATTACTTGGAGATATTTGCTGTATTACCAAGAATTTTATCGGAGCGTTAAAGTATTACCAAGAATGTATTAAAGATAATCCTTCTTATTCGGTTACGTATTTTAAAATGGGAGATATTTATACTTTATTAAATAGAGAAATTGATGCGGAAGAGGCTTATGAAATGGGCACGGAAATAGAAACTAGATTAATAAGATTTTTCTTGAATTCACAAAGGGAATTAACTTTGACATTACCTAATAATAATTGACATTTTATTAAAAAAACTATATTATTATAGTAGGTGGGAATAGATATGAAGATTAATAAAAAAGGTCAAGCATTAGTTGAATATGTAGTTATTATTGGGGTAGTTACAGTTTTGATAATTGCGCTCGTAAATTATTTTGGAGGATATTTAAAAGATGCGATAACGAAGTCTTCATGTCCATTAGTTGGTGAAAAATACGAAAAAGGGGAAAAAAGAGGAGAAGGAAAGTGTGTTCCTTCAAATGATACTAATTCATTGTTTGATTAAGAGGTGAACGCCTCTTTTTTTATGAATTTAAAAAAATATTGACAGTCTAGATAATTTTGTGGTAACATTAAATTCCACACCTAAAGAGTATATATTATACACATGTTTGACTTTTTACCTTAATTATGCTATAATTGTCGTAATTAAGGGATATGGGGGTTTTATTTATGAAAGGATTTATTTTAGATTATATTAATGAAAATGAGTTTAGGAAACTTGAAAGAGCATTAAAAAAATATAATATGCTTGCTTTTAAGAAATTAAACTTTGAATATTATCCAGCACTTAGAAGTGGTAATTTTTTAGGAGAATTAGTTTCTGAAAATAAAAAAGCAAAAACTGAAACATACGAATTAAAATTACCAAGTGACCATATGTTTAGTCAAGTTCATGGTGATATTAAATTACATTATATTGTATATAAAAAAGAACAAGTTGTTATGCTTGATACTATAACACCATCTGATATTTTACTTGAAGGTCATATGGCAGAGCTTACTACATATAAGGGTGTTATGATAAGTAAAGCAAATGCTGAAAAAGATATGTTTAAAATCGATTTATTAAATATGTTACAAGATAAGTAGATGGTTTATCTTTTCTTTACAAATTAAAAAAGGTTTAATTATGATTAATTAATTATAGGGGGGATTTTTATGGAAGATAGAATAAATCAAACACGAGAAAAAATAGAAGATTTTTGGAGAAAATCACTTAAATATTATGGAAAAGAAATTGTTTTAGGTTCAAATCAATATTTTAGCATTGACCAAATACGAAATGGCGAAAACTTGCAAATGGGAATATATGATTATAGAGTACAATATGGCTTCCCTCAATCGGGATGCATTACTTTAGATTTTAGTTTTGATGAAGAAAGTAAATCTTTTTCTATAAATAACATAACCGTTTATGCACCACCAGCAGATAAAGAATTTGTAGTGGCAAATTATGCGCCCCAGGTTACTTTGGGAGAAATGAATGTAAGTGCAAATTTTGGAATTGATATGCATACAGAAAAGCATACAAGTATTGAAGCAATCTCTCAAAATCCAAATGCTTTAAATATGTTAGCTTTTGCTAGTGATGATTTAGATAAAGCAGAAGTACTTGGAGAATGCGGATTAGAAGTTCCATTAGGAAGCAAAAAAATTCCTATGTGCAATAGTACAAACAAACCTTATAAAGGTAAAAGATGATTAATTTTAAATCGTCTTTTTTTATAATTAGATTTTTACTAAATTTATAAAGGATTACTTACATTATTACCAAAGTGAATGATGATTTTAACACAAAAAATCAGCCATCTCGACTGAAAATATTTGCAAGTTCAAATGATTCGAACTTATTTACCGATGTTTGCTTGCTTTGCAAATTTACTTGTTATATAATTCTGACAGGAACATTTGATGTGAGTGTCGTCCTCCAATCTTGAGAAAGAAAGGAGGTAGATAAAGATGAAAACTAAGACTTTTATAATAAAAGTTCTAAAGCTCATTACTATCATTTTGTTACTTTCTACCTTACTGGTGTTAGCAATAAAAAAATAGACACTCTTCGGCATTGATAGAGTGTCATGACTATTTAATTAGAGGCGACATTCACTTGCAAAATCAAATGTTCCTCTTTTTTATTTTATGCAAGTTTTCTTGCTTACATACTAATAATAACACAAAATTATTAATGTTGTCAAAAATTCTAGTGATGATTTTATTGCATAAAAAAATCAGCCATATTTTAGGCTGAAAAATGTATTAAAAGTTCTAATGTGTCGAACATACTTACCGATGGTGCAGGTAACAGGAGTTGAACCTGCACGGATTGCTCCACTAGATCCTAAGTCTAGCGCGTCTGCCAATTCCGCCATACCTGCAAAAAAATGGTGGATCTTGTAGGACTCGAACCTACGACCGCCCGGTTATGAGCCGGATGCTCTAACCAACTGAGCTAAAGATCCATGACTTCTTAAATATAACACAATTGTCCACGCAGTGCAACAATTTTGTGTCAAAAATATGAAAAAAGGTTACAAACGTGTTTTTAAAATAATAAATTTGAGTTATACTATTAATAGGTGTATAAGGATGAGTAGTAAGATAAGAAATGGAGTAGTATATTTAATAATTATAACTATATTAGTATTATTTTTTTTAGTTATTAGTATAGGTGGTAAAAAGGAAAATTATTTATATATAAATAAAACTAAAAATTACAATGAAATAGCAATTAGTTATCCTTATTTTAAAAATAAAGTAATTAATAATAATATCAATAATTATATTAATAAATTAAACATTACAAAATATGATATGGTTGATTATAATATTAATTATGCTAATAGTTATATTAGTGTTTTATTTTCAAAATATAAAAATAAAAAAGTGATGGGTTATGATAGTTTGGTCTTTGATCAAAAAGGTAATTTAGTTTCGTGGGATAGTATTATAGATCATTCTTTATTAATAGAGAAGGTAAAAGATTATACTGATAAAAATGGCATAGATATTAATGGCTATGATATAAATAATCCTGTTTGTTATTTATTAAATAAACAACTGGGTGTTATCTTAATTAGTAATAATGATGGAGAAATTAAATTTAATAATATGGCTATAGATTACAGTGAAGTTGGTGTTTTTCAAAATATAAATGTAACAACTACTTTAACTACCCAGAAAAATGAAGACAATAGTACAGTGGAATCTACTACAGAAAAAGTAACACCAGTTATATACGATAAAGTGGTAGCGTTTACATTTGATGATGGACCAAGTAAGTATACATTGGAAATAATGGATATACTAGATAAGTATAATTCTAAAGCGACATTTTTTGAAGTTGGGTACATGATAAAAAATAATGCTGATATTGTTAAAGAAGTTATTAATAGAGGATTTGAAGTAGGGAATCATACTACTGATCACTCTAATTTGCGAAAACTTAGTTATGAAAAAATAAAGACTAAAATAAATGATAATAATAGTTTGTTTTATGAGATTACTGGTAAAAACATGACTTTTTTGAGGCCACCATATGGTAATTTAAATGAAAATGTTAAAAAAATAGTTGATGTTCCAATTATTAAATGGAGTGTTGATTCTAGAGATTGGGAAAGCCGTAATAGAGATAAAATTGTCACATTAGTTAAATCAACAATTAAAGATGGTGATATTGTATTATTTCACGATTTATATTCTACTACTAAGGATGCAATTGAAGTGTTAGTTCCGGATTTAATTAATGAAGGCTATAAAATTGTTTCTGTTAGTGAATTATTTAACTTAAAAGGTATTGCACTAGAGCCTCAAAAAGTTTATAATAAAGCGCGTTAAGCGTTTTTATTATGGAACTATATTTACATTTGTTTGTATTTTTAATACATAAAACTTGCATTTTTTGCATAAATGTAGTATAATAGTCGGCGTAATCAAGAAAGAGGGTTTAGGTTATGAAAAATTTAAAAACAAAATTATTAGTTATGCTTGTTGGTTTATTAAGTATTCTAGGTTTTTCAACTAATGTTAAAGCAGAAGAAGTTCCAACTGGTTTTGAAACTTACTGGCTTAAATTAATTGAAACAGAATATGTACCAGGCTTAAAGAATTATCATAAATTCTTAAGAAATGGTGTAGAAGTATATTGTGAACAAGAAGGTTTAAAATATTATTCTTTAAAACAATATCATTTAATAGGTCGTGTTGATGATGGATTTATTTACATTATTGAAAACAGACCAAATACAGGTAATACTGAAAGAGATTACTATATAATATCTGCTGCTATTTGGTGGTATAAGGATATATTAGCTGGTAATGATCATAATATTCCTGCTGACAAGAAACAGTATATTATTCAACATAAAGATACAGATGCGGTATGCAAAAAAATATATGAATTAGTAGAAGGTGCTAAAAAATATAAACAAACACCTGGATATATTAATTTTAATACTGGTTCAAAATTTAAATTTACAGAAATTGATGGTTATTATATTTCAAATAAAATTACATTAAGTTCAAAAGTTGATAATTTTAGTGGTATTACGATAGATAATATGCCTAGTGGCACACAAATTATTAATAATACTGTTAATAATACTGGTAATGGATCATTCCAAATAAAGGTTCCAAAATCAAGTATTGCTGCTGGAAGTTCTGTTAAATTTACTGTTAAAGTAAACGGCTCATATAATTATAAGAGTGCTTATGAATATGGTTATACTGATCCTGCATTCCAAAATGTAATTTATGGAAAAGTATTTGTAGAACCAAAGGCTGTTTCAAATAGTTTATATTTAGGACTTACAAGAGAAGAAAATCATAATAAATTAACAATAAATAAAGTAGATAAAAGTAATACACCTTTAAGTGGGGCTGAACTTACTTTATATAAAGGTAATTGTGTAAATACAACATGTTCTGATGCTAATAAAGTTGAATCTTGGACTACAACAAGTAGTTCTAAAGTATTTAACGATATTGCTGTAGGAAATTATACATTAGTTGAAACTAAGGCTCCAAATGGTTATCGTGTTGCTGATAAAATGCTTATTAATGTTGATTCAGATAGTAAAACATATACATATACAATGATAGATGTAGAATTTTCTGAAGTTAGAATTAGTAAAACAGATGTTACAAAACAAAATGAAATTCCAGGTGCACATTTAGTTTTAAAAGATGAATCTGGTAAAGTAATTGATGAATGGACTAGTACAACTACTGCTCATTATGTTAAATTAGATACTGGTGTATATACATTAACTGAAACAATTGCACCAAATGGTTATATTTTAAATCGTTCATCTATTACATTTAAAGTAGATAAAGATAATAATGTTTATGAATTAGTTGATGGCAAATATGTTAAGACTGATTATATTAAAATGGTAAACTATGCTAAAGATGCTGTAAGCATTAACAAACTTGATAGTGATACTAATGAATTTGTTAGTGGTGCTAAATTAGTTGTAAAAAATAATAAAGGGGAACAGGTTGCTGCTTGGACAACTACAAAAGAATCATACTATATTAATTTAGATGAAGGAGAGTATACTTTAGAAGAAGTAGAGGCTCCAAAAGGTTATGTTCTTAATACTACTCCAATTAGTTTTAAAATTGATGAAAACGGTAAGTTATTTATAAAAAATAGTAATGGAGAATATGTAAGTGGAAATGGCGTAATTATGTATAATAAACCGGAAGAAGTTATTGTTGTTCCACCTACAGGATTATCAAGTACATTAACTTATGTAGTAGGTTCTTTAGTTATTCTAGGTGGTGCAATCGCACTATATAGAAATGAAAAGAAATGTTAGAGTTACAATTTTTGTATTAATAATATTTGTTGGTGTTTGTATACTAGGTAGTACATATTACAATACTAAAAAATATGAAGTATTTGATGATATGAACGAAAAATATTATGAAGAGATAGGTTCGCTTATTGAATCTGATGAACCAATTAATAATACGGAAACAAAAGATATTAGTGTTAAACCGATTGACAATAATAACAATACAGTTATAGATGAACCGGTAACACCAGTTACAACTACGAAAACAACAACTACAACTACAAAAGTAACAACAGGTGATAAAAAAAGTATTTATGTAGGATATTTAAATATACCTAAAATAAATTTACAAAGAGGATTTACAGATATTAACTCGAAGTATAATAAGGTAAGTAAAAATATATATGTTCATCCATCTTCTAGTTATCCTGATAAAGTGAATGGTAATTTAATATTAGCATCACATTCAGGTACTAGTTCAATATCTTTCTTTAAAAATTTATATAAATTAGAACTTAATGATGATGTTTATGTTAATTATAATAATAAAGATTATCATTATAAGGTTACAGATATTTATACGGATATTAAAGATGGTGATATTGGAATTAGAAGAAATAAAAATAAAACAACACTTACATTAATTACATGTACTAAGAATGATAAAACTACACAAACAGTTTATATTTGTGAAATAACTGATTAATATTTATAGGAATAAAAAGGGAAATAAGAGGTGATAGAAAATGGTAGAGTTTTCTCTATGGGAAAAGATTAAAACGACTTTTAATCTGATATTTTCTTCTCCTCTTTTTTTAATTTTATTAATTGGTTTTGCTTTGATGTTTATTGATTATTTCTTTATTTCTAAAAAGAGCAAAAAAGTTAAATTAATTTACTTAGGATTAAGTTTAATAATAATTATTCTTTTACTACAAAACTATTTTGACTCTTTATTTAATGTATTTGATATAATTGCTAAGAATATTGTAGCAATTGTATATTTTCCAAGTGTTTTAGAATATATTTTAATGCTTATAATAAGTCTTATTATAATTTTGTTTTCAATATTTAATAAAGATATAAGTAAAAAAATTAAAGTTATAAATTTAAGCGCATTTTTTGTTAATAATTTTTTCTTCTTTATGATTTTAGATGAAATTTCAAAAAAGAATATAGATTTATCTAATAAAATAAGTATATATTCAAACGAAAATTTAATGGTTCTTTTTGAATTATCTATGGGAATATTTATTGTTTGGGTAGTAGGGCTTTTACTTTATAAAATTATAAATAAAATAATTCATAAAAATGATTCAAAAGAAATACCTTTAAATCCTATTACAGATAATTTTTATGAAGAACCAGAATTACCAAAAACAATTGAAGAATTAAGAAAAGAGGAACTAGTTCCAGAACCTAAAATTGAATATGTAGTAGTTGAGAAAGAAAAAGAAGACATGTTTACTTTAGAAGAATATAAAGAATTGAGAGATTTATTAAAACAAATGAAAAATAATAAAAAGGAAAACTAATATTTCTAGTTTTCCTTTATTTTTTTAGCATGAATTACTAATCTTTGATCGTGACCATTAGAACAAGTAGATAAAGTTAAAATATTATCATCTTCTTGAATATCTACATTAAAATCAAATATGCTACGAGATTTTATTTTACTTACAAATTCTAAAAATTCTTCATTGCTGGAAAAATCAGTATATAAATAATCAGTTGTAACAGGAATTTTATAAATAGAAAATATTTGCCATCTAATAGTTTCATTTAATGTATTAAAAGTTATAACTTGATTGCTGGTTTTTTTGTACCATCCACTATTTAGGGCATATCTTAAAGTTCCAAACATTTTTTGATTAGCAAGGTTGTGCCCATAAATGATAGTATTTTTAGATAATTCTTCAATACTATTACGATAATCAATAAATATCCAACCGTGACGATTTTTATTTTTATAATAATCTCGATTTAAGTAATAATCATTATCACTTGCTTTAACAACAGGATAATCTATATTGGTATTATTTACTGTAAGCCATCCTACAGTGTCATTATTAATTTCTAATAATTTATCAAAAACTTTTTCATATTTTATATCATATAAAGAAGTAGTAGTGGTCGTAGTAAGTTTATCTCGGTCATTTTCATTAGGCACAATAATTTCGGGCTCATGATAATCATCAGTTTGCTCATTTTGAGCTTCCTTTATAATACTATTAAGATTTTTTTCAATATCTTCATATTTTTCAGTGTCTTTCAAATTACGATAAAAATTAATAGAAATCATTAAAGAAACAACTAAAATAACACTAATTAAAGTAACTTTGATAAAAGTGAAATTAATCTGTTTAAACATGTTATCCTTTTTATATTTATCACTATAATTAATTTTAAATGTAATATCTTTAGAATTTAATAATAATTCTTTATTTTTTTTATAAGAACTAACAATTTCTAAAATAGTATCAATATTGATATTTTCTTCATTTAAAATAATTTTAATACTTTCTTTATTTAATTTAATAATTAAATCCATAATATAATTAAATGATTTAGAATCAAGATAATTAAATTCAATAATTTTTAATTTGTCATTTATTTCTAAGAAACTTTTAAAATCTAAATAATCATTATCTTCAAATTTGTTTATAACAACTTTCTTTTTATAATAAATGTCACTATAAGTATTTAAACTATTATCAGTCATAAAATTACTAATAAATAATATTTCGCTACGGACATTTATAGATAATTTAGAGTTAAGATCTAATCTTTCTAATAAGTAGGGAGGAATATCATAAATATCAATGCTAGTTAAATATTTATTTTCAAGCAGTTTTAAAAATAAACTGTATGTCACTGTCTTATCGTCTTTAATCACTAATTCTTTGATATTGGGAATTTTATTAATAATATTTAAAGTTATAATAGTTAAATCTATTTCTTTAATGATAACTTTGGTTACTTCTCTTTTAATAATTATGACATTCAAAAAAGATGATACTAAGTCAATGTTTTCATTTATATAATCTTCACTAAAGATTATTTCTTTAGTATCTATGACATTAGTATTATTTAAATTTTCATAAGGTAATTCTTTTTTGTATAAAGAAACCGAAAGTATATTTTTATTTATTTTAAATACTATCTTATTATTCATATACTTATGATAGCACACATCATTTAATTTTTAAAGTGACAAAAAAGAAAATTACAAAAAAGAATTATGAACCTAGTAAGTAAATACTTGAAAAGAACGTAAAAAAGTGCTAAGATAAATGCGAAATCTGTGATAAAGGACGAGATTTATAGAAATTCATTTATAGAAAGTTCATGGTTGATGGAAATGAATATGATATCTATAAGTTACTACCTTTTAGAGATATTAATAATATCCGCATATAATGCGTTATCAGTGAAGAGTAATAAAAGGATGGTACCGTGAGTAAAATCACTCCTTGGTGCTATTCTTTTTTTATTTTAAAAGGAGGAGTATAAAATGATAAACATTAAGGAAAATGAAAATTTAAGTAAATTAAATCACTCTTGTGCCCATTTACTTGCACAAGCGGTAAAACATTTATATCCAGAAGCAAAATTTTGGGTAGGACCAGTTATTGAAGATGGATTTTATTACGATATTGATTTAGGTGATAAAACATTAACTAATGAAGATTTACCACAAATTGAAAAAGAAATGAAAAAAATTGCTAAAGATGGTAAAAGAATTATAAGAGAAGAAATAACTAAAGAAGAAGCCTTAGAGAAATTTAAGGATGACCCTTATAAAATTGATTTAATAAGTCGTATGGATGAAGAGAATACAGTTATTTCTATGTATACACAAGGCGATTTTACAGATTTATGTCGTGGACCTCATGTAGAAAGTACTAAACTTTTAAAGAACTTTAAACTTTTGAAGGTAAGTGGTGCTTACTGGAAGGGTGATGCGAATAATAAAGTTTTACAAAGAATATACGGAGTATGTTTTGAAACTCCTGAAGAATTAGAGGAACATTTAAAATCATTAGAAGAGGCTAAAAAAAGAGATCATAAAAAACTAGGAAAAGAATTAGAATTATTTATGATAAGTGAATATGGTCCTGGTTTTCCATTCTTTTTACCAAAAGGGATGATTTTAAGAAATATTTTAGAAAATTTTTGGTATGAAGAACATGCTAAAGAAGGTTATGTATTTATAAAAACACCGATAATGCTTTCTAAAGAATTATGGGAAGTGTCTGGACACTGGGCAAATTATAGAGAAAATATGTATACTTCGATGATTGATGATAACGAGTTTGCTATAAAACCAATGAACTGTCCAGGGGGGATGCTTGTTTATAAAAATTCTTTACATTCTTATAAGGATTTACCTATTAGATGCGGAGAACTTGGACAAGTTCATCGTCATGAAGCAAGTGGCGCTTTAAATGGTTTATTTAGAGTTAGAACATTTACTCAAGATGATGCGCATATCTTTATGAGGGAAGATCAAATTGAAAGCGAAATAATTAGATTAATTGCATTTATAGATCGTATATATAAGATTTTTGGTTTAACTTATGAAATAGAACTTTCTACAAGACCAGAAGATAAGTTTATTGGAACAATTGAAAGTTGGAATAAAAGTGAAGCAATATTAGAAAAAGCTTGTCATGAAGCAGGTCATGATTGTAAGATAAATCCTGGTGATGGTGCGTTCTATGGGCCAAAATTAGATTTCCATATTAAAGATTCTTTAGGAAGAGTATGGCAATGTGGCACAATTCAGTTAGATGCTAATTTACCTGAAAGATTTGATTTAAGTTATGTTGATGCAGATGGAACTAAGAAAAGACCTATTATGCTTCATAGAGTTATATTTGGTTCAATTGAAAGATTTATTGGCATTTTAATCGAACATTTTGCAGGGGCTTTTCCTTTATGGCTTGCTCCAGTACAAATGAATGTTATTCCTGTTAATAATGAATATCATTTAGAGTACGCTAAAGAAGTATTTGCTAAATTAAATGAGGCTGGCTTTAGAGCAGAACTTGATGAGAGAAATGAAAAACTTTCATATAAAATGAGAGAAAGTCAAACGAAAAAAATACCATTTACTTTAGTATTAGGTGATAAAGAAAAAGATAGCAAAACAATTACTTATCGTATTCATGGTTCTAATGAAAGCATTACTATGGATTTAGATGAATTTATCTCTAAAGTAAAAGAAAATGTTAAGAATAAAACAATAAGTTATGAGTTATAAAAGAGCCTAGCTCTTTTTATTTTCTATTTGAAGTATTTTTAAGTTTGTGGTATTCTTATTATAAGAATAAAGGTGGATGTATGAATATTGTTGAAATAATTGAAAAAAAGAGAAACAAAGAAACACTTACTTTTGAGGAACTAAAATATGCTTTTAATGGTTTTTTGAATAAAGAAATTCCTGATTATCAAATGAGTGCTCTTTTAATGGCAATTACTTTAAATAAAATGAATTTTGAAGAGACAATAAACCTTACAAAAATCTTTATAGATAGCGGTGAAACTTATAATTTTGGTGATAATATTTGTGATAAACATTCAACGGGAGGAATAGGAGATACGGTAACTTTAGTAATTGCACCTATTTTGTCAGCTCTTGGAGTTAAGATGGCAAAAATGAGTGGCAGAGGTTTAGGAATTACGGGTGGTACAGTTGATAAACTTTTAAGTATTCCAGGGTATCATATTGATCTAACAAAAGAAGATTATCAAAATTGTTTAAATAAAGTTAATATTGCGGTTGGGAGTCAAACTGATAATTTAGTTCCTCTTGATAAAGTTATTTATGCTTTAAGAGATGTAACGGGAACCACTGAGTCAATTTCTTTAATTGCATCATCAATAATGAGTAAAAAAATAGCATGTGGGGCTAAAAATATTGTTATTGATATTAAATGTGGCGAAGGTGCACTAATTAAAACAAGAGAAGATGCTAATGCTTTATCTGATTGGTTAATTAAGATTGGTGAAAACTTTAATGTAAAAGTTAAAACCCTTATAACGCCAATGGATGAACCACTTTCATCGGCAATTGGTAATGCTTTAGAAGTTTATGAAGTTATAGATGTTTTAAAAGGTAAATCATGTAAACTTGCGGATGTTGCTATTGAAATTGCTTCAACTTTAGTATCGATGAGTAAAGATATTTCAGTAATTGAAGCAAAAATGGAAACAAATAGGGTATTAAAAAACGGAGAAGCATATGAGGCTTTTAAAAAATGGATTAGCTATCAAGGAGGTAATTTATCTAAATTAAAAATATCTGATAAAATTTTTGCAATAAGAAGTAATAAAACAGGAGTTATAAAACATATAAGTGCTTTAAAGTGTGGTCAGCTTTCATTAAAACTGGGAGCTGGTAGGACAAATAAGGATAGTAAAATTGATTATAGTGTTGGCATTAAATTATTAAAACAAACCGGTGATAATGTTTTTAAAGGTGATGTTCTTGCTCATTTATATGTTAATGATGAAAATATTAATTTAACTGATGAAGACTTAAACTTATTTACGATAGTTTAAGTTTTTTATTTTATGGGCAGTTTGACTTTTAAGAGCAAATATGGTATCATAACAACCCGAAACAAGGGGAGTTTATCATATATTAATGGGGGGTTATATATGAAAAAGAAAATTATTTATAATGTTTTAATTTGTTTTTGTTTATGTGGTTTAATTTGTTCTTCTTTAAGGATATATTATAATTATAAAGAGGATAAAAAGGATGCTATTTTGGCTTTAGAAGGACAAGTAGAAAAAGAAAACATTAATGATTATGAAAAAGAAATAAAAAAACTTCAAGAAGAATACGACAACGAAGATATAATGGGAATAATTAATATTCCTGGGACTAATCTTAATCAGGCTTTTGTAAAAACAATCGATAATAAATATTATTTAAAACATACACTTTCCAAAGAAGAGAGTAAAATTGGGGCAATATTTATGGACTATCGTAATAATTTAGATGATAGACAGGTAAATATATATGGTCATAATTATAACAAAACGTATGTGCCATTTAAGGAGCTTTTAAAATTTCAGGATGAAGAATTTGCTAAAAATAATAATACGGTTTATATTACAACTAAAGATGGCGTAAGAGAATATAAAATTGTTATTGTTAAAAAGAGTAAATCAACAGAGCATATGAATATGAATTTTAATGATATTAAAACGTGGAATAATCATATTAAAATTTTAAGAGAAGATGCTTTATATGATACAAAAGAGTCTCTTACTTGGAATGATAATATTTTGGTTTTACAGACTTGTATATTAACTAGGGGTAATTATTTAACTTTAGTTGCTAAAAGAGTGTAATAAATTAAAAATTCGAATTTTAAATAATTTGAATTTTTTTATGATTTTTTCTTGGTTTCTCTTTACAAACAGATTTAGAAAATATATAATAAAAGGCATATTTGGAGGTGCATTATGGATAAAAATCTACCAGTATTACTACTTAAGAAACTATCCCTTTTGCCCTTTCAAGAAGTACGTTTAGAGCTTAGTAATGAATTAAGTCAAAAAATAATTGATTTAGCAAACATTGAATATGATAAAAAAGTAGTGGTGATTTTACCTAATAATTTAATAGAAGAATCACCAACGGTATCGGATTTACCTTTAGTGGGGGTTTTGGCACTTATTAAATCTTGCGTTATTTTACCTAATAAGAATTATCGTATCATTTTAAAAGGACTTAACAGAGTAAAAATAAATAATTATGCGAATCATAAAAAAGATAAAAATGTATTGATTGCAAATATTAAAAGAATTTATATCGAAAAAGAAGAAGATTCAATAAATTTAGCTTTAAGAAAAAAAATAACTAGTTTAATTACTAGATATGTAGAACTTGCTAGTGATGTATCAAACAGTATTTTATCAAAATTAAATAATGCTAAGAATTTAGATGAAGTAACGGATTTAGCCTTGAATTTCATGCATTTTCCTTTAGAGAAAACTATTAATTACATGAACGAATTTAATGAAACAATTAGAGCGAAAATGCTAATTAAAGATATTAATGTGGAACTGGAAGTTCTTGAACTTAATAATAAAATTGATAACGAAATAAGACAAACAATGGAACAAGAACAAAAGGAATTCCTTATTAAAACGAAAATTCAAAAATTAAATGAGGAACTAGGAGTTAAATCTACCAAAGAAGAGGAAATTGATGACTATAAATTAAAAATTGATGCTTTAAAAGTGAATGATAAAACTCGTAAAAAATTATTTAATGAATTAAAAAAATATGAATATACATCTTCAAATAATCCCGAGCTTAGTGTAATTAGAACGTATTTAGATACGGTTTTATCTTTACCATTTGGTGTATCTAGTAAAGAAGAAAATAAAGAAGAAAAAATTGCTAGCGTTTTAAATAAAAGCCATTACAAATTAGATAATGTTAAAAGAAGAATAATTGAGTATGCACTTTTAAAAGATAAAAATAAAAAGTTAGATAATCCGATTATCTGTTTAATTGGACCGCCAGGTGTTGGAAAAAGTACCATTGCTAAGTCTATTGCACAAAGTTTAAAAAGAGAATTTTATAAAATTAGTGTTGGTGGCTTAAATGATTCTTCAGAGTTGATTGGCCATAAAAGAACTTATTTAGGGGCATCTCCGGGAAAAATAATTGATGCTATTATAAAGTGTGGGACTAATAATCCCGTTATATTAATTGATGAAGTTGATAAGATGGTTAAGGATTACAAAGGAGATCCGGCTAGTACTTTATTAGATATTTTGGATAGTAACCAAAATAAAGATTTTATTGATAATTATATTGAGGAACCGTTTGATTTATCTAGTGTGTTATTTATTTTAACCGCTAATGATTATGAGGAAATTCCGCCAGTATTAAAGGATAGATTAGAAATCTTAAATATTCCTGCTTATACGATTTTTGATAAGCAAAATATTGCTAGAGATTATTTAATTCCTAATATTTGTGGGAAATATAACGCTAAGGATATATGCTTTACAGATGAAGAAATTCTTGATTTAATTAAAGGATATACAAAAGAACCTGGTTTAAGAGAATTAGAAAGATATTTAGATAATGTAATAAGATTTATGATTATCCATAATATTAGTAGTTTACCAAATTTTGAGGAAATCCTTGGTAAAAAATTATATTCATATGAACTTAAAGAAAATATTGTGGGAGAAGTTAATTTAATCGGTGTTACAAGTACGAGTGGGGCGATTGTTAAAGTTTCTTCTATTGTGGTGCCAATGATGTATGATTCCAATATAACTGGTAACATTGGTGATGCTCTTAGAGATTCTATTAAAGTAGTGATTAGTTATTTAAAGAGTAACAATTATATGGATTATAAAAAGAGCACTAATGGAATACATATTAATTTTAATACAAATAAGTTTAAATTAGATGGTGCTAGTGGGTCACTCGGCGTTGCTATATCTTTATGTAGTTTATTTAATAATAAAAAAGTTGATTCTAGTTTTGCTTTTTTAGGTGCTTTAGATTTATATGGAAGAATTAATAAAGTCGCAAGAATTAAAGATAAAATTATTACGGCTTATAATAATGGAATAAAATCGATATTTATACCAATGGAAAACAAACCGGATGAAAGTGATATTCCAAGAGAAATTTTAAGCGATATAAATATTTTTTACGTAAGTAATTTTGAAGAAGTTTATAAATTATTATTTAGAAAGTAATCTTTATTTTACAGTCTATGGTTAATGCCATAGACTTTTTGCATACACAATATTAACTTGACATAGGGGGGGTATTAGTACAATATATAGAAAATATAAGGTGATATTTTATGAATAGCATAAGAAAAAATAATGTAAAAGTACTCATATTAATTATTGCTTTAACAATGACGATAGGCTTAAGTTTATCATAAGTGAGAACACCGGAAATAATGGAAATATCTAAAGGAACTGGGACTTCAAGTGATTCTTATGTAATAAATGAATAATGGAACTACATTGATGGTTCTTTTTCTTTTGATAATGCATATATTTGGTTAGAAAGGACTGATTATATGAATGAAGTTTTTACTATTGATAGGGAGTTTTTATTTAAATCGACTATACATGAAATAACAAGTATAAGTATAGAACATAATTATGATATTAACGGTTCTAATTTAGAAGGCGAGTTTATAATTTCTGGTGATTATCGTTTACATGAAATAAGTATTAATAAAGAAGATTTTAGTTTTAAAATTCCTTTTAATCATGAGATAAGAAGTAATATTAATTTAGATACGATTGATGTAGAAATTACCGACTTTAGTTATGATTTTAACAATGGAGATGAACTTACGGTACATGTAGAATATTTAGTTAAGGGTGACGAAGCAGTTTTGGAATTTTCGGATGAAGATAAACTAAATGAATTTTTAGATAATAATAAAGCCGTAGAAGTAGTAAGTTTACTTGATGAAGTAAAAGATGAAAAAACTAAGGAAGAAGAAAAAACTGTAGATGATAAAGTAAAAGATACGCCTAAAGAAAATATCGATGATAGAAATCAAAATGATGATAAAAAGATTGATGAAAATATGATACTAAATAGTATTAATGAAGAAGAAGAGTATATTAAATATCATGTTCATACAGTTACTATGAATGATACTATTGAAAGTATTACATCGATGTACAAAATAAGTTTAAATACTTTAAAGAAATATAATTCTTTTGAAAATTTAGAACTTAATATGAAATTAATTATTCCTGAAAATGAAGAATTATAGGGAAATATTTAATCCTAGTAAAATTACGATAGCGGGTAAAAGCAAAATTGTTGATACTGAAAGTGGTAAATATGTTATTAAATCAAAAAAGAAAGATATTAGGTCTTTGTTTGATTATTTAGACTCAAGAAATTTTAGAAATTATCCAAAAGTAATAGATGAATTTGATGATAATTATGTTTATGAGTATGTAAATGATGGTAATACGCCAGTTAATCAAAAATGTGTGGATATGGCAGAATTACTTGCAAATTTGCATTATAAAACGGCTTTTTTTCAAACTAAAGTTAAAGATGATGTAAAAGAAATATATGAGAATATTAAAGGTAATGTTTTGTATATGGAATCATATTTTGAAGAACTTTATAAAAGGGGAGAAGCTGATAATTATATGAAACCATCATACTATTTGATTTTAAGAAATAGGTCAAGAATAGATGCTTTAATAGATTATTTAAATACCGAATTAGAAAGATGGTATAAAGTAGCAATCGATGAAGATAAAGAAAGAGTTGTTTATTGTCATAATAATTTAAGTATAGATCATTTTCTAGAGGGGAAAGAAAAGTATTTTATTAGCTGGGATAATTACAGGGTTGATACACCGATTTTAGATATAATAAACTTGTATAAAAATGATTATAATAAGTATGATTTCAGAGTATTTTTAGATGCATACATGAAAAGATTTGAACTTAATGATACCGAAAAAAAATTACTATTTATAGTAATTTCCATGCCGGATATAAAATATTTTACGCAAAATGAAGTTGATAATACAATTATAGCCGGTAAATTTATTGATTATATAGATAAAACCGAAAAACTAATAAGGCCATATTATGCGGTAGAGAAGAAAGAATAGTAAAAATACTTCAATTAGTAAAATAATAATATTCCATCTTAAAGGAAAGAAAAAAGTTATAATAGTTTGATAGAATATTAATGTACATAAAATTAAAAACCAAAGAAATGACCAGATGCCTCTAAAAGGGTTATAATTATTGTTGTTTGGACACATTTTTATCACCTATAATAATATATGTTTATTTAGACTGTTTTGCGATTTAAGACTATTTTTAGTCTTTTTTTTAAAGTCTTTTTATTATATAATGTTTATTAGAATAGGTAGTTTTGGATAATAAATATCATTTGAAGTGGGTGATAATTTAAAATGGTTAAGAATAAGAGTGGTTTTGTACTACTTGAAACGATAATTGTAATATGCATTTTATGTGTAGGCATATTATCGATTTATAGAACTTATGCTAATTTAATTCAGAGAATTAATAGTACCGATTTAAATAATAATGCTGAAAACTCGTTTAAAGCAGAATATATTGCTCCTTTTGTAGTTGATAATTACACTTTAGAAGATGGCGCTGTTTATATGGAAATAGATTTAACAGAAGAAGACAATGTATGGGTTAAAACATGCTGGGAAGATATATTATGCGGTGATTATACGCTTGATTTAAATGATCAAAAAGTTAAAGAAGAAATTGAAGCATTTAGAACACTTGATGTTAGCAAAATTTATTATACGAAACGTACGATATTAGATTTAACAGATTATGTAAGTCCTGATACTAATGAAAGCATTTTACTTACATTAGATGGATCAACAATTAATTATCTAAGAAAAGTAAAAAATAAAGTTCCTTTAACTTCATCTGATGGTTATAATTTAATAGTAAAAACGAAAAAGGGAACGTTTGGTTATTATCAAAAAGGGAGAATATAATGGAACCTAAAATAAATATTGTAAATGGAAAAATTGTTAATTTAAAAGACGTTTTTGATTATGTAAATAATACAAGTGATTATAATTATTTAAATTGTTTGTTTGATGCAATAGAAGAGTATGAAGCAGAGAGTAATGGCCAAGATTTAAAAGATTTTCTTTTGCTTAAAACTATAATTACAGATAAGTTATTAGCATTAAATGGAAATAGTGATTTAGATGTGAAGGAAATATTAAAAAAATTATGTAATGATGAACCGCTTAGTCCTAGTGAATATAAAAAATTAACGGAAAAAATGGAAGATATCGTAGAAAGGATGGACTTAAATGCCTAATGAAGAAAATAAAGGTATAACTTTTGAAGAACAGCAAATGCTTGATGTGTTTGTGTTAAAAGTAAAAAGTATGGATGAAGTTAATCCGAGATGGAATGATATTGTTTCTTTATATGATGCCAAGGTTAGAGAGAAAAGTGAAAAAGCACTTCAAAGAGAAAAAGAAAATACGAATAAAGTTTTACAAATGCGCATGAGTGATAAAGCTAATAAAAGTGGTTTGGTTTTAACTTTATCTATTATTGAGATTTCTTTGGTAGTTGGGCTTTTTATGGCGTTTTTAATTCTTGCGTTAATTTAAGTTTTATGGAATAATATTTATAAGGAGAGAAAATTATGGATATATTAAATGAAGCAGAAGTTAAAATGCAAAAAGCAATAGAAAATATGGAATATAGATTTTTAAATGTTAGAGCTGGAAGAGCTAATCCATCTATGCTTAATGGAATTATGGTTTCTTATTATGGAGCACCTACACCTTTACAGAGTGTAGCAAATATTACAGTTCCTGAAGCAAGACAACTTTTTATTAAACCTTTTGATAGAAGCATTGTTAAAGATATTGAAAAGGCTATTCATGAGGCTAATTTAGGAATTACGCCAACAAATAACGGCGAAATGGTTATTTTAACAATTCCAGAACTTACGGAAGAAAAAAGAAAAGATTATGTTAAGCAAGTTAAAGCAATGGGTGAAGATGCTAAAGTTGCACTTAGAAATGCTAGAGAAGATGCTAGAAATAGTGTTAAAAAAAGTGAATTGCCAGAAGATGAACAAAATAGATATTATGATGACATTCAAGAATTAATTAATAAATATAATAAAGAAGTTGATGAAAAATTAAAAATTAAAGAACAAGAACTAATGACTGTCTAACTTGTTCTTTTTCTTTTGCAAAAGATATATATATGGTATATAATTAAAGTGGTGAAGTAAGATGGCTAAGAAGAAAAAAAGTAAACAAGATAGTGGTTCAAAAGTAAAGTTTAGTTCAGAACTTACAGGATTAATATTTGTTCTTATAAGTATAATTGGAATAGGTTCTTTTGGACCAGTTGGTCATATTATAAAATCTTTTGCGATTTTTTTAATGGGAACTTGGTGGGCAATTGCGATTATTTTATTAATGATATTAGGTTTATATATGATTATTAAAAGAGATTTGCCGAAGTTTTTTAACAGTAGATTAATTGGGCTATATTTACTTCTTATAGCGCTTTTAGCGTTTGCCCATATAGATTATTTGTCAGAAGCAGATGTAATTAAGAATAAAGCCGTTTTTCAAAATACGATTGATAATTTTATGAATACGATTAATGATGCATCGTATATTAATTTAAGTCAAACAGGTGGAGGTATTATTGGAGCATTTTTTGCTTATGCTTTTGTAAATTTGTTTGATTTAAAGGGTACTTATATTATTTTAAGTGTTGTAGGTGTTTTTGGACTAATAATGGCACTTAATGTATCTTTAGCGGATATTTTTAAGAAAATTATTAAAGGATTTAAAAAGTTCGGTGAGGGTATTGAAGGCAGTAAAGTGTTTAAACCATCAGAGGATAATGATGATGAAGATGATGATGAAGAAGTTAATTTAAAAACGATACCGGCATCGCCAGAAAAAGAGAAGAAAATTATTATTACTTCAAGTGATGATATGAGAAATTACCATAGTGAAGAATACGCAGAAAGAGAAGAAAGTGTGCCAGTAGCGCCAGTCAAAATCGAAAATAGTACGAATGGTGAGTATAAACTTCCATCGATAGATATTCTTAACCCTTTAAAGAAACAAGGAAAAATGAATACAACAGAATTTTTAAATACGAATAGAATCGCTTTAGAGAAAGTACTTGCAGATTTTCAAATAACCGGTAAAGTGGTAGAAATTCATGAAGGACCGGCGGTTACACAGTTTGAAGTAGAAATTAAAGCAGGAACTAAAGTTAGCCGCATTACTAGTATAAGTAAAGAAATTGCTTTAGCCCTTGCTGCTAAAGATGTTAGAATTGAAGCGCCAATTCCGGGCAAGAGTACGGTTGGAATTGAAATTCCTAATAAAAATATTGCTTCTGTGCCTATTAGAGAAGTACTTAATAGTGTTCCTAAATCAATGCAAGATGCGAAGATTTTAGTGGCTTTAGGAAAAGATTTAATGGGCAGAACGTGCTGTGCTGATTTATCTAAAATGCCTCACTTGTTAGTAGCAGGTTCAACTGGTAGTGGTAAATCTGTTTGTATTAATAGTTTTATTGCTTCTATATTAATGTTTATGAGACCAGATGAAATAAAACTTGTTTTAGTGGATCCTAAAAAGGTAGAATTATCTAATTATAATGGAATACCACATTTACTTTGTCCAGTAGTAAGTGATCCTAAAAAGGCTAATATTGCTTTACAAAAAATTGTAGCCGAAATGGAAAGAAGATATGATGTATTTAGTGATGCAAATGTTAAAAATATTTCTGGTTATAATGAAATGATAGAAAAGAATAATAAAGCCAATGGTACAGATGTAGCAAAGATGCCTTATATTTTAGTTATCATTGATGAACTTGCAGATTTAATGCTGGTGGCAGCAAAAGAAGTAGAAGATTCCATTATGAGAATTACGCAGATGGCAAGAGCAGCTGGCATTCACTTAATTGTAGCTACACAAAGACCATCAACCGATGTTATTACGGGAGTAGTAAAAGCAAATATTCCATCACGTATATCATTTGCGGTAGCATCTTCAATCGATTCAAGAACGATTTTAGATATGTCAGGAGCCGAAAAGTTACTTGGTAAAGGCGATATGCTTTATAAACCAATGGGAGATAATACACCAGTAAGAATTCAAGGAACATTTATATCTGATGAAGAAACCCAAAGATTAATCGATTATGTTTGTAAAGAACAAGTCGCGAGATATGATAATTCAATAACAGAAATGGATGATAATCATATGGCAGGAGCAAATAGTCCTAAAGAAGAGTATGATGATCCACTATATAATGAAATAGTAGATTTTGCTATTCAGACAGGAAAAGTAAGTGCTTCTTTACTACAGAGAAGATTTAGATTAGGTTATAATAGAGCAGCTAGAATAGTAGATTTATTAGAAGAAAGAGGCATTATCGGACCAGCCAATGGTTCTAAACCAAGAGAAGTATTAGTAAAAATGGAGCAAAAGGGTACAGAAGAGTAATTTTGCTCTTTTTTTTATATTATTACTTTCTTTAAAATATTTTCTTTTTAACTTACTTTGTGGTAAACTAATTTAGGTGGTTTAATTATGCTAAAAATAGAAAATTTAAGTGTAAGCGTTCTTGATAAAGAAATACTTAAAAATTTTAATTTAGAAATAAATATGAATGAAACTCATGCAATTATGGGACCTAATGGGATTGGCAAAAGTACCATTTGTAAAACAATAATGGGAGATCCTAATTATGTTGTAAATGACGGAAAAATTACTTTTTTAGGGGAAGATTTACTAAAAATGCCAGTTAATATTAGAAGTCAAAAAGGAATATTTTTGCTAAGTCAAAGTCCGATAGAAATCCCTGGGGTAACTAATGCGGAGATGCTGAGAACTAGTTTAACAGAGAAAACCGGTAAAGTAGTTTCTATATTTGAATTTAATAAAAAAATGGAAGAAATATGTCAAAAATTAAATATACCTAAAAGTTTTATTCATAGAGGAATTAATGAAGGGATGAGTGGAGGAGAAAAAAAGAAAAATGAACTTCTTCATTTATGGATGTTAGAACCAAAACTAATTATTTTAGATGAACTTGATAGTGGATTAGATGTTGATAGTTTAAAAACAGTTTGTAATAGTTTAAATGAATACAAAAAAGAAAGAGATGTAAGCATTTTAATCGTTTCCCATCACCCAGAATTATTAAAACTATTAGATACTGATTATGTACATATTTTATATGATGGCCAAATAGTTAAATCAGGAGATATTACCCTTGCGGAAGATATTGAAAAAGAAGGTTTTAGTAAATATACTAAGACAAATGATGTAAGTAAAAGTGGTCAAAATGAATAAAATATTATTAGATAATATTATGTGTGAAGATAATATTATAAATTTAGAAAAACAAGTTAAAAATATTACAGTAGGCGGGCAAACATTAATAAATATATTTAATATTGATATAACATCATTAAATATTTTAGTAGAAGATAATTCATCTTTAGTAGTAAATTATTTTAATAATATCAAAAATATGGAAGCTAAAATAAATATTAAAGTACAAAATAATAGTAAATGTGTTTTTAATCATTCGTTTATTAATAGAGAAAAATATAAATTAGAGATTAATACTGATTTTATAAATGATTATAGTAATATAAAAGTAAATGTACATGGTATTAACGATGGTGGAACTAGTAATATTATCGAAAATGGTTATGTTAAAAAGAATAAATATAACAATAATTTAGATGAATGCATAAAAATAATGAATATTAATGACGGTAAAAGTTTAAGTATGCCAAATATGTTTATTGATAGTTTTGAGGTAAGTGCAAATCATAATAATACAGTATCTAATATTGACCCAAATGAATTATTTTATTTTCTAAGTAAAGGTATAAGTTTAGAATCTGCTAAAAAACTTATTTGTAATGGCTTTTTAGGAAGTATTATCAGTGATAGAGATTTAAAAACAAAAATAATTGAATATTTAAATAGGAGGTGATAGATATGCATAGAGATGATTTTCCAATGTTTAAACAAGACATTTTATATTTTGATAATGGGGCAACTACTTTTAAACCAGAAAGTGTTATAAAGGCAATGAATGATTATTATGAAAAGTATTCTGCTAATGCTCATAGAGGTGATTATTCAATTAGTTATAAAGTTGATGTAGCTTATGAAGAAGCAAGAAAAAAAGTTGCTAAATTTATTAATGCTGATATAAATGAGGTGGTATTTACTTCTGGGGCGACGGAAAGTTTAAATGTAATTGCGAGTGGTTTTTTTGAAAAATTATTAGAGCCAGGTGACGAAATAATTATAAGTTTAAGTGAACACGCTAGTAATGTTCTTCCATGGTTTAGATTAGCAAATAAAAATGGAGCAGTAATTAAATATGTGCCACTGGATGCTAATTTACATGTTACTATAGATAATTTAAAATCAGTAATAACGGAAAAAACAAAAGTAATAGCCTTAGCCGAAATAACAAATGTTGTTGGAGATATTAGACCAATGAAAGAAATTTGCAAGATAGCTCATGAAAATAATATATTTGTAGTATGCGATGGAGCACAAAGTGTACCTCATAAAAAGACAGATGTTAAAGATTTAGATGTAGATTTTTTAGCGTTTTCAGCCCATAAGATGTGTGGACCAACTGGTGTTGGTGTTTTATATGGCAAAAAAGAGTTATTAGAAGAAGTAGAACCTTTATCTCTTGGAGGGGGAATGAATGAATCTTTTGATAATGAAAAAGAAATATATTTAAAGGATTTACCACAAAGGTTAGAAGCCGGAACACCTAATATTGCCGGAGTAATTGGACTGGGAGCGGCTGTAGATTATTTAAATAATATAGGCATGGAAACAATTAGTATTTATGAACAAAAATTAAAAAAATACATGATGGATAAATTAAAAGATTATCCATATGTACAAATAGTGAATGAAGAAGCAGACAGTGGAATAGTAGCATTTAATATAGAAGGTATTTTTTCTCAAGATGTAGCATATTACCTAAATAAATATAATATATGCGTTAGAGCAGGAAATCACTGCGCTAAAATACTTAAAAATGCGATAGGAGTAAAAAATACAGTTAGGGCTAGTTTATATTTTTATAATACGAAAGAAGAAATAGATGAATTTTGTACTTTATTAAGTGATAAAGATAAAATAATGAAAGAAATGATATAAATGGATAGTGAACTTAGAAGAGAAATAATATTAGATAATTATACAAATCCTTTTCATAAAGAAACTAAAAATGAAGGCTTTCTTAAAGCAAATGCTAATAATGTAAGTTGTATTGATAATATAAATATATATATTAAAGTAGAAAATGATGTTATAGTAGATGCTTATTTTGATGGAGAAGCATGTGCAATTAGTACGGCAAGTACGTCTATTATGGTAAAAAGAATAATTGGTATGACTCTTAAGGAAGCAACTAATTATATAAATAATTTTAATAATATGGTAAACGAAAAAGAATATAATAAAGATGATATGAAGGAAGAACTTGCTTTTGATGAAATATATAAACAAGAATCAAGAAAAACTTGTGCAACACTTCCGACAGCAGGACTTATTAAGATTATTAATTCATTAGAAAAAGGAAAGTAGAGAAATCTACTTTTTGTTTGCACTTCTTAATGGTTGGTGTTAATATATTAATGCACGTTTAGGAAATTTATTTTCCTTGCATATAATAAATTTGAAAGGGTAGTGGTTTTATGAAAGTATTTAATTTTGGAGAAGTTAATCCATCTATGAGAAAAGAAAGATTAAGAGAGATAATTATGGCGTTATCACCAGAAAAACAAAGAATATTAAAAGAAAAAAAAGATGATGAAATGGTTTTAAAGATAACTGAACAAGTAAATAGAATATTTAATAGTTTATATTCATATGAATATGAAGGATTTAGATATCTATTTGGAGAAATTTATCAAGGGGCATCTTTAAATGAACAGATTAGAAAAACGGTTTTAATATGGGATAGTTTTGATGTTATTGATAGCCGTGAAAAGGAAATTATTATGGATGTAATTAATTCTATGTCTATAAAAGATGTAGCTATAAAATACGGTATTAGTGCTGAAGATGTTTTAACTAGTTTACATAGTACTATTGATTATATAAAACGTATTGATTTAGTGATGAAACAAGAATGTAAAAAAATGAAGAAAATAGAATCAGTTTATGTAACTTTAAGTGATTATAGTGAAGAAGACATTAACTGGGCAATTAATAGTCTTACACCTGCTTATAAAAAAATCCTTTACTCTGTTCATGGCTTAGATTTAAAAAATCCGTGCAGAGTTAATGTTGATAATATTCCGTATACAACTTATGTAATGCATGTTCTTCCAACTTTATCTAGTTTACTTGCGAAAAAGAATTGCTCAAAGAGTATGAAAGATAGTTTAAATGTGGCTCAGTTAAAGCCATTAAAAGAAGAAAATAAATAATAGTATTTTGTAAACCTTGAAGAAAAATTAAGATATTGTTATAATTATTTTAGTTTGGATGTGATTAGATGAAACTAAGTAATACTTATTTTTATACATTAAGAGAAAATGCGAAAGATGAAGATTCTGTAAGTGGTAATCTTTTAGTAAGAGCGGGAATGATAAAAAAGGTGTCTAGTGGAATTTATATGTATTTGCCATTAGGACTTAGAGTTCTAGATAAAATTAAAAAGATTATTAAAGAAGAAATGGATAAGGCGGGAGCTACAGAAATTTTAATGCCAAGTCTTATTCCTGAAGAAATATATGAAAAATGCGGAAGAGTTGAAGCTTTAGGAAGTTCAATGTTTCATTTAAAGGATCGTTATGATAAACCTTATGTGTTAGGACCAACTCACGAAGAATTATTTGCAATCGCGGCTAAATCAGTGGTAAGAAGTTATAAAGATTTACCATTTACTATATATCAGGATGCACCAAAATATCGTGATGAAGCAAGACCTAGATTTGGACTTATTAGAGTAAGAGAATTCTTTATGAAAGATGCTTATTCTTTTGATAAAGATGAAAAAGGTTTAGATGTTTCTTATCAAAAAATGTTTAATGCTTATAAAAAGATATTTGATAGGGCTCATATAAATTATGCGATAGTAAGAGCCGATACAGGAATTATGGGTGGTAGTTTATCAGAGGAATTTCAAGCTATTACAGATGTTGGAGAAGATACTTTAGTATTATGTGATAAGTGCGATTTTTCATCAAATATTGAAGTGTCAAAACATGTTTCTATAGAAGAAAATAAAGAAGAACATTTAAAATTAGAAATGGTAGAAACACCTCATATGGAAACTATTTTAGATGTTGCTGATTTTCTAAATGTTGACATTAAGAAAACGGTAAAAGCACTACTAATGAATATAGATGGTAAACTTACGATATTCTTTATTAGAGGAGACAGAGAACTTAATGAAACTAAGGTATGTAAACTTTTAGGCGTAAGTGAAGTTAATTTTGCTGATGATTCTTTAATTAGTGAAAGTAATGCGGTTCCCGGTTTTACGGGACCAGTGGGACTTAAAGGCGCTAAGATAATTATTGATGAAGAAGTTAGCAAAATGCATAATTTTGTGGTAGGCGCTAATAAAGAAGGATATCATTATATAAATGTAAATATAGATGATTTTAGTTATGATATGTGTGCAGATATCGTAAATGTAAAAGAAGGCGATGTTTGTCCAAACTGTGGGAGCACATTATATTTTAAAAAGGGCATTGAAATAGGTAATACTTTTAAATTAGGAACTAAGTATTCCGAAAAATTTGGTTTAACTTATTTGGATGAAAAGAATCAAAGTCATCCAGTAATAATGGGATGTTATGGGATTGGGCCTGGAAGAGTTATGGCAGCAGCAGTAGAGCAAAATAATGATGAACATGGCATTAAATTTCCTATTAGTATTGCGCCATTTACCGTAGCGATTTGTTTACTTAATATTAATGATGAGAATTCTGTGGCAATTGCAAATAAAATATATGATGAATTAAATAAAATGGGAATTGATACTTTACTTGACGATCGTGATGAAAGACCGGGCGTTAAATTTAAAGATTTAGATTTAATAGGTATTCCAATTAGAGTTACAATTGGTAAAAAAATCAATGAAGGACTTGTTGAATTTAAACTTAGAAGTGAAGAATCTAGCCAAGATATAAATGTAAATGATATAGTAAAATTTATTGAGGATTATGCTCGTGAAGATAAAAACTAGAACGCTTTTAGCAATACTAGCAGCATATGCGACGTTATTTGTAGGTATAGGGCTAGCATATTCGTTATTTAAAATAATTATGAAATAAGGCATAAACAGTGCCTTTTTTTGTTATAAATTTTAAAAAATGATAGATGATTATGATATAATTTAATTATATTTAATTATAAATGGTGATTGATGATGAAACTAGTAAAAAACTTAAAAAGTTTAGATGAACATGTAACGGCTAAACAAAATAATAAAATATATTTTAATGATGAACTATATTTTTTGAAACTAGGAGATGAAGATGCTTTATTAAATGAATTAGTAGCAGAAGAACTTGCTAAAGAATTTGGTATTAAGTGTGCTCACTATGAAATTGGTACATTATGTGATAAACCAGTAGTAATTAGTAAATCAGTATTTGAAGGTGGCGCCAATGTATATTCATTACTTAATTTAGTTGGGTATGAAGTAGATTTAGAGACACTATGGAATAAATTAGAACAAAATTATGATGATTTTGATGTGGTGGCCGGTTTGATGGAGGAAATAGTAAGTGTTTTTCTTTTTGATATTTTGATTGCCAATGATGATAGACATGGTTTAAATCTATTTATTGAAGAATGCAAAGATGGACCGATTGTAGCACCGATTTTTGATAATGAAAAAATGCTTAGTGAACTATCAATTTCTCATCAGATGTATATTATGAATACGGAACCAGTTAACAATTTAGATAATCACATTAATATATTAGATCACTTTTTACGTATTAGTGATTCTAGATATGCAAAGATTTTAAAAGATAAATTATGGATAATAAGTGAAGATAATATAAAGCGTGTTTTAGAGAAAATAGAAAAAGAAAGAAGAATTGTTTTAAGTAGTAAATATAAAAAGAAAGTTATAGATGGATTTAAAGCAAATGAAGCCATGATTCAAAGGGCATTAGAAAAAGTTAATATAATGAGGATTTAATAGATGAATGAATTAGAAAAATATCGTGGCAGGGATGGAATTATTAATCTAAATGGGTTAAATATCGAGCTTAATGATTTTAATAGTTTTTACTATAATGGAAAAAAATATTATATTAAGTGGTCAGAAAAAGTACTTCTTTTAAATGAATTAGTAGCGGCAGAAATAGCAAAAGACTTTGGAATACCTTCGGTTTCTTATGATTATGCAAGGTTTGATTTTAACGCTTTTTATAATGGAGAATGTGTGATTAGTGAAAGTGCATTTAAAGAAAATGATAAATTCTATTATTTAAGAGAAATAACTGGTGATAATGTAACTTTAGAAGATATTTGGAATGCTTTAGAAAATAAATATAGAGATTTTGATGTAGTTCCTATATTAATGGATGAAATAGTTAATGTTTTCTTGTTTGATATATTAATTGCTAATGATGATAGACATGGAGATAATTTTTGTATAGTGGAAAATGAAAAAGGAGTTCACGTTGCACCTTTATTTGATAATGAATATTTGCTTTGTGATAATTCGATTGATTTTCAGTACTATGCAATGAAAGTAGATAGTGGCAATACTTATTATAGATTTGTAACGCAAAATTTAGATAGATTCTTACAAATAAGTGATGAAAGATATTTAGAAAGATTGCAAAGTAAATTATGGATTATTTCGTCAGAAAATTTAGATTCTATATTTGAAAGAATAAAAAAGAGAACAGGGCTTTCTTTAAGTGAAGAGTATCAAGAAGAAACTAAAAAGGGATTTGCAAAAAATTATAATATGATAAAGGACGCAATTCAAAGAGTAAAAAGTAAACGATTATAAGAATTGGTTCATGGTTAACACCATAGACTTTTTAAAAGTGATACGCCGATATCAAGTGGAAATGATACTTCATTAAAACCATTTGTAATAAATTAAGATTAAAGGTGATAAATGATATCTCTTTTTTCTTGGAATTATAGTGCTATTTAATTTAGAAATTGTCAGCATAAAAGTTATTGTCTATTTTTTTTAAAACGCAAATATTAACTTGACTGTTTAAATGGATAATAATATAATTAAATAGAAAATAAGGGAGATTAATTTATGAAGAAGAACAGAAAAATTTTAGTTATATTTGCTGTAATAGGCTTAGTACTTTCTCTTACAAGTATGTCATATGCATATTTAAGAGCAAGAAAGGCACAAGAATCTACAAATAATATATCTTTACTTAGATGTTTAGGAGTAGACTTTACAGATTCTACAAATGCGGTATCTTTGGATAATGCTTATCCGGTAAGTGATACGGAAGGAATGAAAACACCGGTTTATAAATTTAAGATAACTAATAAGTGTAATACTAATGTTTATGCTAAAGTTAATTTAGAAACTTTGTCATTAGATAATTTGCTTGATGTAAAACATTTGAAAGTTTGGTTTAATAATAAGAATTTAGATAATCCAAAAAAGGGAATATTAAGTAACGAAGAAGTATTTACGAGAGAAACCAAAACTATTGCAGATGCAACTCAAAGCAATAATTTAATGGAAATAACTTTAGGTGAATATGAAAGCGAAGAATTTGAATTAAGATTATGGATAGATGAAGAAACTACATGGAGTGAAGGACAAGGAAAAGCATATTCAGGAAAGATAACAGTAAGTGTATCACCAAATCCAAATACATCAGTAACCAAAGGCGATTTTACAATGTATGCTTATGTAGATAATAAAATTTCTAGTACTTTTCCAACGACTAATAATTATAATGTTAAAGTTACTTGTAAATCATTTGCAAGTACGACAACTGATATAGTTGGATCTGCAGCGTGGAATGGAACAAAATGGTTAGTAAATATCGCTAGTTTAGATTCTGGTGATACGGTATGTAATGTTTATTTTAATACTAAATCAAGTACAGAAGTGGATGCACCAAATAATTGGTATCAAGCAGCTGATGGAACACTACTTGCTGCAATTAGAAATGATAATGTTGTAGGTACAGCGGCAACTTCTCCAGGTAAAGAAAAAAGTACTGCAAGTGAGAAAATTTTTGCGAGTGCAAAAGATGATTATGGAACATCATTTTACTTTAGAGGAGCTGTGGAAAATAATTATGTTGAGTTTGCCGGCATGTGCTGGAGAATAGTACGTGTAACTGGCGATGGCTCAATAAAGTTAACACTTTTTAATCGAAACGATAAAAATGTAGCAAACCCTTGTTCAGCTTCTTTGGGGGATGGTTTAGCCTTTGCCAAATATGACGGAACTAATTTCGTGACGAAATTTAACAATGATTGGAATTTAAATCAGTATACTGGATTTATGTATGGAACTAGCAATAGTGTTAATACTTTTGCAGAAGCATTTCAAAACAATGTAGATAGCGTAATATTAACAAAATTAAAGGCTTGGTATGATTTAAAATTAAGAAATTATAATGATATGCTTGCCGATACAATATGGTGTAATGATAAAAATACAACTAGTACCCATGGTAGCACAGACTTAGTACAATTTACAGCATATTCTCGAGCTGCTGGAGTAGATAGTGGTTGGTATTATCCTAATAAAGGAACTGGTCCAACCTTAGTATGTGCAAAAATTAATAAAACAAGTGTTGATCCTAATCTATCAAGATTTACTGCGAATGATACCTTAAATGGCAATGGAAAGTTAAAGGGATCAAATGGTAGTGGTAGTTTATTATATAAAATTGGATTACTTACATATGATGAAGTAGCCTTTGCTGGTGGTGTTTTAGCAACTCAAGCAGATTATAATAATACAACATATTATTTATATTATAATACTGGTAGCTGGTGGGTAATGACTCCATTTTATGCTAATACTATGGGTGATTATAGCTATGTGATTGCTGTTACAGGTGAAGGTAAAATGGGGGGTTTTTACCCGAATAAAGAATTGGGTTTAAGACCAGCAATATCATTATTAGCATCTACCGAAATTAAAAGCGGAGGAACAGGAACTTCAACAAATCCTTACGTTGTTAAGATGTCTTAAGTTAATAGAAAAATCTATTAACTTTTTTTATGCCTTTTAAAGGAAATTAATAATTTTTGGTTAATATCTATAATAGATGACATTATTTGACAATTTAAATTAGATTAAAATTTTATACTAATACTGGTGATGTTATGAAAAAGTTTTTGCCTTATATTTTATCTTTAGTAATAGGAACAGTATTTGGTTTTATTTTATTTCAAAATAATGGGAGTGATATAAAAAGGGTTTTTAAAGAGGAAGTAAAAGCGACTGGGTTTCAACTGGGAGTTTTTAATTCAATAGATTTAGCCAAAGAATATCAAAAAAAGTTTCCAACATCAATTATTATGAATGATGATGATGTTTATAGAGTTTATATAAGTATTCTTACTAATAATAAGACAATCTCTAAAATGGAAGAGTACTTAAATAATAATAAAATTGCTTTTTATAAGAAAGATATAGTTGTAAGTGACTCTTCTTTGATAAAGGCTTTAAATAATTATGAAAAAAATATGTTAGATGGATCAGAAAGCACATTCACAAGTTTAAATAAGTTAATTATGGAAAGTTATGGTGGTAATATATGAAATTAAAAGATTTGCCGGATGAAGAAAAGCCAAGAGAAAGAATATTAAAGTATGGTGTAAATAATGTAAGTAATGAAGATCTTCTTTCTATTTTAATTAGAACTGGTAATAAAGAAGAAAATGTAAAAGTTATTAGTAGTAAGGTGTTAGCGAAGATAAAATCAATAAATAATTTAGATGAACTTACGATAAATGAACTTATGGAAATTAAAGGACTTGGTAAAATTAAAGCAATTACGATCCTTGCGGCCATTGAATTAGGAAAAAGAGTGAGCAATAAAACAATAGATGAAAAAGTACTTTTAAATAATACGGAAATAGTTCATGAATATTTTGCTAATTTAATTGCGTCTTCAAAACAAGAAGAACTTTTAGTTATTTTACTTGATAATAAAAAAAGATTAATTTCCTATGAAATTATGTATAAAGGGACGTCTACTTCTTCAGTAGTGAGCCCTAAGGAAGTATTTAGTTATGCAATAAAATCTAAAGCAGCGGCGGTTATAATTATGCATAATCATCCATCGGGGGTTATAACGCCATCTAAAGAAGATGTAAATATTACTAATTCATTAATATATACAGGTAAATTAATTGGGATTCCTTTAATCGATCATTTAATTACTAATGGAGTAGAATATTATAGTTTTTTTGATGAGATGATAAAAAATGAAATATAAATATAGTCTTTTTATAGTAGTATTTTTATTTGTTTTATTAAGAGAACCTTTTTTATGTTTAATAACAAATATAAATAAATTTTTTACTGTGCCATCTAATGATTTAGAAATGAATTTAGTAAAGTCAAAGAACATTTATTTAGAAAAAGAATATGAAAAACTTTTAGATTTTAAAAATAATATAGATATAACTTATGATTATATAATAACTAATGCGATAGTTAATAATTATAGTTTTGATAAAATCTTAATTAATGGTAATGATTATGAAATAAATGATGAAGTGATAACGGAAAATGGTTTGGTGGGACTTGTAAGTAAAGTTAATGGTAAACATAGCGAAGTTACACCAATTTATGATACGAAAATATTAGTTAAAATTAATGACATAGAAGGTAAAATTTTAAGAAAAGATGATAATAATAATTTAATTGTTGGTAATTTATCTAATTATGATGATATTAATGTTAATGATAAAGTTTATAGTAATAAAGATAGTTATATTGGTAAAGTTGTAAGTGTTTCTAAAAGGAATGTTAATACAGAAGTGGTGGTAGAAACAACTACCATTCAAAAAAATTGTTATGTGGCAGTAATTAGGAGAAATGCATGATTATAGATACATTAATTCTTAATACAAAAGGAATATTACTTTGTTCTTTACTTTTATATGTATTTTATTTAAATGATAGAAATATTTATTTATTACTTTGTACCGATATTGTTTTTACAGGCATTCCTTTTTGTACGATGATAGTAATAATACTTTATTATTTAAATAAAAATATTTTTAAAGTAATAAATAATACTTTTATAAATGAACTTATTTGTTTAGTTTTTTATTATTTTATTTTTGGAATAGTTCTTTACAGTATTTATAATGAATTTAATTATTATATTGTGAAGTTATTAATTAATAATTTGGGGTATAATTTAATTTTTTACATTTTTGGTCTTTTATGGCTAAGGAGTAAATATAATTTAGTGGTGAACTATGAAAAATAAAAAATATATTAAGTCATTAATTATTAGAGTATTAATTAGTATTATATTATTTTTAGGGATATCTATTTTTGTAAAAATAAGTGATAAAAATTTACTGCTTTTTAAAAATAATGTATATGATAAATCTTTTAAATTTTCTAAAATCTCGAGTTTATATAATAAGTATTTTGGTGATGTACTACCACCCGTAAAAGAAAATGTCGTAAGTGCGAATAAAACGATTAATTATAAAGAAGTAAATACTTATAAAGATGGAGCAGTATTATCAGGAGTAGATGCAGTTTATCCTTATAAAAGTGGAATTGTTGTATTTACAGGAGAAAAAGAAGATTATGGAAATACCATTATTATTCAGGGAATGGATGGAATAGATTATTGGTATGGAAATATTACTTTAGCAAATGTAAAATTATATGATTATGTGGAATCAGATAATATAATTGGTAACGCGAAAGATAAAAAATTATATGTTTTATTTATGAAAAATGGCGAATTATTAAAGTATGAAGAATATATTTAGAATAAATCCTGTTACGTATTTTATTTTAGGAAGTATGATGCTTTGTGGATATTTTAATTATTTTTTGATAATTAGCTTTATTTTATTTATTCATGATTTAGGTCATATTTTAGTAATGAAAGCTTATAAAATTGAAATATATAAAATAGATATTTTGCCTTTTGGAAGCGTAATAGAAACAAATGTTAATTATAATATTCCTAGTTATAAACTTTTTTGGATATCACTAGCGGGAGTATTGTTTCAAGTTTTACTTTATCCATGTTTTTATTTTTTATATAAATGGGGATTTATAAATGATATTAGTTATAATATTTTTATATTTTATAATAATCTAATTATAATATTTAATTTATTGCCACTGATTCCTTTAGATGGTTCTAAAATATTATTAAGTTTAGTAGAAACTATTTTTCCTTATAAAATCTCTTTAAAGTTATTAAATAGTATAAGTATTTTGGGAACGTTATTATTTGTAATTTTTAATAAAATAACATTAAATGTGCTTCTTATTTGCCTGTTTATATTCTTAAGAACGTATACAGAAATTTTAAATCATAAATTAATTTTTAATAAATTTTTATTAGAAAGATGTTTATATAACTTAAATTTTAAGAAAGTTAAATATATAAATAATATAAATAAAATGTATAAAAATAGATTTAATATAATAAATAATCAGAGGGAAGATAAATATTTAAGAGAAAGATTTAAATATGTTTGATTAACTATACAAAGTAAGTTATAATGCCATTAGGTGTTTATTATGGAAAGTTTTGATAAAATAAAACAGAAACTTAGTAATTATGAAAGTTATTTAAAATCAGATTATGTGGCAAGAGATATTGCTGAGGAAATAGAAGAAAATATTCTAGGACTAGAAGATAGTTTAAAAGCGAGAAAATTAATGAAAGAATCTTCTTTAGAAGAGTGCCAAGAAGAAAATTTATTACTTGAATATATTAGTTATATAAAGACTTGTTATTTTAAAGGTGTAACTACGCAAAAAAGTAGTGCTGTTTCATTATAAAAAACGCAGTTATTTATTGACATTATAGGCTATTTTTGGTATAGTCTATTTGTTTGTAATTAATTTATAAACCGCACTAAAAAGGTAAAAAGTGTATTTTTATACCACCTTAAGGGCGAGTCCTAAAAAAGATGGGAGGAAAAATTAATGAAAGCTGTTATATTAGTAGGCGGTAAACAATACTATGTTGCTGAAGGTGATGAAATTTTTGTAGAAAAATTAAATGCTGAAGATGGTAAAAGTATTGATATTACAGAAGTTTTATCAGTAAATGGCAAAACGGGTACACCTTATGTTGAAGGTGCAAAAGTTACTTGCGAAGTTGTAAAATCTGGTAAACAAAAAAAGATTGTTGTCTTTAAGTATAGACCTAAAAAGAAATATCGTCTAAAACAAGGTCATAGACAACCATATACTAAATTAATCGTTAAGAAAATTGTTGGTTAATTATGATTAAAATAAAAATTAGTGATAAAAAAATTGAAATAAGAGGACATGCAAATTTTGCGGATTATGGCAAAGATATTGTATGTGCGGCAGTATCATCAATTGTGACAACATCTGTTAATGATATGTTAACTATTAATAAAGATGGAATTCAATATGTAGATGATGCGAAATGCGTTTCAATTATGGTTATCCAAGATGATGATTTAATTAATAAGCTATTTAATAATTTAAAAGAATTATTAAAGGAACTTAGTAATGATTATCCTAAGAATGTAAAAGTTGAAAGTGAGGAATAGAAAATGTTATTTATAAAATTAAATATTCAACGTTTCGCTCATGTTAAAGCTCAAGGTTCTACTCAAAATGGTAGAGATTCTGAAGGACGCAGATTAGGTGCTAAACTTGCTGATGGACAAATGGCTAAAGCTGGTGCTATCATTTACCGTCAAAGAGGTACAAGAATTTATCCTGGTGCAAATGTAGGCATGGGAAAAGATCATACTTTATATTCTCTAATTAATGGAGTAGTTAAATACGAAAGATTAGGAAGAGATAAGAAAAAAGTATCTGTATACGAAAAGTAGATATATTTTTAAATTTAAATTAGCAAAGTCTATGGTTAATACCATAGACTTTTTATATGCACGATATTAACTTGACATGGGGGGGGTTATTAGTATAATTATATAGAAAATATCGGGTGATTTAAGTATGAGAAAAAGTAGAAAAATTTTAGTTGTGGTAGCGATAATAGGTTTAATAATAACACTGGCAGGAATGTCTTACGCCTATATAAGAGTAAGGAAAAATCAAGATTCAATAAATAGTATGTCAATGCTTAGGTGTTTGGGAGTGGATTATTCTGATGAAACAAATGCAGTATCATTAGATAATGTGTATCCAGTAAGTGATGAAGAAGGAATGAAAACACCAATATATAAATTTAAAGTAACAAATAAATGTAATACAAAAATATATGCAAAAATAAATTTAGAAACATTAACATTAAATAATTTAATAGATTTAAAGCATGTAAAGGTGTGGTTTAATAATAAGAATCTAAATGAAGCAAAAATAGGAATTTTAAATAATGAGAATATATTTACAAGAGAAACAAAGACACTAGCAGAAGCAGAACAAAGTAATAATTTAATGGAAATAAGTATGGGTGAGTATGAAAGTGAAGAGTTTGAGTTAAGATTATGGTTAGATGAAGCAACAACATGGGAGGAAGGAAAAAATACAAGTTATGCAGGAAAGATAACAGTAAGTGTATCACCAAATCCAAATACATCAGTAACAAAGGGAGATTTTACAATGTATGCATATATAGATGGGAAGATATCAAGTATATTTCCAGAGACAGATAATTATAATGCGGTTGTAAAATGTAATTCATTTGCTAATAATGATGCAAATAATGATATTATGGGAACAATAAATTGGAATGGAAAAAGATGGCTTATGAGCGTAGTAAGTATAAGTTCGGGAGAGACCGTATGTAATGTATATTTCACTAAGAAGAGTGAAGGAGAAGTACAAGCACCAACTAATTGGTATACATCAAGTGAAGGGACATTACTAGCAGCTATAAGAAAGAATTATCCAAGTGCAACCACACCAGGAACAACACCGGGATTAAATGTTTCAGAATCAGGAGAGAAAGTATTAGCAGGAGCAGCTGATGATTATGGAACAAGTTATTACTTTAGGGGAGCGATAGATAATAATTATGTAGAGTTTGCCAATAAATGCTGGAGAATTGTAAGAATAACAGGAGATGGCTCAATAAAATTAGTACTACACAATGATAATATAAATAAAGTAGCGAGTCCATGTGTAGCATCAAACAATGATACAACAGCGGCATTTGCGAGATATAGTGGAACAACTTATACAAGTGTATTTAATAGTGCAATTAATGATAATGCCTATGTAGGTTTTATGTATGGAGAGATAGGCAAAACTACTTATGCGGAAACACATAAAAATAGTAATAAGAGTGCCATCTTACAAAATTTAGAGAAATGGTATAACACATATATTTCAACATATGAAAGTAAACTAGCAGATACAATATGGTGTAATGATAAAAGCGTTTATAAAACAACTTCATATAATCCATGGAGTATAGGTACGAGAGGAACTAAATATGGAATAGGAACCAATGTAAATTATTATAATTCAGTTCAAAGATTACTAACAAATAGTAATACTGCCGGTGGAACAGGACCAACATTAATATGTCCAAATGATAATTTAGGTGGTAAACTATCAAAGCTTACGGTAAATGATACCGTAAATGGCAATGGTGCTTTAGATAAAAAAATAGGATTACTAACAATAGATGAAATTGTATTTGCGGGGGCGGTATACAAAACAGCGAATACTACATATTATTTATATGAAAATGCCTCTGGTAGTCAGTGGTGGTCTCTTACGCCATCACATTATGGTATCGGCGGTGATGCTGATGTGTGGAGATATTTAAATAGTAGTGAATATATCAGAGGTGAAGCAGTAAATGAGGCGAGGGGACTAAGACCGGCAATATCCTTAAAAAGTATAACCACAATATCTAAAGGAACAGGCACTTCAAGTGATCCTTATGTAATAAACTAAATGTAAAAAGTCTATGACTACTCAATATCATAGACTTTTTATGTAGTATTTTTTGAAATATAATATTTAGCGAGTATTTTTTATATTTAAAACATATAATTAAATGGTGAAGAATAATGCTTGATATAATTAATAATGCATTAAGAAATCAGGAATATTATGTCTGTTTATATAAAAATTCTCTTTATATTTATAATTATGTAGAAATATTAACATTTAGTAATGATTTAATTATGATTAAATTGTCATCTTGTAATATAAAAATAAAAGGCTCTAGAATGAATATTAAAAAAATGGAAAATAAAGAACTCTTAATTGAAGGATTAATTACTGGAGTTAATTATGAATAAGAAAATTAAAATAGAAGTGAGTCATTTTTTAGAGCGCTTTTTTGATAAATGTATTAAAAATAATATTAATCTTTATGATATTCATTATATAACGGAAGAAAAATGCACGATGATTATTAATTTAAATGATTATAAAAGTATAAAAAAATTAAATTACTATAGTGATATAAAAATAGTTAAATATGAAGGATTACTAGGAATTAAGAAGCATGTTAAAGATAATATATATTTTTACTTAATATTTATTTTTTGTTTTGCTTTAATGGATATCATAACAAGTTACATTGTAGATATTAATATTATTCATGAAAATAAAAGTATTAGAAATTTAGTAAAAAAAGAATTAGAAGAACATAATATAAAAAAATTCTCTTTAGCGTATGATTTTGATGAACTAGAAAAAATTAAAAATGAAATACTAAAAGATAATCCCACAACTTTAGAGTGGATGAGTATTACTAAAGAGGGAATGAAATATATAATTAGAGTAGAAGAAAGAATTATTAAAAATCCCGTAAATGAAGAAGGATATCGTCATGTTATTGCCTCTAAAGATGGGAAGATTACTAAAATATTAAGTACTAAGGGAGACGTTTTAGTTAGAAGTGGTGAATATGTTAAAAAAGGTCAAAGACTTATAAGCGGGGAAATTACGCTTTATGATAATATTAAAGGAAATACATTAGCAACAGGTACAGTTTATGGAGATGTATGGTATACAGCTAAGATTGCGTATCCCAAAAAAGAAGCAATAAAAACGGAAACTGGTAAAACAAGATATAATCTAAATATAAATAATAAAATATTTTTAAAAAATAAGTATAAATATTTTTATCAAGAAAATAAAAGAGAGATAAAAATTCTGGGATTAAAAATTAAAATATATAAAGAAAAAGAATATAACATTAAGGTGAGTACTTTAAAAGACGATGAAGTCATAAAAAAAGCGACAGAAAAAGTAGAAAATGAATTTATAACTAAGTTAAAGAATACTGGTGAGGTTAAAAAAATTAGTGTTTTAGAAAAGAATATTGATGATGATTATGGTTATATAGAATTTTTTGTTATGACTAATGAAATTATTAGTGAATATAGTCCTTATGAAGTAAATATTAATTAATGTCAAAATATAAAACTAACTATATTTTGGCTTTTTTAATTTTTTATAGAAAACAAGCAGAAATATGATAAAAATAGGCCTAAAGTATGATAAAATGGAAAAGAGGGTGAGTTATGTGATTCCAAAAGTTGCTGTTAATGTTGTAGTTAATTTGTGGCCAATGTTAACTTTAATAAGTGTGGTTTTAATAACAACAAGACTAGTATATTTAATAAGTAATCATAAAAAAGTTAATATCTCCAAAGAACTTATTAGTTTATGTTTTATTATTTATATTATGCTTTTGTTTGAACTAGTTACAACGACAGATTTTGAATCTTATAGTAATAATTTTATTCCTTTTAAGGAAATGATGAGATACAGTTTAAAAAGTAAGTTATTTTATCGTAATGTGATTGGAAATATTGTTTTATTTGTTCCGTATGGATATTTTGTAAGTTATTATTGTAAGCTTAATAAAATGTATTTGTGTTTTATTATAACTTTTATTACCAGTTTATCAATTGAACTTATCCAAATGGGAATTGGAAGAAGTTTTGATATAGATGATATAATTTTAAATGTTATTGGTGGTATTATAGGTTATGTTATATATAAACTGATGGATAAATTATTTGCTAAATACAGTGATAAATACCGAAATAATTTGCTTCTTAATTTTATATGTGTTATTGTGATTATTATTTTAGCGTTAATAATTCTTAATTTATATGGAGTGGTGTTATGAATGATATTGAAATAGTTGATGAATATGGTTATTTTAAAGATGAGGATAATTCTTATTTATTAGATGTTCTTGATTATACTTTAAAAAAATTAAAGATAGAAAATGCAACATTTACAGTAATTTTAACGGATGATGAAAAAGTGCATGAACTAAATAAAACTTATAGAGGAATAGATAGAACTACAGATGTTATAAGCTTTGCTTTAAATGATAATGGAGCATTTCCGGGACCTATTAATGTTTTGGGAGATATTTATATAAGTATTCCTAAAATGATAGAGCAAGCTGAAACATATGATCATAGCGAAAAAAGAGAATTATCATTTTTAGCAGTGCATGGACTATTACATTTATTAGGATATGATCATACTTTAGGGGAAAAAGAAGAAAAAGAAATGTTTGATTTGCAAAAGGAGATTTTAAATGAAAAAGGCATTATCAATTAAACGATTGGGTAAATCATTTTCTTATGCAATAAGAGGCTTTTTTACAACTTTTAAAGAAGAACCTAATATGCAAATTCATGTGATGATGGCATTATTAGTTATTATATGTGGATTTATTTTTAAGGTTTCTAAATTAGAGTGGGTGTTTTTAATTTTTGCGATTGGAATGGTTATTGCTGCGGAGATAATTAATACTAGTATAGAAAATTTAGTTGATTTAGCGGTGCAAAAGTATGATAAACAAGCAGAAATAGCCAAAGATACGGCAGCGGCTTATGTGCTTATTTTAAGTATTACGGCAGCAGTAATAGGGCTTATTATATTTGTGCCAAAACTAATTATGTTATTTTAAGGAGAATTTATGAAAGAAAATTTATTAATGCTTTTAAATAATTCTTATAGTCCTTTATCTAATTATAAAACGGCATGTATAATCATTTGTAATAATGGGCAAGAATTTATTGGGGTTAATGTGGAAAATCCAAGTTCTAAAAGTGGATTATGTGCGGAGCAAGTGGCATTATCATCTGCTATAACTGATGGATATGGTAAAGAAGATTTTAAAGAAATTCATGTTATGGGAAGCGGTAATGAATATTGCATGCCATGTTTTTTATGTAGAGAATTATTACATGAATTTTTTAAGGAAAATGTTAAAGTTTTCTGCTATAATAAGAAGGGAAAAGTTAAGGAATTTTTAGTTAAGGATTTATGTCCATATCCTTTTGAACTGGAGGATAGTAATGGTAAATGAATTAGAAAGATTATTAAGTAATGCTCATGCACCCTTTGATAATTTGTGTTTTAGTGCGATTGTGGTAATGAAAGATAAAACAACATTTGGGGGCGTAACTGTTAAAAATGCAATATTTAGAGACGCTATATATGCAGAAAGTGCCGCTATTAGCCGCGCTGTAACGGCAGGATATAAATACAAAGATTTTGAATCTATCTATATAATGGTAGGAACTAAAAATATTAATGATTTAAAATATATTAATAAAGATGTTATTACAGAATTTTTTGAACCAGATAAAGAAGTATTTCTCTATGATATAAATAGAAACAGAAGAGTATTAAAAGTAGGAAATTTAATAAATAATATATATTAATATAAGAAAGGAGTTTTTTATGAAAAGTGGATTTGTAAGTATTATAGGTAGACCTAATACAGGAAAAAGTACTTTACTTAATACAATATTGAAGACTCATTTAGCAATTGTATCAAATGTGGCGGGAACAACACGTAATTCAATTCAAGGTGTTTACAATGATGAGGAAGCACAAATTATTTTTATCGATACACCAGGGATTCATAAGCCACAGGATAAATTAGGAAAATATTTAAATAAACAAAGTTATGAATCATTAGAAGAGATTGATGCAATTCTTTTTGTAGTAGATGCTAGCGCTCCACTTGGTAGAGGCGATGAATTTATTGTACAGACTTTTAAAAATACAAAAACTCCAGTTATATTGGTACTTAATAAAATTGATAAACTTACGGATGAAGGAATACTTAATGCTATAAACACTTATAAAGATTTATATGATTTTTCAGATATAGTTCCAATAAGTGCGATGAAAGATGATAATATTAGAAGACTAATTAAAGTTATTAAAGGATATTTAACTGATGAGATAAAGTATTATGATGATGGTACAATTACAAATACAAGTTTACAGTTTATGTTAGGAGAGTTTGTAAGAGAAAAAGTTCTTAATTTAACCGATGAAGAAGTTCCACATTCCGTAACATGCGTAGCAACGCACATCAAAGATAAAGGAAGTATTGTAGATGTGTATGTTGATATAATAATTGATAGAGATTCACTTAAAAAGATTATTATTGGTTCGGGGGGAGCAATGCTTAAAAAGATTGGTTCAATGGCAAGAAAAGACATGGAAGAATTATTAGGCAAACAAGTTTACTTAGAGTTATATGTTAAAACAATTAAGAATTGGCGTGATAAAGAAAGATATTTAAGTGAACTAGGTTTTAAAGATTTTGAATAAGAGGGATAATATGACTGAAGAAATGAAAGAAAAAATTGCAGTAGATGCGTTTGATATTTTAATGGAGAGTGAATTAAATACTGAACCGTTGCGTGATTATGCTAGAAAAATAAATGTTCCGGTAAGTTATATACTTTTCATTTTTAATAAATGGATTCATAGGACTGAAGCACCTTGTCCAAGTAAAGAACAATTAGATAAATATAATGAATTAGTTCTTAAAAGAGATAGTAACAAAAATGAAAAACGGGCTAAATTGATGTTTGATAAATATTTAAAGGGAGAACTTTCTAAAGAAACCTTAGAAAGAATAAGTGCTGAGTATAATCTTTCAGAGCAAAATGTTCGCAGATGGATTACGAAATATGTGAATGGAGAATTTAAAGATATAGGAATAGCTCCTACTAATGCGGAAGTTTTAAAATATAATGAATTATACGCTTCTCAAGCACAAGCAGAACAAGATGAAAGAGAACTAAAAAATGCCGAAATAGCAAAGGATTGTTATGACACTTATTTAAGTTCTGATTTTGATGAACACGTTTTGGCGATGCTCGCTACTAAATATGGTGTTACAATTAAAACTATTATTAGCCGAGTTCGTAATTATAATTATATGATTTATGAAAAATATGGATATTTTCCTTCTTTAGAAGAACAAAAAAAGTACGAGATGTTTGTAAAACGTAAAATTCAAGGATACCATGATGTTAAAAGTGATAAATTTAAAAGTAAAAGAGCACCGATTGCCGCAGATGCATTTAATATTTATTTAAGCAGTGGCTTATCTTTAGATATTATTCCAATGCTGGCAGCTAAACATAATGTTACAGAAGGCATAATAAAAACGGAAATTAGAAAATATCGAGATGGTGAATACGCAGCGTATGGTTATGCACCAAGTGAAGAAGAAAAGCAAAAATATGAATATTTGTTTTCAGGTAGATTACCTAGAAGAGATTATGAAATACCAAGTCCAAAAGTTGATGATTTAAAAGAAGGCTATGAGATATTACTTGCTAATAATTTAGATAGAGCGGCTTTAACGCCTCTTGCTAAAAAAATGAAAATATCTGTAGCGACTTTAGATAGAAGAATTGCTAATTATCGAAAAAGAATTATTGAACCAAAACCAACTATAGAACAAGAGTTAAGATATGTAGCGATGGCTCACAGATTAGACGTAAAAATAATTGAAGCAATGCTAAATAGTAATGATGAAGATTTTGCTAAATTAATAGAAAGAGAAGGCAAAAGTAATTTACTTGCTTATTTAGAGAAACTAGAAAACGCCAAAAATAGTTTAATTGCATCAAGAATTGTTGAATTGAGAGAAAAAGTTAGTAATTTTAATAATACTAAAATAGTTGATAATCCGGAATTAAAGACATATGATTTAAATGCCCAAAAATGTATTGATGCTATGATGGAATATATTGAGGGACCTTGTTATTCGCCGTTGTCTGTCTTCAAAAAATATACAAAAGATCCTAGTTCGTTTGAAGCTTATCTTAAACGTTTAGTACAAAGAGATGAAAAAACAGCATCGATGTATCCTCTTTATGAAAAAGTTAAAAATGAAAAACTAGCAAAATATCAAGAACTATTATTAAGAATAAATCAAAATATAATAGATAAACAAAAAAAACAACAAAAATACGATATTATAAACTTGTGTTTTGATATTGATACAACGATAAATGATTTTGCTACAATGATGCGATCTATAAGAACTAGCGGGATTGATGCTTTTTCGCCAGTTTATAGTATATTAGAACCTATGATTAAAAAATCAGGAATTACAGTATTAAAATCAGAACCATCAAATGAACAAGTAGCAAAATTAAAGTATAATTATAATGGTGTTGAATTAACTGAAGAATTAAAAAATAATATTATTTCTTACTTAAATGCTCATAACATTAGAGTAATGACATACACAATAATTTTAGCTTTTGAAAAATATGTTCGTGGTGAAATAGCAATAGTACCAGAATTTCATATGTAATATTGGGAGAAATATAATGGAAAATAAATTTAATGATATTAATTTAATTAGAGAAGCATTCGGTATATTTCTTGATAGTAATTTAAATGTCGGTGGTTTAACTTCTTTTGCATCTTCAAATAATATAGCAATAGAGGATTTAATGTTTGAGATTAATAGATTTATTAAAAGAAATGAAGAACCATGCATGACATCAGAACAAAGAGAAAGATATTTGGCTCTTAAACCTAGAAAAAAAGAAAAAGACGAAGTTACATCAAATAGGAAAACGAAAAAAGTTTCTAGCACCGTTTTATTAGGTAAAGAGGCTTATGAGGCTTTAATAGAGAGTCGTTATGATATGGCAGGGTTAAAACCAATTATGAATAAATTTTTTGTTGGTGAAGCAACGCTTATTGATTATATTAGAAAATATCGCCAAAGAGTGGTGGAACCTAAACCAACATTAGAGCAAGAGATAGAATATAATGACGGAGTAAATAGACATAATAAAACATATAAAGTAATTTACGATTTGTTAGATGCACCTTTAGATGAACTTGATGATAAAATTAAATTGTATAGTAAAGAAGTTTTATTAGATAGATTAGAAAAGTTTAAAAAATCTTTAGCAGCAAAAAAATATGCTTATCAATTAGAGATCTTGCCGGATAAAATAGCCGAAGTATTTGAACGTGGTTATGATGTAGATGGTTATAGTAGTCCAGTTGCTAAAAAGTTTGGAGATATTTTAGAAGAATATATTTTAAGTGATTATTATACGATAACAACAATTTTGATTAGAAAAGATGTTGTTATGGCTGCTTTTGATGCAACAGCAAATCGTTATAAAGATTCGGATCCGAAATTTAAAGCCATTTACGAAAAATATTTAGTTGTTTCAAAGGAAAGACAAGATAAATTTTTAGCATTAATACAGGCTATTTTTGATAAAATGAGACAAAACAAATTTTACAATCTAGTTGATTTATGTATGGATATAGATACAACAATTGATGATTTCTTATTTATGCTTAATAGAACAGCAAAACTAGGATTTATTTCGGTAGGCATGGCTAAGAATGTAAATGATATGATTGGAAAGTATGCATCTGGTAATTCAAGAACCACTATGAATCAAGAAAAACTTGATGCTTTAAAATATACTTATAACGGAGTTACATTAACGCCAGAATTAAAAAAAGAAATTGTTGCTTTCTTAAATTTATATAACGCACCAATAACATCAATTACAATTGTTTTAACTTTTGAAAAGTATGTTAGAGGAGAAATTAATTTTTCGTATCAAATGTGAATAAAAACATTTAAACTGTCCCATTATATTATTAGAAAGGGATAGATATGACAAAAAAAGAAGCCTGGGAAATGTTTAAGAAAACAGGAAAAATTGAATATTATTTAATATATAAAAGAGGTTAATATATGTTAAGAGAAGTTGAAGGCATAATAATAAATGAAACAAGTTATAGGGAAACGAGTAAGATAATTAATGTTCTTACAAAGGAAGGAATTATTGGAATTGTTTGTAAAGGCGCCAAAAGTGTTAAAAGTCCTTTTAGAAGTTTCACAATGTCTTTGACTTATGGAAAATTTATTATTTATTATAAAGAAAATAGTTTGTCTACTTTAAAAGGGGTAGATGTTATAGATAATTTTAGTACAATAAAAAGAGACATTGTTTTAACTAGTTACATGTCTTTTTTGTGTGATTTGGCTAAACAAGTAATGAAGCAAAATAATGATGAAAATATATATTATATTTTAATAGATGCTTTAAAAAAGATAAATGAAGGATTAAATCCGATGATAATAACCAATATAGTTGAACTTAAATATTTGGATTATTTAGGAGTAGGAATTAATTTTAATTCATGTGCTAAATGTGGTAATACTCATGATATAGTGACGATTGATCCGGATGCTGGTGGATATGTTTGCAAGAACTGTTATATAAATGAGATAATTTATGATGAAAAAACACTTAAAATGCTTAGAATGTACTATTTAGTAGAGCTTGCTTCGATAAGTGATTTAAAAATAAGTGATAAAGTAACGAGTAATATCAATTATTTTATTGGTAAGTATTATGATAGATATACGGGATTATATTTAAAAAGCAAGAAGTTTTTAGAGGAATTAATTGGTTAAATAAGTTAGTGAAGTCTATGGTTATAACTATATTTGGTTAATACCATAGACTTTTTACATACACAATATTAACTTGACATGGGGGGGTTATTAGTATAATTATATAGAAAATATTGTGAGGTAACTATGAATTATGTAAATAACAAAAATAAGATTT
>CAKOOH010000005.1 GCA_934098485.1 uncultured Bacilli bacterium | reverse complement strand
GATAAATAGTGAATAAAAAAACTAAAATTATACTATCAATAATTATAATCATCTCTTTATTATTATTAATTTATTCTATTGTAAATATAGTTATTTGGAAAAACGATTCTAATAAAACTAATAAACAAATTGAAGATATACAAGAAGAAATTAAAGTTACTGAAGTAGTTGATACAGAAAATACAGAAATAATAGAACCAGAAGAAGAAATACCAAAAGCTAATCCTTATTGGGATTATATTGCTATGAATATGATAGATATTAACTTTAATGAATTAAAAAATATTAATAGCGATGTTAAAGGTTGGATTAAAGTAAATGGTACTAATATAAATTATCCTTTCGTTCAATCTAATAATAACAAATATTATCTAACTCACAGTTTAGACAAATCTTATAATTCTGCTGGTTGGTTGTTTTTAGATTATAGAAACAATAATACTAATAATAAAAATACTATTATTTATGCACATAGGAGAACTGATAAAACTATGTTTGGAACATTAAGGACTGTCTTAACTAAAAACTGGTTATCTAACACCAATAACTATGTAATAAAAATATCTACCGAAAAAGAGAACTCTTTATGGCAGATATTTAGCACTTATCATATACCTACTACTAGTGATTACTTACAAACTAATTTTGAAAGTGATATTGAATATCAAGAATTTTTGGATATGATAAAAGATAGAAGTAGTTATGACTTTAATACAAATGTTACATCTACTGATAATATTCTTACCTTATCTACTTGTTACGGTAAGAGTAATAAAATGGTAGTTCATGCTAAATTAATTAAAAAAGAGCAAAAATAAAAAGATTGGATGATATATAATATGATACTTATTATATATTACGGTGTTCCAATCTTTTTTTATTTCGATAATTTTGTTATAGTTAAAACCATTCCAATAATCATAAAAATTTGCTTCTTTTTCATAATACCCTTTACCTTTATTTAATGTTTTAAATTTATTATGCATTATTTATTCTACTTTTTAAAAAATGTTCTTGTATTTACTCCAAGATTACAAGAATTTTCTACTACTTGTAAGAAAGTTTCAGCTCCATGGCCACCCTTTTTCCAACATTTAATGCGGGCACTATCAACCATAATAGATCCACCATCATAGTAAGTATCTTCAAATAAATTTACTTTTCCTTCATTAATAGCGGAGGCTAAGGTGATAATTTTAAATGTTGAACCTGGTTCATATGTAGCCCAGATAGGCAAGTTACGATTGATGGTTTCTAAGTTATATTCTTGGTATTTATTAGAATTAAAATTAGGACGGCTGCTCATAGCTAAAACTTCACCAGTACTTGGTTCCATAACTAAAGCTAAAGCATTTTCGGGATTATATTTAGTTACAACATTATCAAGTTCCCTTTCGACGGCAAGCTGAATATCAATATCAATTGTAAGAGAAATATTATTGCCACTAACGGGTTCGTCATAAACTTCGGATAGTTTTAATCGATTTCCTTTGCCATCAGAATAATACTTTACTCCTCCATCAGTACCTTTTAGATAATTATCGTATTCAAGTTCAATTCCAGATAAACCTTGATTATCAATCCCAACATAACCTAAGACATGAGAAAGAACTTTATCATAAGGATAGTACCTTTTTGATTCTTTTAATAAATATACTCCATCATAATTTAAGGCTGATATTTTTTCGGCAATATCATAAGAAAGCCCTCTTCCTTCTGGGTGGATACGCTCAATTGATGTTTGCTTGGTTAAATGTTTATAGATATTTAAATAATCAGTATTTAAAATAGATGCTAAGTTTTTAGCTACTTCTTCTTTATTTTTTATTTGAACAGGAACTACTACTAAAGATGTCGTAGTAATATTATCAGCAAGAATGGTTCCATTACGATCGGTTATCTTTCCACGGTCAGCTAAAAGCGGAAGATTACGACTCCAAAGGCTATTTGCTAAACTAGATAATTTTGATGTTTTAAATACTTGTAAATAAAACACTCTTAATATAATTACTAAAAATATTAGTAAAACTACTAAATAAACATAATACATTCTTTTTAAAATACGATAATGAAACAATGTAATCACCAATAAATAATACGCAATAATTTATTTTAATATGAAAAAATTGCTAGGTTAATAGCAATTTAATAGTTATAAATGATAATAAGTAAGGGCCGTTTTCATATTGTTTAGAATTTCTTTTTTGACATCGTTACCAAATTTTATATTTATGCTTTCAAAGAAACTTTTAAATATGATGTTTCCATTAAACATTAAGAGAGTTGTACTAATTATTGATGGTAAATCGGAATGATTAATTATTTTATCAATATCACCTCTTACACCTTTGACCATATAAAGTTTACCATCGTCAGACAATATTTTTGTGTATTCACGGTCAAATCCAACAATAATAAAGTGGTCACTGGTGATGGCATTTTTAAATTCTCTTACTTCTTTAAGTTCTTCATCGGTGAAGTTATATAAGTTAGTATTAATAAAATCATCTATTATTTCTTTATGACTCCATAAAAACTTATCAATATCTTTTAGTTTATGAATGTCTAGACCTTCTTGTTTATAGATTTTCTTAATTCCAGGATGAATTTTTTGAATTTGATTAATATAATCTAAAAGAGCAAAATATAATTTATAATAATGATCCGCGGCGTTTTTGCATAAATGGGCATTGTTTTGAGGAGTCCATTTGAATTCTTTATCTAAATCTAATTCTTTTAATTTTTCTTTTCGATAATCATTCGGCGTGAAACCATTCATAGCAGAACATGGCATTTCATCTAAAGCATCATAAACAACATATAGATCATCATTTAAAAACATTTTAAGTTCTTCTCTATTATTTAATACTCTTGCTTCATCAATGATATTAAATATAAAATATTTATCGATTTTTTTACTTATTAAATCATACATTTTTTTAACTTTTGCTTTGCGAATTGGAAAGCCATAATAAAAAATATCAAAATTATCTCTTATATCAAAACCAATATTTCCAGCCATACCATATTCTTTTTTAGCTTCTCTTAGTTCGTCTAAAATATCATAATAGTCTCGGTAACTAACGGTTTCCAATTTTTGCTTAGAAAATTCAAACTTTTCATATATAAATTCGCAATAAAAGTGAAATAATGGAGAACCTAAAATAATATTTATTTCTTGTTCATCAATATTGTACATACTTTTTATCATGGCAACTAATGCACTAGTTAGCATGACTCCGTTGATTTTAACATTACTTATCATAAAAATAATAAGCTCTTTAAAGCTATTATTTTTATTTTCTTTCCACATTTTTAATGCAGCATCAACATTTTCTTTTTGTTCTTCAAATATTTCAAATGTTACAAGACTAAAAATGCATTTTGCATTTAGAGTTTTTATTTCCCATTCATATTTTTTTAAATCTTTTTTACTTAATTTATTACTTTTAACATAATTTAAAAAAGCAAGTTCTTTATCTGTACATATATGATATAAAAAGTTACTTTGTCTATATTCTTTAATAATTTCATCAAGCATTTTATTTCTAGTGATATCATCATAATCTTTAACGTCATAGACAATTTTTAAATAGGTTTCATACACTAAATCTTTTGATAATTTTATAAATTCTTTTTTTAATTCCATTTTTTACTTCCTTACACTTTTATTAATTTTAAGCATTTATACAAAATACGGCATAAAGTGGTACTGATTTTATATTGTTTTCTAAGCCGAAATTTTTAGATGAAATGCGAATACTAAATTTAGGGTTATATTTTTTGACGTATTCATTTAAGCTTTTACTTGTAGTTCTTTTCCCGGTTTTAACTTCAACAGGAATTATTTCACCATCTATTTTAATTAAAAAATCTATTTCATATTTATCAAAACTATAATAATATAATTCTCTTCTTTTAGTGTAAAATTCGCAAGCGATGTAGTTTTCAGTAAGTACACCTTTAAACATTTCATTTTTTTCTAAAAGTATTTCTCTGTAATCTAAATTAGAAAGTGCACGTAATAGTCCAACATCACTTAAATATAATTTAAATTTATCGGAATTTGTAAAGGCTTTTAGAGGGGATTCATTTTTATCTGCGAGGTCACATTTTAAAATCATATTGCTTGCAAGTAGCCATTCTAAACTACTTTCATATCTAACTTTTCTAGCGTCTTTATTTACTAAACTATATTTAAATGTGTTATTAACTCTAGCAAGCTCTTTGGGAATGCTATTATATATTTGACTATTTTTTATTCCTTCACTATTTTCAGTATATTTATTCATATCGGCTAGATAAGATGTAATTATTTGTTCTTGCAACTCGAAATTAACATGGGAAATTATGCATTCATTTTCCAGAAAATCATTAATTAAAGCAGGCATGCCACCTAGAGCTAAGTATTTTTTAAACAAATCCAAGGCTTTTTCGTGAATTGGATTCATTAATGCTTCATTAGTTTGGTAGTGAGTTTTAATTTCATCAATTAATTTAGTTTCTCCTAAGGCAATTAAATATTCTTCAAAATCCATTGGGTACAAGTATTTAATAGTTACCTTACCAACAGGAAAAGATGATTTAAATCTATTGATTTTAACACCTAGAAGAGATCCAGCACAAACTATTTTATATGGTTTATCACTTTCACAAAAATATTTTAATGAAGTAATTGCTCTTTCACTTACTTGTATTTCATCAAAAAATATAATTGTATTTTCTATATCAATAATGATATTTTTAATTATTTCAATTTTTTCTATTATTTCTTCCGGTATGATGGTTGTTTCAAATATTTCAGCAATATTATCTTCTTTATCTAAATTAATATAAATATAATTTGCATAATTTTTTTTACAAAATTCTTCAAGAATATAAGTTTTTCCAGTCTGTCTTGCTCCTACTAGCATAAGGGGCATTTGGTAATTTTGCTTCCAGCTTTTAAATTCTTCTTCTATTTTTCTATACATATTTTCCACCTCTATAGGTATTTTAACACATTTTCGTACAAAAAGGCATATTTTTATTGTGTTTTTCGTACAAAATGTACGAAAAACACATTTTTCTTAGAAATAATTAGCGTTAAAGTCAATTGTTTTCAATAAAATTCTTAAAAATATTATAATCTTTTAGTACTTCGGGATGATATTGAAGACCTAAAATATTTTCACTTTCAATAGCTTCTATGATATTATCGTTACTGATTGCTGATATTTGAAAATTAGGCGCTATATTTTTAATAGCCTCATGGTGAAAAGAATTTACTTTTACAGTTTTTTTCTTGTAATAAGAACTTAAAAATGTACTATTAATAATTTTAATAGGATGGAAAGTATTATTATGATTATCTATATCCTGAAATAAAGTACCACCAAAATAAACATTTAATGATTGCATACCACCGCATATACCAATAATTTTTTTATTTTGCCCCAAAAAGGCTTTAATTGCGGCTTTATCTAATTTGTATTCTTCATCGTAATATTGATTTTTAAATATAGGTTTTTCTTTATAATACTTAGGATTTATATCGTTTCCACTTCCGGGAATTATTAGAGCATGACAAAGCTCACTGATTTTTTGAACATCTTTGGAAGAAACTATAGGAATTAAAGTCCAATTTAGATGGCATGCTAACTTTTTAAAATAATCAGTTATAAACCACCTTTTCTTACCATTTTTTATTTCTAGTCTTGCACAAATCGCCACTAACATAACATCACCTACTATATTATATACTATGACTATAATCTATTTACAGTAAAAGAAAAAGACTATGCTTTATAGCCTTTATTTAGTGATACCTAATTCAGAAGACAAAAGAGCCACGATTTTATTTTTTAATTCTTCTCGCTTTTCTAAAGAATTAGCTGTTTCTACCATTTTAATAATTAATTTTCCATATTTTTTTACTAGTTTATCTCGAAGATTTATATCAGCTTCTAAGCCATAAGTAAATAAAGAGCTTGTTATGATGTCTCTAGCCATATTAGTATAATCTTCCTTTGTTCCTACCCTACTTGAAACTGATAAAAAATCAATACTATATTCTTCAGCAAAAGATGAAGCATTTTCATAACTACTGCTTAGAGGTCCTTCGCCAAGATTGGTATTTAAGATTATTTCAGGTAAATAAGAAATATCCTTTTTCATTAAATTAGTTATTTCATCAGGAAGAACTATTTTATTAAGTTTAACATCAGCACAAATAATTCCACAAATGTTTGGAGCAATATTGCCAGCAGTTAAATCAGCTTTATTTATTACTATAAAGCCTAAATTATTAGCATTTAATAGTCCATTTATGTCCTCTAAAAACGCTAGAGGTGATACTTTATGAACTAAATAATTCTTTCTTAAATAGCGACTCCAAATTACATTAACTAAAGATAATAATTCATCAGCACTTAAAGTATCCACTTCATGATATTCTTTGTCTGTTAAATATTTAAAATATTCCTTTTTAATTTTTTCTTTGATTTTTTCCACAACATCAACTCACTTTTGCAAATATTATACACGCTTTTAAGATATTTGTATATTAAAACATATTTTCTACATTTTTAGGAACTTTATCATCTTTGATACAATCGATTATTTTGTTTTCTAATTCATCAGAAACATCTTTGCCAGTCATGTTACTTAGCTTTCTAATAACTGTACGTAAAGTCTTTTCATCTTTTAAGCCATTATCATTTACCATTTGAGCTAAAGAAACAATGGTATCTTTGTCAATATTAGTTTTCTTTTTTACCTTATCAAAAATTTTATCATCCATATAATCACCTACAATAATATATGAAAAAAAGATGAAATGTATCATCTTTAAATTATAACGGTATTTTGTTTAACACCATTCACCACTACTGGTATAATCAGATGAAGATAATTTTATAGTTTCTTTAGTGACTTTATCATTTTTAAAATCAGCAATAATAATATTTGTGTAAGTACAATGATCACTTTCATAATAATATAATTTATTGTCTTTAATTAAATATTGATTTTTCCCAAGAGGATATTTTTTAGATATCTCCCCAGTTAAAGTAATTGTGTTTGTATCTCGGTCTGGGGTTAATATTATCTCGCCTTTTTCATTTACTACAACAGGTAAGGCAGGAACATCTGTATTAAATCCTTCTTCAGGAATAATTAAAACATAATATTTTTTATCAGTAGTAATTTGAGTTACAGAAATTAAATTATCTGAGTTTATTTCTCCTTTGTTTTTTTCACAGGCTAACACATAATTATCTGCAAATTCTACTTTTTTACCATTTACGTAACTTTCAAAGGTAATATAATAAGCACTGCTTTCATCATCACAAAAGTCATCATCTTCGTTAAGAGCTTTTTCAAGATATTTTATATTTATTCCATTATCTGTTAAATCTTTGTTACTAGCATTTTTTAAAGCTTTTAAAATACATACTACTAATAATACCGCTACTAGTAATACTCCTATTAAAATTATAATATTTTTCTTTTTCATAAATTTTCCTTACTTTGTATTTATTTTATTTATTATAACACACTCTCTCATTTCTATTGGGCCTAAAGAAAAATCTTTTTTAGTTTCACTAAATAATCTTTTTATAGAAACAATGCGGTTATGAGAGAATGGTTTATTTAGAACTATTTTTACATCTTTATCTTTATTGTAATAAGTTTTATCTAAATAATATGGATCAAAAATATATGCTTTTCCATTATTAATTTTAGTAATAATTGAATAATGCTCATTAGTTTGCCATAATCTAGCAAATACGACGCCACCTTCATTTAAACATTCTAGAAATGATTCTAAACAAACATCATGACCAGTTAATCTTTGACAATTTAAGTTAAAGTTTTGAGAATTGGCATAATTAGATATCCAAGTAGTTAATTTTTTTATAGCTTCCTTACTAGTGCCACCAGCACCTAAATTACCTTCATCATCATAGCAATCTAGTGTATATTTGTTTATTTGTTTTACTAATAAAGGGGGAATTTCTTCTCTTTCATATAAATAACTAAAAGCATTTAATAATGACACCGTTCCACAATCAAATTCAGTTATTTGAAATCTTAATGGTACTTTCATATTTTACTTCCCTTCGAAATATAATTCATAAATACAATTATACCTTTCTAAAAAAGAATTATTTTTTAATCTTTCATTAAAGATACTTTTAAGTGTTTTATAAAACCATTTGGTGTCTTCAAAGGAAGTATTATTTGTAGTTACAACACTTTTGCCTTGTTTTAAAAATAAATCGTAGTCAGAAATTAAATTTTGTAATTTATCAGCTAATTCTACATAAATTAAACCAGTATCATAGGTTTTAATACGATTAATAAATTCTTCTTTTCTTTCTCGATAATTAGTTATTTGCTGATTTTCACTTAATTTTAAAACATTATCGGCAAGTTCTTTACCAAAGCTTTTTTCTAAATCTTCATGAGTGTAATTAGTATCTTCTATAACATCATGCAAATAACCAGTATTAACAATATCATCATCACAGTTCATATTTTTTAACATATTACCAACCATAACACTATGAAACGTTAAATCAATGTTTTCTTTTTTCCTTTTTTGATTTTGAAACGCAATAAAAATAAAATGTATTATTTCTTCTTCTTTTGTATACATTTTGACCTTCCTATTATATTTTTATACAATTTATTTTAACATATCCTTATTTTTTTGGCTAGTATTCTTTTGACTTTAAAAATGATAATATTCATAGTAAAATTATGTTAGGTGATAGATTTGAGCATTGATGATTTAATGTTAGTAAGAGCAACTAATATAATTCCTTTTGAAGGAGTCATAAAACCTATAAGTGATGATAGATATTTAACAAAAACACTAGCAAGTTCATTTGAAGGAGCAATAAGTGATTTGCTTTTAGAAGAAGGAATAATGCCAGCACAAGATTATGAAAAGACATTTGAAGATGAAAATTATTATGATGAGTACGTTAAAAAGTGCGGACAAATAACGAAGGAATATTTACCGTATGTTTCAGATTATAACTCTATTGTTTTATTTTCTTTAAATGGTATTTGCCCCGATGATAGTGAACATGGATTTGGAAATAATACTTTTAGTAATAAGCATTGTGCGGTTATAGAACCGTTAAAATATCATATGGAAGAAGTCATTTCTTTAGTGCCAACAGATACTGCCATTAAAGGAACTGTTATTTTATCTAAAGAGGCAATTTTATTAATTAATGAAGATACTTTTAATGATTTAAGCGAAGATGAAAAAAATAGATTACTTGCTTTACCGTTTAGACTAACACTTTTTAAAGGAAATTTAAAAGAAAATATTAAGAAAACTCTTAAAGAAATGGGCGTACCTAGTGAAGATTTAAGTTTATCTAGAGAAGCAAAAGGAATTAAAGATTCAGATACAAGTGAGAATGTAAAAAGGCTTATTGATGAATTAATTATAAAATATGATTTATCAAGAAAAAAATATTTTGATTTAATAACGGCACGCACTAATGAAGAAATTCCTAAATATGATTTAGTAAAAGATGAATATGATAACGCCGTTAGAGTATATGATTATTATTTAGAATGTTTTTTAAGTACTCTACTAGTTTTTTTAGAAGCACCAGAAAATATAAGAGTTAGCTTGCATAGAAACTTACATAATAATGCATTTATGAAACAAATAGCAAAGCTTATTAAAAATAAGGGCATGGCGAATTATAAATTATTTGTAGATGAATATAATGCTAAGTTAGAAAAGCAAAGAAAAAATGGTGATTTAAAAACACCTAATGAAATATTAAGCATAAAAGAAAATGAAAAAGCAAATTTACAAAGTGAAAAATCTCAAAGCGTGATACTTTGAGATTTTTATTATTTATACGATAATTTCAAAAAATTACTTTGGCTGTATTTTTTCTAAACCACCCATATATGGTCTTAGAACTTCCGGAATAGTAACGCTGCCATCTTCATTATAATTATTTTCTAATACAGCAATTAGTCCACGAGGCGATGCGACAACGGTGTTATTTAGAGTATGTAAGAAATAGTTGCCATTTTCACCTTTTACTCTTATTCCTAATCTTCTTGCTTGAGCATCTCCTAAATTTGAACAAGAACCTACTTCAAAATATTTCTTTTGTCTAGGACTCCATGCTTCGATATCGCATGATTTAACTTTTAGATCGGCTAAATCACCAGAGCAGCATTCTAATTGTCTTACAGGAACGCACCAGTTTCTAAAGATTTCTACAGTGTATTTCCACATTTCTTCATAATATTTCATAGAATCTTCTGGTTCGCAAAGAACAATCATTTCTTCTTTTTCGAACTGATGAACACGATACAAACCTCTTTCTTCTAAGCCGTGAGAGCCACCTTCTTTTCTAAAGCAAGGAGAGTATGAAGTCATTTTAATTGGTAATTCCTCTTTTTTTAGCATTTGATCTTTAAATTTACCAATCATAGAATGTTCGGATGTGCCAATTAGGTATAAGTCCTCGCCTTCAATTTTATACATCATGGCTTCCATTTCCGGAAAAGACATAACCCCGGTAACAACATTAGCATGAATCATAAATGGCGGAATAGCATATGTAAATCCTTTAGCAATCATATAATCTCTGGCATAAGCAATCATAGCTTCATGTAAACGAGCTATATCACCTAGTAAGTAATAAAAACCTTCGCCACTAGTACGCCCAGCAGCATCTTTATCCATCCCATTTAAATTCATGATGATATCAGCGTGATACGGAATTTCATATGTTGGAACTAAAGGATCTCCAAATTTTTCAACTTCAACGTTTTCACTATCATCTTTGCCAATCGGAACTGATTGGTCAATTATATTAGGTATTACCATCATTTTTTCTTTTATTAAAGCATTCTTTTTTTCTTCAGATATTTCTAAGATTTTGATTTGCGCGTCCATATCAGCAATTTTTTGCTTTATTTTTTCAGCTTCTTCTTTTTTTCCTTCTTTCATAAGCATACCAATGCTTTTAGAAAGATTATTTTTTTCGCTTCTTAAATTATCACCTTTTAATTTTGCTTCTCTAACTTCTTTATCAAGTTCAAGAACTTCATCAACTAAAGGTAATTTTTCATCTTGAAATTTCTTTTTGATATTTTCTTTTACTAATTCTTTGTTTTCTCTAATTAATTTAATATCTATCATTTTTATCATCCTTTCTTAATAATAGATTAGCCCTTAAATAAAATAAAAAAGATGATACCAAAGGAGCATATAAATGCGGTACCATCCTTAAACTACTTTATTATAATAACGGCTAGGCCGGGTGCGATTAACACCACTAATAGGTAGATAAATTAAGTAGTTTATTAGTTTCCATCAGCCACTAACTTTCTATAAAACATTCTTAATTATTGTCCTATATCTTCGTTTTCTTCGTTTATTTTAACACATATTTTAAATATAAATCAAGAGGCCTAATGATTTTATTTTGCTTTATAATACATTTGGTTTTTACTAGTTGGTTTATCAGGAATTGTTAAAAGAATTAAGCCTTCTTCAATTGCTGGATCTAAATATTTTGATCTTAAAGTTTCTTTGGATTTTATTTCTAATTTTTCCATTATTTCATAAGCGCTCATGGGTACATTTATAGTCATTATATTTAGTAGTTTATTAACGTTAATATCTTTTTCAGTTAGATTTTCTCTTGTCACTTTTACTAAGCTTTCAAGTACTTCATCTATCATTTTTAACATAAACTCAATAAATTCATTTGAACTTGCTGCTTCATGACAATGGGAAATTGCAGCATAGTATTCACTTTGATATTCTTTTATTCTTGTTTCAATTGGTAAATATTCGAAAAAATCTTTCCAGTTTGTTAATAATATATTTTGCCATAATCTAGCCATTCTTCCATTACCATCAGCAAATGGATGAATAAATACGAATTCATAATGGAATACTGATGATAATATTAAAGGATGGATAGTATCTTTGTTATTTTTAATCCAAGCAAACAGTTGAACCATTAAAGGTTCTACTTGTTTTGCCGGCGGACAGACATGAATGCAGTGTCCTTTACTATCAAAAACACCTTCGCCACCAGTTCTAAATTTTCCAGATAGTATAATGGTTTTTTCAGTCATGACGCCGTGAACCATTTTTAAATCTTTTAAAGAATAAGGATTAACTTCTTTAATCATTTCATAGGCTTTGTAGGCATTTAATACTTCTTGGATTTCTTTTTGGGGGCCTAAAACATATTTGCCAGCAATTACATCTTTAACTTCAGATAGTGATAATGAATTTGCTTCAATCGCTAAAGATGAATGAATAGATTTAATTTTATTATTTCTTCTAAGATTAGGCATTTTTTCCAAATAAGTATAATTATCAATTTTACCGATTTTTTCCATTATTGATGAGATATAATCAAGCATTGTATTAGTAATTGTAAATGGTGGATTATAATTATCCATAGTAAATCACCTTCATTATTATTTATTATATCGTAAAAATGGGATTTAAGCAATTTATCTTGCTTAAATCTTGCTTAAATCTTGCTTAAATTTTAGACTATTTTCAAATTTAAGCAACTATTATATACCGATAATATATATCATTTTTTATCGATTTCATATTATAAAAAAGATTTATACAAATTATACGCATAAATCTTTTTGTCTTTTCATGGGTATTTTTATGATAAATTTATAAATGTTATTCTTGCATAGCCGTTACCTTGTTTTGTACAGTTTTCTGTGGCTGATGAATTCGTACATGTAGTTGATATGGTTTTTGTGGCATTTTCAGATGATGATGTACAATTATAACAATACATTACTTTATCTGAAAGAAGCGAATTTCCAATATAACCAGAGCCACCGCCACCACCGCTATTACCGCTTGATCCAACATCGCCATTAGATGCACCACCGCCATAAAAGCCGCCGCCACCAGCAGAGCCCCAAGAGTTACCTGGCGTTCCACCTTGGCCAAAACTTCCAAAAATACTGCTAGAACCACTGCCACCTTCATATTTCCCACCAGCGGTTTGATATCCACCTAATCCTTGTTTACCATTACTACCATTGGTAGTTGAATCAGTGCCTTGTATGCCACCACCAGAACCGCCTATACTAGAATATTTTTCTGATTCAGTATGTCGGTAGCCGCCACCGCCAGCGCCAGCAACAATTAAAATATTACTAGTTTTTGATGATAGAGATGATAATATTCCAGAAACATTGGCAATATGCGTAGCGCCACCACCTGATGCATGATAATGATCTGTGCCCCTAGTTTCATTAGTAGAGCCACCACCATTATATCCTCCGGAATATGAAGATGTTGCTACTCCACCACTTCCAGAACCGCCTACATTAATATATAGTACTTCGTTCTTAGTTAAATTAATACTACCATTTGAATATCCCCCATAACCACCATTATAGGTTCCTGAATAAGAAACACTTCCACCTTGCGCTCCCCATATTTCTAGTTTATACACGCCTCTATATGGCACAGTAAATGTTTGCTCCGAACCCGTAAAGTCAAAAGTCCATGTTTCTCGCCATAAGGCTCTAATGCTTACATCGTTTGATCCAAAGATTAGTTTATTATTATTTATTGTAGCATCCCCAGATACTATCTCCCAACCGATAAATGCAATATTCGATCTTGTGGGAATGGTTAAGGTAATTTCATCTTTTTCACCATATGCTGATTTAAAATTTTGAGTAGTAATGCCACCGTTTAAATCGACAGTTAAAGTTACTCGTTTTTTCCAAGTTGCTTCTAGTTTTATGTTTTCTGCACTTATTGTTAATATATTTCCATTTATTATTCCATCACCGCTGGTGATTTTCCAACCACCAAATAAATAACCTTCTTTTGTTGGTTCATTTAGAGTTATCTTATCGCCTTCAAAGTATTCATCTTTAAAAGATTGCGTAGTTCTCCCACCATTAAGTTCTACTGTTAAAGTTACTTGTTTTTTCCAAATTGCCTCTATTACGACACTTTCGGTATTCATTGTTAAGGTGCTACCATTTATTATTCCATTTCCACTTATGATTTTCCAACCGCCAAATAAATAGCCTTCTTTTGTTGGTTCTATTAACGTTATTGTTTCACCTTGACCATAATCCTCTTTAAAGGTTTGTGTAGTATTTCCACCATTTAATTCTAATGTAAGAGTTACACCACCGGCATAATAGGCTTTTAAAGTGATATTCTCTTTGCCAATAGTTAAATAGTTATTTTTATCAATGGTAGCATCGCCCGCAGTTATTTCCCATTTATCAAAATGATATCCGGCTTTGGCTGGCACGGGTAATTTTATTTTCATTCCTTCTCTATATACTTCGTTTAATTCTTGTAATAAATTTCCACCATTTAAATCGACAGTTATTGTTTTTTGATCTTCATTTTTAATTGGCTTTGTATTAATTATTATATTACCAGTGAAACTTTTTTGCATCTCAGAGTCACTGGCAGTTCCATCTAGCCACAATACTAATTTGTAATCCTTGCTCTCCCCGTTTTCTAAACCATCATTTCTAAAAATATATGTTTTTCTATCATTATAAGTGTTTCCTTCTTGTCTGTCTGTTAATAAAACAGGTTCACCATCATTATTTGAAAGGGAAAAAATTGTTTTAACATATTTGTCTTCTAAGGTGTTATTTTTGTTTACCGCTAATCCGATTGAATATTCTAAATATATTCCACATTTATTTGTTAAAGTAAATGTATATGGAGGATTTTTACTTCCTCTTTCATCACGCATAGGATAGGTATTTGTTAAATTGATAATATTTTTTTGATTAGAAAACTCTAATTCTAAGCACTTTAAAAGATTAATTGTATTTGTTCCTTCTTGCGTAGTTGTTGTTGTAAATATCGCATAGGTTGTACCAGTTAATGTAATAATTCCCATGATAATTAAAACTATATATATTATTTTTCTTTTATATGGAAAATTTCTCATATTAAAATCACCCAATGTTTTTTATTTACGCTCTAGTATCACGAATTATAATAATTCCACTACCACCAGTACCTCCAGCAAAACGACCGCCACCGCCACCAGCACCGGTATTATCTTCGGCTGGATCGGCAGGATTTTCCCCATCACTACTTCCGGCACTAGCACCATCACCGCATGATGAACCGCCAGCAATGTCCCTATACCAATATTGACCGCTAGAGTACCAGCTTTTTTGGCCACCACTTCCACCACCGCCACCGGCATAATAAATACCAGAAGTTGGATCGTGAAATTCAGCTGAGTATTTGTCTGTACGGCACTGCCCTGGTTTATTATTACTAGCATCATCGTCTGACCCACCAGCACCGCCAGCGTTAGTATCATAACCATTTGCGGAAGTTAAAGAAAAGTTTTCGGCTGAAGTCCTGGAAATCAATGTGCTAGGGCTTCCTAATTTACCATTCGTGCTACCTTCTACACCACCAGCGCCTCCGGCACCAATTGTTACAGTGTAAGTATCATCATTAGCAAGTCTAACGGTATTATATCTAATTGTTTTTCCACCATCACCACCAACTCCTTTTTTGGCTCCTCCTTGGCCGCCACCTACTAGGAATGCATCAACAAACATTTGGCCTCTTATAGAAAGAGTGCCACTTGTGGTAAATTTTAATTTCCATCTGTGACTTCCATCAGTTTTTTCGGTTTCTGAAGTTATATCACAGTTTCCAGTATAGGTAATTATCGGTTCGTCTGGTTTAGCCGTAATATTAGCACAATCTAGTCTAGTTGATAATAGTTCATAAGTTACTACATACTCTGTACTTGTAAATGAAATATAACAAGTTGTATGATTTCTAGTTAGACCATAAACATCAAATTCCCAACCATTAGCGGCTGTGTATCTAAAAATACCTTTGGCCTTAGAAATAGTACCATCATTTTCTTTGCAGACAAAATTTGTTTCATAATCTGGCTCCGTAGGAAATCCATCTATTTCTTCCCCATTAACGGTCGCAATTATATCTAAGTTACCACTTAAATATGGCGGCGTAAATTTATTAGTTATCTGTTTTTGAAGGACTAATTTATTATGTTTATATCCAACATTTAAATCCACTTCTACGTAATAATCTTGAGTAGATTGATTATCAGTTACAATGGTGATTGTTCTTGATTCATTAGATGCGATTAAATCGGTAATGGGAGAAAGTGAATCAACATGGTACGCGATTTGAATTGTTTCGGGAGTATCGATAAAACTAGTACAGTTTTCATCGGAACAAACATGATAAATTATTTCATAATAAGTGCTTTTATCGTTATTTGATGTTAATACAATATTAAACTGCTCGGTTTTTTTACTTTTTAACACTATTATTCGATCACCAATGATTGTGTTAGTCGGTAGTTTTGTTCCTACCGAAGAATTTAAATTAACATTGTTAATTACCATACTATATTTTAAATCGCCGACAGTAATATTTGTACTAGGTTTTTCGGTCTTTTGTAAAAGAAAACTAAAAGCAATGTTTAATATTAAAGAAAGTAAAACTAAAATAGTAATTATTAACACAAGCAAAAGCTTCTTATCCTTTTTAACATAGTTTAAAAACGTACCAATTTTGTCACTGACTATATTCATATGCATAATAAATCACTCCCGATATTTTCACTTTAATTATACTAATAACCCACCCCACACGTCAAGTTAATATTGCACATACAAAAAGTCTATGGTATTAACCACGTGTAGTAGTAAAACCATAGACTTTTTAATTATATATTGGTATTATGCTCTTGATGAATATTTACCATCTTTAGTAGTTACAATAATTTTTTCTCCTTGAGAGATAAACATAGGAACTTTTATTACATAACCACTTTCAATAGTAGCATCTTTCATAGCGTTATTAGTTGTATTACCTTTTACAGCATCAGTTGTTTCAGTTACTGTATATTCAATTTTTTCTGGTAAAACAATACCTAATATTTCACCTTGATACATTTGAACTTCAATTTCTAAACCCTCTTTTAGGAATTTAACATCATCACCAATGATAGATTCGTTAATTTCCATTTGGCTATAATCATCAGTATTCATAAATACATAGTCATTACCTTGTTTGTATAGATATTGCATATGTAATTTATCAACATGAGCCTTTTCTAATTTTAGAGTTGTATTAAATGTATCTTCAACTGTAGCACCAGTTCTTAGATTACGATATTTAATTCTTACAAAAGCAGGACCTTTTCCGGGTTTAACATGTTGGAAATCGATAACCATGCATAAATTTCCATCTAGAATTAAAGTCATACCGTTTTTAATATCATTAATATTAACATTCATAAAATTACTCCTTTATTATTTTTTCTCTTTAAACACTTGGACTTTTTTACATTTTGGACAGAATTTTTTAATTTCTAACTTATCTGGAGTGTTTGCTTTATTTTTTTCACTTGGTCTTATAAATGAACCACAAACGCTGCATTTTAATTCAATGCTTTCACGATTTTCATTTTTCTTAGCCATGGTTATTCCTCCTTTTTCATTGCCTTAGTATTATATCATATATTTTAAAGGTTTATCAATATAAATTATGAGTTTTATGTGGCTTTATGAAGGAATTTTTTAGTTTTAAGCATAATTATCATAAACTAAAGTACTTACTCTTCTCATTATTTTAGCATTTATAGGATATTTATAATTAGATACATTATTCTTATATTTTATATTAGGACTAACAATTATTATGCTAAATTTAGGTTCTTCAAAGGGTGCATACATAATATAGGAAGTTGAAACAGTTTGTTTATCGATTTTACCATCTAAATCTGTGTCCATAAAACTTTCGGCAGTACCTGTTTTGCCAGCAGATGTAAATTTATGAGTTGTATATGAATAACCAGTACCACTTTTATTTACCTCATACAAGCCTTTTCTAATGCGGTCTAAATATTTATCTTCAATTAAGGGTTTATTTAAAACTTTATTTTGTTTTTCATAGTAGATTGAGCCATCATTATTTAAAACATATTTAAGTAAAGATAATTCTTTTCTCTTTCCCGTAGCAATGGTATTTATATACTGACTTAAGCTAATAGGCGTATAGGTATCGTACTGGCCAATAGACATATTAAGTAATAAATCATCACTGTAAGTTGTGCCTTTTTGACCAGTACTTTCATTTATTAAATCAATATTAGTTTTAGTCCCAAGGCCATATGATGCAAAGGTATCTCGGTATATGTCAAAATGACTTTTATTAGCATTTAAAGTTAATCCCGCTTTATATTTATGACCAGTTAAGCCAACGGCGATTAGATACTGAAAATAATTACTACTCATGCGAAGGGCTTCAATATCATTCATAACTCCTAAAGTTTTCCAAGAACATTTGCCACCTTGATTTTTTAAATAAACACAGCCATCTTTTACTTTAGTATTTTCATCAATAATATGATTGTTGTAACCGACAGAAATACTAGCTCCTTTTACCGCACTACCAATTGTAAAAGAATTTATAACATTATAATAAGAGTAGTCATTAAAGGTTTGATCATCATTTAAATTTTTTCCAATTAAAGAAATAACTTCACCAGTAACGGGATTACTAACTACCATATATGAGGTATTATAATATTTAGTGTTATATTCTTTTTTAGCCGTAAGCATTTCTTCTTCCATGATTTTTTCAATATCCATTTGCATATTAATATCAATACTTAAGACTAAGTCTTTACCTTTTTCTTCGTCTTTTATTTTAGTTATTTTATTATCTTTAACTTCGTACTTTGCTTTAGTTCCTTTTAAATAATCATCATAAATATATTCTAAGTTGGTAACTCCTACTCGGTCGTTTAATTTGTAACCTTTTTTAAGATAATAATTTTTAAGTTCGTAAGGAATTCCTTGTTTATATGATGATACTACACCTAATACATCTCTTAGTAAACTTTTATATGGATAGTAACGCTCCCAAGTTATTTCAGTTCTAATGCCTTTTAAATCCATGCTATTTACCTTGTTATATTCTTCTTTAGTTAAATCTTTTTTGATTATTTTATCTTCATAACTGTAACCATCTGTTAGTAATTTATAAATATAAGCAGCTTTAGAATTTACTTTATTTAATTTTTCCTCACTTATTAAAGATAATTTTTCTTCTAAAATGTCTTTAGAACTAATTTTTCTTTCTTCGTATTTTTTTAAAGAATCACTGCTTATTAATTTATCTATTTCATTTTTATTATTTAAATAGTAATAATATCTTTTATCATAGTCAGTTAGATTTTCATTAATATCAATTATTTCCGCGAGTTTTTCACTGATAGTTATAACTTCACTATTTTTAATATTAAGTTTATTAAAGACTAAAGATTTGACACCAATGTTGTCCACTAAAATATTGCCTTTTACATCAAGAATGCGCCCTCTTGGGGCAGTTAAACCTTCAAATACGGAATTATTTATGGTATAAGCATTATTTTGATTTAAGGAAATAATACGATATAAACAAATTAAATTGATAGTTACAATGAGCAAAACCACTATATTTCTTTTCATATTTTTATTATGGTTTATTTTAAGAATTTATTACATATGATATATAAGGGTGAAGATATGGATATTATTGATTTGTATGTAAGAAATATGAGCGTAAGTAATGTTAGAGACTTTGCTTATAAGAATGATATTGCTTTAAGTGATGAGGAAACCGATTTTGTTTATAATTTTATTAAGAATAATTATCGGGAAGTTATAAAAAATAGAGATAGTTTTGATCTTAGTGCATATAAAGAAAAGTTTTCCGAAGAAAACTTTCAAAAAATTGAAAAATTAATTAAGAAATATATTAGTTATTTATAACATCCATAATTAGGTTGTCATTAAAAGTGTCACTTTTGATCATAGCGATTTCTTCTTTGTATGGAGGTTTATCATTAATATATGGTGTTTCTAATATTTTAGGAACATCTTTTAATTTGGGATGATTAATTATATTCATTAAAGTATCAAAGCCAATCGTGCCATAACCAATATTTTCATGGCGATCTTTATGGGAACCTAACGCGTTTTTAGAATCATTTATATGAATACATTTTATTTTATCGATGCCAATATACTTATTAAATAACTCTAAGTAACGGTCGAATTCTTTTAAATCAACTCCAGAATCATTTAAATGGCAAGTATCTAAACAGACACCGATGTGGTCTTTTAATTCGATATTTTTAATTATAGACCATAATTCATCCATCTTAGAACCTATTTCAGTGCCTTTTCCCGCCATTGTTTCGAGTAAAATAGTAGTTACATCGTCTTTTCTAATAACTTTATTTAAACCATTTATAATATTACTTATAGCGGTTACTTTATCATGCTTAACAGCAGATCCAGGATGAAGAACAATATATTTTATTTGCATTTGTTTACATCTATCTAATTCTTTTCTTAAAAATTCAATGCTAAATTCATACTTTTCTGGCTCCATATTATTTGCTAAGTTGATGATATAAGGCGCATGACATATAACATTTTCTAAAGAGATATTATTTTCTTTCATTTTATTTAGCGCTAAAAAAGTATATTCATCATTAATACTAGAACGCACGGTATTTTGAGGAGCACCAGTATAAAACATGAAAGCATTAGAGCCATAACTAAGAGATTCATTAACACTTCCAAGTAATTGATCATTTTTAAATCTTACATGTGAACCGATTATCATTTAAATCACCATAAAGATTATAACACAAAAAAAGTCAGTTTCAAACTGAACTTTTTTATTAAGAAGTTGTTGTTGTTGTGTTTGGAATATCAGTCTCAGATACAGTAGGTGTTTCAGGACATTTTGTAAAGTCAACTTTCTTTCCTTCTGTATCAGCATCAATTGTGTCTCTTCCAACAATTACATGGGTTTTATATGTAGTTTGTACGCCTGATTTTACTGCTTCAAGTTCTTGAGCAAGTATATTTACGGCAGCATAGTTAGCATCTCTTAGCGTTAAGAAATAATATTCTTTTTCACCATGAACTAGTCTTTGAACGTAGCCTTCGTATGTACCATGAGCACCATCAACTAATTCGCTAACAGTATAACATTTTTTTATTGTTCCATTAACCATGGCAGTTGCTTGAGATTGTGCTTGTGCTGAGTTAATTAGTTTTTCACCATAAACAGCAAATGAGTTTCTACGAGCATCTGTCATACTATTTAATACAGATGGTACAGCGATAATCATGATAATTGCTAAAACAACGATAACTGCTAATAATTCTACTAAAGTAAAACCTTTTTTATTTTTCATTCTCTCTCCTACTTTCTAAATAAATTATATAAAAAGTAGTAAGTAAAGTCAATGCTATTTTAGCATTTTAAAGATAGTATTAACGGTATCTAATGTACTTAAAGTGTCAGTTACTTTATTTGCTTTTTCATTTCGTTTATCTTTTTTATACTCGCTTAGTAAATCTTTATAATATTTATCACTGCGATTTAAATATTTATACCAATAAGAATTTTTTCTTAAATAATCATGAAGATTTTTATCATTATTAATTTTTATTAAAATTTCTGTTTTCATTAATCACCAAAAAATTTGGTTATGGGCCTAGGACTTTTAGGAATAACGTTTTCTGTTTTTACAGGATTCTTACTGGTAAGTTCTTGAATTACATTTATGGCCTTTTGGGCATTATTGATATATTTTTGAACATTATCAATATTAATATTTTTAACTAAACTAGCTAGCTCGGCTAAAGATGTACTTTTAGCCCTACTTTCTTCTTCGTTTAAAGGACTTTCATCTTTATATTTATCCCAAACTTTTTTATCATCACCGTACATATCATAAATTTCGTAAAAATCTTGCCAAGTATTTTTCTTATCTTTAATATATGATACTAGTTCGGGATGCTTTTGGACAAAACTTTTAAATTCTTCTTTTTTATCCATTATAAAACCACCTATTAAATTATATTTTTAATAAGTGGTTTTTAGACTATAATTTAAAATCATCTAGGAAATCATCAATGGTCATTTCGGTTGCTTGTTCATCTTTAGGAAGAATTGTTTCGGCATTTTTATCAATAATGACTTTTAATTCTTTTAAGATGAAGACTTTATCTATTTTTTGCTTAGTAATGACAGACCCAGTTGATGTTAAATCCATGATAGCAATTTCACTATTTTTTAAATAATTAATTTCATTACCAGATAATAAACCGATTACATCTTTAGTGCTAGCAATCATAGCATTAATTACTTCATAGTTAGTTGATTTTACTTTTTTAATTAAAGTAGTACCTCTTTTGGCTCTTGATAAAGTATTTAAATCTTTTAGTTTAATACGTTTAGCTGTTCCTTTATTTGTAAATATATCAATATATTCATCATCATCGGTAAATGTTAAACCTGCTACAACATGGTCTTCTTTTAAATTAATTCCCTTTACGCCACTAGTTTTTGCACCACTTACAGGTATTTCACTAGTATTATAATTTAGATAGTAGCCACTTTCCGTAATTATTAATGTATATGGTTTAGTGATCCAAACGTTTACTACTTCATCGTTATCTTTAATTTTCATCGCGGTATATACTTTATTATAACGACTAACAATGAAATCATTTAGGGAAGTTTGTTTTACCATGCCATCTTTAGTAAAGAAAGTTACAATTGGGTTGGTAATTTCTTCATTAATAACATAAGCATTTACTACTTTATCATCAGGATTCATAGTTACAATATTACTTACATGTTTACCTAAATCTTTCCACTTGCATGATGGTATTTCATGAATAGGAATATACAAGTAGTTTCCTAGAGATGTAAATATGCATAATTTATTTAAAGTGTTAGTTTGTAAGTAATTTATAACGTAATCGCCTGGTTTTAGGGCTGTTTCACCATCATTACTATCATGAGATTTTTTACTTACTTTTTTTAAGTAACCATCTTTAGTTAAAATGATAATAACATCTTCTTTAGTAATTAAGTCTTTTTCGTCAATTTTAAGTTCGGTAACAAAATTTGAAATTTCTGTTTTTCTAGGAGTGCCATATTCTTTTTTAATACGGCGAAGTTCTTCCTTAATTACTAATTTTAATTTGTTTTCATCACTTAAAATTAGATTTAATTCATTAATGATTTTACGTAGGTTTTCTAATTTTTCTTCTAATATAGTTATATCAGTATTAGTAAGTCTATATAACTGAAGCATAACGATTGCAGTTGCTTGTTCTTCGGTAAAATCATATTTTTTAACTAAGTTCATGATAGCATCTTGCTTGTTTTGACTACCGCGAATGACAGCGATTACTTCATCTAAAATACTGATAGCCTTAACTAATCCTTCAGTTATATGCATTTCTTTTAAGGCAAAATCTAAATCAAATTTAGTTCTTTTAGTTACAACATCTTTTTGATGATCAATATAAGCATCGATAATAGGAATAATACCTAAAAGTCGTGGTCTACGTTTATCTATACATACCATGTTGTAGTTGTATGATGTTTGAAGGTCAGTATTTTTAAGTAGATATTTTAATACTAAATCTTTATCAGTGCCTTGTTTTAAATCAATTACAACTCTGATTGATGATTCTTTATCAGATTCATCTCTTACTTCCGCAATGCCATCTAATTTTTTTTCATATCTTATTTCATCAATTTTTTCAACTAAAACACGTTTATTAACTTCAAAAGGTATTTCAGTAATTATAATTTGCTCTTTACCTTTATTTTTTTCAAAGGTATATTTTGATCTAACAATAAGTTTTCCTTTACCAGTTTTAAAGGCTGATATAATTCCATCAGTTCCTTCAACAATGCCACCAGTAGGAAAATCGGGTCCTTTTATTATTTCAAAAATAGATTCATCATGACAATTAGGACTATCTATTCTTTTAATAATAGCATCACATACTTCAATTAAGTTATGAGGTGGTATGTTAGTAGCGTACCCAGCGGAAATACCGTTAGTTCCATTAACTAAAAGGTTAGGAAATTTAGCCGGTAAAACGGTAGGCTCTAATAAGGTATCAGAATAGTTAGGAGCCATAACCACAGTGTCTTTATCAATATCTTTTAAAAGTTCCTCACTTATTTTAGAAAGTCTACATTCGGTATAACGATATGCTGCTGGTGGGTCGCCATCAACAGAACCATTGTTACCATCTACTTCTACTAAAGTGTGATTTTGTTTCCACTTTTGACTCATACGAATTAAGGCTTCGTAAACGGATGAGTCTCCATGTGGATGATATTTACCTAATACGTTACCTACAGCATTAGCACATTTTTTAAATTGTTTATCATAAGTGTTTTTATCGCGATACATAGCATAAATAATTCTTCTTTGAACTGGTTTTAAGCCATCTCTTACGTCAGGTATAGCACGATCTTGAATTATATATTTGGAATAACGGGCAAATCTTAAACCCATAATTTCTTCTAAACTATAGTCGTGAATTCTTTTTAATGCGTCTTCCACTTTTATCACCTTTTCCAGTATATCATAAAAAAATCTACTTTCCAAAAGAAAATAAGAAAAAAAGATATCTTTTGAATTAAGAATTCCGAGATAAAATTTAAAGTCTACTAGGATTATTATCAATTTCTAAATTTACTTTAGTATTTGTTTTATATAAATCATCAAGTGATATTAAAGTATTTTTGATGAACTCATAATTTTTATATTTTAAAATTATTTGAAAACGGTAAATACCATTTACTTTAAACATTGGGGCGGTAGTTGGACCTAACATAATAACATTATTTAAATTTTTATTTAAAAAACTATAAACTTTAGAAATTTCACTACTGGCCATATTATAGTCTTTAGAAGCAATTTTAATAATAGTCAAATAAAAATATGGTGGATATTTAAGAGTTTTACGAATATTCATTTCATAGTTATACATTCCTAAATAATCATTATTGGCAACATATAAAAGCGTTTTATTTTCAGGATTAAAGGTTTGAATGATGACTTCGCCGGGAAGGTCTTTACGTCCGGCTCTTCCCGCGGTTTGACTTATTAATTCATAAGTACGTTCACCACTACGAAAATCAGGAATATTTAAAGTTTCATCAGCATTAATAATACCAACTAAAGTTACTTTAGGAAAATCGAAACCTTTACTTATCATTTGCGTGCCGATAATAATATCAATATCACCATTTTCGATTTGTTTAATCATCGCTTCACTACTACCCTTTTTACTGGTGGTGTCAGCATCCATTCTAAGAATATTAGCATCTTTATATCTTATTTTTAATTCTTCTTCTAGTTTTTCTGTACCAAGGCCATATGAAGTTAGGGCTTCTTCATGGCATTCAGGACAAATATCAGTATTTAATAAAGTATATCCGCAGTAGTGGCATCTTAGATGGTTAGAAGATTTATGATAAATTAAAGTTATATCACAGTGAGGACATTTAAAAGTAAAACCACAATTTTTGCATGTTTTTATAGTGGTAAAGCCCCTTCTATTTAAAAAGATGATAACTTGCTCATGATTATTAATTCTTTCTTTGATAAGAGAGTCTAATTTATCGCTTACAATCATATTTCTTTTTTTATATTCTACTTGCATATCGACTAAAGTAATTTTAGGAAGTTTAGCACTTCCAATTCTATTTTTTAAAGTTAAAAGTTTATATACTCCTTTACTTGCTCTTGCCATACTTTCTAATGAAGGGGTCGCGCTTCCTAAAATAATAGGACAATGATGATACTGACTGCGCCAAATGGCAATGTCTTTGGCATGATATCTAGGATTATTGTCTTGCTTATAATTAGAACTTTGTTCTTCATCTAAAATGATTAAGCCGATATTAGGAAATGGCGCGAAGATGGCGCTTCTAGTTCCAACTACTAAGTGAACATCACCATTTAATATTTTATGGTATTCATCATATTTTTCACCTTCAGATAAAGCACTATGAAAAATAGCAACACTACTACCAAAGCGTTCATAAAAACGGTTTACTATTTGCATACTTAAACTTATTTCGGGAACTAACATGATGACATTTTTCTTTTCAGCAATAACTTTTTCTATGACTTGCATATATACTTCCGTTTTACCAGAACCAGTTACACCTAAAAGTAAAAAAATATCATTAGTATTTAGTGATGAAGTAATACTTTCATAGACATTTAATTGTTCATCCGTTAATTTTTTAGCAGTCTCTTTATCATTGGTTTTATTAATGCGGTATTTATTTTCTTTAACAATTTTAATAATATTTTCATTAAGTAAAGGTTCTACTATGGCGGATGAATAGTTCTTCTTTAATACTTTATCTGTATTTAGAAGATCATTAAGTAAAGTTAAGGCACGCTTTTTACGGGCATTATTCTTAATAAAGTCCTTGGCTAAATCACGACTATTTAAGATAAGATACTCATCATATTTTTGGTAGCTACTTTTAATATTTTTGATTTTCATACTAGAAGGAAGCATGCACTGATAACTTGTAACTAGGGAGCATAAAGTGGTTTCTTTAATATATTTTCCGAGTTTTAATAGTTCATCATTTAAAACGAACGTTTCATCTGCTATACTGGTTATGGATTTTAGTTCATTTTCACTTGTTTTATTTTTAATATTAATGACAAAACCATTAGTAGTTGTTTTGCCAAAAGGCACGACTACTTTCATACCGACTTTTAGTTTATCTTCTAAGTTTTTAGGCACATCATAAGAAAAGGCTTTATCTATTATTTTAGCGCCATAACCAATTAAAACTTCTGCTTCCATAAAATCACCTTTATAGATATTATAAACGAAAGAAAGCAAAAAGAAAATGACTGGTTAAGAATAATGCCAATATTTGGAAATTGACTATATCATACAATTGTTTTATAATTATTAGGAGGTGAAGAAGGATGGATAATGTATTTATTAAAAGAGAAATTATTGCCATTGATTTAAAGAGTTTTTTTGCCTCTTGTGAGTGTGTAGAAAGAGGACTGGATGCTTTTAAAGTGCCTTTAGTGGTATGTGACCCTAATAGAAATGGAGCGATTACTTTAGCAGTTTCTCCTTATCTAAAAAAGTTAGGTGTTCCAGGTAGGTGCCGCGTTTATGAACTACCTAAAAATATTAAGATTTTAAAAGTACCTCCGAGAATGAGTTTATATATAAAGAAAAGTAAAGAAGTTCTTAGTATTTATTTAGAATTTGTAGCTAGTGAAGATATGCATGTGTACTCTATTGATGAAGTTTTTATTGATGTAACTGATTATTTAAAGATGTATAAAATGACTTCTTTAGAACTTGCTAAAACAATATTAAAAAGAATTAAAGATAAAACAGGACTTACAGCAACGGCAGGAATTGGGCCCAATTTATTGATGGCTAAAGTAGCAATGGATATTGAGGCTAAGCATACTCCGGATAATATAGCGGTTTGGACTTATGATGATGTGCAAAGCAAGCTATGGAATATTACTCCCCTATCTAAAATGTGGGGTATTGGTTCTAGATTAGAAAAAAGGCTTAATAAACTAGGATTATTTAAAATTGGGGATATTGCTTGTTATAATAAAAATAAATTAAAAGAAAAGTTTGGAGTAATTGGTGAGGAACTTTGGAATCACGCTAATGGCATTGATTTAGCAAAAATTAGTGATTTTAATTATGCACCAAAAGATAAATCTATGAGTCACAGTCAGATTTTATTTAAAGATTATGATGAAAATAATATAATGCTTATTATTAAAGAGATGATTGATGTTTTAACAAAGAGATTAAGAGAAAATAAGAAGCATACTTCTTTAATTGGACTTGGTATTGGTTATTCTAAAAGTATTGGTGGTGGGTTTTATCATATGCAAAAACTAGATACAGCGACTGATGATGTTAATTTAATTTATAATATTTGTGAAAGTATTTTTGATAGGTATTATGAGTATTTGCCAATTAGAAAAGTAAGCCTTTGCTACGGAAAGTTATCAGATAATGTTGGGGTGCAGCTTAATTTGTTTGAAACTTATGAAGAGGTTACTTTGAAAAAACAAGAAAATGAAGCTATTGATAAAATTAAAAATAAATTTGGGGCTAATAGTATTTTAAAGGCTTCTAGTTTACTTGCTGATTCAACTGCTAAAGCTCGTAATAAAAAAATAGGTGGTCATAGTGCATGATCGGGGAATGATTAAATGGGCACCTTTTAACTCCGTTGTAAATAGTAAATATTTAATTAAAGAGATTGAAAATGATAAAGCCAAAATATATAAGCCTTCTCTTTCTGATGAACAAATGGAATATTTAGAAAGTAAAATATTTGAATCATATTTTAATGTTATTCCGATTGAGATTACAATTTATCAAAAGGGATATCTTAAAATGATTAAAGGAACGGTTACAAAGATTTTAAAGTCACAGCAAAAAATAGTTTTAGACAATGAAAAAGATATTCATTTTTGCGAAATAGTCAAAATAAAGTATGCAGATTTGCTTTAAAGAAAGAATAATTAACTTAATATGCAGCAAAATAAAATGGTTTGACTTTGATATAAGATTTTTTTATAATGAAAAATATGGAGGATGTAAAAATGAAGTTAGAAAATAAAACCGTTGTAGTAACTGGGGCTTCATCTGGTATGGGTGAAGCAATTACTAAATTATTCGTTAAAAATGGTGCGAATGTGGTAGCAGTTGCTAGAAGAAAAGAAAAATTAGAAGCGTTATTAAATGAACTTAGTAATGAAAAAGGTAAATTAGAAATATTTGCTGGCGATATTAGTTTAAAGGAAACTAATGAAAAAATGATTGATTTTGCTTTAGAGAAATTTGGCTCTTTCGATATTTTAGTAAATAATGCTGGTGTTATGGATGATATGAGTCCAGTAGGAAATATCACAGATGAAATGTATGAAAGAGTTATGAAAACTAATTTTTATGGTCCTATGTGGGCAATGAATAAGGCTGTTAATGTTTTTAAAGAAAATAAAACGAAGGGTAATATTATAAATATTTCTTCAGTTGGAGGATCACATACATGCGCAGGAGCAATTTATTGTGCTTCTAAAGCAGCTTTAAATTCTTTAACTAAGAACACTGCTTATATGTATATGCCAGATGGAATTAGAGTTAATGCCATTGCACCAGGAGGAATTAAGACCAATATAAGTTCTTCAATGGGAATGCCAAATATGGATGGTTATAATCGTGCTAAAACAGTTATTGCTTGTAGTCCCGAACTAGGAGAAGCTAGTGAAATTGCAACTGCTGCCCTATTTTTAGCAAGTGATGATGCTAGCTATGTAAATGGTGTCATTTTACCTGTCGATGGCGGATGGACTTCTTTTTAGGAAAAATAATTAAAAATTAACGCAAAATTAAAAAAGAATACTTGATTTTAGAATATTCATATGCTAAAATTAATATGTTCTTTGGGGAATTAGCTCAGTTGGTAGAGCATCACGCTTGCACCGTGAGGGTCAGGAGTTCGAGTCTCCTATTCTCCACCAGTTTAGATTATAAGCGACTTTTTAAGAAGTCGTTTTTTGTTGCCAGCTCATTTCTTGCAAATAAAATTATTATTTATTAATTAATATACTTTCCATATAATATATTTATATTAAGAAAGGATGGTTATGAAACCTAAAAATTTTGTAAAAGTAAGCCCTACTATAAAGAGTTATAGATTAAATTATTATCAACTTCTTTCCGATAATAAATCATTTGATATGCCACTTAGTACATTTATTCTTCCCGAAAACATGGAAGAAAAAGATGCTTTTATGGTTATTTCATATTTGATGATGACTTTTTCTAGAGATTTAGAAGTTAGTATTACAAGTCCTATTGTTATGTTACTTATTAATGAAGTTTTAGAAAAGTATCATTTTAAAATTGTTAGAAGTAATGAAAATACCGTAGATTTACTTAATAGAATTACTGGAAAAAGAAAATCTAATGCAAGAGATGTATTATCATGGTTTTCAAATTCCGTTAGTTTTTTAGACGTTAAAGGAATTTATGATAAATTAAATTTAAGCATTCCCGAAAATAGTTTTCATCTCCTTACTTTAGATTATTAAACATCTACTTAACATTTTAAATTGACTAATTATTTAAACAATCGTAAAATTTATAGTAGAAGGATGTGAATGATATGAGATGTGTAGGAACTACCGTAAGAGGAATTAGAACACCTATTATTAAAGAAGGAGATAATCTTGCCGATATAGTGGTTGATTCATTAATAAAAGCAAGTGAAAATGAAGGTTTTTCATTTAAAGATAAAGATATTGTCGCAATTACAGAGGCAGTTGTGGGAATTAGTGAAGGAAATTATGTGACAGTTGATGATATTGTTACCGATTTAAGTGAAAAATTTCCTAATAAAGAAATTGGAGTTGTTTACCCTATTTTATCAAGAAATCGTTTTTCAATGATTTTAAAGGGTATTGCTAGAAGTATGAATAAAATTACGATGTTACTCTCTTTTCCAAGTGATGAAGTTGGTAATGGAATTATGAGTGAGGAAATTTTAGATAATAGCAAGTTTAATTTAGGAAGTACAATTAATGAAGATGAATATAAAGAGTATTTTAGTTCATGGATTCATCCATTTACAGGAATAAATATGGTTGACTATTATAGAGATTTTTGTCATAAAGAAAATTGTGAAGTAGAATTTGTTTTTGCAAATAATCCATTAGAAATTCTAAATTATGAAAAGGACGTTCTTGTTTGTGATATTCATACGAGAGCTAAAACGAAAAAGTTATTAGAAAAAGCGGGAGCAAATGTTTATTCTTTAGCAGATGTTTTAAATAAACCGGTTAATGGTTCTGGTTTTAACCCCGATTTTGGATTACTTGGTTCTAATAAATCAACAGACGAAAGATTAAAGTTATTTCCAAAGACAGGAAATACTTTGGTTAATGAAATTCAAACTAAACTTAAAGAAAAAACGGGCAAAACAATTGAAGTTATGGTTTATGGTGATGGTGCTTTTAAAGATCCAGTTGGTCATATTTGGGAACTTGCTGATCCAGTGGTATCCCCTGCTTATACAAAAGGCTTAGAAGGCACGCCTAATGAAATAAAACTTAAATATGTATCAGATAATATGTTTGCTGATTTAAAAGGCGATGAACTTAAGGATGCTATAAAGAAAGAAATTAAAGCGAAGGAAGATAATTTAGTTGGTAAGAATGTATCACTTGGTACTACTCCACGCCGCATTACTGATTTAGTTGGTTCGTTATGTGATTTAACATCAGGTTCTGGTGATAAAGGTACTCCAGTTGTATACGTTTCTGGTTATTTTGATAATTTAGCAGATGACTAATCTGCTTTTTCTTCCGCATTATTTTAAAATTAGAAAGGATAATTATGAATCTTGAGAAATTAAGAAGTGCTGACAATATTATGATAATAGGACATAAAAATCCGGATACTGATTCTTGTTTAGCAAGTGTGCTAGTTTCTAATATTTTAAATAAAATGAATATTAAAGCTACATATGGTATATGGGAAGATGATATTTTATCACAGCAAACTAAAAAAATGGTAAGTGATGTAACTAGTTATAAACCGGTAATTTTAAAAAGAAAGGAAAAAAGGAAGTATCATTATTTTTTAGTGGATCATAATGATGTTAAGCAATCTATTAATGATGAAACTCTAGTTATTGGTGCGATTGACCATCATTTAAAATGTAGTAATTTTAATAATGCCGTAATAAAAAATTTAGTTTCAACGACAGTAGTTATATATCAGTTATTTAAAGATACTTATAATTTTAGTGAAAATGAAAAAAAGATGATTTTGATGGCTGCAGCGGATGATAGTGCTTTTGGACGCAGTTCAAGATATAATCAGGAATCAAAAGATTTAATTTTAAGTCTTTCTAATAAAACGGATTTTGATGAATATTTTAAGAAGTATTTTAGGGAAACTGATATGAGTGATCTACTTTTTGCTTTTAATAATGTTAGATATAAAAAGTATAAATTTGAGAAAATAGAATTTGAAAGTACGGGTTTAGAAATGCTTTCTGATGATTATTTAGATAGATATAAAGAATTTATTTTAAATAGCGATCGTAACTTTTTAGGAGTTTATTTAAATTATAAAGATAATAAAACTTATGCATATTTTAAATTTAATAATAAGTTTTATGAGAAAAAATATGATATGCTAGCATCTAGAGGCTCTCTTATTATAGCGGATGCTTTAAAAATGATAGAAAGTGATGATTAAATGATTAAAAAAATATTTAGTAAAAGATCTAAATTACTCGGTTTTTTAACTATTGGTGATAATGTACTTGCCCTATTTCTTTTATGTTATTTCAATTATTTAGATAGACTTAATTATGCAGAAAGCGTTATTAATACTACTAATGATTTAGCTTTATTAATTCAAAATATGTACACAAGTACATGGTGGGCACTGATTATTTTAAGCATTTGTTTAATAGCGGCTTTTAAATTAGTTGGTTTTTATTACCGGGATCTAAAATTTATTTTAATAAGTTCTTATTTATGGGTTGTATTATTAATTTTAGCAATTAATATTAAAGATAGTTTTATAAATAATATAAGTACACTTGCGATATTTATTCCAATTATAATATTTAATTTTACTGCTTATATAAACCAAAAAAAATTAAACCGTCAAATAGTGGTTTAATTTTTATATGAATTTAATGATTTTATCTAATTCTTCTTTGGGAAGAATTTTTTCAATTTTATCTTTATTTTCTAACAAATGAAGTTTTTCTTCATAAAATTTTAGTTTTTCTTTTACTTCTTTTAAACATTTACTTACGGCATTTTTACTAATTTGATGGTTATCGGCAATTTCTTGAAGGGATAAATTATTAAAGAAATATTCTTCAAAATATTCTTTTTGAACTGATGTAAAAAGACCACCATAGTAATCATATAAAGCAGAATAATATAATATTTCTTCCATTACATTAAGTCCTTTAATAAACCATAAATATATTCTTCAATATCAAATGATTTTAAATCATCAATGCCTTCGCCTAAACCAACGAATTTTACAGGTAAATTTACTTCTTCTTTAATAGCGAGCACAATACCACCTTTAGCAGTGCCGTCTAATTTAGTTAAAACAAGGCCGGTTATATTGGTAATTTCTTTAAAACTAGAAGCCTGACTTATACCATTTTGACCCGTAGTAGCATCAATTATTAAAAGAGTTTCATGAGGTGCACCGGGTATAAATTTGCCAATTACTTTATTGATCTTTTCAAGTTCATTCATAAGATTTACTTTATTTTGAAGTCTGCCGGCAGTATCAATTAATATAATATCTACATTTTCCTTAATAGCCTCTTCTAAACCATCATAAATGACGCTGGCAGGATCCATATTTTCTTTTCCCACAAATAACGAATCAGTTGCCTTAGCCCACTCTTTTAACTGCTCAGTAGCACCAGCCCTAAAAGTATCACCAGCAACTAACATAACTTTTTTACCTTCTTTGTGATATTTATTTGCTAGTTTGCCAATGGTGGTAGTTTTTCCTACTCCATTAACACCAACCATTAATATAACCGTAGGGCCTTCTTCAGCCATATTTATTTTATCGGTTAGAGAGTCTTCATTAACATAAATCATAAATAATTCATCAATAATAATTTCTCTTAAATCTTCAGTATTTTCAATTTTTTCATCTTTAACTCTTTTTCTTAATTTATCAAGAAAATTCATAACCGTTTTAACACCAATATCGGCTTTAATTAGTGTTTCTTCTAATTCATCAAAGTATTCATCAGTCACTTTAGTATATTTATGACCTAAAATATTAATATTTGATATGAATTCTTTACGAGTCTTCTCTAACCCTTCATCATATTTTTGTAATTCTTCTTCGTCTTTTTCTTCTTTTTTGAAAAGATTTTTAAATTTATTAAATAATCCCATGTTAACCTCCTACTTGCATATTAAATCTTCATTAAATGTAATAGTTAATTTATAATCACTTTCATTTGCCTTAATAGTCATGTTACCATTACAAATATTTGATACATCTTCAAAAAGATCTAACTTTTTAAGACTTTCAACGCTTACTTCCACTCCATCATTAAATAATTTATTTTTTAAATAAGAACAGCTGCGACTACCTTGGTCTAAATTTAATTCATTATATATATTATCATCTAGTTCACACATAAGAATAGAATCAGCTAAAGAACTAGCAGAGTCTTTTAAGTTTTTTTCATTTATCTTGCTAATTTTATTTTTCGTTGTATGAAAAATATCTGTTCCTTGCGTTACTACTATTGTTACTAAAACTCCTAGTAAAACAACAACGGCTAAAAGTTCAATTAATGTAAACCCATTATTTTTCTTCATTTGTTTCTCCTTTTTATTATCTCTTTAATTAATAGCTAAATTTTAATCTTGATTTTTACTGTATAAGCATCCACAATAATCTTGTCTATACAAATTATATTCTTTTGATAATTCAATACTTCTTTTATAGCCTTCTTCTTTTTTAAAGTCTGATACTAAATAGTCAATATGGTATTTTTCTTCTAATTTTAAACCAATTTCATTAATTACTGGACTACTTTTGTAAGGACTTACTGTTAAAGTTGTACAAAAATAATCAAAACCATTTTCTTTTGCTAGTTTAGCCGTTTTTTCTAATCTTAATTCATAGCATAAATGGCATCTAGGACCATTTTCTTTATCATTTTCATGGCCTATAACTTTACTCCTATATTCTTCATTTAAATAATCGATATCCATATGTTTAATATGATAAATATCTAATAGGCGCATCTGTTCATTTTTACGTTTTTCATATTCTTCGAAAGGCTCTATATTAGGGTTATAATATAAAACAGTAATGTCAAAATCATCTTTTAATCTTTCAATAACACTAGATGAACAAGGACCGCAACAACTATGTAATAATAATTTACGGCCTTTTTTATTTTGAATTATTTTTTTCATTTCTTCATTGTAATTCATTATTTTACCTCCAAATAGCCCCCACTATCTAAATGCAAGATACCTTTTTTATCTTCTAAGGATGCATAAATTTTTTGATATTGTTTAAGTAAATTTATTTTTGCCGTATTTACATAAACAATTATGCCATCATTCATTTTTAAAATAAATCTAGTAGCATCAATCGTTTCATTTTTTTCATTAACAGCAGGGCTATATGATATTTCACTGATTCCCCCTATCGTACCATAATCTAGGGTTCCAAGTCCACTTAAAAATTCTTTTAAAATATCTTCAGGGGTATAATTAATTAATGTAGGAATACCTTCATAAGTTTTATTATTATCTAAACTGCTTCCATCATCTAATAAATATTTATCGGTACTTTTATATAAACAGACAATCTTATTTTCAGTAATGTTTATTTTTAATTGGAATTTTAAATTGCGTTTAATTTCGGCACTTTTAATAAGAGGCATACTTTCTAATTCTCTTTTAATTTTTCTGGTTTTTAAAGTAAGAATAGCAGGATAATCTTTAATATCTGCAGCCTCTATTACTTCATAGTCTTTAACAAGGGTATTTCCGGTGATAATAATATTTTTAATAGGCATTTTCATTAAAGTATAGATAAACGCAAAAAAAAGGTATAGAAAAAGAATAAATACAAATAATTTTCTAACATTTAATTTTTTCTTCTTCTTTGCCATATTTTCCCTCTTATTTCTTTATTAATTCTTTTAATAATTCATAGATATATGTACTACTATTATCAATACTCATTTTTGCTAAATTTGTTTCATATTCGGCGTATAACTTTTTATCACTTAGGATTTCATTTATTTTATTTTTTAATATATCTTTATTTAAATCTTTTTCTTCAATCATGGCACCAGCATGGGCATCTTTAATTGATAAAGCATTATAATACTGATGATTATTAGCAACATATGGGCTTGGTATAAATATTGCTGGTTTTCTTAAGGCCATAATTTCACTTATAATACTTGCTCCTGCCCTTGTAACAATTAAGTCCATATCTTTTATTAAAGCACTTAAATTATCAACGTATGGCACGATTATAACATTTTTACTAAATTTATTTTTAGAAAATTCTTCATAATAATCTTTGCCAGTAACATATAAAACTTCATAGTTTTCATTATCAATACTAGATAAAAATTCTTTCATTTTATTATTAATTACATTACTTCCAAGGCTTCCTTGAACAATTAAGACGCCTTTTTTATTAGCGTGCATATGATATTTAGTTTTACTAGCGGCTTTAATATCTAAGGCATTTTCACCACAAGGATTACCGGTTAATTTACATTTTTCCGGATTAAAGTATTTTATAGAGTCTTTAAAACTTACCCCTATTAGATCAGCCTTTTTGGCAAGAACTTTATTACTTTTACCGGGAATACTATTTTGTTCATGAATAAAAGTTTTAATATGTAATTTATTAGCGGCCATAATAACAGGAAATGTAACGTAACCACCAACGCCGATAACAACGTCAGGTTTAAAGTCTTTCATTATTTTTAAACATTTTTTATAGGCTTTATAAATTAAAGAAATATTTTTTACATCTCTTTTTATCATAGTTTTACTAAAGCCATAAATCTCGATAGATTCATAATGGTAGCCCGCAGCAGGAACAATATCTTTCTCCATTCGGTTATGAGTACCAATATAGATAAACTCGGAATTTGGTTCTTTTTCTTTAATTTTATTTAAAATAGCAAGAGCGGGATAGATATGGCCACCAGTACCTCCAGCAGTTATAATTACACGCATTTTTATCACCTATTAATATTATATAATAAAACAAGAGTTTTTTTAATATAAATGTAAAGAAAAAGCATTAGAATTCTGTCTAACACTCTTTATATTATTGGAAATTAATTAATATTTACTTTATGAGTTACTTAATTAACGTAACATCTATAAATTCATGCTTGGAATAATAAACTGCATATTATTTCTATAGAATCTTTATTTATTTTATTATTTCTTTTATGGACAAATATAATAATAACAATACCCATCTTCACTATACTTCGATCCATCGCGGCAAGTATGATGAATATTTTCATAAATATTATCTGCTGGTCTTAATGTATAACAAACAGGATTACAACTAAAACGATCACTATACAATTCATAATAATCATCTGGGCAGCAACTTCCAGAATTGCAGTCCTGATTAGTGGTTTCTTCACTACAATAGCGATTGTCAAATGATGAATAATAAGTTATAGTTATATTTTGCCATCCGCCACCACATGATGATGAACACGTTCCATAAGAATATGATGCATAAACTGAAGAACAACAATCGTCGGTATTACATTTTTTACTTTCAGTTTTAGAACCACATGGTATGCTGCTATCAAACGCAGATACATAGGTGATGGTTCTACTTTGAGTACCGCCACCGCATTCGGCTGAGCAGGCACCATATAATCCTTCTTGTTTAACGGTCTTTGAGCAGCAACCTTCTGTATTGCAACTAGTTTTTTCAGTTTTATCGGCACATGTTACATAAGAAGTACTATAGTATTTGTCCTTAACTTTATTTGTTCTACTTTTAGTACCTCCACCACATTTGGCTGAACATTCGCTATATTTTCCTGTGCTTGTTACGGTTAACTCGCTACAAAATAAATATATTTTATAAGTTTTATTTGCTGATGCAACTAAATTAGTTGCAATTCTATTATCTTTTACAGCATCATCATAAGCAGCATTTTGAACAAAAGCATATAATGTAGCACTTTTACCAGAGCCAGTTTTATAACTATAGCCAAACATTTTTTGTAAATTTACTTCTTTGGTATACGTTGTTACAGAATCTTTAACGGAATCAATTTCTTCCCAGTTTTGACAAGTATTTACGTTGCTGGTTTTATTAATGCAAACCTTTAATTTTCCGCCATAAACATCGATAATATCTAAAGTTACTTTTACTTTGTAATCATTATGGTTAGATGTAGCGCTTTCGATCTTCATCGTTCTAATAGTTGAACTTTTGTTTTTATACCATTTAGCATAAAATTTTACATCTTCCATTGGTTTATATTCGTCATTACCATTAGGGCCTTCACTACTTAATTCACTATCTAAAAACCATTTAACAAAGGTAGCATTATCATCAGTAGGATTACATATACTGATAGTTTCTCCTACAACTGGTTTTTGAGTGTTACAAGAACCAAAGCCATTCATTTCATATTCTACAGTTCTTATATATTTATTGATTTCTCCTGTAGCAGGATATTCAATTAAAGTCGCTTCGGATTTTTCATTATTTTCTAATTTTTCATCATCATAAATTTTAATATATTTTTTAGAAACATCGGTAGATTCATCACTTAAACGAAGATTTGTTTCAGGATCAATAAGAGAATCGGCACTTAATAACCCAGACTCTTCTAAAAGTTCAATACTAATAATATTATAACCGTTTTCGTCTTTGGCAAATGCTTCTGAATCAGGATTAGCGGCCATATAAATATTAGCGGCAGCTTTAACTTTCTCAACAAATTCAGCATACTCTTTAGCTTTTTGGTCTTTAATATTTTTATTAAGATTAATCATAATTATAACGGCAATAAAAGCAAGAAGAGTAACAGATATAATCATTTCAATTAAGGTAAACCCTTTTTTTAACTTATTTTCCATTTTACATATTTCCTAATTAAACTAAACTTACGTTTTTTAAAACGTAATTATTATTATTTCCTTTAAAGGTAAAACGGTATTTTATAAAATTATCTTTATAATCGTTTACTTTGCTAGAACCACATACTGAATTTTTGAAATCAGCGTCAGTATAAGCTTTATTATTGGTTTCAAAATATAAAATATATTCTAAAGTAATTTCTTCTTTAGAAGAAGTGGCAAAGTAGATAGAATATTTGGTACTGTAAGTACAATCTTCTTCTTCGGCTTCATCAATATTTGCCGAATAACTACTACCATTGGAAGAATATATTTTGTTACCTAATTTAAAGGATGGGAGCATTTCTTCTGGTTTATAACCAAATAAACTTGTATAAACTTCTGTAAAATCACTGATAGTTAATATTTCGGTGTATTTAGTTTTATCGAAAAAAGATGCTGGTTCTTCAGTGGTTTGTTCATTTTTAGTTTTGTACTGCTTAACTATCTTATTATTTCTTTTTAAAATATTATAAATTATATTATATTTAAAATTTTCATCTAATTCATTTGCTAAAAGAACATTTTTTTCTTTGAAATCTAAGGCATAGCCGGTGTTACAAGTACCATAAGACGAAGTTATCTTGTTTAATAAAGTTGTTATATCAGAGTTATCTATTTTATGAGTAACTTTGGAATTATCGAAAATGGGCTGTTTTTCTTTAGAATTAAGAAGATAAATAAGGCCAAAGCCCACAGTTAAAATAAATAATAAACCGGTAATTAAAGTTATTTTTAATTTTTTATAGTTTTGTCTTTTCATAGTAAATTCCTTATTATGATTTTGTTATGTTATTAAAAATATAATTATTTCCTTTTTTGATGAAAGTAAAGCTATATTTAGTCAATTTATCAATGTTTTCCGTACTGTTTACGTTAGATGTTTTACAAATAATTTCGCCATTATCGATATTCACAGCATACTCATTCATTACATTATCTGCATATTCATGTTTGGAATAATAAACTATATAGGTTATTTCTATAAAATCTTTGCCTAATTTTTGGTTTACTAATAAATAATTTGTCGTATTATTAGAAAAGCAATCTGGACTTGATGTTTTTTTAGTATAGAATTTATTGTTATTTAAAGTAAATGTATACTGCCCTATTTTAAAACTATTTTCATATTTAATGTCTTGGGAATTAATTCCATATAAGTACTGATAAGCAGATAGAAAAGCATCTAAAGAAAATTCTTCTTCTATATAATTAGTTTCGGATAATATGGCTTCTTTATTAGGATTATCACTTTTAGTTATTTTTATTTTATTTTGATTATATAAGTAATTGTATACTGTATTATATATAAAATCCGTAGATAAGTCATTGTATTCTATTTTGTCTTTATTGCCAAAATCAAACTTGTAACCAGTATTGCAATTATTAAAATAACTTAGTGAACTAGCAATGGCGGGAGCATAGTTTTTAGGATCGAGTTCTATTTCTTTAGTTGTGGTTTGGGGATTAGGATTTAAAATATTTTTTTTATTTAATATTAGGATAATTATTAAACTTAGAAAAAGGAATATTAGAAATCCTACAATTATAAACACTTTTTTATTATTTTTCATAATACCTTCTTTCTATGGGCAAACCCATTTTATACAATAACCATTGTTAGTCCAAACTTGTTCACCCCAATTACCACATGAATTGCATTCCCAGCATTCATTGGTTCTGTATCTTAACTTATAACAACCAATATTAGGATTACTACATCCAAATTGTCCATACGCTTCCTTATATCCATCCGGGCAACAACTTCCAGCATTGCATGTCTGACTAGTGGATTCACTACTACAATAGCGGTTATCATATGATGAATAATAATTTATGGTTACACTTTGCGATCCTGATCCACAAGATGCTGAGCAAGCACCATATGAGTATGATGCATATGTTGATGAACAACAATCTTGGGTATTACACTGTTTGGTTTCAGTTTTTGAACTACAAACTTTGCTGCTATCATATGCAGATACATAATTGATAGTCATACTTTGTGTACCACCACCGCATTTGGCTGAGCAAGCACCATATGTTCCTTCTTGCTTAACGGTACTAGAACAACAATCCATTGTATTACAGCTTGTTTCTTCTTTAGAATCAGCACATAATATATATGATGCATCATAATATTTGTCTTTAACTTTATTCATTCTGCTTTTAGTGCCACCACCACATTGGGCTGAGCAATCACCATAAGTTCCCTCTGATGTTACAGTTACTTCAGTACAAAATAAATATATTTTATAGGTTTTATATGCTGATGCAACTAAATTAGTCGTACTTCTACGTTCTTTTAAGGCTTCTTCATATGCCGTATTTTGAACAAAAGCATATAATTTGGCACTTTTTCCAGAACCAGTGGTGTAACTAGAATCAAACATTTCTTGTAAATTTACTTCTTTAGTATATGTAGTTACAGAATCTTTAGCAGAATCAATTTCTTCCCAGTTTTGACAAGTATCCATATTGTTGGTTTTACTTAGACATACTTTTAATTTTCCACCATAAACATCGATAATATCTAAAGTTACTTTTACTTTGTAATCATCATGATTAGAAGTGGCACTTTCTATTTTCATCGCTCTAATAGTTGAACTTTTATTTTTATACCATTTAGCATAAAATTTTACATCTTCCATTGGTTTATATTCGTCATTACCATTAGGACCTTCACTACTTAATTCACTATCTAAAAACCATTTAACAAAGGTAGCATTATCATCAGTAGGATTACATATACTGATAGTTTCTCCTACAACTGGTTTTTGAGTGTTACAAGAACCAAAGCCATTCATTTCATATTCTACAGTTCTTATATATTTATTGATTTCTCCTGTAGCAGGATATTCAATTAAAGTCGCTTCGGATTTTTCATTATTTTCTAATTTTTCATCATCATAAATTTTAATATATTTTTTAGAAACATCGGTAGATTCATCACTTAAACGAAGATTTGTTTCAGGATCAATAAGAGAATCGGCACTTAATAACCCAGACTCTTCTAAAAGTTCAATACTAATAATATTATAACCGTTTTCGTCTTTGGCAAATGCTTCTGAATCAGGATTAGCGGCCATATAAATATTAGCGGCAGCTTTAACTTTCTCAACAAATTCAGCATACTCTTTAGCTTCTTGGTCTTTAATATTTTTATTAAGATTAATCATAATTATAACGGCAATAAATGCAAGAAGAGTAACAGATATTATCATTTCAATTAAGGTAAATCCTTTTTTCATAACAGGCCTCCGCATTCTAAGGTAATTATATCAAAAGAAAATAAAAATAGAAAGTGTATTTTCTTACTTTCTATTTAAACATTTAAAGCATCACTTAATATTTTTAGTTCTTCATCAGATAAAGTTTTACTATATTTTCTATTATCAATTTCAGATGGAATATTTACCATTTTAATAATTTTGCCTTTAGATACAAAAACTACTGTAGGGATGTATACTCTTTTGATAGTATCATCTTTAAGGCCTTCATAAGATGGCAAATAACCATTTAGTTTTTTAACTAATTCATAATAATTATCAGAACCTTTTTTGATAGTTTTAATTTTGCCATCTTTAGTTAATTCTTTTTTGTCAACATCATTAGTTATATCTAAATAATAAATATCTTCTTTTAAAGTAAGGGCTTTATCAACTAAGATAGAAGCCATTATTCGAGAATTTTCATCAGTACTTGATGCAAAGAAAAGAATATAACTTTCATCTGATTCTAGTTTCTTAAATATTTCTTCATATGATGAATATGTAACAGTACTATAATTTTTAATGGAAATATTAACTTTATTTTTCTTATCATTATTTGCTTCAAATTCTTTTTTGAATTTTAATGAATCATTAGTAATAGTATATGATGGAGTTTCATCTATTACAGTTTCTTTTTCCCAATTAAATGCGATATAGCACAAGATTAAAACGATGATTCCTAGTATAATACCAGTTATTACGTTTTTATTCATATAAGCCTCTATTTATTAATTTGGCTCATAACTTCTTCAGCAAAGTTATCATTTCTTTTTTCCATACCTTCGCCTACTTCATAACGAATCATTTTTAAAACTTTTCCGCCATTATTTTTTACGTAAGTTTCAACATCTAAATCACTATCTTTAATAAATGCTTGACTAACTAAGCAAATTTCTTTAAAGAATTTATGTAATCTTCCTTCAACCATTTTTTCAGCTATTTCAGCAGGTTTTCCTTCGTTCATAGCTTGTTCTTTAAAGATAGCTCTTTCTTTTTCAACACGTTCAGCAGGAATTTCTTCGCTAGTTACAAATTCAGGTTTCATAGCAGCTGCTTGCATAGCAACATCTTTAGCAACGTCCTCATTTGCACCTTCAAGTAAAGTTAAAACAGCAATTTTACCACCCATATGTAAGTATGAACCAAAGTTTTCATTATCATTTTTAGTTAATACTTCAATTCTTCTTAGAGATAGTTTTTCACCGATTTTAGCAGTTTTAGCAATGATTAAATCATTAATTGTTCCTTCTTCACATGGAAGAGTTAGAGCTTCTTCTAAAGTAGTTACATTACTATTTAAAATAGTATTTCCAATAGTATCTAACATACCTTTAAATTCATCATTTTTACTAACAAAATCAGTTTCACTATTAACTTCTAAGATAACAGCTTTGTTACCACTAATATAGACGTTTGCTAAGCCTTCAGCAGCAATTCTTGATTCTTTTTTAGCAGCTTTAGCAATACCTTTTTCTCTTAAATAGTCAACGGCTGCATCCATATCGCCATTAGTTTCAGTTAAGGCTTTTTTGCAGTCCATCATACCAGCACCAGTTTTTGCTCTTAATTCAGCAACACTTTTAGCATCTATCATAATTTCCTCCTATTTTAACGCTAATAATAATTCTTCTTTTTTCATTGATGAGTATCCTTTGATACCCTTTTTCTTAGCAATATTTTTAAGTTCTGTTAAAGTTTTTAAAGTTAAATCTTCATCTTCAACAATTTTTTCTTCTTTAATTGCTTCTTTAGTTTCTTCTTTTTCTAAACTTTCAACAAATATTTCTTTAACAGTTTTTGCCTTAGCTTCTTTTTTAGGTTTTTCTTCTTCAGTGATATAATCAACGATTTCTAAATTTTTAGCTTCACAAATGGCATTTGTTAAAACACCTAGAACAACTTTTACACTTCTTACAGCATCATCATTAGCAGGAATAACAAAATCTACATCATCAGGATCACAGTTAGTATCTACTAAACCAAATACTGGGATATTTAATTTTCTTGCTTCACGAATAGCGTTAATTTCCTTTTTAGGATCAACAATAATTAAAGCATTAGGTAATTTTTCCATGTTACGGATACCACATAATACTTTATTTAATTTTTCGTATTCTTTTTTAAGTCCGATAACTTCTTTTTTAGGTAAAACATCGAATGTTCCGTCATTTTCCATTTTTTCAATTTCTTCTAGACGTTTAATTCTTTTTCTAATAGTTCTAAAGTTAGTAAGAGTTCCACCTAACCATCTTTCTACTACATAGAAAGATTCACTTCTTTCAGCTTCTTCTTTAGAGGCTTCTTGAGCTTGTTTTTTAGTTCCAACAAATAAGAAACTTCCTCCGTTTTCAGCGATTTTTTTAATTTCTGCATAAGCAGTTTCAATGCATGCAGCAGTTTTTTCTAGATTGATAATATAAATATCATCTCTAGATGTAAAGATGTATTCCTTCATTTTAGGATTCCATCTTTTTGTTTGATGTCCAAAATGAACACCTGCTTCTAATAAGTAACTCATAGAAACAACAGCCATAATTTTCACAATCCTTTCGTTATTTACCCATAAACATCTTCTTAAAGCACCGGCTAGGCCACTGGGCACTTTAATCCGTTTATGTACATATTGGTTTAAAACCATTAATATATTAGCAAATTTTATGAATTTGTACAAGATAATTTGACTTATTTGCGGGTTTTTATGGTGATTTTAGAATTGTTATAAAAAAACACCTTACCTTTTGATAAGATGTTTTAGATATTTTTATTAAATTATTTGAAGATATTTTTGATTTTTTGCCATAGAGATGTTTTAGTATTTTCTTTAACAGTAGTGTTTTTAGTTTCTTCTTTCTTTTCACCATCAACAACTAAAACAAATTTTGTTTCACTATCTTTATCTAAGTTATTATGATTCATAACAGATTTATAGTTTTCTCCTAAAGAGGCAGTTTTTTCTAGTCTTTCAGATAATCCTTTGACATCATTATTTACTAGACTGGCGATAGTTTTAATTCCTTCATTATTAAATTTAGTAACACCACTTGATAGTTCATTTAAGCCATTATCAATTAAAGAAATGTTTTCATATAAAGTATTTAGAGAAGTAGCAAAGGAATTAGTTGCAGCAGTTTTGACACTATTAGCAACATTTGTTGATACACTAGAAGATACACTTTTAGCGGTATTTATAGCAGCATTATAACTAGCAGATACAGCAACATTTTTAGATACTTTTTCAGCAACACCCATAGTTACTTTAGAGCTTACTTCTGTAGCAGTGCTAGTATAACTTTCAGTTAAAATATTTTGTAAGGTATTTATTTCATTAACATTAGCACAACTTTGTTTTTCTTCAGGAGTCATTTCATCAGGAGTTTTTCCTAAAGCTTCTAAAGTTTTAGTAGCAGTTAAACATACTTTAGTATCATTTACAATATCAATTTGTTTAAATTCAATATATTTAGTAATAGCAGCCGTTAAATTATTTTTAACAGTTTCAGAAATACTATTTTGTAAGTTTTCATCTGTTTCATTTAAATTTGCTTTAACAGTTTCCCAAGCAGAATCAGCGATGGCTTTTTTATATTCATCAGTGAATGTTTCATTTACACCACTTACAGCAGCATCAACAATGCCTTTTAAAGCAGCTTCATTTAAAGCATTACTTTTATCATTTTTTAAAGTATTAATAGATGAAGATAAAGCACTTTTTAAAGAATTAGAACCATTTTTTAATTCTTTAGTACTGTTATCTATTAAATCCATATTTTGACTTAATTCATCAACTTTACTATAGATTTTATCTAAATCATTTAGTTTACTAATATCACTACTTGATATTAATTTAGGACTAACAACATTGTACATTGATGGAAGCTCAAAGTTATCAGTATTATAAGATAAGACAATTTTATTTAAGTCTTTTAAATTATCAAGTTTTAAATTGTCATAAAGGCCAGGCGCACTTAAGGCAACTACAACATTTTTAGTACCAGTAGAAATTATTTTACCATTTGTTACACTGATATTTTCAGCATCACTTGGTAAAATAGTACCAAACATAATAGTAAATGGTGTATACATAGTTTCATTTTTACCATTAATTTTAACGGTATGTTTATCATTATTAACATATTTAATAGTTACTTCTACTTTACCTTTTTGACCAAGTAAATCTTCAAGTTTAATGTCTTTACCATCTAATTTATATGAGATAGAGATATTTATAGGTAAAGATTTTTCATAAGTTCCTTGATAGAAAATATTGTTTCCATTACTTTCCCAAGTTATTTTGTTACCATCAATAGTGTAAGTTTCATCACCATTAATATTTAAAATATTTTTAAGTTCCGTATAATCATTTATTTGATTTAATTTAGAACTATTTAAAAGTCTTTCATTTATATAAATAGATTTGCTTTTTCCTGTGGAATCTAATTTACCATAAACAGTTTCTACTTTTGTTAAAGCATTAACGTTTAGGGCATTAGCAGTTAGCATAAAAGCACTAAGAGCTAATACAGCTAATTTTTTATTATTTTTTTTCATATTATCTTTCCTTTCTTCTTTGATAAATAATTTATCACTTATTAATAATATTCCTGGTAAAACAGTGATAACAATAAACATACTTATTAAAGCACCACGGCTAATTAAAGTACATAGAGAACCAACCATATCTATATCGGAATATACCCCTACTCCAAAGGTAGCAGCAAAGAAGCATAAACCACTAGTTAAAATAGATGCACCATTATAATTTAAAGTTTTAATCATCGCTTCTTTTTTGTCTTTAGTTTCTTTACGATTATTTTTGTAAGTAGTTGTAAGTAAGATAGCATAATCGATAGTAGCACCTAACTGAATAGTACCAAGAACAATTGGAGCAACAAATGGTAAAACGGCACCACTATAGTAAGAAATACTCATATTAGTAAAGATAGCAAATTCGATAGCGGCAATAAGTAGTATAGGCAAGAAAGCATTTTTAAGAACACATAATAAGATTAGTAAGATAATGACAATTGAATAAGTATTAACGTTATTAAAGTCAGTATTACTAGTAGTTATTAGGTCTTTCATTAAAGGCCCCTCACCTGCTACTATGGCATTTTCATCATAGTTTTTAACGATATCATTTACAATAGTTATTTGATTATTTAGCTCATCAGATGCTACTTCATATAATGAGTTTACTAAAATCATTTGATATTTATCATTTTTAAATATTTTTAGAATATCTTCACTTAACATATTTTCTGTAAAGCCATATTCTTGTAATTTATCAAATGATAATACAAAATCGACTCCTTCAACTTTTCTAAGTTCATCAGTTAAAGCGTTTACTTTATTAGGTTTATCTTTAGCATCTAATAAAATAATTTCAGGACTTACGATATTGTAATGATCTTTTAAGTATTCATTAGTTTTAATACTTTCTAAAGTATCTGGTAAGGATCTATCGATTTTATAGTAAACTTCACATTTACGGTAAGATAGATACATAGGAACAAGTAATACTAAGAAGATGCAGAATAAAATGACATGATGTTTAACAACAAAGGTGTTTAGTTTATTAAAGTTTAATGATAAACTCTTATGTTTAGTTTTTTCTAGAAATTTATCAAATGTTAAAATTAAGCAAGGGTATAAAGTAAGAACAGATACTAAACCTAGTAAAACACCTTTAGCCATAACGATGCCTAAATCTTTACCTAAAGTTAACTGCATAAAGCATAGAACTAGGAAGCCAGCAATAGTTGTTAGGGATGAACCAATAACAGATGTAAATGTTTCAGAAATGGCTTCGGACATAGCTTCTTCTTTATCTTTATATTTTTTCTTTTTATCTTCATATGAATGGTATAAGAAAATAGAAAAATCAGTAGTAACACCTAATTGTAAAACAGCAACTAAGGCTTTAGTTATATAGGATATTTGGCCTAGAAAGACATTTGTTCCTAAGTTTACTAGGATAGCAGCACCAATATTAAGTAAAAGTAATATAGGGGCTACATATGAATCTAGGGATAACTCTAAGACTAAAGTACATAGAGCAACCGCAATAATAATATAAATGGTAATTTCACTTTCAGACAAATTCATGGTATCGAGAACCATGGAACTCATCCCACCAAGATTTAAATTGTCATCAAGAGTACGAATTTCTTTAACTGCATTAATAGTTTCTTCACTTGATGTACCACCAGCAAAGGTAATAAATAGCATGTCGGTATTTTCTTCATGGAAATGATCTTTAATTTCACTTGGCAACATATTGATATCAATATTAGTACCAATTACATCATATAAAGATACAACGTTATTTACTCCTTCAACCTTTTTAATTCTTTCTTCTAATTTTAGGATATCTTTTCCTTTAGAGTTTTCAATGACCGCGATGGAATAAGAACCCATATCGAAATCTTCAGTTAAGATATTTTGACCTTTGATAGTTTCAATATCTTCTGGTAAGTACACTAAAATATCATAATTTACTCTAGTTAAGGACATACCAATAAAAGATAAGACTAATAAGCAGGCTGATATAAATATGATTAACTTTTTCTTTTCGCATATTTTTTTAGCAAATTTTTTCATATAAATTTCTCCTTCGCTATACATTCTATTATTCTATAGGCGAAATGTGAATAAATATATTTCTATTTTTGTATGTTTTCCAACACTTTTATAGTTATGTATTGATAATAAGCAACATTTTAGTAGTTATCTTTTCTTTTGTAGGTTTTTGATTTATAATTTACTTGGTGATGTTTATGAAGGAAAAAACTGATTTAAGGGTGGTTAAAACTAAAAATGTCTTATATAATAGTTTAATTGAATTAATGAAGGAAAAGGAGTTTGAAGAGATTAAGGTATCAGATATTTGTACTAAAGCTTTAATAAATCGCTCGACTTTTTATGCTCATTACCAAGATAAATATGAACTTTTACAAGATTTTTTGAATTTTTTAAAGGAAGAATTTGTTAAAGAATTAGAAAAAAGTAATAAAAATTTAAATATTAGAGATTACTACATTCAATTAATTAGTTTATTTTTAGATCATATTGAAGATAAAAAAGATATTTATAATACAATTATGGTTAATAATAGAAATAGTATTATGATGGATATTTTACTTAGTGTTGTAAATAATGATGTCTTAAAAAGATTAGAACTTGATGATATTAAAACAAAAATTCCTAGAGAAGTTATTGCGAAATTTTATTTAGGCGGGGTTATTAATATTGGAGTTGAATGGATTAATGGAACCGGCAAATACACCAAAGAAGATTTAATTAATTATTTAAAGATTTTAATTCCTGAAGATATTTTAAGTTTATAAAAAAAAAATTCACATTTGAAATGATGTGAACTCTTTTTATTTTGCTTCTTTTTTATTATCTAGTAATTTTACAATTTCTTTAATATTCTTTTTAATAATTATAGTATCAATTACACCAGTAACGGATGTAGCACAGATTAAAATGCCTAGAGATGTTGTAAGAGCAAGAGCACCTATTTCCGGATTAATAACAATGATGATACCACAAATTATAGAAATTATAGAAGATATTAACATAGATACCCAACTACCAATATCGTATTTAGATAGCATAATCGCTAATCTAAAATCTAAAGCGGCTTTAGTAATGATTACGATGCCAGCAAAGATTGGGAATAATGTTTTTACGATGTCTGGATTAATTATCATAATAATTCCTAGTAATAATTCAACTACTCCTAAAGTTAAGAAACTTGATGAAAATATACTAGATTCTTTATCAACGATAAAGTAAATTCCGTTTACTATAAGTATTGCAGATAAAGCATAAGTCATAGTTGTAAATGATACTTCAGGAAAAATAATAAAGATTAAACCTAAAATAAACATTAAAATAGAAATTATTATTGATGATAAATATAATTTGTTTAACTTCTGTAACATTATATAAACTCCTTTCTATTATCATTTTAAAAGATTTTAGTTGCCTTGTCTAGAATTAAAAAATTTATGCAACAAATAGATGTGTTTTGTCTAAAATCTTCTTATTTTTAGTTTAACTTATAACAAATGGATTGGATGAAGTACCAGTTCCTTTAGATATTGTAGTGTCACTTTTTAAAGAAATTGCGGGTCTTAAACCTTGACTAGTGGTGGCAACACCATTACCAAGGGCGTAAGCACTTCCAACATAAATAATATTTGCTTCATCTGCGAAATTATATGCGGATAACGTCCAGTATTTTATATTTTTGGTATTTTCTATTATGTAACTAGTGATGCTTGCCATTTTATAATTAAGGGCTACATATATATGCCAGTCGACACTACCAGCAAGTAGTACTTCGTCTGTTGTAAGTAAGCCGATTTTTTTATCTAAGGCTCCATTACCATTAATGGTATCATAAGCGGTAAACTTTGATAAATTGCCATCTAAATCGTCATTTGGACATATAAGATCTGGTCCCGTTCCGGCGGTTCCATATTGCTGATTTGCGGAATTAGTGAAATAGTAATTTGTTCTGCTTCTTTGGCGGCCACTATATAGGGTTTTATCAGTTCCATAACCTAAGCCGGGATAAGCAGACGTACTTTTGGTAATTTTATTTGTGGTAGTATTTAAACTAGTAGTTATTAGAGACTGACTTTTTTGGGTACTTTTATCATTACACCAAATAGTATCAGCTAGTTTATTTTCGTATGCAGTTAAATTATTATTGTACCAAGTCTCTAAATTTTGTAAAATCGTACTTTTATTGGTATTTGCGTGAGTCGCAGCATAAGTACTTGATCCGGCTGCTCCATACATAAAGCCAACATAAGTATTATCATCTGCCGCTGTATTAAATGCTGTTGTATACGTTGTTCCACTATATCTTGCAAAAGCAGCCGTATTACTATTATTTGATGCAGCACATGGACTAGATACATTATTTACATTATCATTATGAAGAACTAATTTGATTGAACCATCTCCAGTTACTCTTACAATCCTCCAGCATTTATTTGCAAACTCTACATAATTATTGGTTACGGCTCCTCTATAATAATAACTCATACCATAATCATCGGGTGCGGCGGCTAAGATGGCTTCACTACTAGAAGATGTTTCTTTTCCAGGACTAGTAATTAACTGCGTATATGTATTATTATTAGTTTTTATTCCGGCTAGTAAGGTTCCACTTTTTGCTTCACTCCACCCTGTTGGTTCTTTAGGTGCTGTACTATATTCTATTTTTATTTGTCCTTTAAATGCAGAACTTAATACATCACTAGAAAGCACTCCAATATTATTTAAAAAGATCTTTAAATTATAATCATGTTCTACCGTAGTTCCACCTTCGATTATGCCACTACCTAATATAACATCATCGGTGCCAATATACTCTTTACTTACACTTGGCATAATTTTACCATTATTTGATGTATTGGTACTACTTAGACTATAACTTAAACCAAGCCCCTCATAAGTATTACTTCTGTTTTCTAATTTCACTTTATATACAAGTACTTCATCACTGCTAACATACTTAGCGGTTCCTACAACTTTACAATTTTTAGTAAAAACGGCTTCACTTTGAGAAGAAACTTTATTTATAATTACTGAGTTATCCCCTTTATCACATTCCACTGTAATAGGTGATTTTGTAGCCTTTAATTGTAATATAATATTTCCTTTAAAATCTGAGTTCATTTGTGAATTAGTTAAAGACTCATCAATCCATAATGTTAGTTTATAGTCTTTACTAGCATTATTTTCTAGGCCATCATTTTTAAGAATGTAGGTTTTCTTTCCTTCATAATCTTTTCCTTCTAATCTATCAGTTAAAAGAACTGTTTCACCATCTTCATTTTTTAAAGAAAACATTGTTTTTATATATTTATTTTCTAAAGTATTACTTGTATTTATGGCTAGACCTAGCGAATACTCCACATATGCACCACATTTATTAGTTAAAGTAAATGTATAAGGTGTATTCTTTTTTCCTCTTTCATCACTCATAGGATATGTATTATCTAAATTAATCGCATCACTTTGATTAGAAAATGTTAGTTCTAAGCACTTTAAAGTATTAATTGTATTTGTGCCTTCTTGAGTGGTCGTTGTTGTAAATATCGCATAAGTTGTTCCTGTTAATGCAATAATCCCAACTACAATTAAAATTATATATATTATTTTTCTCTTATATAGAAAATTTCTCATACTTAATTCACCCCGATATTTTCTATATAATTGTACTAATAACCCCACCCCATGTCAAGTTAATATTCTGCATACAAAAAGTCTATGGTATTACCCAAATGAAGTGGAAATCATAGACTTTTTTAACGATTTGTTTTAATTAAATTTTTACTATATAAATATGTAATAAAGAAATAACTACCATAAATAAAGATTAAAAATAGTGAGGTTAAAAATATTGGTTTGATTAGATTATTAATACCCATGGAATTTAAAATAATCATACAAAATTTAATACCAAAAATGGTATGAATTATAGCAAGAGAAAGCGGTACCATAAAAAATATTAAAGTTTGTTTAAATAAAGATTTATTGATATCTTTTTCATCGGCACCAATATTTCTTAAAATAAGATACTTACCTTTATCATCAATGGCATCGGATAAGGCCTTTAAGGCTAAGATAGCGGATGATGAAATTAGAAATATAATACCTAGATATAAACCAATAAAAGTTACCATAACAGATAAACCATTTGATGAATCTTTAATATCATTTTTAGTATTAACAGAAAAAGAATCTTGATAATGAAGGCGATTAATTTTAGTAATTAAATTTCTTTGTTCTTCACTATCTTGGGTGATAAAATTCCCTACTAATACTTTATAGGTTGGTTTAGCCTTTTCTAAAACATGATCAGGAACAATTAGAAAACCGCCATTAGTAGGATTAGCACCCATATATATAAAACTATCTATGACATTATCACTTTTGCTGATTAGAGTTTGATTAAGAATTTTAAATTCTTTAGTTTTGCTTAATAAGTAATTATAAGTTTCTTCTTTAAAGTTACAAGAAATTAAGAATTCATTATCTTTTAGACTTTCTTTGGTAAAGTGATAAATACCCGCAAGTTTATTATAATCAGATAATTTAATCATTTCTACAGATGAGGTAACATTTAGTATGCCATATTTAGCAAAAATTTCATCATAATATTTATCAAATAGTTTTTCATAAGTAAAATCTTCAAAAGTGTAATTATCTATGACAACATAATTCTTAAAATATTTTAAAACGCCATTTTCTTCATATAATTTATTAATATCTTCTATGTCATTTGCAAAATATTCATATTCGAAATCTGCTGGGGCATATTTGTTTATAGAATCATTTAAATAATTCTTAATGGAAAAAGCACTTGATAATATGCAGATAGTCATAAACAATAAAATACATATTACAGATATAGATACTACCATGGTATTAATTTTACTGCTTATTTGTTTAAAGGTAAAAGCATTTAATTCTTTATAGTATAGAGATTTAAATTTGCTAAAGATATTTAAAAATAAGCCAGATACCGAAAAGAAGAATAAAAAGGTTCCGAGGCCGCCTAGAAATATAGGTAGTAAAAGAATTGATGCATCATAATCCATTAGTTTATTTATGCCACCAGTTACCATATAGTAAGCAACTCCCAAAATAATCATAGAAAGAAGACACAGGCTTACACAGACACGAGGATTTTTAATTTTTACTTTTTCGGTTTTACGATTTGATGATAACAAGTCAATTAGCTTACATTTATTAATAATTACCGTGTTAAAAATAATGACAACTAAGTAGATAACGCCAAAATACATAATAGTTTTTAAAGCGGCACTTTTTGAGAATGTAAAGGTATAATTAGTTAAATTAGCTTCAAACATATTAGCGATAAATACACTGGTTATTTGGGATATAAAAGTTCCTAGTAGTAGTCCAATTACTAAAGATATAATACCAATCAGTAAGGTTTCTAGGAAAAGCATTAAAGATATTTTGCGTTTGCTCATTCCTAAGGTTAGATAGACGCCAAACTCTTTTTTTCTTTTTTTAATTAAAAATCTAGATGCGTAAATGATTAAAAAGCCTAAAACTAAAGAGACAAATACGGATACACCGGATAAGGCTTTTATTAATAAAACAATAATTTCTCTAGTTGAAGATGATACTTTAAGCATCGCGGTTTGACTATCTAAGGAATTAAATATATAAAATATACAAACACCTAAGATTAAAGTAAAGAAATAAATAGCGTAATCTTTAAAACTCTTTTTTAGGTTATTTATTGATAACTTACAAAGCATCATTTAAATCCCCTCCTAGAAGAGTAACGACATCAATGATACTATTAAAGAATTCTTTTCTAGTAGCGTCTCCTTTAATTAATTCGTTAAATATTTTGCCGTCTTTAATAAAGATTACTCTGGAAGCGTAACTAGCAGTAAATGCATCATGAGTTACCATAATAATTGTAGATGCTAAAGTTTCATTTAAATATTCAAAACTTTCTAATAAAGCTTTAGATGACTTAGAGTCTAGGGCTCCGGTTGGTTCATCGGCTAAAACTAATTTGGGGTTAGTTATAATGGCTCTAGCAGAAGCAATTCTTTGTTTTTCGCCACCGCTCATTTGATATGGATATTTATTTAGTATTTTTGTGATGTTTAGTTTCTCCGCTATATCTTCAATTCTTTTGGCAATTTCTTTATGAGGAACATTTAAAATTGATAAAGCAAGAGCAATATTTTCATATCCCGTTAAAGTATCTAACAAATTAAAATCTTGAAAGATAAAACCTAATTTTTCACGGCGAAAGGCATTTAGTTTGTTGCCTTTTAAGGTCGTGATGTCTTCTCCATCAACATAGATATGGCCAGTAGTTACTTTATCTATCGTGGAGATTAAATTTAAAAGAGTTGTTTTTCCCGAACCACTGGCGCCCATTATGGCAATGAATTCTTGGGGTTTAACTGCAAAAGAAATATTGTCAATAGCTTTTGTAAGACTTGACTTATTCCCGTAGTATTTTTCGACTTTTTCAACTTTTAATATATTTTCCATAATTTTTCTCTCCTTACCAGAATAGTTTATAAAAAAAACGCGATTTTGTCGCTATTTTAATCTTACAATTATATTACAATTTTGTAATATTAGAGATGATAATAATCATTTAAAGCAAAAGTTATGGTTACTTTAGTATATTCTTTTTCTTTAGATGAAATAGTTATTTGATGACCGAGTTTGTTTATTAAATTTTTAACAATATAAAGTCCCATACCGGTAGATTTACTATTTTGATGACCATTTGTTCCGGTAAAAGTTTTTTCAAATACGCGAGGTAAGTCTTTTTTACTAATACCTATCCCATTATCATATATATTTAAAAAAACTAAATTATCTTCTTTGGTAATACTTATTTTAATATAAGGGTTTTCTTTACTATGATATTTAACGCTGTTACTTAAAATTTGATTAATAATAAATTCTAACCATTTGGCATCACTAAAAACGAAAGTGCTTTTATTATCGGTTATGACATCGATCTTATTTTCTAAAAGAATATTTTTATTTTTGATTAGTACGTTATGAATTATTTTATTTAGGTTTACTTTTTTGATAAGATAGTCTTTTTCAGCGTTTTCACTGCGGACATAATAAAGAACTTTTTCAGTATAATCATCAAGGCGATCAATTTCCTCTTTTAGGGATTTACTTAATTTATCTTGGTGATTAAAGTGCATTAGTTCCATTGAGGCAATAGGAATTTTTACTTCATGAATCCATGTTTCAATGTATTCTTTAAAGTCATTAACATTTTCTTTATAGGCATTTATTTTTTCTAGCATAGATTTATTTATTTCATATAAACTGTCATATAAAATTTGGCCTTCATAAAAAGATGGCTTAGTGAGAGTTTCTAAAATTAGATATTTTTGATCTAATCTATTTAAAGTAAGTAGATAAAAGTTATAAAAGGTTTTCTTTTTTTGATAGTCTATCATAAAGCAAGTGATAAATAAAACATTTATAATAATAAGAGTAATAATTATTAAAGATACTGGCATTTTATAGGCGACAAAGAAAAGGGTTATGATAATAATGGTTAGAAGAAAGATAAATATTTCAATAATTTTATCTTTTAAATATAAAGATGCTTTCATAATAAGATGTAACCTTGCCCTTTTCTAGTTTCTAAATTTTTTTCGATGTGAAATGCTTCTAGTTTGCCTCTTAGCCTACTGATATTTACAGTTAAAGCATTATCATTTATATAGTCGTCATTATCCCAAAGGGCGGTCATTAAAGCATCTCTTGAAACAATTTTGTTTTGATTATCTAGTAAATATTTAAAGATAATCATTTCACTTTTAGTTAGAGGTATTTCTTTGATGCCATCAGTAAGGGAACTTTTATTTAGGTTTATTGTCACGCCTTTATAGTTAATGATATCTTGTTTAGGCATGGTTCTTTTTAAAATGGCCTCGATATGTAAAAGTAAAATGGTGGGGTTATACGGTTTAGTAATATAATCATCGGCTCCATAACTAAGGGATAAGACTTCATCTATTTCCCCTACTTTACTAGTTAGCATAATTACGGGTGTATTAGATGTTTTGCGTAAGTTTTTTAAGATGGTTTCGCCACTTTCGAAAGGAAGATTTATATCAAGTAAGATTAAATCGGATCTAGAAGCGATAATGTCATCTACGATATTTCCGGTAAAGCTTTCTATTTTATCAGCATCATAACCGTGAGTGTTTAATAGGTATTTTAATTCATTAGCAAGTTTTTTATCATCTTCAATAATTAAGATTCTTTTCATAATTTCTCCTTAGTTTTTTATTTAAATTTAATTAGTTCTCGGTGGGCAGCCGTAGTTATAACTTTATCTACCCAGCCTTTTTTAGGGCCAAATGACATAGCATCGGTTATGATTTTTATGTAATCACCATTTTGTAAAACGGTATCAGCAGGCATTGTTTTACCATTAATAACGGCACCTACCATAGTATCACCAATATCAGTACTTAGGCTGTAAGCAAAGTCAATAGCGGTAGAACCTAGTGGCATTTCAATGGATTTTCCAGATGAAGTGTAAACACAGATGGTACCAGATAGTAGTTCTTTTTTAACTTGGCTTACAAAGTCAGCATTATCTAAAAAAGTCTCATCAATTTCAGTTAAAGTTTTAAAAAATTTAAATTTAGTTCGTAAGTCTTCTTGCATGGCATCTCTGGCTTTGCCTTTTAGTTTATCCCAGTAAGCGGTAAGACCATATGAGGCAATTTTATCCATATCAAAGGTTCTAATTTGGGCTTGCACAATATGATTTGTTGGAACATATAGATTTGAATGCAAAGACTGATACATATTAGGTTTAGGATTGCAAATATAGTCTTTAAATTCATAATTGATAGGATGATATATTTGATGAACTAGGCCTAAAGTTCGGTAGCAATCGTTTACTGTTTCTACCATGATTTGTAAGGCTACTAAGTCATGGATGTCATTTAGTTTCACGCCACTTATAAGAGATTTATAAATGCCATAAAGATTTTTAAGACGCATTTTTATTTCATGAGGCACTTTGTTTTGCTTTAATAAAAAGTCGATATTTTCGAGCATTTCTTTTAAAATACTTTCATATTTGGTTTCAATTAAAGCCCGTTTTTCACTGACTCTTTGATAGTCGTCGGGATTTAAATATTTTAATGATAAATCTTCTAATTCACTTTTTAGATTATAAGCACCAATATAGTAAGCAAGAGGGACAAATATTTCGAGAGTTTCTAGAGCATTTTCTTTTTGCTTGGCAGAAGATTTAAATTCTAAGGTGCGCATATTATGAAGGCGATCGGCTAGTTTAATTATGATAATTCTAACATCTTCAGTTATGCTTGTTATGATTTTACGGGTGTTAGCAGCATTTCTTTCTTGTTTAGATGAAAAATTCATTTTGGAAAGTTTAGTAACACCATCAACTAAATGAGCGATGGTATCATTAAATTCATGATGAATATCTTCTAGCGTCGCAGAAGTATCTTCTAGGGTGTCGTGGAGTAAAGCGGCGATTATGGTGTCCCTATCAGCGTGCATTTGACTAAGTATATAGGCAACATTTAAAGGATGGGTTATGTAAGGCTCCCCACTTTGGCGATACTGACCGGCATGCAAATTTTCTGCATAGTAATAGGCTTTTTTGATTATTTCTACTTCTTCCTTATTGTAAGATTTAATATTATTAATTAAATCTTGTAGTGTGATATTCGCCATATAAACTCCCCCTAAGAAAATTAATATTTAAGTTATTATTATTTATAAATGTTATTAAGATTTTACTACCGAAGGCGCTAAAAATCAAGGTTACTAGATGCAAAAACAAAAAAAGAAGATAATTTAAGGTTATCTTCTAATATAAGCAACTACCTGGGGTTCTAGGATATGGACATACGTCTCTAATGTTTGTCATACCTGTTATATACATAATTAATCTTTCGAAGCCCATGCCGAAGCCTGAGTGAACACAAGTTCCGTATCTTCTTAAGTTAATGTACCAATCGATTAATGACTCGTCAACATTCATTTCTTTCATTCTTTTTTGTAGTGCTTCAAGGTCTTCTTCTCTTTGAGAGCCACCAATAAGTTCACCAGCACCAGGAACTTCTAAATCAACTCCCGCAACAGTTTTGCCATCAGGGTTTAATTTCATGTAATATGCTTTAATGTCTTTAGGCCAGTTTTTAACAAAAACAGGGCCATTAAAATGAGTTGTTAGCCATTTTTCGTGTTCTTTAGCAAGGTCATCATCATAGTCAGGAGTAAATTCCCATTTTTCGCCACTGTTTTTTAGTAAATCAATAACGTCTTTATGGTCTATTCTTACAAATTTACTGCTAATAACTTTTTCTAATTTTTCTTTTAAGCCTGGTTCAACGAATTTATCAAAGAAATCTATTTCATCTGGGCATGTATCTAGGACATATTTAACAATATATTTTAAGAAGTCTTCTTCAATGTCCATTAAATCATTAATGTCAGCAAAAGCAATTTCTGGTTCAATCATCCAGAACTCGTTAGCGTGAGTTTTTGTATTAGAGTTTTCAGTTCTGAAAGTAGGACCAAAAGTATAAATTTTACTAAATGCTAGGGCAAATGTTTCCCCATGTAATTGACCAGAGCCAGTTATAAAGGTTTTTTTATTGAATAAGTCTTTACTAAAATCCACTTTGCCATCTTCAGTTTTTGGTAAGTTATCAAAATCTAAAGTGGTTACTTTAAACATTTGATCTGAGCCTTCACAGTCAGCAGTTGTTAATAGTGGTGTATGAACATATATATAACCTTTTTCTTGAAAGTATTTGTGAATAGCAAAAGCGGCAACACTTCTTACTCTAAATACGGCTTGAAAAGTGTTACTTCTAGGTCTTAAGTACGCAATGTTTCTTAAAAACTCCATACTATGTTTTTTAGGTTGCAATGGAAAATCCTCAGCACAGTCACCTAATAGAGTAATAGAGTTTGCTTTTAATTCATAGTCTTGCCCTTTTCCTTCAGAATGAGTAAATACACCAGTTACTTCAATACTAGAACCATTATGTAATTTAGTTATTTTGTCAAAGTCACTTAGTTTATTTGTATAGACAATTTGTAAATGTTTAAAACAAGTGCCATCAGAAAAATCAATAAAACCAAATTCTTTTTGAGGTCGATGATTTCTAATCCAACCTTTTACTTTTACTTCCTTATCTAAATATTCTTTTTCACTTGCGTATAAATCGCTTAAAAATACATAATCCATAATTTTTTTTCCTTTCTTTTATATATAAAAAACAGTATATCATCCTCAAGGGACGAAACACTGTTTAAATTCCGCGGTACCACCCAATTTATCTACATTTGTAGATCACTTTAAGATTTAACGCATCTATACGAATGTATTTACTAGTTTTCAATACATCACTCCAAAGTGTTATTCAAATTTAACGTGCTATCAAGTTCCACCATATCTTGACTCTCTTTAAGCCGGTTTAAATTTTACTTGTCTTTTTCTTCGATTTACTTACTTAGTATAGCACAATTTAGAAAAATTTAAAGAGAATTTCGGCATATTTAAGGAAAAATGTGATTTTTATATTTTTAAATCATCATTATTTAATTCATTATTTTTATATAATAATAAATTTTCAAAAAACATTTTTAGGAATTTGGTATCAGCACTTATGCCTTTACTATAATTTGTGTAATTTGCTCTTACTAAAGCATTTCTAAAATATTGGGAATTATCTTTAAATAATTCGTTGTTTACTTTAAATCCAATGCTATTTAAATATTTTTGAATAAAAATAGCTGTAGTTCTTGTATTACCCTCTTGAAAAGGATGTACTTGCCATATTCTAGATGTAAACTCACAAATACGATTTATTAATTGTTCTTCAGTAAACTCAAGATAATTTTGAGCCGCTTCTTCATTAAAATCATATTTTAAAGTTTCTTCAATCATATCATAAGATTGATAGTTTACTGTATCACCATTTAAAATTGGCTCGTCTTTAGTTATGTTATACAATCTAAAAACGCCCGGATTATATTTTTCTTTATTTAAGTTACAAAATAATCTTTGATGATAATTTTTTAAAGTTAAATAATCAAATCTAAAAGATTTATTATTAAGTATTTGGTATATTGCGATAGAAACTTCATCAGCTTCTTCTTCATCATCGTCAGCATGATTATCATAATTTATCTTATAATAAGAGGTAATTTCTTCTTTAACCTCATGATACGTTTTTTGCCCATTTATATGTTCTTTTGATAATTCAATCATATATTTAGATGGCTTTAATCCATCTACGTCTTGAAGACCAAAGGCAATATCCCAATATAACTGTTTTATTTTGGGGCTTTTTTCATCTTCAACTTTATTATAGGTTATTTCTTCCATTTAAATACCTCCTTTATTTATCAAATTAAATTAGAAATATTATACCATGATTCTTAGTATTTTTCATTATATTAATAATATATATACTTTAAAATTACTACATTATTATTTTAATGACACTACCCTCCCAATGTGATATACTTATGAAAAGAAAGAAGATTACGTTTCTTCTTTAATTTTATGATATGTTTTTTATATTCGAAGGTTGTTTTTAGTTTCTTTCTTAGCCAGTTTCACTTTTTACCACTTAAATTCCGACTGATGTAACAATTTTGCCAATTGTTTTAATAGCATATATTGTATCTTCAAACTCTATATTTTTTGCATAATCATAATTACTTTTATAACTATTCCAAAGAGATTTTAATCTTGAGTCATCACTAATTAATTCTATATATTTACTAGCATTATCTATGTAATCTAAAGTTTTACGATTTTTAGCGGTGTTTATAATTGCTTTTCTTAAAGTATCCTTATTAATATCATCCCATTTTAAATTAACAAACATATATAAATCATAATAATCTTTCATTCTAGTATTATCTATATTTCTGCTAATTATTGTTTCAAATTTTTCTGCTAGTATAGTTTCAAAATTATAAGTCATAATATTGATGATTTCATTATCAAATAAGGTATTATATTTAAACTCAACTTCTTTATAAGTAATAACATCTCCTGTAGTTATATCAATCATTAAATTAGTTTTCAAACCATCGAATTCGGCTTTTAAATTGACATTAAAACCCGAATATAATTCTTCTTCTCTAATATCTTTAATATTTTCTATTTCAATTTTGATATTATCGTCTATTTCAATGCTAATAATATCATTAATAACTTTAATAATGGTTTCTCTATCCAGTGATAATCCTTTTATAGTGGTATCTAAATCCATAGTACTTCTTAAGTTTACACCAAAGATAGATGATAATAAGAGGCCACCTTTAATTATAAATTTATCTTTATATTTAGAAATTGATATTCTTTTTAATAAAGCTTCAAACATAAAGCTTTGAATTAAATATTTATTAGGAATATTAGTTTTATTAGCTAAATTAGACGTTCTTGCTTTTAAACTATCCCTATTTTTAATCATTGAAGCACCTCGAAAGTATCTCTTACCTTATTATAAATATTCATCTTTTTAGCATATTCATATAGTTTTAAAGTATTTTTCTTTTGACTATAAAAATATTCTCTAATAGCTTTATTAAAAATTTCTGCATCTATTTTCTTTTTATTTTTAATAATGTCACAAATAGTTTTATCTAAATCATAAACTTTAATAATATTACCGGAATTTAGTTTATAGTTAATAACTCCTAAATCTAATAATTCGTTTTTTGTATAAAATAAATTAACATTATCTTCTTTTTGAAGTGAACCTTTATACCCACTTTTAATTGTAATATCATATCTAATAGGAATTCTATTAGAAAGTCCATGTAAATAAAGTGCTGTTGTATTAGAATAAATGGCATATTTACTTTTGCTTTGTAATACGACAAATTCATCTACTAAAACATTCTTTTTAATATATACTCCACGACTTACTCTTTCTATTTTATTTTCTTTAATAAGTTTAGTAAGGTAAATCCTAGGAATATTATTATCGGTAACATTTTTAGTAATTAAATAACCATTTTTAAATAAATTTAAAATTTTATTTTCATATTCCATATCGTTTTTCCTTTCACACTTAAATTTTATCACATTTAAGTGTACTTGAAAACTTTTTTTACCTCACATTCATTAAAAAAACTTTAAATATAAAATTACTCTTTTTAAAAACTATTTTTTAGTAGTGATATTAAATTTATCCTTTTGTTTCAATCCATGATGTTATTATTTTAATGACACTACCCTCCCAATGTGATATACTTATGAAAAGAAAGGATGAAGATTTAAAAATGGCTAAAGACGAAAAAAAGAAATTTAATCAAAATGAGTATATAAATGAATATAAGAAAAAACATTATTCACCACTTAAAATTAATTTAAAAAAAGAAGAAAAGAAAGAACTTGATATGTTACTTGCAGAAGAAGGATTAACCCAAGCGCAGTTTGTTCGAAATGCGATTGCCAAATTAAAAGCGAAAAAAAAGAAAAAGTAGAAAACTAATTAACTACTTTTTTTATTATTTGATAATGCCTTTATACTGATAAATTAATAAATCATGATTATTAATATTTGAGTTTTTCGCACTACTTTCATCAAAATGATAGTCCCTTATTGGAGTGCCATTATTGGAAAAAGCTACTCGGATATTTTTATCACCTGCTTTATTAGAATAGTAAAAAACATAACAATTTAAATTAGTATAATCATCACTTTGGGCATTTCTGGTATAAATAGCATAATAAGATGATTTAGTTAAATTAGATGGTATTACAGTATCAATATTAAAGATGCTGTCCAAATTTAATATACAATGTTTTATATTTTAATAAATAGTCTAAGTGGCTTAATTGGCGAAACTAAAAGTTGAATCAATTGTAAATTCATACTTCTTATATTATACCAAAAATTTTCTTCTTCATTTTTTATTTGTGATTGATAAGTTATAATTCGTTTTCTTCAACTATCTCCAATAATTTTTCATAGTATTTAGGAAGATAAAATTCATAAAATATGTCCATAAAATCTTCGTCAAGATTATTTTTATTTAATATTTGTTTTACTTTTTCATCTCTTTTTTCAAAATAATCCGGATCATTTCCTCCCATATCCCATACAATTTGATAGCTTTCGTCTTTTATTTTTGAAACTGCGTGTAAGAAATTTTGAATTTTTATTAATTTTTCATTTTTAAATAAAATATGTCCAAATAAATCATTATATGTTTTTCCTTCTTTTTCTAATAATTGTAATGATTGAACATAAGATTCATACATAGGATATCCAAAGGGGATTATTCCATCTAATATTTCATTTATTGACGCGATAATTTCATCTATAAAAATATTTAATATTGTATCTTTTGATGTCTTTTTATATGTTAAATATTGGCTTGCCATTGTAATTAAATTTTTTTGAATTTTAGTTAATTTCGATTCATTAAAATTTTTTGCACTATCTTTTACATGTTCATAATATTTTGAAAAATAAGGTAATTTATGAAAACGATTTACTTCTTTAATCCATAAGTATTTATTTTCATCTGATGAAAATATTGCTACTTGACCAAATGTTTTTCTAACAAATTTTTCAATTTCATTAATTTCCGAATTAGTTAATCTATCTGGTTTATGAACATATATTCCGTCAAATGTATTTTCGATAAATATCTTTGTATTATCTATCACAATTTCAATGTAATTATCAAAACAATCAAGTTCTCCAAAGTTTAATTTATATTCCTTTGATACTAACATGTTTTCATTTCCTATAGAAATTGAGTTGTTATTAGCGTCTAATTTGATTAGAGTTCCGGTTTTAAATTTTGTTGTTGCGTTATCATATCCTACAATACATGGGATGTTTAATTCTCTTGATACTATTGCCGCGTGACATAAAGCTGAGCCTGTATTTGTGATTATTCCTTTTGCTTTTTTCATTGCTGGAAGATAATATGTTTCTGTATAATCACAAACTAAAATTTTATTCTCAGGAAAATTTTCTATTTCATATTTTACTTTTTCATAGTCTAAATTCGAATCAATTACATATGTTTCGGCTTCAACACATCCTCTTGATGCAACTATTGTATTTGTATTATTACTATCACTACTCTTTTCAATAAATATTTCTTTTGTTACGGGTCTTGCTTGTAATAAATATGCTACATTGTTTTCATCTATACACCACTCTATATCTAGATTTTTATCATAGTTGTTAATTGCTTTAGTTATCAAATTACATAATGCTTCAAAACCAGTAAAGTTTATTAAACTTCCTTCTAATCTAGCATGGTTATAATCTAATTTATCATTATTATATTTAACAATTATTCTATTTGAATTTGATTTACCGCTAACTAATGTTTCTCCAATTCCTTGTACATATTCAAACATAACACATCTTTTACCAGAGAAATCAATTACATTTGTAAAACATATACCTGATATTTTAGGGTTTATCATTTTTTGCACTACGACATTCATTTGGAAATTGTTGTTCGAATAATTCTTGGTTTTATCAGTATTAGCACTATCATTTACTTTTTTAATAGATTTTGTAACATCATTGATATCATTTTTGACGTTTAATACTGTTTCAAAGATTCCAGCAAATGATTTTATATTTCCATCCTCATTAGATGCTGAAGATCTAACTGCTAATTTATCATTTTTATCTAATTCTTTTAATCTGTTTTCTAATTCAGAAATATTTTCGTTTGATAATGATTGTGAGTCTTCAATAACAAATCCTTCAGGTACATTTATACCTGCTTGTATTAGCCTATATAATCCATAGGCTTTGCCACCACAATTATTTTTTGCTTCTTTTAATTCAATTATTTTCATTACTTCTCCTATTATAATATGTAAAAAAGTATTTTTTTAATTCTTTAATTATAATCATTATAATCCATCTTTCATTATTTGCTTTATATTTGTATACATTCTTGAATGATATCCATGCCTATCATAAAATCTAATCGCTTTTTCATTATAAGCAAATACATTTACTAAAACATATTCAGCGTATACGCCATTTTTCTTAATAGCATCTTCATATCCATCTAATTTACTTACATTTTTGATTGCTTCTTCCTTATTATTAGTAGATGAAGTTGTATATCTTGTTCCTTCTAAAGTAAATAATTCCTCAAGTGTTTCATAATGATTTACTTCTTTAACTTTTACATAAAATATTCCTAAATTCTTACTGTTAAACTCTATAATATCATTTTCTTTTAATTTACTATAATCATGTTCTTTATTATCTTTATTTGCTCTAATTTCTACTTTCTTTGTTTTATTTTTTATAGCTAGAGCAGCCCTATCATAAAATTTAATTTTATTATCATTTTAAAATCCTCCTAACAAAAAAATTCTGCATAATACAGAATTAATTTTATTATCATAAAAGAATATTCCTAAAAGTTTAATAAGTTAGGAGTTGCGATTAATTCTGCATTATTTATAACTTGTAAATTTTTCATATTAATCTCACTCCTTTCTTTAAATAATTTACATTAATAATGTAACACAATTATATTATTTTGTAAATTATGATTTTTTTAAGTTAGAAATCTATAGCTACCCTAGAATAACGAGTTATGAATATTTTATTAATTCTTCCATTAAAACTAATAAATAATCTCTTATTTCGGGATCGACATTTTTCATATTTGTATAAACGTTTTTAATGTCATTAAAGGAAATTGAGGTAAAATCACTTGAATATTCTTTTTCAAAACTTTTAAAACTTGTTTCAATAGTCTTTTTAAGTTTTTCTTTATCTAGGGTTTCTAATCCATCTGATGTATTTTTATGAAATTGTTTACTGATGGCTGATAATTTACCTTCGACGAAGTATTGACCAAATAGTTTCCATGATGTTGGATGATGTTCATCAAAAGCATATTCATTACTTGAAACAACTTTATAGTTATCATTATAAAGAATAGTACCAATAATGGATCCGGTCGGAATGACATTTAAGAGTTTTGATTTTAATCTTTTAAATTTCTTACTTTCATATTCTTGTTTTTTAAATCCTGGCCCATCAAAATTACAAACTTTTTTTATCTTATTAAATTTTGAATCAGATAGTTCCATGGCACTTGCCATTGCAAGATTACCACCTTTAGAGTGACCAACTACATAAATATCTTTATCCATAAAAGATATATTATCATTTAGATATTTAATGGCTAGATTTTGGGTATAAGTGGGATATTCATACATAAGTCTAAAGTTTTCAAGCCAGCCAATTAAAGAGCGATCAGTACCTTTAAAACTAATAATTTTTTCTTGATCAGTTTTGATGATACAAGCACCAAATTGTGAGTCTTCATTTTTAATATTAATAAAGTTAGAAATAGTAATATTTTTATATCTTTTACTATTTTTAATAATATTTAATATTTCGACCGCTTTTGTTTCCGTGAAACCACGAATATCTGCTTCATTTTTTGTAGTATAATCAGATAATTCTTTTATGCTTTTATTTTCTTTAAATGATGGAACTGGTAAATAAACTATAATGGATGCCATTAGATTATCAATATTATTCCATTTAACTTCATTCAATGAAGCATTACTATAAAATTTTAAATAATCAATTATTGTATACATTAAAACACCTCTTATTTATTAATTCTTATTTAATGGGGAAGATTTTCTTCACTTTCATATTTTAATAATTCTAATCTTAATTTATCATATACTTTAGTCTCAAGTTTAGATTTTTTCTTTGATTTTTGAAATTCTTTGTCTAAAAGAAGGAATTCTTCTCTAGCACTCATTGCTTATGACCGCCGCTCCTATAAATAATACTTTCATTTAATATCATTCTTTCTTTAATTTAATTCTTTGTTCATATACGATTATACCATAAAAATGAGATAGTTTTTTATTTCTATCTCTACTAGATTATTTAGATTTAAAAAAGAAAGTATATTAATACTTTCTAATTAATCTTTAATTACCTGATAATACTTTTTTAAAATATCTTTTATATAAGTCCCAGATATTTGCTTTATTAACATTTTCAGTTACAGTTATATCGACATTTTTAATTATAGTTCCATTTTCGGTTATTTCTAAATAACCAATTACATCCCCTACTTTGACTGGTGCTTTTATTTTGTCTACATTGATATTGTAACTATAGTTTTTTTCGTCATTTATTTTTTCTAAGGCAGTAGCGGCATCTTTTAGTTTAATCATAACTTTTTCTTTTTTGCCATCAACAACTTCAACTTCTCCTAAACTTTTTTCTTTTTCAATAATAGTTTTGATTTTATAGTTAGAAAAACCATAATTTAATAATTCAACAGTTTCACTATTTCTTACCTGACTAGTTGGTTCTTTCATAAGTACACTTATTAATCTCATACCATTTCTTTTTGCAGTTGCTGTTAAGCAGTATTCAGCATTTTTAGTATATCCAGTTTTTAAACCATCTAAACCATTATAGAATCTTATTAATTTATTGGTATTTACCATCCATGTAGTGGATCCATCTGGCTTTTTTAAGTATTCTTCATAAATACTTGTATATTTTAAGATGTCTTCATGTTTTAGTAATTCACTTGCAATTAAGGACATATCTTTAGCAGTACTATAATGATTAGGATCATCTAGGCCATGGACATTTACAAATGAGGTATTTTCGCAACCTAAGGCTTTACATTTTTCATTCATTTTTTTAACAAATGCATCAGTAGTTCCGCTTATAGTTTCGGCCATAGCAACGGCGGCATCATTAGCACTAGCAATGGCGATAGATTTAATTAGTTCATTTGCTTTCATCTGGGTATTTGGTTCTAAAAAGACTTGACTACCACCCATAGAGGCCGCATTTGCAGAGATATTAATATTTTGATCTAAGGAGATTTTACCTTCATCTATAGCTTCCATGATTAAAAGCATAGTCATAATTTTGGTCATGGAGGCAGGCGCCATTTTTTCATGAGCATTTCTTTCATATAAAATTTTGCCAGTTGTTGATTCAATTAGAATGGCAGATCCGGCACTGGCAGCTAAATTTAGTTCTTCTCCTTTAACATTTATTATGGGCATAAATAAAAATAAAAGGATAAATAATATTTTTTTCTTTATCATAAATCACCTAGTAATAACTATGCGATTAAATAATAAATTATTAATATTTATCCTTTTAATAATTTTACTTTACGATACCAATTATTTTCTTTTCAGTAATTTTACCAGTTGTTTTGGAAACATGATACTCATAGATGAAGTTTTCTCCATTTTCATTAGGGGTGCCATAAACGTCTTTAACATCAGAAACGAATTCACTACCTAAGTCTCTTTCATTTGAAATATATAGCATTTCTCTTTTGGTTAAGCCTAGATTATCCATTATAATACACTGATTTTCTCCGGCATTAAGAGTAGCTGGCTCACAAGAACTACTTAAGATGTTTCCTGTTTCAACACTAATATAGTAAACACAACTTTCCGTACGATATTTAAAACTTACTTTATAAGCACAACTACCATCTGATGCTAAAGTTACAAATGATTCTGGCATTAGAATACTACAATAATTTTTCATAACAGTAGCTCCTTTTAAAGAGGCAGCCTTAATTGCGGCTTCTTCATTTGTTAAAGCATAATTTACATTATCACATTTTCTTTGAGAACCACTTGATTGGGAATTATTACTTGGTGCTTTAGTTGTTTTAGTAGTTGTTGTTTTTGCCTTCGTTGTGGTGGTTGTGGGAGATGCAGTGGTTGTTGTTACGGGCGCACTTAGTTCATTTTCTTTTTTAACAATATTATTTACGTTCATATCTTTTAAGTCTTCAATCTTTACTTCTGGATGCTCAGTTATAATTTTGGAAATATATGATGCTTTACTTTCAGTTATATTATATTTTTCGGCTAACTCTTTGGCATCTTTAGTTTGCTTAGGCACTATTAGTTCATAATTAACACCATTTTTAGTTAAATCTTCACTTATTAACGTTGTAGCACGTTCTTTATCAAATTTACCAGTTACACCTACTATTATATATAATTTATCTTTAGTATATCCTTTTTCTTTTAGTTTAGAGACAAATTCTTCCATAACAGTAGATAATTTTTTGTTTTGATAGTTTACTAAAATTTCTTTAGCATCATCATTTAAAGCTTCAAAGTTAATTACTTCTTCTTCTTCATTTAAACTTATTTTAATGCTAGGATTTATATCTAAAGTTATAACTGATATGACTTTATCTTTTGAAGAACTTAAATCTTTTTTAAGTGTTAATTTTTTATAAATGCCAAAACTTAATAGCATTGCGAAAATTAAAACACTTACTAATATTATCATATTTTTTTTACTCATAAAATCACACTACCTTACTGTTACAATTATAGCAAAGAGATGACAATACTTAAAGTAAAAATTTTAGAAATTAAAAAAAGATTAATGAGCGTATGTGCCATGAATCTTTTCTAAATCTTCGGTACTTAAAGTATCAATGGTCCATTTATCATTTACTTTAGTTAAGTTAAATGTAATGGTATATTGTACTTTATCTTTAGCTGTGTTTAGTTTATCAATTTTATATTTTAAGGCTTTTTCTTGATTATAAATACCTTTATCAGCAAATTCGCTTGGGTTTTCAGCGATATAATTATTTACATCTTGCTCTACTTTGTAGTAGTCATATACATCAATTTGAGTAACAACAGTAGCATTATCGCCATCTATTTTTTCATCTTTGATTTCATATTTCATATTTTCATATTGTTTTAAATATACATTTTTATAATCATCATAATTTGTATCATCGATAGTTAAAGTTTTTAAATAATCATCTAGTTCTCCAATAACAGAAGTATCTTTGCTTTGATACCTATTTAATAATGTTTCAACTTTTGCTTTAGGGGTATTACCCATTGTACAACCAAATAACATAGTAACAAGTAATAATAAACTAAATATACTAATTTTTTTCTTCATATTTTCTCTCCTTGTTATTAATTTGGCTAGATATAATTAAAATATACATAAAAAAAGAAGAATTAATCTTCTTCGTCTACTAATTTATTGAAATTTGATATGAATATTGCTGCCAAGGCATTATATCTTTCTTCATCAGTAACAGGGATAACATATTTTTCGCTATCTTCTATAACTTCTTCAAAGATATAAGATTTTACTAAAGGTGTGTCATTTTCATCTACTAGTGAAGCAAAATAATATTTCAAGCCATTTTGAGTTGTTTCATCTACTATTTCGTATCTTTCATTATTATCTAATGTAATATATTTTCTTTCTAATTCTTTCATTTACGCAATCCTTCTTCCATAACTTTCTTCCCTTTTGGTTGTGTAGGTTACTACTGGTTTATAATATCCTTCCCATGTAGCAGTGTTCCACATATCAACAGTGCTTTCCAGTTCTTTATCTTCGGATTTTTCAATAAATCCTTTAGGGATAGTGGAAACAATGGTATCATCCATAATCTCCTTAATATCGTCATAGTCCTCTTTGATAACACCAGATTTTCTTAATTTATGTAAGTAAGATAGAAGAGCGACCATACCGAGTTTAATAATTATTCCGGTAGGAGTGATTATACCAACAACGGCCATTGCTACTGCTAGTTTATAAGCAGCATTTTTGTTTTTTTGTTTTTTTATTTCTTCTTTAATAATTTTATGTCTTCCTGGTTTTATATTCATAATCTTCCCTTCTATTCTTACATTTGTTTAACTTGTTCGTTAGTGTCAACGATTTCGCCTTCAATAATCTCCTCAGGTAAACCTTCAGTTATTAATTCGCCTTTTAAGTCATCATCAATAATATCATTTAAAGAATTTTTAAATTTTGTTTTTTCTTTGACATTATTTTTAATTCCATTATAGGCATTTTTAATTTTTTGAACTAGTGGTTTGATTATTTCTTGACGTTCAATGTGCTTACCTTTTTTTCTTAGTTTGCTTATGTAGCAAGCGATTGAACCAATGGCAACACTTGATAATACTAGGCCAGTAATTAAAGCAGGTGATGCTTCAGCGGCAATTAATCCGGCGATAGCAAGTGCAAAGGAAGTAAGAGTAAATGCTTTAGCTTTAGTTTCTTCATTAACTACTTTATGAGGTTTAGGACTGTTTTTGATTTGCTCTTTTTCATCTTCACTTAAAGTTTCCCATTTTTCTAGTGGTGTAAATGCAGATATAGGAAACTTTTTATTTTCTAAACCTTCAATAATATAATACTTACCATCTTCGGTTGTATCAATAATTTTATAAGATTGTCCAGCATTTAGCTCGCAGTAATCTTTAATTTTGCACTCAGCATCTTTGATAATTTTACCATTATATATGACAAAACTATCTCTTTCTTGCCATTCTTTTAATGGACAGGCATATGATTTTAAAATTTTTAAAGTGTCATTATTTGGAAGTTCAACTTCATAATAAATACCAGTTTCATCAACAACTTTATATTTTTGACCTTTATTTAAAATAGCGTAATAATCTTCAAAACCTTTAGGGGCATTGCCTTTATATACCACATAGAAGTCATCATCAGGTTCTCCATGTGGTGGGATTGGTTCAAAATTTTCCACTTCTATAGGCTGTTTCCCAGTTAAATTATGAATTACAATGTCTTTCCATACACAAGGATAAAAATCATGAATACTGTATTCTTTATCACTATTTTCTAAATATATTTTTCCATCTTTAACTTCTTTAATGACGTATTCAGCACCTAATCTTAGGTTTGGATCGGCTTTTTCCGTGTCAACTGGATAGTATAAAACAGTTTTTCCAGCTTTTATACCATCATTATATATTTTATTGTGTTCTTCTCTAGTAATAAAACTTTCTTCAGAATATGTTCCATCTACTTCATTAAAACGGAAGAATCTATTGCCATTTATGTTAATAATTTCTTTAATTGTATATTCTTCTAAAAAGGCTAAACCAGGATAATAAGGAATGGTTCTATTTTTTAGTAAGCCGAAGTATAGTAATTTTTCACCAACTTTAGGACTTCCCTCTATTGTATTGTTTAAGTCTTTATTTGGATAATAAATATCCCCTAGTTTTTCCTCGAATTTTGGATCGTTTGTTCTTAGACCTGTTAATGAATAACCGATACAATTCCAAGTTTCTGGAATAACAAAAGTCATTAATGGATAAGTTCCGCTGATTTCATTAAAGGTTATTTTATCATTATCTACACTTTTGATAGTATAAGGTGTATTTAATTCTAATTCATCATCTATTAAATCAACATTTTCTTGTGGTACATATAAATAAACGGTTTTACCAGGAGCATACATGTTTTTAAATTCTTCTTCCGTCATAAATGATGATTTAGGATAGTAACCAATTACCTCATTAAAAGTATATAGGTCTTTGGTTTCTTCTTTAATAGTATAAGTCTCACCTATTTCAAGACTTTTGAAGCGATCTATTTTTTCAATAGAATTATTAAAACCAATAAATATAACTTTCTTTTCTTCGATTTCTTCTTCGTTTAGACTTTCAGCAGGATTAATTGTTATTGGTTCTGAGGCTGGTGCTTCAGTTTTACTAGGTTCAGGGTTACTTGCTACTTTATTTACATTACTTAAATCTATTTCCCCAGCGCCATTTACACTTAAGGAAGCAAATAATTTATTTAATTCATTTTCCCTTTTCTTTACTTCTTTTTCTAAATTTGAGGCATTTATTATCAACTCTCGATAGGAAGAAAAATCGTTATTTAACTCTTCAAAACTACTATTTAAGGCCGTTACTTCAGGACTGCTAAATCCATAAACTTTAGCAAAATTTAAAGAATCATATATTTGGTTACTTAAATTTTGAGCACGCGTTATATCATCAAAAGATAATAAACTAGTTCTTTCGCTTTGTTTGATTAACTTGTCTAGAACATTTTGAGCATTATGATACCCTTTTGTTAGTTCGTTAAATTTAATGGTGCGAGATTTAATTTCTTCAATATTGCTAGGATCAGTTCCTAAATCTTTTATTTTACGATATTCTTCAGCAATAGTTGCTTTTAAATCAGCAGCTTCTTTTTTGCGTCTTTCAATATTTGCTTCAGCACTTTTATCAAAGGCTTTAGCGTTTAAAATATTTTTAAGAGCTCTTAGATCAGTATCAAAACCAGTTAAGCCACTAGCACCAGTAATATCCGTATAAGGATTATATCTTTTTTCATAGTTTTGTGCTTTTACTAAACTTTCAATAGCAGAAATATCTTCTAAAATACTTTCAGCATTATGAAGCATATATTCTCTAGATTTTGTTTTAGCCAAATTATTTTTTGCTTCTTCTAATTTAGATTTACTTTCGGGTATTCTATCTAACAATTTATCAATATCATCGGTACTTAATACACCATTATTTTTGCAATAATCCATATAAAAGCCAAAATCACCAGTAGTTTTTAAACCGGCTTCATTAAGTTTATTAATTAAATATAATGGTAAAGTAATATCTAATGCATCATTATTATTTACTCTATTGGCTTCATTATAACTGTTAATTCTTTCTGATTCTTCTTTGATTAAATCTTTTTGTTTTTTAGTTAGTTTTGGTCTATCCTCTTCCGATAGTCTACCAACTTTTTCAAGTCTTTCTCTAATTCTTTGTCTTTCTTCTTCAGATAATGCCATTACATCTTCCTCTTTTCTTTTTGATACTTATTATAATTGTTAATGGTTTTTAAATCAATAAAAACTATAGACTTACTTGTTTTTCCTGGTTATTTTCTAATACTAAAGCATCAAAACTATATTTATCAAATGCCGCATTAGGTATTTCAGCAAGCATAATATATTTATTAAATGTTCCATCTTTAAATTTATAGCCAGCAAATGTATATGTTTCTCCTGGAGTTAATTTACGATAATCGGGGTTATTAACGAATTTGCCAGGAACGAAACTGTTAAATACAATCTTATCGCCTAATTTAAAGTTATGATCTTCAGAATATAAATTTGTCATTTCTTCTAGACCAAAGGCACGGTTTTGACGTTCTTTAACTCCCATGTATACAGCAGCATCTTTTCTTTTTTCTTTCATTTCCTTAATTCTAGCAACTAGTTCAGGAAATTCAGGTTCTGGATTTTGTAATTCGTTTATTTTTTCTTTATATAATTCTTCGGCTTTTTTAGGTGCTTCAGGTTTAGATGGCTTTCTTTCATAAAATTCATAGCCGGTTGGTTCACTCACTTTGGAAGGTTTTGGTGCTTCTTTGACCGGAGACTCTTTTATTTCAACGGTTTTAGTGTCATTATTTATTATAATATGAGGCGGTCTAAACTCTAAATTAGTAATGCCATAATCAGCACATAGAGCATCTAAATCTAATTTAGCCTTTGCCTTGTTTGTTTTCATTTTGGATAATTTATCTTTTAAAGATGACTGAATAGACGCGACAGCATTCTTAGTATCTTCTGATAAATTCATTCTAAAAATAATACTATTAATTAAAAGAGTATCTCCCATTAAACTTTGGGTTCTTTCTTCAGCATTAAAACCTGATACATATTCTTCTTGAGCGCTAGTTTTAGAATCTATTTCAGCAATTTTTGCTTTTAACTCTTCTCTTTTCCTTAGTTCTTCTCTAATTAAATCAAAGAAAGTATTATTTCTGGCGGTTATACTAGAAGCAGTATCTTTACTTAAATAGACATAACTTTTCGTCATATCAACAATTTCTTCTTCGATTTGTTTTCTTTGAGCAAGCAACTGATTATACATATAGATTGGCATATATTTAGTTGCTAATCCTTGAATTTTAGTTGTTAAATCAGTTATTACACCTTTAGAATTATCTTTGAAAAAAAGAGGATCTTTTCTTAAAATAGATTCTAACGAATGAGCATAAGCCATTACTTCATCTTCAAAATTGTATGGTGTTAAAGAGGAACTGACTTCAGCATTTAAAGTGTCATAACTATCTACAAAATTATCGAATTCACCATTAAAAATTTTAATGCGGGCTCTTGCAAAATCAGAAATGTTTATATTTCTTTCTTGTAATAATTTTTGTAAATTATCAAGTTTTTCTTTTTCGCTCATGATGATACTCCTTTCGTTTATACTAATTCTTCTTCAGTTAGTTTTGCTGTTTTGATTGCTTCTTCTAAATTAATATTATTTAAATCATAATTAGCATGAATCTTATTTAATGTTTCATTTGCTTCATTAATTAATTGTAATCTGGTATTTATTCTTTTGATTAAATCTTCAATTACTTCTTTTATTCTAAAATCTAATGATTTTAAATCTTCATCAAAAGTTAAATAGTCAACACCATCAGATACAGTGCTAACTCTATTTAAGTATCTTTTTTCAATATTGTTTTGTTCTAAGACATCGTCAATTTTTACTGCGTATTTTAGTACTTCAGCAACATAAGTATCTATTTGTTCATTGACTGATTTAATTTTAAATGCAGCAAGAACTTTACTGGTTGCTATTTTTTCTTCTTCACTTTCATATAATAAGTTATCTTCCATTTTTATTCCTCCTATTAATATTTATAAATTACTTTGCTACCTTCAAACCAATCGATATTAGCATCGCACCATGTTTTATCAGGTTCGTTACCAGCACCAAATGTTTCAGTTAAATCAACAAATACAATTCCATCACAGTAACAGTCCTCGGCTTTATCTGCTCCATCATATTTACAAGCCATGAAATTCATATTTCCGGAACCGGTAATATCGTTAATATATCTTCCAAGCTTTTCTAATTTGTTAAGATTATATTGATATACACCTTTATAATGATTGGTACTATCATAGACTACATTTACCTCGCTATAGCAATGAGATGAACTTCCTTTCGCAGCCGTATACATCCATAAACTAAAATAATATTTATGATTTGCTTGAGATGCTATTAAAGCTTTACTAGCATTTACATACTTAGCAGCTTGATAATTTCGTATAGAATTACTTCCGTATTTCTTTTGGGTAGTAGATAAACTAAGACCGGCACCTAAAGTCCAACCGGTAGTACTATTTTCAAAACTACCATTTGATATTAAATTAGTAATTTGATAACCATTATCACTTGCGTAGCCATCAATTTTAATATTTAAATGAATAAATGAACCAATGGCACTGTTTGGTAAGGTTGTATCATAAGCAAGCCATGTTTGAAGTTTATAAATATTACTTTCACCAGGGTTTACTACAAACGTATAAATTGTTCCGTTAGTGGTATCTTTTCCTAGATTAAATGTTTTATTAAGAAAAGGCGTACTAGTGCTATTTATAGTTCCAGTTTTACCTTTATAACTTTTTAAGTTCATATGAATATTGTCCCAAGTAGGATTACCACTAGTACTAGTTTTAGTTATAACAACTTTACTAGCATCATAGTTTTTACCACCTGGTAAATAGTCAGGGTTATCCGCTAATATAATTGAATACTCATAAGCAACGGTTCCTGTATTTTGAATTGTAAAAGTATATGTATTATTAGTTTGAGCTAAACCTTCAGTATCGGTCATTGGATCTAGAGTTATATCAATCGCATCAGAATCAGATAAAGACGTACTTGAATCAAAGTCTTTTGTAAAGGCGACAACTAAATTTCCAACATTCATTGATTGTTCTTTATCATCTATCTGAGTATTTTCAAATAAGGCATATGATGAGCCAAATATCACGAAAACGATTAAAAAAAGGCTTGCTGCAGATAAAGATAATTGTTTTTTTAGTAATTTATTTATATACATGACACATACCTCTATTTTCTATATCAATAATAACAAATAATAATGCTTTTAGCAAGATTTTAATTGCTTTTTTCATAAGTTTTTGATACAATCAATAATGTATTTAAGGAAGGAGTGTAAACTATGCCTAATATTAAAAGTTCTAAGAAAAGCGTAAGAACTGATAAAATCAAAACTTCTAGTAATACTTCTTATACTTCAAGAGTTAAAAATGGAATGAAAAAACTAGAAAAAGCTATTAAAGAAAATGATAAAGAAAAAGCAAGTTCTACATTAAAAACTACTTTAGCAAATATTGATAAATGTGCTAGTAAAGGATTAATGAAAAAGAACACTTGTGATAGACAAAAAGCAAGATTAAATAAAAAAGTTAAAGAAATGAATTAAATCGTTTCTTTTTTTTTAGATATTTGCTATCATTATTATAGTGATAAGATATGAAAAAGATAATTAAATGGATAGTACTTTTAGGTTTTATAGCCTTAGCAGTTTTAAATATAGATAAGATAACGGATTACTTTGCGGAGTTACTTTCAGATAAACCCAAATTAGTTATTCCTGAAAAAAATGAATATTATAAGAATATTAGTTATTCTTTTGTTCAAGAAAGTGAAGATTTTATTCCTTATAGTAAACAGGATTTAAAGAATATTTTTTATTCAATACTTAATAATGGTTATACTAATTTTACTTTTTATTGTCCTAAAGAATATACAGATTGTTTAACAGATACAGAATCGATAATTAAGGATGATACACTGCTTACAAATATTAATAATTTTGTTCACCCTTTTAATAACTTTAGTAATATTAATGTGGTATATTCTTCAGTCGGAGAAGTTAATGTAAAGGTTACAAAATTATATAGTAATGATGATATTGAAGCAGTTATACATAAAGTTAATGAAATATATAGTCAGATTATTACTGATGATATGTCACTAGATGATAAGATACTTACGATTCATGATTATATAATTAATAATACAAAATATGATCAAGAAAGAGCTAATAATAATAGTACATATAAATCTAATATTGCATATGGTCCCCTACTTCAAGGTTATGCTGTATGTGGTGGTTATGCAGATGCAATGGCATTATTTTTAAATAAGTTAAATGTTCCTAATTATAAAGTAGCGTCTCTTACACATGTATGGAATGCCGTTAAAGTTAATGATAAGTGGTTACATATAGATTTAACTTGGGATGATCCAGTCGCTCTTAATTCAGATAAGGATACCCTACTTCATAAATTTTATTTAATTAACACTAAAAAATTAGAAAGTTATAAAATTGATAATCATGAGTATGATAAATTTACTTATGCAGAACTTTCTTAGGGACATTAAAATAATTAATTAATATTTTAATAGTGCAAGTTAAAGGTGCTGATAAAAGCATACCTAAAATGCCAAAGAAATGACCAAAAACGATAAGTCCAATTATGATGATAATTGGATTTATTTTTAGGGATTTACTCATAATATAAGGCTGAATAAAGTTTGATTCGATAAACTGAAGGATAAAAATAATTATAAGAGAAGTTATTCCTAATCTAGTACTAACACTAAAAGAAACTAAAATGGCAGGAATGCCACCGATATAAGGCCCAATAAAAGGAATGATATTGGTTAACGAAATGATGATAGCAAATAAAAAGGCATATGGCATTTTAACGATATAAAAAGATATTAAACTTAGAATAAAAAGAATACCTGTATCAATAATGGTGCTTTTTACAAAAGTTTTTAAATTTAAGCTAATTTCAGTAATTAAGGATGCTGGCAGATATTTAGATATAAACTGGCTCACTCTTTTATGACTAATTAAAAAATAATAAGAGATAAAAATACTATAAATAGCGTTTAAAATAATGTTTTTAATATTACTAGTACAGTTTGATAAGATGGTTAAAACTTTTTTACCTAAAGCCGGCATATTAATATCTTTAGTGTATCTAACAGGAATATTTTGGTAATAGTTAACTACTTCGGGAATGATGTTTTTTATTTCTTTAATAATTATAGGAATAAGAAAGTAATTAAATAAGGTTAATATCGCAATTAGGAAAGAAAATGTTAAAATAGCACTTAATCTGTCACTTAATTTTTTATTAAACTTTAGCATAATGGGTTTGATTAACCAGGCTAAGGCATAACCAAAGAATAATGGGGATATTAAATTAATAAGAGTGCAGCAAAAACCAATAATTTTACATTTTCTAATTATTTCTAGAAGTAACAAAATAGTTAGAAGTATTAAAACTGTCTTTATTAAATTATTATATTTAACCTTTTTAATCATATTTTTATTTTGTAAAGTTTAAAAATTATTATACTTTTATAAAGAAAAAACCTCATACCATACGTATGAAGTTTTAAATATAGATATTTATTAATCCATATTCATTAAATCAGCAGCATCATCTACTAAATGATTCATTTTCTTCTTTAGAGATTTTCGATCTTTCATTAAGTCATTTAGACCAATGTATAAGCCGATGCCGGCTGCTGCACCGATCATCATTAATAGTGAATCTTTCAAAAATATCACCTCAAGTTTATTTTAACCGGCTTTAGATAAAATATTCTCTATTTTTGTTTGCAAAGAAGTTTTTCTTTCGTAACTATAATTATTATTAATACATTTGATAAAGGCATCATAAGAACCTACTAAGATTAAGCTTTTTTTGGCTCTAGATACACCAGTATATAATAATTTATTATAAAGCATGCGGCTATAATTAGTACTAACTGGCATAATAACATGTTCAAATTCGGATCCTTGAGATTTATGGATACTCATAGCGTAGGCATGAGTTATAGTTATAAGTTCATCTTTTTTATAACTAATTTTACGTCCGTAGTAATTTATGATCATAAAGTCAGTTTTAGATTCAATATTTATTTCTTCAATATAACCGATATCACCATTATAGATATTATTTTCTAAATCATTTACTAAGTTTAGAATTTTATCCCCTACCCTATAAGTAATAGGTCCAATATGGGTTTCATCCTTCCCTACTGTGCTTTCATTAAAAATATCTTGAAGTAAAATGTTTAAATTATCAATTCCATTTTCACCTTTATACATAGGGGCTAGAACTTCAATTTGATTGCTCTTAATATTTTTATCTAGCATTTTTAAAATGATCTTTTTAATACAATCTTTTATTTGATCATTATTAGCACTGATAAAGCTATAATCGTCTGTTTTAATATTAAAGTTTTCTAAAGTATTTACGTCTTTAATGTTTTTAGCAAGAAAAGGAATATAAGAGTTTTCACTTTGTCTATAGATGGTTTCTAGCATAATATGAGGAATATTTGCTTTTATCATATCACTTAAAATTAAGCCAGGGCCGACTGAAGGAAGCTGATGAACATCACCGACAAAAACGATTTGGGTGTTTAGCGTAATTCCTTTAAAAAAGGACGCTAGTAAGTGATTATCTAACATAGATGTTTCATCAATAATAAATAAATTATAATGTAAGGGATTTAACTCATTGATAGCAAAGATATTATTTTCTTTGTCCCATTTTAAAAAGCGATGAATAGTTGATGAGGGAAGACGAGTTGTTTCACTCATTCTTTTAGCCGCTCTTCCGGTTGGAGCCAAAAGCATTACTTCTCTTTCAAGGCCTGCATCATTTAATTTATTAATTAAACTATACATTTTTATAATTCCTTTTACAATGGTTGTTTTACCCGTGCCAGGGCCACCAGTAATAATACTAATATTATTGGTTAAAGCAGATTTGATGGCCTGTTTTTGTTCATCATTATATTTAATATTAAGTTCTTCTTCAACAATACTAATATTTTTTTCAAACGATGTAATTTTATGAGGGGCTTTTTGCATTAGTTCAGCAATTGATGTGGCATTATATAATTCATCTAGATAATCAGTCATTAAATATAAATGACCGTTTTGATCCATGATAGCTTTTTCTTTGATTAATTTTTTTATAAACTCGCTAATGGGCTCGTGAATTTTAAAATTTTTACCTAAGTATTCAGCAATTTCTTCTTCTTTTAAATAAATATCACCTAAAGAAAAAGTTAATTCTTTCATACTTTCAATGATGCAAGCTTTAATGCGGCGTTCATCGATTAAATCATTATTTTTAATAAAAATACTATCTAATTTTTTAAAATCAATAGTTCCTACTAATAAATAAATATTTTGCTCAATGATATCAATAATTTTTTTGCCATAAGAGTTTAATAAATTCATAGTTTCTTTAACAGAAAAGCCCATTTCTTTTAAGGTTAGTATTTCTTTATCGGCAGCAAAATATTTGATGATGGAATTATAAATTGATTCTGCTTTTTTCTCGGTCATTTTAGGAACTAAGTACAAATTATCTTTGTTTTCTTTAATTTTATTTAATGTGTCATCTTTAAATGTTTCATATATTTGCCCGGCTAATTTTTCACCGCAGCCTTTAACAAAAGAACTGGTTAAAAATTCGATAATGGCATCTTTTCCTTCCGGAAGACTTTTTTCGTAGGATTTAACATTAAACTGGTAGCCATAACGATTATGAAATATATATTCACCATAAAGGATAAAGACGTCTTCTTTATTTAAATCGTTAGCAAAATAACCAGTAAAAGTGATTGTTTTATTTACTTCAATATCAGAGTCATCAGTTTCTTTTACTCTAAAAAGACCAACTTTATAGCCGGTATCTGATTCAAATATTGCATTTTTAAATTTACCTTTTATATAACTCATAACTTGTATTTTAACACAGGCATTTTATAAATAAAAGAGCAAATTAAATAGAATTTTTATTCTTAATTATTTAGAAAGAAACTTTCATCAAGTAAAGAAATAGTAGGTTTAAAAGTGCCGATAGATTTAGTTGCTGATGAACAGTTAGTGTAATTACCGATAACACCGGAACCATGAGCAAATAAAGCATCTCTAACTTCTTCGATATTATCATTAGGCACAGTAACTATGATTTTTACTCTATTAACATTTATATTCATTTTAAACTTCACTCTTTTTTTATTATTTAAAAACTGATAAATTTTTTTATCAGCTTTATTCGACATAATCTAAGCCATATACTAAATTAGTATTTGCTTCAATAAAATTTATAATTTCTTTATATTTATTATTAATTTTTTTAATAAGTTTGTAATCATTAAAATAGTCTTTTTCAGCTTTTAGGTTATTTAATTCCGTAAATAAATCTGAATTTAACTTTTTTGTTGTTATGGCTTTATAGATAAAATAATCATAACTAGACCAAACTGGGTAATTGCCATTATAATCATAACAAGAAAGTTCAATATAATCATTTGGTTTAAATAATTTCTTATAATTACCATAAAAGAATCTTACATAACTATTATAATATTTTAAATCTACTATATTTTTCATATTCCACCTATTTTAATTATATAAAATAAATGAAATATTTTAAAGCCTTTTTTAATCTTCTCTTTGATAAAATGTTATTTGAGGACTATTATTTTTCTTAGTATACTTATCAACAGTTTCTTGAATTTTTTCTCTAAAGTAAGGAACAGGGATAGCACTTTCAAGGTTTTTAACATGCTCTATAACGCATTTTTGAACAGCACTTACTTCTTTAACTTTTAATTCACTTGCTGATAAAAGTATTTTATGTTTAGCAGCACATTCAAAGAAATATGCAAGAATTCTTTTTAAAATAAATAAGTCATAAGATGCCTCTTTGGTAATAGATGCTTTATCTAATGCTCTGATAGCATCATCATAAAATCTTTTTATTTCATTAGGGTTTTCTAAAAGATTTACTTTTATATCATCAATGAAATAATAAGCCTGTAACCTACCGCCTAAAATTTTAATGTAATAAGTTTTAGAATGATTTTTATTTGTTAACGTACATTTTAAATTTAAGCATAATAAATTATCATCTTTATTCGTATTAAAATCTAAATCGAAGGAGATTAAATTTTCATATTCATTTTTTACGGTAACTTTTTTTACACCTTTTGGTATTTCACTTACAGTAACTTTTTCTAAAGTAGTTTTTAATCTTTCCGCATTTTGTCTTAATACGGCAAAATATTTTTCATCGGATTTAATCCATACATTAAATGAACCGCTACTAGGATTACCGTCACATACAAAAGCATCATATCCGTAAAAATTTTCAAAATAATCTCTTTCTAATACAACTCCTGAATTGTTAAATAAAATACTGAATTGTTTTCTTTTAGAAGTTATTTCAGAGGTGCCAACACCAACTCGATATTCAATATTTGTAGGAATTGTAAAAATAACGTTTTTCGCAGGTTCTTCATCGTCTCTATCAATAACATTGCAAGTTCTAAGAGAAAATCTAGGAAGATTGATTTTAAAATGATGATCTTTTAAATAACTATTTACACCGTTTTCAATTTTTCTTTTTATAGAGGCTGATTCATATTCAGCAAAATATGGTAAATAAAAATCAGATAAGGTTTCTGTAAAACTGGTATTTCTTGCAGTTAAAAATTCTTTTGTTTCATTATAAACTTTTTCGATTGTTTGGTTAGAAATGTCTTCCATTTATACCACGTCTTTCTATATATTCAAAGAAAAAATTTTTCTTTGGACTAATATTATATTATAAATTAATAAAAAAGTACATAATTATGCACTTTTTAAATTATTATAAATTACTTTAATGGTATAAAAGACGATATTTTACATTTTTAATGTTAATTTATTACAAACGGATTTGATGAGGTGCCATTTCCTCCAGATATCGTCGTTGCGCTCGTAAGAGAAACTGCCGGACGAAGACGGGCATTCGTGCCCGCCACATAACTGTAGTAGACACTGCCATAGTCCCACACGAAAAGCATGCAGGCATCACCATTGAAGCTATGAGGCGAAAAGGACCAATACATACTGAGTGCATTTTCTTTTAAATAACTATTTATTGATGATCTAGAATAATTTAATGCTTGATATCCAAACCAATCGATACTTCCAGCATATAATACTTCGTCCACTGTAAGTAATCCTATTTTATAATCTAATGCTCCATTACCATTTATTGTATCTGAAACAGTAAACTTTGATAATTTTCCACCATCATTATCTAATGGACATATTAATGTTGGTCCCGTTCCTACTGTTCCATATCGTTTACCAGAAGTATCTTTATAAACATAATTTGTTGTTGATCTTTGTCCGCCACTATATAAGGTTTGATTTGTTCCATATCCCAAACCGGGATAATTGTCACTACTTATATCTAATTTATTAGTTGTGGTATTTAAACTTGCCATTGTTATAGTTTGATTAGTTTTTGTACTTTTATCATTACACCATATTGTATCTGCTAGTTTGCTTTCATACGATGCTAAATTGTTTTTATACCATGTTTCTAAGTTTTGTAAAATGGTACTTTTATTTATATTGGCATGGGTTTTGGCATATGTATTTGATCCGGCTGTTCCATACATAAATCCGACATATGTATTATCTTTGTATTGTTCATTATATTGAGTTGTATATGTTGTTCCACTATATCTTGCAAAGGCTGAATTGTTGTCTCTAATTCTACATGGGTTACTTGCCATATCAATATTATCATTATGAAGTACTAATTTAATTGAGCCATCGCCGGTTACACGTACGATTCTCCAGCACTTATTTGCAAACTGGACATAATTATTCATTACATTTCCTCTAAAATAATAACTCATGCCATAATCATCAACTGCTCCTGCTAGTACTGCTTCAGTTGCCGGTGACCCTTCTTTTCCTGGATTAGTTAAGGGTTGCATTATAGTTGGATAATTTGCTTTTATTCCTGCTAGTAATGTTCCACTTCCTGCCTCATCCCATCCTTTTGGTGATACTTCTACTGCTTTATCTCCTGATTCTATTTCTATATGGGCAGCAAATTTGGCTCCTTGTAAATAGTTTTGATCTTTTCCATTTTCTTTGAAATATATTTTTAATGTATATTTATGTTCTTTTGGTGTTGTTCCTGTATTTATAAAATATCCTTGACCTAAATTAAT
>CAKOOH010000004.1 GCA_934098485.1 uncultured Bacilli bacterium | reverse complement strand
AAGCTAGTTTTTATTCTCTTTTCTAAAGATTTTTAGAAGGAGGATTTATGGCACAGGTACATGTGACAAAAAGAGGAAACCTATTCCAATATAGGTTTGAAATTGCTCCACAAGGTGGAACAAGAAAGTATATTAATAAGTCTGGATTTAAGACAAAACAAGAAGCTTATGAAGCAGGTATGAAAGTGTATAACGAATATTCAAATGTTGGTCATTCTTTCAAACCATCTACAATGTCATTTGCTGATTGTTTAGATTGTAGGATGAAAAATTATTGTGGGGTTAATCTAAGTGATAATACAATACAAGCATATATAAACATTATAAATAATTATCTAAAAATTAACATTAATTACATTCTAATGGAATAAGAGCCTAAGATTTATTCTTAGTCTTCATATAATTTATGATATAATGAACGCAGGAGGTTTTATGTCTAAAGTTTCTAATGTTATAACTATGTTAGAGTTGCTACAATCAGGAAAAAAATATAGTATTAATGAACTTTCTAATAAACTCGAAGTTTCAGAAAGAATGATTAGAGTATATAAAGAAGATTTGGAAAAATCTGGAATATATATAGATACAATAATGGGTCCATATGGTGGTTATGTATTAAACCAATTGGTTCGTATGCCTGTTAGAAAATTTAAAATGAAAGATGCAAAATTATTAGATAAGTACATTGCAAATGAAAAAAATAAAGACATAAAAGAAGAACTTATATTACTTCAGGATAAAATTAAAGGCATATACATAGGAAGTAAGCAAGAAGAAAAAGAATTAAATTTAAAAGAGGAAACCGGTAAGAAGTATAATTTATTAACAAGAGCTATAAAAGAAAAGAGAAAAGTTAAAATATTATATTATTCTTATGGTAAAGGTGAAAATGAAAGAATAATTGATCCAGCGGAAATGTTTTTATTTCAAGATGGTTGGTACTGCGCAGCTTTCTGTGAAAAGAAACAAGACATTAGGCATTTTGAATTAAAAAGAATAATAAAGTACGAATTATTAAATGAAAAATATGAGTAGACGAAATATTACCTCTTTTTGAGTTATATTGAACTTGAAAGGAGATTTTTTATGGAAAAAAACATGAAAGTTAATTTTGATTTTTTAAAAGCGAGGGTGATAAATTCATTAGACAATACTGACTTAGAATTTATTAGAAATGAATTATCTAAATTAAATGAACCAACATTATTTAGTGGTGTTGGTGGATCAAGTGTAGTTAGTGAATTCGGTGCTAAAGTTATTAACACTAAAAATGGTATAATTTCAGTAAATAGTGAACCAAGAGATTTTTTATACCGAAACAATGGTGCATTTAGAAATGTAATAGCATGTAGTTATAGTGGAAATAATTATGGAGTAGAATTATCCTTTTTAAAAGGCTTAAGAAAATACTTGTTATCTAGCAATTCATTTGATGATAGTGCTGTGACTTATTTAAAATATGGTGCTACAATTGATAAAGAAAGAAGTTATATATCACTTGGTGCAACATTGATTCCTATAAGTATATTAATGAACTATTATTTAGATGGAAAAAACAATCCAATGTTAGATTGCATAGGAGAATCATCGTTCAATTTTGATTTAGAAAGTGATGTCTATGAAATATTCAGTGGCTATGATACCAGTACCGCATCAAAGTACTTAGAATCTACAATGGTTGAATCTGGTATTGGAATACCTATAGTTCATGATAAGTATTCTTATTGTCATGGAAGAAGTACACTTGGTATTAATTATAATGGTATAGCGATTTATTATAATAGGAATACTGAATTCGATCTAATGATATTGGATGAACTTAAAAAGTATTATAGTATGATCATCATTATTGATTCTAAATTTAAAGATCAAATACTAGATGATTTTCAGATGCTTATCCAAAGCATGTATCTAACAAAGTATATTGCAGAGAAAAAATTAAAAGATTTATCAAAAGTAGAATACTCACCAATAGTAAAAAAATTGTATAAATATAGTGGACAAATTTAAGCACACTAATTTTTCTTTTTATGTTCACACTAATTTTTCTTTTTATGTTCAGTTGCTTACTTTTTAAAATTATAGTATAATTTATTCGGCAGTATATTTATAAATATACTATATTAAATAAAATTTTTAGGAAAGAAATTTATATCTGCGCACAACAGTTCCTATTAAAATGGGAACATTGTGCACATTTTGTGCTCATTAACCTAAAAACATATAGTAAAAATAATACTATATGTACCATTTATACCGTATCTGTTTAGACCTTTTAAGCCTTGTAAAATCTATAATTCCATATATTTTTCATAGTATCATATATACTGAAAAAGGACGAACATGTGGAAGTGGTAAGAAGTACAAAAACTGTTGTGGAAAATAGTCCGTATATTAATTAAAATATTCTAAAAAATGTTTTATCTATAGAGACTTTGGTTAAAAATGAAACAAAAAAATATTATTCTATAAATTAATGAAGGAGATAAAAGAAATTAAAAATGGAAAAAGAAGAAAAAATTAAAAATCTTTTATTAGAATTGAAAAATGATTATAATAAAATGTTAGAATTAGAAAAATATGATATAAATGTCGTTATAAAAGTTGCATTAAAAAATGGATTATATGAGCCATTAATGATTATTTTTAAACCAGTTACAATAAATGGGGAGGTTAGAATATGTTTTGATGCCTTTTCAACAAATATATTAAAAATATTAAGTAATTCTTATGAAACAAAAGAACAAGCAGAACAAGCCGCAAAGAAAGAATACGAAAACAACCAAAATTGGAACAGTACGTTAGGAGAAGACAGCATATATGAGTCAAAAACTTATGAAGATATCTTAAATTCTAAAATAATTATCCCGAAAGAAATTAAAGAGGCTTTTAGAAAAGAATTGTTTACAATAGATTATGAACAAATTTCAAAGATGAAAATAAAAAATTGTCACGCAAGAGAAATAAGTGGTGTGGGAAACCCTATTGAAACTTTAGAAGACGTTATATTTTATTCTGAATTACCTTGTTTAATGGCTAGCATAGATTTGTTTAATAAAAATATTACAACAACCATGAACGATACGGAAGGTGTTATAGAAGATGGAACTATCTCAAACGGAACATGTAAAATTTGGTTCTCATATGATGTTTTAAGTCAAGAAAATAAAGACATAGTTGAAAAACTAATCGCATCAGGTAATGCTGAAAAATTTACACATAGTGGTGTAGAAACAATATCAATTTTTGTTCCTTGTTCAGGTGAAGAGACTGTTGAAGAAATTAGCGATAAATTAATGACAATAATATCCAAATTAAAAGCACAAGATATAAAATATGGTTTTGGAACAATGGAAGAAATTTATCAAAGATATGCTCCTGCTTTACAAAGATATCCATTTTTTGCAAAAGGGTTATTTAGTAATGGAATTAATCTTTCAGACTTGATTAAATTAGGTAAAAAAATGGGGGAAATTTTATATTATGATGAAGAGGAAGGCTTAATCTGGACATCCTATGAATTATATAAAAGACATAAAAGATATGTAGAAGCACAACCAGCAAAAAATGCTTTGCAAAAGCCTGTAACAAATAAATAGTATGTATAGTAAGTTAAATAGCGTATAGCGTCTGACTTGCTTTTTTTATATACTAGGAAAAAACGTTTATAGAAAAAAAAGAAATAGTAGACAAAAAATCTGCTCATAAACTGTTGACAAAAGGGTATTATTTAAATGATTTGCGAGTTTTTTTCTATCATTACTAAAAATTATATGTACATTTTAAAAAAAACAACAAAAAATCATTGAAAAATGTAAAGAAAACATATAAAATATACATTAATTTACAAAACAATGTATATTTTTGGTAAATTATGATATTTTATAATAAAGGAGGATTATTTAATGGAACCGTATAAAGCAAAAATGCTTCCAATTTTATATAAACTTGATAAAGAAACAATAAAATTATTAGGACAAGCAAATGATAAATATGGGCAATATAAATCATTATTAAAAATGTTTAAATTTGATCAGAATTATTTTCTTGATTCTTTAGTGTTAGGTGAAAGTATTAGATCATCAAGAATAGAGGGAACTCAAATATCTCAAGATGACATGTACTATATCGATTACAAGGATTCAAATGAAAGTATTAAGGAAATTAAAAATTTAAAGAGAATGTTAGATTTTGCAAATCAGAAATTAAAAGATAAAAAATTTAGTATTGATATGATTAACTCTATGCATAAAATATTGCTTTCAGATGTTAGAGGGAAAGACAAGTCACCTGGAGAAATTCGTTCTATTCAAAATTATATTGGCCCTAGAGGTTTAGGAAAAGAAGGAGCAACCTTTGTTCCTCCCGTTCCTGAAGAAGTTCCAGATTTATTAGAAAACTTAATGGAATATATGAATAATATGTATGACGAAGAAGCATTTATAAAAGTTGCTATTTCTCATGTTCAATTTGAATCAATCCATCCATATAAGGATGGCAACGGAAGAATGGGAAGAGCCTTAATGACATTACAACTCGCAAAATTAAAAAATGATAAACCGATACTATTTTTATCGGAAATAATCGAATTATTTAAAGCAAATTATTATAATGCACTTAATGAATGTAGGAATGGTAATGTTGATGGGTTTGTTAGATTTTTCTTACAATGCGTAATAGATCAGTGTACAAGAAATATTGGTAGAATAGAAAAAATTAATAAAGTATATGATGAAGATGAAGAACTAATAAAAGAAAATATTCATGGTAGTATTGTACTTAAAATGCATCCATTGATGATAAAAAAAATAGTTTTTACAGCCCAAGAAATGGCGGATGAACTTAATGTACATTTTAACTCTATTAATAATATTTTAAATAAAATGATTAAACTAAATATAGTTGTAAAAGAAAAGAAGGAAGGAACCAATAGAATAACATATAGATACATCAGAATATATGATACTTTTGTTGAACAACTATAAAAATACAGTAAATTAAAAAATAGTGTAAAAATTCTTTTATATAACTACCATTAATTACATTCTACTGTAATAAAAAATTATGATTTATTCATATCATACATATAATTTATATAGGAAGGTGATAGTATGCCAGTACATTTTAATTCTTTTATTGCTGATAAGGAAGAAGACTTTAGAAAAAAACTATTTTCTGATATTGTAACTAAATATACAGAAAGAGCTGATAATGTATTTGTTAGTGATGATAAAACCAAAATACATATGACAACATTTTTTAAAGATATCCATGCTAAGAAAGAAATAGGGAAAGTGGTAATTACTTTAATAGTAAGAGCTGATAGTATTAAATTAGTTGATACAGACGTTATATTGTTATCAGATCATAAGACTAAATTGCATTTTGAAGAAAAATTAGAAGAATCTTCAGAGGCAAATGAGTACTATTTGGTATATGATTTAGACCAAGAAAAACATTTTGATATTGAAACAGTTAATAGATACACAATTTCAGAAGATATAGAAAATAAAGAAAGAGATGTTTATCTATCTGCATTTCCATTTCAAATAAGTGTGTTTGAAAATGAATATGAAATAAATAAAGCTTTAGGATTAGGTGAAGAAATTGATATACCAGCTTTAGGCAAAAAAGTGATTACTATGGACCTCAAAATGATGGCTGATGGAAGAGTTATGATCGGAGCAAACGAACCATGTTCATTTATAATAGGTGAAGTAACAGATTTTAAAGATGTTGAGGTAAATATAGCTGATAATATTATTAAGTTTACAATAATAGATTTAGATACTGCGATTGGTAATATGCCTGTAGCAGTGCACAGAGAAAACTTCGATTTAAGTAAATTAAAAAAAGGGGTTTTAGTAGCAATGGCTGCTGATATTAAAGCGGATTTAAGTGAGTAAATAATTATATTTATAAATAAATAGTGTCGATAATAAGAAATATATAAAGTCGTTATATTAATGGGGAGCATTATTGAAAGTATAATTAATTGCTTCCCGTATGCTATAATAATTATAGGTGATAATCATGAAAGTAAAGAATAATTATAATGAATGTTTAACTAATTTAGCTTGCTCAATAAGAAAATATTTTGGCTTAGATTACAAGCATAATACTTTAAGTTACATCGATGAACTTTTAGAATTAAAAAAGCCTAAAAATGTGGTTACAATTTTATGTGATGGAATGGGCTCAAAAATTATCGAAAGAGTGCTAGATGAAAATACATTTCTTATTTCTAATAAATATAAGGATATAACTACTGTTTTTCCCGCAACAACAGTCGCTGCAACTACATCTATTATGACAGGATTAAATCCAGTTGAATCTGGAATGCTTGGTTGGGATATGTATTTTAAAGATATAGATAAAACAATTACAACATTCTTAAATTCTGAAAAAGGAGATTTTGAATATAAACCATTACAAGAAGCTATAGATTTTAAAGCAAAACATATGAAAACAAAATCCATAATGGATGAAATTAATGAAAAAACACAATACAAAGGTTATACATTATTTCCATTCGGGGATAATGCATATAAAGATTATGATGATATGTTTAATATTATTGTAGAAAAATGTAATGAAGATGGTAAAAAATATATTTATGCTTATAGTACGGAACCAGATAGCACAATGCATGAATTGGGAACAGATTGTATTGAAGCAAAAAATATAATTCTTGATTTAAATAAAAGAATCCAAAAATTAAGTGAAGATATTAAGGATACAATAATTTTTGTGGTAGCAGATCATGGCCATAAAAATGTTATTAATATTGACTTAAAAGAATATCCAGATATTGTAGAATGCTTGGTTAGAAATACTTCAATAGAACCTAGAGCTGTAAATTTCTTTATAAAACCCGAAAAAAAAGAAACATTCGAAAGATTATTTAAGAAACACTTTTCTAATGATTTTGATTTATATAATAAAGCAGATGTAATTGATTCAAAATTATTTGGTGATGGTGAAGAAAATGAAATATTTAGAGATTCATTAGGAGATTATTTAGCAATAGGAAAAACAGATAAAACAATATTATATGTTGGAAACGAAGTATTAAAATCTCAGCATGCCGGATATACAGATGATGAAATACTTGTACCTTTAATAGTTATTGATACTAAATAAAAGATATAAAATTATTTTTAATGACGCATAGTATATTTAATTAAAAAACATGATAGGACGTTAAACAATCAATTAATAAATAACTTTGATAATAACAAAATCATTATTTAATATTGGTTGTTATAATGTTCTTTTATATAAATATAAAGGAACTTAGTAAAGAACCTATAATAATCAAATAGTAGCCTTTTAATTATATATAAATTAAACCATGTGGTTCATACTTGGATACATAAACTTTCATAAAAATAATAAAAATAATATTGTAGTAAATATGATAAAATAATAAAAGAATTATAAGAAGGTGATTTATTTGACAATCGAAGAGATAATATATAATGAAGTAAAAAATAGATGTGAACTTCCAACAAATGCATATGGAATAGGTGCTTGGGACCATCATATTAAAACAGTATATGAACTTGCAAAGAAATATGCAAATGAATATGGCGCCGATATAGAAATTGTATCTTTAGCAGCTCTTCTTCATGACATAGCAAGTGTCACAGATGTAAATTATACAGAAGAACATCATATAATCGGAGCACAACTTGCTGAAGAGCTTTTGTTAAAAGAAAAATATCCTAAAAATAAAATCGAATTAATAAAAAAATGTATTTTAAATCATCGAGGAAGTAGATTGACAGAAAAAACTTCGCCGGAAGAAATATGTCTAGCTGATTCAGATGCCATGGCACACTTTTATAATATTCCTTCATTACTAAGCATGGTTTACAGAGAAAAGAACTTATCCATTGATGAGGGAAGTAAATTTGTTATGGATAAACTTAATAGAAGTTATAACAAAATGTCTGAAAAAGGTAAAAAACTTGTTGAAAAACAATATAATTCAGCAAAAGAAGTACTGAAATATTAAATCGGCTTTTTAATGAGTTCTTAGCATAAATGAAAATAAAGGTCAGTTTTAAAATAAAAATTAATTGATTATTATAATAAAAATACCTATATTAATAAAGAATTATTTTAAATTTGGTTCACATAATCTTGATAATGTGAACTATTTTTTATAGTATATAATTATAAAAAAACGAGTATTAGAAAGGAATTCTATGGAAAAATTTTATTTAGAAAAACCTTCAATTGAAAGAAAAGCTGAAATAATAGAATATATTAATGAATTCGTTAAATATAAATCTGATATAAATGGAACCGGATCATTAGATAAAATATTAGATGGTTATCCATTTGAACAAGTATTAGAAAGATGCTTGAATATTGAAAACGAAGAATATGCCCAAAAAATCGGAAGATGTCCCGGAAAAACTTTTTTGTTAATTAGGGCAAACGATAACAGAATTGTAGGAACGATTAATCTTAGATGGAATTTAAGTGAATTAATGCTACAATTTGGCGGTCATATAGGATATAGTATTAGACCAACAGAAAGAAGAAAGGGATATAATAAGATTAATCTATATTTGGTTATGATTGAAGCAAGAAAAGTAGGACTTGATAAAGTAATGTTAGCATGCGATGTTAATAATGCAGGATCAGATAGAACATTAAAAGCGTTAGGTGGAAAACTTGAAAGAACAGAAATAGATCCGTCAGATGGAATGTTAACAAATGTTTATTGGTTTGATGTGATTGAAACTATAGATAAATATAAAAATATTTATGAACCATTTATTATAGAAAATAAAATCACTAGTGTAAAAAGACTTATCCATTAATAATAAAAAATTTAAGGAGTTATGTAATTATGAATTTATATGAAAGAAATCAAAAACAAAGAACATTCTTTAATGAAAAAATTGATTCTTATGATAATGTGCATAGTATTTATATGAAAACTAAAAAAACATTAGGTGATAACTTAGATAAAAACACTAAAAAAATATTAGATTTAGGTGCTGGCACAGGACTAGAATTAATTCATGTATTTGAGTTATTTCCATCAGCAGAAGTAACCGTTATAGATATTTCTGAAAAAATGCTCGAAGAGTTAAAAAAAAGAAGTTTTGCTGATCGTGTAATCACCATTTGTGGTGACTTTTTCGAAATTGAATTCGGCAATAATTATGATGCCGTTATTTCTACATCAGCACTGCATCATTTTAAGAAAGATGAAAAAATAAAATTATATAAAAAAATATATAATTGTTTAAAAGAAAAAGGCCAGTTTATTAATTGTGATAAAATTGCTGCCACACCAGATATAGAAAGTAAACAATTATTTGAATTAGAAAACAACATTGAAAATCATAAACACATAGATACGCCACTTACTATTAAACATGAAAAAGAAGTATTAAAAAAAGTTGGTTTCCAAGAAATAACAGAAAGCATAGTAGATAAAGAAGATTATATACTCCTTAAAGCTAGAAAAATTTAATTTTTCTTTACAATCTTGTCATCAATATTTGACACAAAACACAAATTTATTAAAATAGTATGCTATAATCATTTATGTTATTTATAGTATGGAGGTATCATGAAAAATATTACTGTTATTGGCGGTGGCGTTCTAGGCTCACAAATCGCTTTACAAGCGGCTTACTGTAATTTTGATGTAACAATTTATTTACGAAGTATAGAAAGTATGAAAAAAACGCAAAATAAAATATTAGCGTTTAAAGAAGAATATATAAAAGCCATAAAATTAATGGGAACTGCGGAAGGAAAGACTATGTCAGCATGGTGTCGGGGTTTAGCTACTTATGATAATTTTGATGAAAAAGAGTGTCTTGCCAAAGTAGAAAGTGCTCTAAATAATATCAAATATGAATTAGATTTAAAAAAATCAGTTGCCAACGCTGATTTAGTAATTGAATCTTTAACTGAAAATTTTGATATTAAGAAAAATATGTTTTTATCTCTTTCAAAGATTCTTCCCGCAAGTACCATTATTGTAACTAACTCTTCCACTTTACTTCCTAGTAAATTAGCCAAATACACGGGAAGACCTGATAAATTTCTTGCTCTTCATTTTGCTAATTCAATATGGAAAAATAATACAGCCGAAGTAATGAAGCATGACAAAACTAGCGAAGAAAGTTTTAATAAAGTTTTAGAATTTGCTAAAAACATCAATATGATCGCACTTCCCCTTCAAAAAGAAAAATCTGGCTATCTTCTTAACTCCATGTTAATTCCCTTTCTATTTTCTTCATTAGATTTATATGTTAATGGCGTATCTACTCCTGAATATATTGATAAAGCCTGGGTTTTAGGAACCGGTGCACCGGAAGGCCCTTTTCAAATATTAGATGTAATTGGTTTAAATACCGCTTATGAAATAGTAAAAATGTACTTAAAGATTCCTTCATTTTTAGCACCATATAACTTCAAAAAAATGGCGGAACTTTTAGAAAAATACATAAAAGAAGGTAAATTAGGAAAATCTACCAAGGAAGGATTTTATAAATATGAAAAATAATCTATTTAAAAAAATAATAATTATCTTTTGTGCTTTTCTATTATGCGGGTGCGCTTCAGAAGAAAAAGAGCAGCCATCTCAAGATAAAATTAAAGATACTATTAATACCAATTTAGAAAAAATTATGAGTGTATCCGATGCAACTTCATCAAATCCTTATGACTACACCAAAAATGAATATTTTAAAAATATAATCGCCATAGGAAAGCAGGCTCTTCCGGTTATAGAAGAAATGTATGAAAATAAAGAACTAAATAGTTTAAATGCTTACATTGCTGCTCTTGCCATCCAAGAAATTGCTGATTGCAATTTAAACGAAAAGTATAACATTGATTGGATTAATGCCGATGAGTTTTTTGCAAACTGGAAAACTAAAAATTGTGGATTAAAAAATTAATTTTATTTATTATTAAAAAAGTTTTTCCACGGATTTTTCTTTAAATAAGTTTTATAATTTTTTATGGTAATTTGATTAGGCTTTATTTTATCTAAATCTTTCCAAGAAATTGGCATAGAAATAGATGCTTTTTCTCTAAGCCTTAAAGAATAGGGCGCTACACTTGTGGATCCTTTTTTATTTCTAAAATAATCAATAAAGATTTTCCCTTTTCTTTTTTCTTTTCTAATATTTAAAGTAAATAATTTGGGATTATTTTGCGCTAAAACTAAAGCAATATTCTTAGAAACATCTTCGCATTTTTTCCAAGAAGGAAATTCAAAAGGAACAACAACATGATAACCCTTGCCACCACTAGTTTTTAAATACGAATTAAGTTTCAAATTATCCAATATTATTTTAAGTTCCCTAACTCCCTTACGGACACTACTTATTGGCAAATTCTCATCTGGATCTAAATCAAACACCATTATATCCGGTTTATTAATGCTATTTACTTTAGCACCCCACATATGAAATTCATAACTGTTCATTTGCACTTCTTCAAGAATTCCTTTATAGTTTTTTATGTAATAATAGTCATAAACCTCTTTATCACTCTTAATTTTTTTAATACCTAAATTTTTAGAATCGGTATTAAAATGCTTCATAAAAAATCTGTTACCATCCAAACCTTCGGGAGCCCTTACAACACTAATTAATCTATTTTCTAAATAAGGCATCATTTTTTTCTTTACATCATAATAATACTTAATTACATCTGCTTTTGTAATTTTCTCTTTCGGAAAAATAATCTTATCACCATTTGTAATATTTAAATCATTTATTGAAAACATTTCTGGTTTCGCTATTTCTGCCATGCTTTTTCCTGTTTTAATACTAGTTTTAAACTGACTAATTCCCGCCTTCTTTTTCACCGTCTCATCATTTTCTTTTATTAAAAGCCAGTTATCATCTTTAAATTTAACCAAAGCCCATGCCCCAATTATTCTTTCTCCTTTAAAGTTAACTTTAATTATGCCATCATTAAAACTACCACTAATAACTTTATAATAGCCACTATCCCAAAGCATAACTATTCCAGCACCATATTCTCCCTTTGGAATAATTCCTTCAAATAAGCCATAACTAATCGGATGATCTTCCACTTTGACTGCCAGCCTTTTATCCTTAGGATTATAAGATGGTCCTTTTGGTATCGCAAAACTTACATACACTCCGTCATGTTCTAGCCTTAAATCATAATGATCCTTTCTTGCTAAATGATGCTGAATAACAAACCGTAAACTTTTTGTGCCTTTTATTTTTTTACCATAAGGTTCTTTTGTTTTTGTAAAATTTCTTTTTTTATTATAATCCTTTAAACTACTCATAATTAATATCCTTCACACCTTTAAAAACGGGGTGCCTTAAATGACCATTTTTTGTTTTCTCCAAATACTCTATAAAACATATTATCCTAGGTTTAATAAATATTGCTTCCTCTTCAAAATCTGCTAAATAATTCTTAACTCTTTTTTCCTTTAATAAAACTTTAGATATAATTTGCTTTTTCCCAACGATAACTTTTCCTGCATAAATATATTTTTTATTATCGTAAGTTACTAATATTAAAGAAAGAACATTTTCCTTTTCTATATAACCACCAATATAAAATTCATCCCTTTGAATATTTTTAATTTTTATAAATTCACTTGTTCTTTCATTTATGTAGTACTTTCCATCTTTTCTTTTGGCAACGATTCCCTCTAATCCTTCTTTTTTTACAAATTTAAAAAGTTTAATCCCTTCTTTTTCAACTGCTTTTGATTTTACAAAAACTTCTGTATCCTTAAACTTATTTAAAACCTTTTTCCTCTTTATTAAATCAAGCGAAGTCAAATCAGTTCCATCATAAAAAAGAACATCAAACACCATAAATACCGCTGGATTACTATCCATTTCCTCTTTAATCTTATTTATATTTTTTAAGTGCACGCGTTTTTGTACATTCTTAAAAGAAGGCTTTCCATCTTCTAAACAAATTATTTCTCCATCAAATATAGTTTTTTTATCACAGCCATCTTTTATTTTTTGAAGTTCCGGAAACAGCATGGTTAAATCATTTCTATTACGGCTTTCTATATAAACTTCTTTATCATCCGCAAAAATTAAGGCTCTAATGCCATCATACTTAAGTTCAAATAAATATTCATCTGAATCAAAAGGCTTAAACTCTTCGTTAAGAAGCATGGGTGTAAAATTTCTATTATTCCACAAATTCATTACTTATCTTTTAAACTCTTTTCTAAAGCTTCCATCAAATCATTAATACGCTTTTTCTTATTCTTTTTATTACCCTTAACTTGCTTTCCTTCAATTTTATCATTAATCGCTTTTTTAATATTATCCTGATATTCATCTTTGTATTTTTGTGGTTCAAACTTTCCTTTTAAAGATTCAATAATTTTAAGTGCTAAATTAAGTTCTTTTTCATCGACCTTATAACTTGCATCATCTAAAGGCATGTTAACTTCTTCTTCAAAATAAAGGGTAGTCATAATAATTTCATTATTTATGTATCTTAAAACACAATAATAAAATTTGCTACTAATAACGGTTTTGGCAATCGCCACTAATTTACTTTTTTTAAGTGCTTCACAAAATAAATGATACGCTTTTCCTTTTCCTTCAATATTAATAACATAACTCTTTTCAAAATATGCTGGATCAATTTCCTTTAAGGGCACAAATGATATAATTTCCATTTCTTTTTCATTTTCTGGTCTAAGTTTATTAAGTTCTTCTTTAGAAAAAACCACATACTTACTAGGTTCGTATTCATAACCTTTAATAATGTCTTTTTCCTTTATATTACTTTTACAATGCGGACAATATTTCACATAAGAAATTCTATGCATACATTTAGTATGAAGTTGATTAAAAGATGTATCATTATTTTTTATTACTGGATTCATTACAACCGGAATATTTACTAATGCAAATGAAATATTACTATGAATATTAGCCATAAAACCACCTAATATTAGTATTTCCTTTAAGTAAGAAATTATGTGCTATATATGCTATAATTAAAATATAAAAAAAGAGGGAGTGAGTAACAGTGGAATTATTTAAAAAATTTACCGAAACAATCTTTTTAAAAGAAAATAGTAATTTAGAAAATCAAATATTAGACTTGCAGAAATTATTAGAAAAAAATCCTCAAGATGAAAAGGCTAAAAAGGATTTAAAACTTCTTGAATATGGTTTGCAAGGCGAAAAAGATATTATTTTCGAATTAAAGCATGCTAATATTGGGATGTATGTCTTACATGATATCAATATAAAATATGAAGATATGACCGCTCAAATAGATTATGTTATAGTAACTAAAGGCTACATATATTTAGTAGAATGTAAAAATCTTTATGGCAATATAACCGTAAATAGTGAAGGCCAATTTCAAAGAGAATATGAACTTAATGGAAAGAAATATAAAGAGGCCATTTATTCTCCTTATACTCAGGCCATGAGACATATCGATGTTTTAAAGAAAATTTGGCTTGCGACTAACTCAAAATTTAAAACGTTTTTCCCTTCCAATAATTTTGATAGATGGTATCAGTCATTAGTTGTCCTTGCCAATGACAAATCTATCTTAAATATTAAATATGCACCTCAAAAATTAAAAGAAAAAATTATTCGGGTTGATGAACTTGTAAATCACATAAAAAAAGATATATCTAAAATAGATAGTTCATATTACACTAGTCAAAAGAGAATGTTAGAAATGGCAAGTGGTTTCTTAAAGTTAAATGAAACTTTTGAAAATGAAAATAAAGAAATAGAAGTTAATAAAGAAGAAATTGAAGAAAAATTAAAATCTTTTAGAAAAGAAAAAGCGAAAACAATGAATGTACCAGCTTATTATATTTTTACTGATGAAGAAATGCGAAAAATCATTGAATTAATGCCTAGCACTCCTGATGAACTAGCAAATGCTAAGATTTTACCTAACGTTAAAATGAATCTTCATGGCAGCGAAATTATAGAAATTATAAATAACAGAAAGTAAAATATTATAATGAAAAAAACACTTAAAAATTACAGATGATAAATATCATATCCCGAGATTAAATATTTCAGCTTCTATGCCATTATGGATGTTTAAATTAAGACTTATAATACCTTTTAAGAAAGAATTATTATGAAATATAATGACTTGCTAATTGCCCAAAAAAACTCCTTAATTACTAAAGAAACTCTAATAAAAAGATATGAAGTTGATAAAGTTTTAGAAAATGTTGTTAATACCTGATATCATTATTAAAGCGTTTAAAAACAAATAAATTTAGTGATTATAGATTTTATCAGCAAAATTTGTTAAAATCATATTAGGTGATACCATGGATATATCCGAATTAAAAAATAATTTTAATGCATTAAATGAAAAACTAACTACTATTGGGAGGTCACTTTGACTTTGATGAAAAGCAAAAACAAATTGCATCTTTAGAGCAAAAACTTCATGACGAAACCATCTGGGCTGATATTACCAAAGCAAATGAAATAAACCTTGAACTAACCACAATAAAAAGAAGTGTAGAAAATTATGAAAGCTTAAAAAACAAACTAGATGGCATCAAAGATATTTTATCTATCTTAACCAGTAATGATAATAACGAGTTAGACGAATTAAAAGCCCTTTATGATGAATTGAAAAAAGCCATTGATGAACTAGAAATCGAAACCTTTTTCACTGACAAATATGATGCTTTATCATGTTTCTTAGAAATTCATCCTGGTGCTGGTGGCACGGAAAGCTGTGACTGGTCATCAATGCTTCTTCGTATGTACCAAATGTTTTGCGATAAAAATGGTTATCATTATGATGAACTAGATTATCAAAAAGGTGAAGAAGCTGGCATTAAAAGCGTAACTTTAAAAATCACTGGGCCTTATGCTTATGGTTTCTTTAAAGGAGAACAAGGAGTTCATCGCTTAGTTCGTATAAGTCCTTTTGATTCTAATAAAAGAAGGCACACATCCTTTGCTGCTGTTTCAATAATTCCTGAAATCACTTATTCTGATAAAATCACTATTAAACCCGAAGACATCAGAGTAGACGTATATCGCTCAAGTGGTAAAGGTGGCCAAGGAGTTAACACCACTGATTCAGCGGTTCGCATTACCCATCTAGCTACCGGTATTGTTGTAACCTGTCAAAACGAAAGAAGTCAAATAAAAAATAAAGCCACTGCCATGAGTGTTCTAACCAGTAAATTAGAAAAACTTCTAGAGGAAAATAATTTAGAAAGCATTGATAAACTTAAAAATCATAGTAATATAGAATTTGGTAGTCAAATTAGAAACTATACACTAGAGCCTTACAAACTAGTCAAAGATGTAAGAACAAATTATGAAACTTCCAATGCCGATGCCGTATTAAATGGGGACATCAAAGGTTTTATGGAAGCCTATTTAAAACTAAAAAAATAAAAGTATAAAAAGAGGTAAAAAATGAAAAGATATTTTAATATTGTTATCGGAAGTTTGCTTATAGCTTTAGGATTTAATATATTTTTTGCTCCTACTGATTTAATCTGTAATGGCATAAATGGGGCTGCTTTATTATTTAACTATATAACTAGTTACAATCCGGCTTTATTTATATTAATTGTAAACTTAGGATTAATTTTAATTTCCTTAATAGTTGAAGGCAAAAAGAAAACATTAAAATATCTTCTTCCTAGTCTTTTAATTCCTATATTTATTCTTTTAACACAAAAAATATCCAGCCTTATCACTTTTGAAAACTTAGAAACAATTCTGCTTACCATCAGTGGTTCCGCTATTATCGGTTATGGTTCAAGTTTAATATATAAAGAAGGCCTAAGTGCTAGTAGCATTGATATACTTCAAGATGTTTTTAATAGTACCAGAATTTATAAAGATAAATCATTTTCTTATGCTTTTGAAGTTATAATTGTTTTACTTACTTCATTTATAATCAGTATCGAAAGTGCTGTTTACTCCGCTATTGCGATCATAATTATTATTTATATGTCTACCAAATCTAAAATAGGAATCAGCACCAGCAAAACCTTTTATATTATTACCGAAAAACCTGATGAAATAAAAGATTATTTAATAAATGAACTAGAATGCGATTATACAGAAATAAATGTTAAAGGTGGCTTTTCTAATCAGAAAAACAAAATTATCATGACAGTTATTGATACCAAAGATTATTATCGCTTAAAAGAAGGCGTTACCATAATTGATTCCCATGCTTTTATATCTATAATAGATAATTATGAAGCCATCAATAAAAATTTATCCTTAGACAAAAAGCTAAACAAAGATACCTAAAAAATATCTTTTTTTCATATATTTAAATATGAAGAAAATTGTGTTTATAATTCTTATATTATTATTTATAATTTTATCAATATTTAAAGTTAATGCCGGAAGTTTAAACTTTCCTTTATTAGGCAAAACCTTTTATATAGACCCTGGTCATGGTTCCAAAGATAGAGGAACATCTCACAATAATATCGATGAAAAAACTTTAAATTTAGATATTAGTAAAGTTTTAAAACAAGAATTAGAAAATATGGGAGCAACCGTTTTTTTAACTAGAGATGGTGATTATGATTTAAGTAAACCTAACGCTTTATATCGTAAGAAAAGTGATTTTGATAGTCGCATCGCCCTTATTAATAACTCTAAAGCCGATATGTATTTATCTATTCATCAAAATTACTATAAAAATGCTAAATACTCTGGACCGCAAGTATTTTATTCGAAAGTAGTAAATGAAAATATAAAAATTGCATCATCCATTCAAGATAGTTTAAACAAATACACCAAAAACGATCGTGAAATAAAAAAAGTCCCTAAAACCTATATGTACGATAAATTAAATGTCCCTGGAGTACTAATTGAATGCGGTTTTATTTCTAACCCTGAAGAATTAAAAAAATTAAAAAATGAAAAATATCAAAAAGAGTTATCTCAGAGTATTATCACGGGAATAATTAATTATTATAAGTAACATTTTCATATTATTTTCATAAAATACCGCTATAATTTAACTGCAACTTGTGATATAATTTTAAAATAGGTGGAACCGTATGAGAGCAAAGGTATTTAGAACAATTGAAGAGCAAATTGAAATTCTCCAAAATAAAGGCATGATAATTGATGATTTTGATTTTGCTAAAGACATTCTTATTCGTGAAAACTACTTTTTTATAAGTGGCTATAGACATTTATTTTTAAAAAGTGAAAATGATCGAATGTTTATTCCAAATACTAACTTTAGAGAATTGCATGCTTTATTTAATTTCGATAGACAAATTAGAAATATTTTGTTTAAAAATCTTTTAATTGTTGAGAATAATATGAAGAGTATTTTTTCATACCAGCTATCTAAAAATTACGGTTATCGAGAAAAAGATTATTTAAAACCGTCAAACTTTACTCATGATCCCGAAAAACAGGGGCAAGTAAATGATTTGCTTCATAAGATGAAAAGGCAAATTAGAATTAACGGCAAGCAGCACTCAGCAACTTCTCACTATTTATATAATTATGGTTATATCCCCTTATGGGTTGTAGTAAAAGTATTATCATTTGGTATCGTAAGCGAGCTATATATGATTATGAAAAAAGAAGACGAAAAAGAAATCGCTGAAGTATATAATATTGAACCAGATACACTAATTACCTATTTACCAATTTTAGCAAATTATCGTAATTTATGTGCCCATGAAGATATATTATATGATCATCATAATCAAAAACCAATTAATGACACAAAATATCATGCTTACTTAGATATTCCTGTTTGTGACGGAGAATATATTTATGGCAAAGATGATGTTTTTGCCTTACTAATTATTTTAAAACAGTTATTGAGAGATGATGAATTTAGATTATTAGTAAGTGAATTAAGTTATGAAGTTGATGTTCTTGCGGGTAAACTAAATGTAATCTCAATTAATAAAGTTTTAGATACAATGGGTTTTCCTACTAATTTTAAAGAATTAGTAGACTGTTAGAAGGGACAAAAAAATGAAACAAGAAAATAAAAATTCATGGATTAAATATTTAATAATTACAATTGTATGTTTACTATTAGGTGCTGGCGGTATGTACTACTTAGTTGCCGAGCGTGGCTTATTTAGTCAAACAATTATTAACAAATCAGAAAAAGAAGTAACTGTTAACGAAAATGGCATTGCTGATTCAGTAGAAAAATTATATGATGCTGTCGTAATAGTTGGCTCTTATAAAAAAGGCGTACTTACTAGTAGTGGAACTGGTTTTGTTTATAAAGTAGATAAGAAAAACGCTTATATACTAACCAATAATCATGTCGTATCAAGTGCTGAAAAAGTAAAAGTTAAATTCACTAATGATCAAGTATACGAAGTTGAAGTAGTTGGTAAAGATGAATACTCTGATATCGCTGTATTAAAAATAGATGAAGATAAAATTATTTCTGTTGCGGAAATTGGTGCCTCTGAAAAAACTAGATTAGGTGATACTGTATTTACAATCGGAGCTCCTCTTGATTCAGAATATTCTTGGACTGTTACAAGAGGTATCTTAAGTGGCAAAGATCGTTTAGTTGATGTTGGTACAACCTCTGATGGCGCTAGCAACTGGGTTATGAAAGTAATTCAAACCGATGCTTCAATAAACTCAGGAAACTCAGGTGGCCCACTTGCTAACTCTAATGGTGAAGTAATAGGTATAACTAATATGAAACTTGTAAGTGAAGGCGTCGAAGGCATGGGATTTGCAATTCCTATTGAAGACGCTGTAAACTACGCTGAAGATTTAATTAAAAATGGTACCATTGAAAGACCTCTTTTAGGAGTCGGAACTTTAAATGTTTCTGATACCCAAGCAATGATGCAGTATGGTTTTACCCTAGATTCATCAGTAACTAAAGGTGCTGTTGTTGGCTATGTTCAAAAAGGTAGTCCTGCTAGCGAAGCTGGTTTAGAAAAAGGCGATGTCATTACCAAATTAGGTGATTATGAAATTAAAAATTCTTCTTACTTAAAATATTATCTATATAAATATAATGTAGGTGATAAAGTTAAAGTAACATTCATTAGAGGTAAAAAAGAAATGACTAAAACACTTACCTTAAGTGATAAAGCATAAAAAGACTTTTAACATTAGTCTTTTTTTGTTATACTTTTATCTAGGTGATAACATGGGTTTACTTAAATTTGCTAAGAATGGGAACTACAAAAAATACTATGAATCTTTAAAGGAATTATCAAAAACTAATCATAAAAGTCCGCTTCTAATGTTTGCTGATACTGCCATTTCTTGTTTGTTTTTTAAATCCGGCTTGCAAGATTATTTAAATTATAAATTTTACGAAAAATCATTTAAAGAAAGAAGTACTTATGCTACAATCGGTTACCAACATGAATTTTATAAATTAGCTGCTCACTGGGATTACGCACCATTTTTTTCTAACAAAGTAAACTTTCATAAAAACTTTAAAAAATACACTAAAAGAAGTTTTGTGTCATATGAAGATGGTTATGAAAAAGTAGCCGAATTTATTAAAAACCACGATGCCATAGTTCGCAAACCGATAAGTGGTTTAGGTGGCGCTAATGTAGAAAAAATCGAAACCAAAAAGATTAAAAATTTAAAAGAGTTCTATGAAAACTTAAATAAAGAAAATTGCTTATTAGAAGAACTAGTAATTCAAGATAAAACTTGGAGCAAATTAAATCCTGATAGTTTAAATACCGTTAGAGTTGTAACAAAATGTATTAATGGAAAAAGTGATATTCTCTTTGCCGTAGCCCGTATTGGCGGTGGTAAATCTATTGTAGATAATTTTCATCAAGGTGGCATGGGAGTCAAAGTAAATATTGAAAATGGTACATTAGAAGGAAACGCTATCGATAAAAAAGGAAATGAAAGCGAAGAAACCTCTATAACTCATGTTAAAGTAGATGGTTTTAAAATCCCTTATTGGAACGGAATTGTTAAAATGACAAAAGAAGCTGCTGCTGTAAATGATAATGTTAATGTTGTTGGTTGGGATGTCGGCATAAGCGAAAATGGTCCTGTTATTATCGAAGGCAATCGTGGCCCTGGTATGGATATTATTCAGGTTCTATATAAAAGAGGCGTTAAACCTGACCTTGAAAAAGTAAAAAATGAAATTTTAGAATCAAAAAAATAAAAATGTGTTAAAATAAAGTTTAAAGTTTTATTAAGAAAGAAGTGAAAAGTATGTTAAAAGCAGGCATTGTAGGTTTACCTAACGTCGGAAAAAGTACTCTTTTTAATGCTATAACTAAGAAAAATATCTTAGCAGCAAATTATCCTTTTGCCACTATTGATCCAAACGTTGGTGTTGTAACTGTTCCTGATTCTCGCTTAGAATTTTTGGAAAATTTGTATATTCCTGAAAGAGTGGTACCTACAACTTATGAATTTACTGATATCGCTGGTCTTGTAAAAGGAGCATCTAAAGGTGAAGGTTTAGGAAATAAATTTTTATCTCATATTAGAGAAGTAGACGCTATTGTTGAAGTAGTTCGTTGTTTTGAAAATAATGATATTATTCATGTTGAAGGCAAAGTTGACCCTATAAGAGACATTGAAATTATTAACTTAGAATTAATAATGGCAGATCTTGAAATTATTCAAAATCGTCTTGGTAAAATTGCTAAAAAATGCGAGATGACTAAAGATAAAGGCGAATTATTAGAATTTCAAACTTTAAAAAAATGTGAAAAAGCTTTATTAGAAAACACTCCTCTTAGACGTTTAGAATTAGATAAAGATGAACTTCTTATTTTAAAGCCTTTTTGTCTTATAACTTTAAAACCTATTATCTATATGGCAAATGTAAATGAAGACGATGCTATTACTGGTTATAATGACTATACTAAAGAAGTATCTGAATATGCCGGAAAAGAAAACGCAGGCGTTGTTGTCGTTAGTGCTAAAATGGAAAGCGAACTAGCCGAAATGAATGATGATGATAAGGAAAACTTCTTAAAAGAAATGGGTATTAACCATAGTGGCCTAGATAAACTTATTTTTGCTACTTATGACTTACTTGGTCTTCAAACCTTTTTCACTTCCGGTAAAGATGAATGCCGTGCTTGGACTTTTAAAAAAGGAATGAAAGCCCCAGAATGTGCAGGAATAATTCACAGTGATTTTGAACGTGGATTTATTAAAGCTGAAGTAATGTCTTTTGATGATTTAAAAGAATGTGGAAGTGAACTTAAAGTTAAAGAAGCCGGCAAAATGCGTTTAGAAGGTAAAGAATACCTAATGCAAGACGGCGATATTGTATATTTTAGATTTAATGTTTAAAATGATAATATTATATGTGATATGAGGTAAATATGAAAAATACTATATTGGGTCCAATAATAAAAATATATATTGTAATATTTATTTTATTAGACATTTTTTTAATACTAGCTTTTGCTTCCAAGAAAACATATAATTCAAATGAATTTATATTAAAATTAAATAATGAACCTTTTTATTATATTTATAGAGAATACGAAAAAAACGTTTTATTTAAAAATAATAAAATTTGTTCAAATCCACCTAAAGAAAATACAATATATGATAACAAGTCTGTAAACTTAGAATTAAAGGAATATGAAGTAAAGGATAATAATAATATTAGAATAAGTGGAAAATTTACAAACACAATTAGTACTAAATATCAATATAATGAAGTAATTAATCCCATAACTATGAAAATTAAAAAGAATAATAAAATAATCTATGAAGGAAAATATATAAGTGATTTAACTAGTTTGATAACAGAAGAAGGAAGATATTATATTCATCTTTATATAACTAGAAAAGAAAACCCCTTTAAAAAAGTTTATACCGAATTAAGTGCAAACTTTGTATATAATAGAGGAAAAGAAAATGATAATAAATAAAAATAAAGCAATTATAATGTTATGTATTTTAATTTTTGTATTTACTTTTCTTTTAATTACATTATCTGTCCGTATTAATAATAACAAGCAAAAAAATCCTGATGAAAATTTCTATAAAGAAATAATTGAGTACATCTATAATGATGATGCAACATTTTTTAAATTTATAGATAATAAGGCAATATACCCTATAAGTGAACTTAAAAAAGGTTACAAAAATATTGATTATAGTATACTGACAGTTAATGAAGATTTTGAAGAATGTACGGGCTATATTATTATTACAAAATTGAACAATCAGACTTTAGATATTGATACAAGTAAAATATGTGATAATTAAAATAATTATTAATTAAATATTGTTTAAAAAGTGTTATTAATTAACATTTTTTTATTGTCAAAAAGTCATAATTACTATAAAATAACCCTTCGGAAGTGATTTATATGGAAAATATAAATAAAGAATTATGTGCTAAATGTAAAGGAAAGTGTTGTATTAAAAGTGGATGTGATTACTTTGTAAGTGATTTTCCTAATATTAACAAAGAAACAATTACTACTGCCTTAAAGTCCGGAAATATTTCTATTGTTAGTGCCTTAAAAATAAAATTGCTACCCTCAGGTAAGAAAATTATGACGCCTTTTTTATATTTACGTGCTAGAAATGTTGATCGTGATGTTGTTGATTTGTTTTCTATGAAAAAAAGCTGCTCAATGTTAACTCCAACCGGTTGCACATATGATGAAGAACATCGCCCTGGTGGCGGTTTAAACTTAGTGCCAGCACCTAACCTTTCTTGCCATCCTTTAAAAGATCCTTTAGAAGAAATGCAAAAATGGGGACCCTACCAAAATTTATTAAGTAAAATTGTAACCAGGTATACTGGTAAAGGAGTAATAACTGTTTTTAAAGAAGATGTTGAAAGAGTTATGTACGAAATACTTACCCAAAAATTTAATGGTGTATCTGAACTTGAAATCGCTGATATTACAAGTTGTTTTAATGACTTAATAGAATGTTTTCCTGAAGAATATGAAAGAGCCAAAAGAAAAGCTAGTATAAAACCATATGTGCTACAAAAATAAAACAAAAGTTTTAAAAAATTTTAGAGAAAAACTTTGCATATAATTAAACAGTATGCTATAATACTGCGTGAGCGAAAGCTCCTTGCTTTATTTATATAAAGCCGAATAGACCAGAAGGAGGATAGAAAAATGGACAAATATGAAATAATGTTTATTGTTAAAACAACTTTAGAAGAAAAAGCTGTAAAAGAAACAGTAGAATCATTAAACAAAGTTATTACCGATATGAAAGGTAAAATAACTTCATCAAAAGATATGGGACAAAGAGAACTTGCTTATCCTATTAATAAAGAAGTTAGTGGATTTTACTATGTTATTACAGTAGAAGCTTCTCATGATGCAATTAAAGAGTTTGATCGTAAGGCTAGACTTAATGAAAACATCATTAGACATCAAATTATTAAATTAGATGAGGAGTAATATTAATGAATAATGTAACAATAGTTGGAAGACTTACAAAAGATCCTGAACTAAGAACTATCAGTACTGGTAATACCACATGTAGTTTTACGGTTGCTGTTAATCGCCAATTTACTAATGCTCAAGGTGAAAGAGAAACTGATTTCATTAACTGCGTTATTTGGGGAAAACAAGCCGAAAATTTATGTAAATACTGTACAAAAGGTTCGTTAATCGGTGTTCAAGGAAGAATTCAAACAAGAAACTATGATGGTCAAGATGGTAAAAAAGTGTATGTTACTGAAGTATCTGCACAAAACGTATCATTCTTAGGATCTAAAAATAGTAACGAAGTTCCTTCATTTGATGGAGGAAATGCAAATGTAAATCAAGCTCCTATTGAAACAACTGATATTACAGAAGACCCATTTAAGGATTTTGGTTCTGAAGTTGTTCTTAGTGACGATGATTTACCATTTTAGAAAGGATTAACAATGGCTGAATTTTATCGTAAGAAAAAGAAAATTTGTCAAATGTGTGCCGGTAAAGACGTTGATTATAAAGATGTTATGATCGTTAGCAAATATATTAATGATAAAGGCAAAATAATGCCTCGTAGAATGACAGGAGCATGTGCTAAACATCAAAGATATATTGCTAAACAAATTAAAAGAGCACGTTTTATGGCTTTAATACCATTTGTAAAATAAATTATAAAATAATAAGAGGATCATTTTAGTGTTCCTCTTTCTTAATATCCAAATTTAATTATAAAATCCGTATCATTTTAAATCTTTTTTTCCCTTAAAACGATACAAACATTTTTTACCACTTGTAAAATCGGAAGAATCAAGCACAACCTCCATTTTTTTACAAGGAGTAATTCCAAAAATAAAAGTAATAAAATAAAAGATATGGCACAGTTTATTTTGCATCAAGATGAACCTCCTTTCTATTTTATTATTATAGCATAGCCTCACCGAATAAGTGAAGTATAAAAATATAATAAAATGAGAAAATAACATTAAATAAGAGGTGTTTATGAATAAAGAAGATGAAAATTATATTTATTATCTAATTAGTCAAAATCTAAAAAAGCAAAGAAAATTAAAACACATGACCCAAGCTGAATTTGCTGAGCGCTGTAATTATAGTACTGGCTTTATAATGAATATTGAAAGTTCAAATTATCATCAAACTTTTTCTTTAGGCACAATTTGGAGATTTGCTGAAGTTTTAGGTATTGATGTAAGAGAATTATTAGAACCTCTTTCTGATGATCAAAAAAAAGAAGATAAGAAATAATAATTTATTTTAAGTTTACACTAAAGGGGATTTTTTGATTTCTTTTTTTTATTAATTACTCTATAATTAAAATAGGTGATAAGAATGAATAAAAAAACTTGGATATTATTTATAATATTAATAATCTTAATTTGTACTGGCAGTTTTCTACTATTTTTTAACAAAAAAGATTCCGGAAATAATGATAATAACAATAATAACGATAACAATAATATTACTGAACCTGTCAAAACAAATCTCCCAGAGTTTCCTAAACTAGATTCGTCCCTAAAAAGTCTATCTATAATTGACCAAAAAAATGGTTGTGTAGAAAATAACTGCCTAAATATTGATCCGTTTTCGCTTACTAAACAAGAATCATCTCTAAATGATTTTAATATTACCTTTACTTGTACAGAAAAAGAGCCATTTAGTGGCGATGGACCTGATTTTTGTATGACATATGAAGCAAATATAAATAATATAATTAAATTTAAACATGAAGTTGGCGATTATGAAACAACTGGAATATACATATTAAAAACGAATGAATTTTATATTATCGAAGAAGGTACATTTGGTAATCTATATGGTATCGGAAAAATCTACATTTATAATCAGTCGGGACAACTTTTAAAAACCATCAATAACACCGTAGCTGATTTTCAAGTTTCCGTAGAATTAGATACAACTGATGAAAACAATCCTCTTGGAACATATAAAATGACTATTTCAGATAATAAACTTTACTATTTAACAACTGATAACATAAATGATGGAAATGGCAATAATAAAGTTCATTTCAATTATATTGATTTAAAAGATAAGTCCTTAACATCCAAAGAATATAACAGCATAAAAGCAATTACTTCTAATGAGATAGATTAAGGTGCCTGATACACTTAGGGTATCTTTTTTTTTGTATATTTGTTATAATAATCTTTGATTAGATGGGAGTTTTTATTTATGAAAGTAATTTTATTAAAAGATGTAAAAAAACAAGGAAAAAAAGACCAAATAATTAATGTAAGTGATGGATATGCTCAAAATTTTTTAATTAAAAATGGCTTAGCCGTTAAATACACTGATGGAAGCAAAAAAGTTTTAGATAAACAAATAGATATTAGAAATGCTAAAGAAGATGCCTTAATTAAAGAATGTGAAGAAATCAAAACTAAAATTGAAAAAATCACTTTAGAATTTAGTGTTAAAACTGGCAAAAATGGCAAAGTATTTGGTACTATCTCATCTAAGCAAATTGCTGAAAAGTTAGCTCAAAAAGATATAATAGTTGATAAAAAAACTATTAATATATCTAGCCCAATTGATACTCTAGGAATGCACATTGTAGAAATAAATTTGCATAAAAAAGTAACTGCCAAAGCAAACATTCACGTAGTAGAGGCATAATATGGCAGAAAGAAAACCACCTCAAAATTTAGAAGCAGAAATGTCTGTTTTAGGCTGTGCGTTTTTGACGAGTTATGCTCTAGATAAAATATGCGAAGAACTAGATGAAGATATGTTTATTAGTGAACCTAATAAAAGAATTTTTAGTGCTATCAAAAGTCTACATCAAAATAATATTCCCTTAGATTCTGCAACTGTAAAAAATGAAATCGAAAAAAAAGGTTCCATTAATACAATTGGTGGCATTGAATATTTAAGTGAAGTTATTGACTCAGTAATTACCGCCTCAAATGTAGATTATTACATTGATATCGTAAGAGAAAAAGCCCTAAGGCGAAAATTAATTGATGTAACAAATAGTATTACAACTTTTGCTTATGACGAAGATAGTGATACTAACGATTTAATTGATGATGCCGAAAAGAAAATCTTTAGTGTTACTAAAGCCCGTAAAGCCGGAGAATTTAAAACAATTGGCGAAGTTATCAGAACTACGCAAGAAGAACTTGAACGTTTAGCCAAAAATCAAAATGATATAACCGGTGTGCCATCTGGCTACTATGATTTAGACAAACTTACAAGCGGCTTTCATCCTAATGAACTAATAATCCTAGCGGCACGTCCTGCCATGGGTAAAACTGCTTTTGGCTTAAATCTAGCCATTAACGCGGCTGTAAAAACCAAAAAGCCAGTTGCCATATTCAACATGGAAATGAGCGCCGAGCAGTTAATGATGCGTATGATATCTGCTGTTGGCGGTATCGAACTATCTAAACTTAAAACTGGTAAATTAGAACATAATGATTGGAAAAAAGTAAATGAAGCCTTATCAGAATTAGGCGATACTAAAATATATTTTGAAGATAACTCAGGACTTACTATTTCTGAATTGCGGGCTAAATGTCGCCGTCTAGCTACCCAAGATGATGGACTCGCTTTAGTAGTAATCGACTACTTACAGTTATTATCTGGATCATCTAAATATGAAGGAAACCGTCAGCAAGAAGTATCAGAAATTTCTCGAAGTTTAAAAACAATGGCGATGGAACTAAAAGTACCTGTAATTGCTCTTGCTCAGTTATCCCGTAGTGTTGAACTTCGTGAAAATAAAAGACCTATTATGTCCGATTTAAGAGAATCAGGTTCAATTGAACAAGATGCCGACATAGTTGCTTTCTTATATCGTGATGATTATTATAATAAACCTGCTGGTGAAATGTCTAATACATCAATAACCGAATTAATAATTGGTAAACATCGTAATGGCGGAACCGGCACAATCGAATTGTTATTTGAAAGAGATATGAGTAATTTTAGAAATTATTTAAAGAAAAGTGAATAAAAAATAAAAAGAGAAGTGATGAAAATGAAAGGTAAAGACACCTTAATATCCATATTAATTACAATGGTTTTATCCGTACTAGTCTTTTTTATGGGGGCAAGTGAAGAAACTTTAGCCGCTCCAACTAGTGTATATCAAGTATATTTAAATGGTAAAACCATTGGTTATTTAAATTCTCGTGATAAATTTCTTGATTTAGTTAATCAAAAACAAGAAGAAATAAAAAAGAAATATGGTGTTGATAAAGTATATCCCCCATCGGGATTAAAAATCGAAAAAATTTCTACTTATGATGAAGAAATCAAAACTGCTGAGCAAATTTATAACATCATTGAAAATACGGACCCCTTTACGATTGATGGGTATATTATAACTATTAGATACACCGAAGAAAATAAAGCGCCCGTATATATTTATACATTAAGAAAAGAAGATTTTGAAACGGCCTTTTATAATACTGTTGCCGCTTTTGTTGGAACTGAAAAATTAAACGCTTATAAGAATAATAAACAAGAATTAATTTCTGATACCGGTTCTAAAATCGATAATATTTATTGGGATGAAAAAATCACCGTTAAAGAAGCCTACATTAGTGTTAAAGAAAATATATTTACTAATGATTCAGACTTAAGTAAATATTTATTATTTGGTACAACTGAAGAACAAAAACAATACACGGTTGGAGAGAATGACTCAATCGATGATATTATTGATAAAAATAATTTAAGCATTGAAGAATTCCTTATTGCTAACCCCAGCATTCCTAACCAAAATGCTCTACTTACTAAAGGACAGCAAGTTTCTATCGGTTTAATATCTCCAATTGTAAACATTGTTCATGAAGAAGAAGTAGTGGAAAATATTACTAATAAATTTAAAACTGAGTATCAAAATGATGATACCATGTATAAAGGTGAATCTAAGGTATTACAAGAAGGCTCAAATGGTACTTTAAAAATTACCGAAAGCATACTATACCGCAATGGTGCCATTGAAAACTTAGTTATTACCAAAAAAGAAGAAATTGCTCCTGCTGTAAATAAAATTGTTGCCCGTGGAACTAAATCATATTCTTCAGGCGGAACTTATATTAATACAGGTACAGAAGATTGGTACTGGCCAACGGTAAGCCCTTACGTCATAACCAGTGGCTTTAAATGGAGATGGGGTAAACACCATAATGGTATTGATATTTCTGGTAGTGGTTTTGGGTCTCCAATTTATTCTTCAACTGATGGAACTGTAACCGTTACATATAGTAGTTGTCCTAATAGAGGTTATTATGGAAGCAGTTGCGGTCAAAGTTGGGGTAATTACATTAGAGTATTAACAGATGATGGTGCTTATACTGTAATATATGCACATATTATTGCCGATATTAAAGTAAAACCAGGAGATCACGTAACGCGTGGCCAGCATATTGGTTACATGGGTGACAGTGGTTCTTCAACCGGAACGCATCTTCACTTTGGTATCATAAATAATAGTACCGGTTCATACTTAAATCCTTGTGGGGCTTTATCATGTTAGTAAGCGTTCTTGCTAGTGGCTCCAAAGGAAACTCTACTTTAATTAGAACAAGACAAGATAACATTTTAATAGATGCTGGATCTTGTCTTTCTAAATTAGAGGAAAAATTAAATGAAAATTATTTAAGTATGAAAGACATAAATTATATTTTAATAAGCCATACTCACACTGATCACACATCTAGTTTAAAGGCGATTGCAAAAAAATATAATCCAGTAATAATACTAACCCCTTTAATGTTAAAAGATTTAGATTATTTAGAAGATTATAAAAATATAATGTTTTTAGAAGATAATCTAATTATTAATGATGTTTTAATAGAGAATATAAAAACCAGTCATGACACCACTGATTCTAGAGGCTTCATTATTACGGAAGGAACTTCATCCGTTGTTCAAATAACTGATACAGGTTATTTAAACCAAAAATATTTTAATAAGTTAAAAAACAAAAACATGTATATCATGGAAAGTAACCATAATGTTGAGATGCTTTTAAATGGTAGATATCCTAAATGGTTAAAAGCAAGAGTAAATTCAGATGTTGGACACTTATCTAATGAATCATGCTCCTTTTACTTAAGCAAAATAATTGGACCTGACACTAAAAAAATAATTTTAGCCCATTTATCTGAAGAAAATAACACACCCGAGCTAGCACTAAATACTATTAAGAAAGAATTTGCTGAAAATGATATCTTTTTTGAAAACATTGAAACAGCTAAACAAAATGAGAAAACGGATGCGGTGGAAATATGATAAGAATTATCTGTGTTGGTAAATTAAAAGAAAATTATATGGTTAACATGGTAGAAGATTATTTAAAACGTATTAACAAATATCACAAAATAGAAGTAATAGAACTACCTGATAGTAACCAAAAAGAAGAAAATGAACGAATTTTAAAAAAATTAAATAATAAAAATTATAAAGTCGCTTTAGCGTTAAATGGTCAAAAAATGGACTCTATATCTTTTGCTAAATTTATCCATGAACATTTAATGTTTGATGCTAATATCGATTTTATAATTGGTGGATCTGATGGATTAAATGATACGGTCTTAAGAGAAGCAGATTTTTTACTATCATTTAGTGATCTAACTTTTCCGCATGGATTATTTAGAGGATTATTACTAGAACAAATTTACAGGGGATTTAAAATAATAAATAATGAAACATATCATAAGTGAGGTATTTTTATGGATGAATTAATATATGTTGTTGGCACTGCCTTTGTAAAAGACGGAAAATTATTGATAAGCATGTCACAAAGAAGTAGCAAAAAAGGAAAATTTACTTTAGTTGGTGGCGGCGTTGAAAAAGGAGAAACCTTTAAAGAAGCAGCTAGAAGAGAAATAAGAGAAGAAATTGCCAATGGTTTTGATATTCGCGAAGACGAATTAAAAGAAATATTATGCTTTAGAGAACCGGCTTTATCTGATCCTAGTTTGATGATCGAAATGCATATGATGCTTGCCTTAAAAGATGTCGATGTTGAACTACTTCCTAATGATGAAATTATTGAATATCGCTGGCTTTCTTTAGGCGACGATGAAAGTATTTTAGCATCTGCTATTAAGGATCATTTTATACCTTGGGCAAAAGAAAATAAAATTATGTATTAGGAGCCTTTATGATTGGAAATGATTGGGACGAAAAATTAAGCATTATTTGGCATAGTCCTGGATTTAAAAAATTTATGAATATTGTGGAAAGAGAATATAATACTAAAATTATATATCCACCTAAAAATTATATATTTAACGCATTAAAATTAACACCTTATCATAATGTTAAGGTTGTTATAGTCGGACAAGATCCATATCATGGTGAAGGTGAAGCTCATGGATTATCCTTTTCTGTTCAAAAAGGCATTAAATTACCACCATCACTAAGAAATATTTATAAAGAAATCTATGACGACTTAGGCATTGAAGAACCTAATAATGGTGATTTAACATCATGGGCTAAAGAAGGCGTTTTACTATTAAACTCTTCTTTAACCGTTGAAAAAGATAAACCAAATTCCCATCAAAAGTTAGGTTGGAGTAATTTAACTGATTATATAATTAAAGTGCTTAATGCTAAAGAAGAACCTGTCGTTTTTATATTATGGGGTGCTTTTGCTAGAAGCAAAAAAGTATTTATTACTAATCCTAAGCATTTAATTATTGAATCATCCCATCCTTCACCTTTTAGTGCTAATTATGGTTTCTTTGGTAGTCATCCTTTTTCCAAAGCGAATCAGTTTCTTGAAAATAATGGTATTGAAAAAATTAATTGGCAATTATAATACACAAAATTTTAAAATGCGTGTTAAACGACAAAATTTAATATAAGTTATTGCTTATATTTTTTTTATTTTATACCATAATAATATGAGGAGTTGATAAAAATGACAAATAAAGAAATACAAGAAAAAATTGCTGAATTAAGCAAAGAAATAGACAAGTTAGGAAGCAAAATAAAAGATGAAGGCGAAACCATCGCGATTAAAGGTTTATACGCTAAAGACGATTTAGAAAAATTTGCTGATAGCACTAAAAAGAGTTTAGAAGAAACTAAAGACGATTTAAAAGATTTAAGTGAAAAAAGCAAAAATAAACTATCACTAGGCTTAGAAAAATTAGAAGAAACTCTTAAAAATGAAAAAGAAAAGTTAGAGTTAAAAAAAGAAGCAAGAGATGCTGAAAAATTAGAAAAATACATAAATAATAAATTGGATTATGCAAAAGATGCTGTATCGCTATCATTACTAGCTGCAAAGGAAGCTAAAGAAGCCTTTTTAGAAGCAGTTGAAGCTCAAATTGAATACGACGAATTATATAATAATAAAGATTAACTTGCTACTTAGCAAGTTTTTTTCATAAAAAAAACGCTTATGCGTTTATAATTTAAAATCTTTAATATCATCATCAAACATATCTTTTCCATCAAAAAATGCTTGCACTTTAATATGATGAATAAAAGCAATAATATTAGAAGGAAATTTCTTAATAGTTTTATTTAACAAACTAGTATACTTATTATAAAATGATTTTGTCGCTTCTAACTTTTCATTAATAAGATATAAATCTTCATAATAATTAGTAAAACCTTCATTTTTATCAAGTTCATCATAGTCTAATTTAATCTTATCAATAAGAGCATTTATTTCTGCCAGTCTTCTTTCAAAATCAAAACTCGAAATATTAACATTTTTTAAATTCTTAAACTCATTAAACGCTTTATCCGTTGCATCTGTTTCGTCTGTAATAATATCTATTAACAAATCTAATGTATCGTATTTTTTTCTTAAATGTTCATCAATTATACTTTCTGCTTCATTAATTTTAATTTTATATGCTTGTAAGTTATTATAATAAATAACATATATCATAGTTACGATCCCAACAAATATAATAATTGTTAGTAAAATTGTCATAATACTATCCATAATTTCACCACTATCATTGTACTAAATTTTTATTTTTTAATCAATTGAATTGTGCTATAATTTTTTTATAAAAGAGGATAAATTATGGAAATAAAAAAATTAGTATTAGGACCCTTAGAAACTAACTGCTATATTATAAGCCAAAATAATAAATCATTAATAATAGATCCGGCTGATGATGAAGAAAAAATCTTGGCAAGTGTTCCTTATGAAATTGTAGGAATAATAATAACTCATTATCACTTTGATCATATTGGTGCCCTTTTAAAATTAAAAGAAAAACTTTCTTGTCCTATTTATGACTTTCAAACATTAAAAGAAGGAACAAATAACATTAATGGTTTTTCTTTTGAAATGATAAAAGCGCCTGGTCATAAAGAAGATTTAATATCAGTATTATTTGATGGTCATTTATTTTGTGGTGACTTCATTTTTAAAGGCACAATTGGTAGGTGGGATTTTAAAGGTGGATCATTTATAGATATGCAAAAAAGTATCAAAAAGATTTTAACTTACAATGAAAACATTATTATTCACCCAGGTCATGGAGAAGATACGACTTTAAAAAAGGAAAAACAAAACTTATTACGCTATTTAAAAAAGGACTAAAATGTCCTAATATGTAATTTCCGAATAAGCATGACTATAATTAATTTTTTCATCAAACTCTACATAATTTAAATAAATAAGTAAAATTAATTGCCAGTTTCCCGTATTTGGATCACTCATAACCAAGTGATCTTTTCCAGCTTCTTCAATGATACCTTCAAAAATTTTATCACGCCATTTCTCAGAATCCGGAAACGAAAAATACGCTTTAGCTTTTTTTCCTTTATTAAGTCTTAAAATATTTTCAATATAACTTTGTTCATCATCTACATTTCCGCCACCAATTGGTGCTGTATTTAAATTCATTTCTTTAGGAAATTGTGCATTAGGATAGTAACTACCATTCATAAAAAATTCACCTCTATTTAAAGGTATGTGATTTAAAAGAAAATATGATTTAGTAATTCAAATGAACATTAAATCTTTTATAAAAATTGTATTAAATAATTTTCAACTGTGATATTATAAAAATAGAAAGGTCAAAAAAAGAATAAAAATGGAAACTAAAAATAAAGAAAATCAAAAAAATCATAATATAGCAAAAATATTAGCCATAATTGGCGGCATATTTGTTGTTATTGTTATAATGGTAATCGTCGCTTTATCAATTATTAAAGTATCATCAAACAAGATTTTATGCAAATCTGACGGGAAGAGTTTAACCGTATATTATAATAACGAAACTATTGTGGGTTATAGTGCAAAAAATATTAATTTTAACACAAATATAGCAAAAAATGCCATTAATGCAGTTGGCATTGACAACTACATATCATCTTTAGAAACATGGTATGAATTGTCTGCATCAGGAAAGTGCAAAATTACCAAAAATAAATAATGATTTTTAAATAAAGAAAGTAGGTAAAAATGAAAAAAACTTTAATTGGTGCTTTGGGCGGTATCGCTTTAAGTGCTCTTGTATTTGGCGTTTTGTGTGTAACAAATATCATAACTTTTAAAAACAACAACAATGAAAATAATAACAAAGAAGAATTTAATAATAATACAATCACTTCTCATATTGAAAAAATAGACCCAGTTGATTTTTTAACAAGTGAGGAACTTACACAAAATTTTAAAAATTTAATAAAAAATGAAGCAGGATGGAAACTAACTTTTTCATGTATTGAATATAACGATGAAGAAAAAAGATGTGAAGGGACAAATGTTACAATCAATGATGTTATAGAATTTGATAGTGATTTAGTTACTTGCGGTGGAGTTCAAATTATACAAAGTGATAAATATTATATTAAAGAATCTATAATTGGCTGTGGTATCGATAGATTTGATATTACAATCTATTCTAAAGATGGTAAAAAGTTATACGAAGAACAAAATGGAACTAGTTATATAAATTCATCTTATGTTGAAGATAATATTTATCATTATAATACTTATGAAGAAATTGATGATAATCATGATAAATTATTTTATAAATTGATAGATTTAAATAAAAATGAAATTACTAGTAAAAATATTAGAAATAAGATAGTTGAAAAATTACCACAAATAGGTTAAAAATTAAGTAATAACTACATGACTTTACACTAAATATTTGTTGACATTCATCTAGATTTATAGTATCATCTAGGCATAAAACGAAGAAAAGGACAAGTAATATTAATCTTTATTTATAGAGAGTTAACGTTTGGTGCAAGTTAATAATAAAATTAATATGAATAAAAACCTTTGAGTGATTTTAAAATCCGGTAAATACCGTTATCAATTAAGAGAATCAGTTAATGATTAAAGAAGGGTGGTACCACGGCGCTAGTTCGTCCCTTTAAATCATTAACTTTTTTTATTTAGAAAGAAGGAAAAAATATGGTAAGAGAACTTACAGATCAAGAAAAAATAAGAAGAGAAAAAGCCGAAAAACTAAGAAATTTAGGATTAGATCCTTATGGTATGCGTTTTGAACGTACTGCTTTTGCAAGTGATATTAAAGAAAAATACCAAGATGTTCCTCATGATGAATTTGCAAATATTTCTGATACATATACGGTCGCTGGCCGCATAATGTTTATACGTAAAATGGGTAAAGCATCATTCTTCACTATTCAAGATAAAACAGGAAACATTCAAATATATATTTCCATTAATGATGTCGGCGAAGAAACATATACTTTATTTAAAACTGCAGACATTGGCGATATAGTTGGTGTAACTGGTAAAGTAATGAAAACTCAAACTGGCGAAGTAACATTAAAATGCGAAAAATATACTCATTTAGTAAAAGCCTTAAGACCATTACCCGAAAAATTTCATGGACTAACAGATATTGAAGAAAGATATCGCCGTAGATATGTTGACTTAATTATGAATGAAGACTCTAAAAAAACAGCAATGACTAGACCGAAAATTATTAGATGCATTCAAAATTTCATGGATAATCGTGGATTTATCGAGGTTGAAACCCCAATATTAAATACACTTTTAACAGGAGCTTCCGCAAGACCGTTTATAACTCATCATAATGCTCAAGATTTAGATATGTATATGCGTATCGCTCTAGAACTACCTTTAAAAAGATTATTAGTTGGTGGCCTAGAATCTGTATATGAAATAGGTCGTACTTTCAGAAATGAAGGCATGGATCCTATGCATAATCCTGAATTCACTTTAATGGAAGCATACGAAGCATACTCTAATTTAGATGGCATGATGGAAATGACTGAAAATATGTTTAAAACCATTGCTAAAGAGGTTTTTGGCAAGTACACATATAATTGGAATGGCCATGAAATAAACATAGATGGTACATGGGAAAGAATTAGTATGGTTGACGCTATCAAAAGAGAAACTGGCATTGATTTTAAAAAAGAAATGACTGTTGAAGAAGCCCTAGAACTTGCCAAAGAACATAACATTGTAGTCGAAGAACACCAAAAAAATGTCGGCCATATTATTAATTTATTCTTTGAAGAATATGTTGAAAAAACTTTAATTCAGCCAACGTTCCTATACGGTCATCCTGTTGAAATATCTCCACTTACTAAGAAAAATCCTGAAGATCCAAGATTTGTTGACCGCTTTGAATTATTTATTGGTGGAAAAGAATTTGCTAACGCTTACACAGAATTAAATGATCCTATTGATCAGCTAGAAAGATTTGAGTCTCAATTAAAAGAAAAAGAGTTAGGTAACGATGAAGCCAATGATATCGATATGGATTTTGTCGAAGCACTTGAATATGGTATGCCTCCAGCCGGTGGAATTGGTTATGGAATTGATAGGTTAGTAATGTTCTTTACTGAAAGCGCATCAATTCGTGATGTTATCTTATTTCCAACCATGAAAGCTGTTAATGGCAGTAAAAAATTATTAAATAAAGAAGAAAAGAAAGTTATTGATTTTTCTAAAGTAGAAATTGAGCCCCTATTTGAAGAATATGTTGATTTTGATACTTTTAGTAAATCTGATTTCCGTGCTGTTAAAGTAAAAGAATGTAGCGCTGTTGAAAAGAGTAATAAATTATTGAAATTTGTTCTAAATGATGGAACTGGCGAAGATAGAATTATTTTAAGTGGTATTCATATGTATTATGAACCAGAAGAATTAGTAGGTAAAACTCTAATTGCTATAACTAATCTTCCACCACGTAAAATGATGGGAATAGATTCTTGTGGAATGCTTCTATCAGCTGTTCATAGTGAAGCAGGAGAAGAAAAACTAAACTTGCTTATAGTAGATGATTCCATTCCAGCCGGCGCTAAACTATATTAAAATTATTAAAAATGAGGGAAAAAGCCCTCTTTTTTTGTCGAAAAACCGTAAAAATTCTATTGAATACTTGAAATTGTGCTATAATGTTCATAGAGGAGGTTAAAAATGAAAAAAGAAGCAAAAAAACATGATCTTGTTAAAATTGCTGGCATAATGGTTTTAATTTCAGTACTATTAACTTGGTTAATTCCTCAAGGAATGTTTCAAAATGGATCATTATCAGTTGGGGATATAACTCGTGTAGGAATCTTTGATTTCTTCACATATGGTTTACTTGGTATGTATTATTTTACCGTATTAGTAACATTTTTATTTGTTCTAGGCGGATTTTACCAAGTATTATCTAAAACTGGCGGCTATCAAAAATTAACAGACAAAATTGCTAAAACATTTAAAGGAAAGGAAATCTTATTTGCATTAGTAGTTTCATTCTTAATTGCTGCACTTAGTGCTGTAACAAATGAATACGTATTACTAATAACAGTTGCTCCATTAATAATTACCATTGCAAGAAAAATGCATTTAGACAAATTAACTGCATTCAATATTACTTTTGGTGCTATTTTAGTTGGTGTATTAGGATCAATTTATAGTCCTAAAGTTGTTGGTATAAGTGTTTCTTATCTTTCAATAGAATATAACACACTTATATGGGTTAAATTAGTAATGTTTGTTCTATCTTTCTTAGCATATAATACCTTTACTATTTTACATTTAGTAAAAACTAAAAAAAGTTCTAAAAAAGAAGAACAAATTGAAGAATTATTTGTTAGTGAAGAAACTACAACAAAAACTAAGGTATGGCCTTTAGTAGTTGTATTATCAATTTTCTTTGTAATTGCTATTTTAGCATACTTACCATGGGAAAGTGCCTTCAACATTACTTGGTTTACTAAAGCAACTGAAAGTATTACATCATTTAAAATATTAGATGAACCTATCTTCGGTTATATTTTAGGAAGCAGTTTATTAGCATTTGGTAAATGGGATATTTTTGGTATTCAAGTATTAATGTTAATTGTAACTCTATTAGTTAAATGGATTTATAAGATTAAATTTGATGAATTCTTAGAAGCATATGGCGAAGGATTTAAGAAAGTTGGTAAATTAGTAGTAATTTTACTATTATGCTACTTAGTATTAGAATTTGCTGTTATGTTCCCAGTATTACCTACAATAGTAGATTGGATTGTTGGTTTAAGCTCTAAATTTAATGTCTTACTATCAACAATTTCTGGTTTATTATCATCTATGTTTACTGTTGAATATCAATACACTGCAAATTTAATTGGAACATACTTAGTTGCAACATTTGCTGATTACAAAGAACAAATTGCATTAATGCTTCAATCAACATTCGGTTTAGCAAGCATGTTTACTCCAAGTTCAGCTATTCTTCTTGTCGGTTTAGGATATTTAGGAATAACTTACAAAGAATGGATGAAATACATTTGGAAATTCCTATTAATTATGTTTGCTGTAATAATTATTATAATGTTAATTATTTGTTAATTATAAGGCGGTTAACCCGTCTTTTTTTGTGTCAAAAAATATAAAAGTAAAATCAAAATCTTTATGTTATACCTTATTCATGTTATATTATATATGGTGATATCATGGATGAATATAGCAAGCAAATGTTAGAAAAGTACCCTTATTTAAAAGAGGTATTTAAAGACAAACTTTTGATTAGTGCATCAGAAATGCAAGAACTCTTTTCTAATAAATTAAATTATGAATTATTAATTACTAAATTATTAAGAGAACCTAGATATCGCAATTATCTTTTTAGAGTATTTAAAGGTGATTTTCCTGAAATTAAAATTAGTTATATTATAAATGGTGATATTGGTCGCTCCATAACTTTAACTAAAATGAGTTTTTTAGAGCAAGTACTAAATTTTGAAAAAGATGGGAAAATAAAATTTACTGACGAAGATTTAAAAATAATCAGTAGATTAAAAAGAACTGTAACTTATGACTCTTTTGTAGAAGATTTCAAAAATAGAGAATTAGACTTCTTAATTGATGGCCAAACTTATCGTATAAAAGGAAGTGACATCATCTCTTTTATTGAACTGCCAGAAGAAGAATACCGAAAAATAATATCTAAAAACGAGCCATTTCATAATATTAGATTAGATTATATGTTTTATATTGTTGCTGCATTTTTTGTTAATTACAATTTATCTGACAATTATCATTTCCCTGCAGATTTACAGGAAAGATTAAAGAATATTTTAATTTATAAAGATTACGACTATGAAAGTATAAATAATACTTTCAAAAACACTAATTCTTCCGTAGATCAAACTAAGGTTGATAAAGATTTAGAAGCTGCTATATTAGACGGTTTAAATGATGATTACACTTTATTAGAAAAGGCAATATATATTTATATTAACATGTGTAATATTCTCGTCTACAATGATGAATACTATGCAACTGAGCAAATTGGCGTTAATCAAGAAAAACATCATGACATTAATTTTATTACGCAAATAACCCCACAAAATAATGAAGCAGTATGTTATGAATTTAATGCAATATATGCTTATATGTTAAATAAATTGGGTATTCATTTTGAAGTATATATAAATGATGAAGCCACTGGTTATGGCGAAGGACATGAATTTCTTGTATTTAGAGCCGGGAAGTTTTTAGTAAAGGCTGATTCCGTCGATAGTATCTTTAATGGCGATTTATTTAACACCAAAGCCGGAGAACTACCAACTGGTTTAACTTGCATTAATCAAAACAAAAAAACTAAAAAGGAGTTCTCTAAGATTTTACAAAATGTTTTTAATAATATAAAAGATGCTGAAAAATATCGCCAAAAGTTCTATCAAAAAGTATCTGATGTTGAAACTTTACAAAAACTGTATGACAAAAATAATCCAGTAATATCATTTAGTGAAAGAATAAAAATGATGATAGAATACGTAGATACAAGTAATCTTACCGGTATAGCCGCTTATAATTATTTACTTTATATTAGAAAAAAATTATTTACTGAAGAAGAACTTGATAAATTAACCATCCAAATAGTAAAAAATAATTTGCCTGAAGAAAGTACTAAAGAATCAACATCAATCGCTCTTATATTTGTAGATGGTAAAGAACCTATGTATTTTATTTATGAACCTAAAAAAGAATTAAGAACAATATCTAAAGAAGAATTAACTAAATTATTTAATGATAAAGAATTAGAAAGTATTTATAATCAGACTGAAATAACAAGGAAATTATAGAAAGAGGAAAATTAAATGAATAAAAAATATATATCATCCTTACTAATTATTTTAGTACTTGGATTAACTAGTTTATTAATAGTAGGATTAATAAGTAATGATTTAAAATATAATAATGGATATAAAGATAATAAAGATTTTAAAGACAATAATAAATATAAAATTGAAAGTTCAACAACTATATCTCCTACAAAAGAAAATGTTACTACACTTACTACAATTACAACAAAAATACCTAATAATGCTAGTACTACTACCACAACCATTAAAATTGTAACAACTAAAACAATGACTACTACCAAAAGAGAAAATACAACTCATGTAACAACAAAAGTAACAACCACAAGTAAAGTAACGACAACTCGAAAGCCTGATTTAAATTTAAATAATTTAACTGCTTTAAAATCAATTGAGAACTATTACGCTAATAACTTAAAAATTACGATAGATAATAATTTAGCATATTTAGTATTAAATGATACTAAATATGAATTAGCAATAAACAATGTTATTAAAATGTATTCTGTTAGACATAATAGATCTACAATGGTAACTTTATATATTTTAACTAATGATGGAAGCCTTTATTATTCATCATCACTAAGCCAAGTAAGAGAATATAAAAATGAAGATATCGATAATATAAAACAAAGTTTTCATTTAAGTAAAGCAAATAAAAAAGTTATAAATCTTTACCAAACAAAAGATAGCAAAATAGTTTATGAAGACCCAAACAATAATTACTATTATTTATCTGATAATTAACATAAAAAAAGCGTATTATAAACGCTTTTTTTAATTAATTTTGTCTAAGTCACCATTTATAACTATTGGACTAAACCCAATGATTTCATCTTTTAATAATCCATCGGGAATATCATTCATCATATATATTGTTTTACCTAATCTAAATGCATCATACATTTCTAAGAATGTTGCTCCGCCAATATAATTGTCTATCCCATTTTTAGTGTAATTTAAAACTAATACGGCGTCCACTGAAGAAATAACTTCTTCACTATGTTTAAACATTTTGCCTTTCCAACTAGCATGATCCTTAGTACCACGATACTTAGCTTCCGTTTCCGGACAATCATAACAATTAGGTAAAATTATTGTATGACCATTTTGTTCAAGTTTTTCTTTAATCGTGGGAATTTTTTCATAAAACGCTTTACTACAAATAACGAATATTTTCATAATACCTCCATAAAAATTATATCATCCATTATTTGTTTAATCAAAATTGTTTAACTGTGGTTGACACACAAAGTATTTAATGTTAAAATCTTTAATTGTAATGCGGTGATTATATCTAAGTAGTTAGTTAAGACATTTTAAAGAGAGTAAATATTATTAGCTGAGAGTATTTATAAAATAACTTAAATAATGAATTTCAATATATGAGCATTAATCGTTGTGAGCGTTAATCATTAAAGTGCATGTAAATCATGAAATAAGGTGGTACCGTGGCCATATGTCACCCTTATATTTGTGATTTTTTTTATGGAGGAAAAAATGGAAAAACAAATTGAAAAACTGCTTGAAGAAGCAAAACAAGAAGTCATTAAAAATGAAAATGATTACTTGAATATTAAATCAAAATATTTGAGTAAAAAAAGTAAAATAATGGAGTTAATGGCTTCTCTAAAAGACATGAGTGTCGAAGAAAAGAAACAATATGGACCATTATTTAATAATGCCAAAAAAGAATTAGATAGTATCATTTCAGCTAAATATGAAGAAATTGTAAACTCTTCATCAAATAATTCTTTTGATCCTACAGAACCTGTAAAAAAACAAAGTGGTTCACTTCACCCGGTAACTATTGTAGGTAGAGAAGTAACTAATATTTTAAAAAATATGGGCTTTATTATAATGTCTGGTCCTGAAATGGATACTGAATACTACAACTTTGAAGCTCTTAACATTCCTAAAACTCACCCTGCTAGAGATATGCAAGATACGTACTGGTTAGATAATGGTAAACTCTTAAGAACTCAAACCAGTACCTTACAAATTAGAGGAATGCAAAAATATGGCGCTCCTATTAAATTATGCGCTCCAGGTAGATGTTTTAGAAATGAAGATTTAGATGCTTGCCATGAAAACACCTTTTTCCAATTAGAAGGCATGGTAGTAGATGAAAATATTTCTATAAGCAACCTAATTTATACTATGGAAGGAATGCTTAAAGAGGTATTTCAAAAAGATATTAAAGTGCGTTTACGTCCTGGTTTCTTCCCATTTACTGAGCCTGGATTTGAATTAGATTGTTCATGCACAATATGTGACGGCAAAGGTTGTCCTACCTGTAAAAACTCTGGTTGGTTAGAACTTTGTCCATGTGGTATGATTCATCCTAATGTTTTAAAAGAATGTGGAATAAATCCTAATAAATATTCTGGCTTTGCCTTTGGTTTAGGACTTACTAGGTTAGCAATGATGAAATATAAAATAAATGATATCAGAATCTTAAACTCTGGAGATTTAAGATATTTGAAAGATTTTAATGTGAGGTAATTATGAAAATATCATGTAATATATTAAAAAAACATATTAAAAACAGTGAAGACATTGACTTTTTAAACATATGGGATAAATTTACTATTCGTACTGCCGAAGTTGAAGGCGTAGAAGTAAAGGGTTCTCAGTTTGATGGCGTTGTTACTGCTAAAATAATCGAAGTAAAAAATCATCCTAAATCTACAAAATTACATATTTTAAAAGTAGATGCTGGCACTGAAATATTAGATATAGTCTGTGGAGCACCCAATGTTAGAGTAGGATTAATAAGTGCCCTTGTTAAAATTGGCGGCCATATTGATGGAATGGAAATTACTAAAAGACCACTACTTGGAATTGACTCTAATGGGATGATGTGTTCTGGTAAAGAATTAGGAATTTCTGATGATCATAGTGGCATTTTAGAACTTCCGGAAGATACAAAAGTTGGCGCCGATTTTAAAGAACTTTTTCCTGTAAATGATATAGTTGTTGAAATTGATAACAAATCTTTAACTCACCGTCCAGATTTATGGGGACATTACGGAATTGCTCGTGAAATTGCTTCTATTACTCATCATGAATTAAAACCTCTAGAACTTTTTAATGATCAAAATGGGTCAAACGAAAAATTAAATATCACTATAGATAATCCTGAATTATGTTATCGATATGTTGGTACTAAAATATCTAATATTAATAATGTAGTAACTCCAATGTGGATGCAAATATTCTTATACTATGCTGGCATGAGAAGTATAAATTTACTAGTCGATTTAACTAACTATATAATGTTAGAACTTGGTCAGCCAATGCATGCTTTTGATAGTCGTGTTGTCAAAAATATTGAAATTGGTTTAGCAAATGATAATGATAAATATATAACTTTAGATGGTCAAGAAAGAAAATTAACTCATGAAGATTTAATGATTAAAAATGGGGGAAAATACTTTGCTATTGCCGGAGTCATGGGCGGCTTAGACAGTGAAATTGTTGATGATACAAACGGTATTGTTTTAGAATCTGCCACATTTGAAGCATCTACTGTCAGAAAAACTGCTATCAGACTAGGCCTTCGTACCGAAGCAAGCGCTAGATATGAAAAAAGTTTAGATCCTAACATGGCTATGACAGCAACTAAAAGATTTATTAAACTTTTAAAAGATGAAAATCCTGATATAATTTTAGATTCTGAAATAACTGATGTATACCCAACTGTTCAAACTAATAATACTATTGAATTAGAAAAAAATTATTTATATAAATACATGGGATTTGATATTGATGATAAAACGGTTATTGATATTTTAGAATCTTTAGAATTTGTAGTAGAAAATAAAATCGATAAATTTATTATAACTGTACCAACTTTTAGATCAACAAAAGACATTACAATGGCTGCTGATATTATTGAGGAAATTTCACGTATGTATGGATATGAAAACTTTAACCATATCCCTCTAAAAATGGATTTAACATTTAAAAATCCTGAAAAAACATATGATTTAGAATATGAAGTAAAAAATTATTTGGCAACTAAGTATAATATGAATGAGGTTCATACTTATCTTTGGAATAAATCGTCATTTTTAAAGAAAATTAATGTTAACATAGATAATGTAAAACTATTAGGAAAAACAGAAGATAATATTCTACGTAATAATTTATCTTTAAGTTTACTTGAAAGTGCTGCCGTAAATGTTAACAACTTTGAAGAAATAAACATTTTTGAAATTGGCACTACTATTGTAAATGATGAAGCAGAAAGACATTTAGGCATCTTAAAAGTGGCTGATGAAAATGATCTAAAGACAAAATATTATGAATTGAAATCTGTAATATATAACATTTTTAAAAATTTAAAAAATGAAGAAGTGACTTTTTCTAAAACAACCCTAAGTAACTATTATAATAATGATTTATCATTAAACATTATCGTTAATAATGAAATTGTTGGCTATATTACAGTATTTAACAAACATACAATAGCTGGAATAAATAAAAAGAAAGCATTTATTTGTGCAGATATTCGTTTTGACATTTTTGAAAATATTCCATTAAATACTTTCATTTATGAAGGTGTTTCTAAGTATCCAACCACAAACTTAGATTATACAATAAATGTTTCTAAAATTATGGATTATGAGACATTTGCTAAAATCATAAGCGACTATCAAAATCCAATTATTTTAAATCATGAATTAATTGATATTTATGAAAATGAAGAAATTAAAAAAATAACTATTCGTTTTAAAGTCGGTTCTAAAGAGAAAACTTTAACTAGCGAAGAATTAGAAAATTTTAAAAATAATTTTATTAAGTATATTGAAGAAAGTAATTTAAGTATCACTTTATAGTGGTACTTTTTAAATTTTTTAATTATTGTTAGTACACACAATATGTAGCACTTTTTTACCAATTATCGACAAAATTTATTTACAATTAAAAGTTAAAATGATAGAATTTAATTAGAAAGATATTAACGGGTGATGGTATGAAAAAAACAATTGGAGAAAATCTAAGAGCATGCAGAATAAAAAATGACTTGTCAATGAATGCTGCTGCAAATAAGATTGGCGTTAGTGCGCCGGCAATATTAAAATATGAAACAAATCAAATGATGCCAAGCCTATCTAGATTAGAAGCTTTTGCAAAAATTTATAACTGTGATATTGAAGAAATTTTAGATACCGGTATTGTTAGTAATATAAAATTTAATAATTTTAAATGTACTCGAAAAGCCAGTCTCATTAAACAAGAAAAAATTCGTAACATATTAAGTAAAAAAATTAACAACTATTTTGAATTATTAAAATTATCTAATATAACTCTTCAAAATAAATTCGGTGTTCATATAATAAATAATCCTGACGAAGCCGAAAAACTAGCAACTAAATTACGCATTTTCTTTACTATCCCATTAGATTCTCCACTTCATGATTTAGCGTACCTTTTAGAAACCAATGGCATTATTTTGATAACGATTCCTAAAGATGAAAACACTAATGAGTTTATCGGTTTTTATGAAAACATAAATGGTATTCCTGTTATTGCCGTTCCTAAAGCCGATAATGGCTATGAACAAAGATATAATATTGCTAAATTTTTAGGAGAACTACTAATAAAAGCCGATACTAACAAAGATGAAATAACTACTAATTTTGCATTATCACTTTTAATACCGCGTGGTTCTTTAATCAGCGAGTTCGGCAAAAACAGAGTAAAAATCGATTTTAAAGAAATAGATATTTATTCTAATCGTTTTAAAGCTAGTTACAAGAATATTATTAAAAGATTACAAGCCTGTGAAGTAATAACTCCAAGCTGTGCCAAATATTTAAATATCGATATCAATAAAAATAATAAAAAAGAAAACATTTACATCGAAGAAGCCTATAATTATGAAAAAATGCTATATAAACTATACGCTCAAGGGATTATTAAAGATTTAAATAAATATTTATAAAAAAGTACAAATGTTTGTGCTTTTTTCTTTTCTTTATTAATGATTAATGATATAATTTAATTGTAAAGAAATAAAGGAGTACATAATGGACATTTTACAAAATTTAAATAAAGAACAAAAACAAGCAGTTATGCATATAGATGGCCCTGTATTAGTTATGGCTGGCGCTGGTTCTGGCAAAACCAAAGTTTTAACTACTCGTATAGCCTATTTAATAAATGAAGGAATAAATGATTATAATATTTTGGCCATAACCTTTACTAATAAAGCCGCCAAAGAAATGCGAGATCGTGTTAACTTATTAGTCGGAGAAGTTTCCTCATTTATAGGCACTTTTCACTCACTAGGCCTTAGAATAATAAGAGAAAATCATAGTTTTTTTAATTTGCCTAACAACTTTAGTATTATAGATAGTGATGATACTGTTACTGTTATAAAAAAAATCTTAAAAGAAAAAAATTTGGACTCTAAACAATATAGTCCTTCATATGTAAGAAATAGAATTAGTTTTATCAAAAATCAAATGTTAAGTGATAGGGAACTTGATAAATTATTTAATACCCCAATGGATAAAGTAATTGTGGAAATTTATCATCGCTATAATGAATTACTTTTAGAAAGTGCCTCAGTAGATTTTGACGATTTACTTTTATTACCAGTTACTTTGCTATCTCAAAATCATGAAATTTTAGAAAAATATCAAGAACGATTTAAATATATTTTAATAGATGAATATCAAGACACCAATCCTGTTCAATATAAATTGTCTGTTCTTTTATCAAATAAATATAAAAATATTTTTGTTGTTGGAGACATGAATCAAAGCATTTATGCTTTTAGACAAGCTGATTATCGTAACATTACCAACTTTGAACATGATTTTAAAAATTGCACTGTCATAAAATTAGAACACAATTACCGTAGTACCAACACGATATTAAAAGCTGCTAATGAAGTAATAAGCCATAATAAAGAAAGAAAAGATTTAAAATTATACTCTGATAACGGCGAAGGCGTAAAAATAAGATATATGCGTTCATATGATGAAAAACATGAAATAACCATGGTAATCGATGAAATCCAAAATTTACTACATAATGGTTATGAACCAAGTGATATTGCCATCCTTTATCGTACGAATGCCCAGTCCCGCGCCATTGAAGAAGTCTTTTTAAATAAAGGACTTCCTTATAAAGTTTACGGTAGTTTTTACTTTTATGGCCGCAAGGAAATTAAAGACTTAATTAGTTACTTAAGACTTATTAATAATCAAAATGATGAAATAAGTTTGCGCCGTGTTATAAATGTTCCAAAACGTGGCATCGGTGATAGTACCATTATAGATATTGAAAATAGAGCAAGAGAAAATAGTATTTCCATGTTTGAAGCCTTAGAAGGCAAAAAAGAATTAGAATTTAAAAATTTAATAGAATCCCTAAAAAAGAAGTCTGAAAGTTTATCATTAACTGAATTAATCGATGAAGTTTTAGAAGATACTAAAATAAAGGCTGAATTAACTGCTTCAAAATCTATCGAAGATGAAACAAGATTAGAAAACTTAATGGAATTTAAAAGTATTACGGCTAGTTACGAAGAACGTACGGGCAATGTTAATCTAAATGACTTTTTAGATGAAATATCTCTAATTGCCGATGTTTCTAATCATACAGAAGATGGAAATGTTGTAACACTTATGACTTTGCATAGTGCTAAAGGTTTAGAATTTAAAGTGGTTTTCCTAGTAGGTATGGAAGAAGGAATTTTCCCACATAATATGTCTTTAATGGAAGATAATATTGAAGAAGAAAGACGTTTATGTTACGTCGGTATAACCCGTGCAAAAGAAAGATTATATTTAACTAATGCTAAAAGAAGAATGCTTTATGGTAAAGATAATATGAATATGCCATCTAGATTTTTAAATGAAATTACTGACGATTTATTAGAAAAAGACGAATTAAAAAATGAGCCAAAAATGATAGATAAAGCAGCCTTAACTGTTGATAATAGCATGATAAAAGAAGGTGATATTGTTTGCCATGAACAATATGGAACTGGTGTAGTAGTTAAAGATGAAGGAACGCTAATTTCCATTGCGTTTAAATCTGGAGTTAGAAAAATGATGAAGAATCACAAAAGTATTAAAAAGATATAAAAATGTAAAACAGGAGGGACTATGGTATATTTAAAAAGCTTTAATTTATTAAATAGTAGTAAAGAAATGGGATGTTTAGATGGGAGAACAATTCATAATAATAATTATCCCCTAGGTATTTTTTCTGAAAAAAAGTTAGAAAAAATTTATTTTGACCCTATTACTTGCTTTTATGGTGGAAATGGTTCGGGAAAAACAACTTTACTAAATATTATCGCAGATAAAATAGAGGCTACGAGAAATAACTACACTAAAAAAGGAAGCATTTTTGATAAATATGTGGAATTATGTGATTACGAAATGATTAAATTTCCTACTGAAATAAAATTTATATCCAGTGATGATATATTTGATTATTTGTTAGATATTAGAGCAATTAATTCTAATGTTCATCGCAAAAAAGCCGAGTTATCAGAAGAGTGGCTAGAAAATCGTTTTAATACTGATAATTATAATTATAATGATTATTTTAAATTAAAAGATGTAGTTGACTCTAAAAGTAAATCTATGTCTAAATATATACGCGAAAGACTTTCTAATAATAATATAATTGAGCAATCAAATGGAGAATCTGCTTTATCGTATTGGGAAAAAAACATAACGGAAAATGGTATATATATTTTAGATGAACCGGAAAATAGTTTATCCGCCGAAAATCAAATAAAATTAAAAAAATACATTGAAGACTCTGCAAGATTTTACAATTGCCAGTTTATTATTTCTACACATTCTCCCTTTTTACTATCATTAAATGATGCTACTGTATATAATCTAGATTTAGTACCAGCAAGTGTGCAAAAATATAGTGAACTACCAAATGTAAGAATATATTATGATTTTTTTAAGGAACATAAAAAAGATTTTGAATAATATATTCTTTTTCTTTATAAAAGAAATAATAATGAGATATAATATATAAAAGGATGATGCAATTATGAAAGAAAGATACGACGAGTTAATTAAATTAATAGAAAAAGCGAATTATGAATATTACACATTAGATAATCCTAGTATAACCGACCGCGAATACGATAATTTAATGAGTGAATTATTAGATATTGAAAATAAACATCCCGAAATTAAAAGACCAGATTCTCCATCTGAAAAAATCGGTGGGGAGATAATTAGTGAATTTAAAAAGGTCAATCATAAAGTACCGATGTTTAGTATTGCTGATGTTTTTAATGAATCAGAGATAGTCGCGTTCGATGAAAGGATCCGAAAAGAATTTCCTAATCCCAGTTATGTTTGCGAACTAAAAATTGATGGCATGGCCGTATCTCTTCAATATGAAAATGGCTATTTTAAAAGTGCCGCTACTAGAGGTAATGGCGTAGTAGGTGAAGATATTACTCACAATGTCAAAACTATAAAAAGTGTTCCCTTAAGACTTACGGAACCCATCACCATTGAAGTTCGTGGCGAAATATACATGCCTAAAAAAAGTTTTATAAAAATTAATGAAGAACGTGCTAAAAATAATGAAAACCTATTTCAAAATCCTCGTAATGCTGCAGCCGGAAGTATTAGACAATTAGATAGCTCTATTGCTAAGCAAAGAAATTTAGATACATTTATTTATCATGTTCCAACTACTGATAAAAGAACTCATTATGAAGCATTAATGGATTTAAAAAAGTGGGGATTCGTTGTAAATCCTAATATAAAAAAAGTTAATACCATAGAAGAAATATTAGATTACATTAACTATTGGACTTTACATAGGGAAGAATTACCATATGAAATAGATGGAATTGTTATAAAAGTAAATGATATCCACATGCAAAGAGAACTGGGAAATACTGCCAAATATCCTAAATGGGTAATAGCATACAAATTTCCTGCTGAAGAAGTAAAAACCCGATTAACCGATATAGTATGCACGGTTGGACGTACTGGTTTAATAACTCCTAATGCAATTTTTGATCCTGTAAAAATTATGGGATCAACCGTAAGAAGAGCAACCCTTCATAATGAACAGTACGTTTTAGATAAAAATCTCTTAATAGGCGATAACATTTTAGTCCATAAAGCTGGCGATGTAATTCCAGAAGTCGTTGGTCCTGTTGTGGCAGACCGAACTGGTAATGAAAAACCTTTTATAATGCCAGAAAAATGCCCAATATGTGGCGCGCTTTTAGTGGCTACAGAATCACAAATTGACTATAAATGCCCAAATGAATTATGTCCAGCCCGTAATATTGAATCTTTAATTCATTTTGCAGACCGAAAAGCCATGAACATTGAAGGCTTAGGCGAAAGAATAATAGAAGATTTTTACAACATGGGAATTATTAAAAACATTATTGATATATATAATTTAAAAGATAAAAAAGAAGACCTCATCGAATTAGAAGGTTTTGGTGACAAAAGTGTTAATAAATTATTAGATAATATCGAAAATTCCAAACAGAATTCCTTAGAAAAAATTCTTTTTGCCATTGGCATTAAAGGTATCGGTGAAAAAAATGCTAAACTTTTAGCTCGTAAGTATTCAAACATTGATGCTCTTCAAAAAGCCTCATTAGAAGAATTGACGGCAATTCCTGATATTGGTTTAATTCTTGCTCAAAACATAAAAGACTTTTTTAATAATGAAGATAATATCAATCTAATTAATAATTTAAAAGAAATGGGAGTAAACTTTACTTATCATGGCGCCAGCATTAAAGAAAATGACGAGTTAACTGGCAAGAGAATCGTTGTAACCGGAACCTTAAAAAAATATACCAGAGATGAAATACAAAATATCATTGAAGAAAATGGTGGCTTATGGAGCACATCAGTTACTAAAAATACCTATGCTGTTATAGTTGGAGAAAATGCTGGAAGCAAATATGATAAAGCCAAAGAATTAAATATTCCTATCTGGTCTGAAGAAGAATTTGATGAGAAAATTAATTCTTAAATCTAAATATTATTAAATTATAAAGAACATCACTTGTTCTTTTTTTATAAAATAAAATATTTCATCAATTAATGTATGTTTGAAATATGAATACATGTATAGTATAATTATTATGCGAGGTGAAAGAATATGAGTAAAATTAAGGGGTTCTATCAAAACAATCGTATATACTGTATATTAATGGCAATTAGTCTTTTTTGTTTAGCACTAATCGTTGCCGCTTTTGTCGTATACTTTGTTGAACAAACAAAAAATGATACATATGGTAATCGTTTAGATGGTATTGAAAATGTCCAAATAACAGACACTCACAAAGAAGAAATTGCTTCATTTATAAAAGAAAATGACAAGGTCGAATCAGTTGTAATAAACATCAAAGGTAAAATTATCTATATTACAACAACACTAAAAGATGGAAAAACTACTGATGCCGAATCTATAGCTATTAAATCTTTAGAAAAACTAACCGAAGATGAAAAAAATTTCTATGATATCAATTTTATATTTGATAAAAAAGATGATGCAACATTTCCTATCATGGGATACAAGAAAAGTAACGCTACAATAATATCTTGGACCAAAAATAATGGTGAAGCATGAAAAAAACTAAAAAAATTATTATAACAATTGTAACGTTAGTTGTCGTAGCTGTTGCGGGAATTTTCGTTTTTTATAACTATTTTTATGACAAAAATCAGTTGAGCATAAGTGAAAAAGAATGGATTAATACCCACAAAACTAATATTACATCTTTTAATGTTCCTAGCGATTTAAATATATTCGCTTCAACTGGTAAAGGCGTATTCTATGACTTTTTAGATGACTTAACTAAGAAATATGATTTAAAAATAAATAAAAATGTTGTACCTATAAGTGGTAGTACTGGTCTTGGTTTTGTTGTTAACAATAAAATAAGCGATGAGGACCTATTAATTTATGAAGATCACTATGTTGTCATTAGTAAAGATTACACTACTGTAAAAACATTTAAAGATTTAAGTGGCAAAAAAATTGGTGCTCTTGCAAGTATCATATCAAGGGTATCATCTTCTTACACTGATTCTAATTCTTATACAACTTATGAAACAAAAGAAGCATTAACTAAGGCTCTAACCGATGGCGAAGTATCATATATTATAGTGCCTTTAACAGAATATATCGATGAAGTATTATATAATAAATTTAATATTGTTTACCATTTAGACAATTTTGTGAATTATTATTATATCCATCTAGGAAACGACAAAACTTTAAATTCTATTATTACAAAACATTATAATGAATGGATTAGCAATGATTATGAAAAAAGTTACTATAATAATACTTACCGTCTATTTTGTGAGAAATTATCAATTAGTGATGTTGAATCCGATAATTTAACTAATAAAATTTATAATTTTGGATTTGTAAATCAAACGCCATTTAATGCTTTAAACAGTTCGAAATATGGTGGCATTATATTTGCTTATTTAGAAGAGTTCAGCAAATTTAGCAAAGTTGATTTTACTTATACTAAATATAAAACTTATAGTGAATTAATAAATTCCTTTAATAATAATAAATTAGATTTAATATTTGATCCATCATCATTAGAAACTAAAAATTCTAAATTAGATACTAACATTAAAGAAAAATTCTACATTATTAGTCCTTTAACCCAAAATTTAAGTATTGTAAATTTAAATGAGATAAATAATGAAACTATCTACGTTATTAAAGATAGTAGTCTTGCCAAGTATTTAAGCGACTTAAGTAATATTAAAGTAGAAACTGTTAAAAATGAAAAAGCTTTAATAAGAAAAGCAAAGAAAAATAACCTTATCGCGCTTGATGCCGAAACCTTCGACTATTACCGAAATGATAAAATTAAAAATTATCAAATTAGTTATACCGGCTATACTAGTGCTAACTATTCATTTAAATATATTAACGCTAATGATACATTTACGAAGTTATTTACTAACTATATAAATTATTTAAGTCAGACTAAAATGACTAATAATGGTATGATTACTTATAAAGCTGCTGAATCTAGTGGCAATCTAGTCGGAGTAATTGCTAAGTATATTTTAATTATTACATCAGTTGTTATCGTTATTATTGGTGTTTATATATCATCGAAGAAAAAAATAAAATTAAACACTAAAATAAAAAAAGATGAAAAACTAAAATTTATCGATATGCTAACATCTTTAAAGAACCGTAATTATTTAAATGAAAGAATAAGTACTTGGAATCAAAATACGATCTATCCTCAAGCAATCATAGTTATTGATTTAAATAACATTAAATATTTAAATGATACATTTGGTCATGAAGAAGGCGACCGTCAAATAATGGCTGCTGCTAATATTCTTCATCAAACTCAGCAAGACAATACCGAAATTATGAGAACAGATGGTAATGAATTTATGATTTATATGGTTGGCTATTCTGAAAAACAAGTTCTAAATTATATGAAAAAATTAATTAAAGAATTTAATACGTTACCATATGATTATGGTGCTGCATTTGGCTTTAGTATGATTGTTGATGATTTAAAACTAATTGATGATGCAATTAACGAAGCAACTATCCAAATGCGTGAAAATAAAGAATTAGAGGCATCCTCTGATGAAAAAGAAGATTAATATTAAAGAAAAATTAAAAAAAGAATTTGCTAAAGGAAAGAAATTTTTAAAAAATGTTTGGGAAATACTTAATTTACCAGAAATGGGGGTTTTACCTGGTGAATTAGCATTTTCCATTATTTTATCATTAGTACCAATCATAACCTTAATTGGTTATGGCGCATCTTACTTTAACATTTCTATGGATTCAATTATTGACTTATTACAAAAGAATTTTGACAAAAGTGTAGTTGAACTTATCGTGCCCATAATTGGTGGAAACACTTTAGATTTAAAACTAATATGGCTTTTAATTGTTATGTTTTACTTTGCATCCAGTGGTGCTGCATCGGTGATTTTTTCAGCTAATCAAATATATCATATAGAGCAGTCAACTTGGATTAAAAGAAGAATTAAAGCCTTGATGTTAACTTTACTTATAGTAGTTCTTTATTTATTCATATTACTAGTACCAGTCTTTGGGGCCAAAATTATCGACGCCATAGACTACTTCAACATCAAATCTGTAATGACTTATGTACTAGAAGTAGTGCAAGGACCTATTTCTTGGTTAATTATATTCTTATTTATTAAAATGATATTTACTATTGCTCCTGATAAAAGCATCCCATCATCAAGAATAAACTTAGGCGCCATATTTACTACCATTGGCTGGGTTTTAACCACTGATATTTATAGTTACTATGTATCTCATTTTGCTCAGTACGATTTATTCTACGCAGGACTATCAAATATTGCCGTATTGATGCTTTGGATATACTTTTTAAGTTATATCATGGTAATCGGCCTTGCTCTTACTACCAAAATAGATGATGAAGAAATGGCAAAAACAGGTTCTATAAATATTTAATAAACGTAAATAATAGTAATGTACACACGAGTATTACTTAGTGTACTTTAAAAATCACGATATCAATCTAGTATCATGTGTACTAACGCTATTGTGGAGTAATATTTGAGAAGTTTAAATTTTAAACTTCTTTTTAATTTCAAAAAAATACGCAAACGCGCAATAAATATCTAAAAAAAGCTAATTATTTAAAAGGACACAAATAACCTTAATTACTAAATATTGACTCTATTAAAGATAGTATTTTATCCTTTCTTTCTATGATGAAGAAAATGATAATGCTTATAATCTTCTTTGCTATTTTATTTGGCGTCATTATAATATATAATATTGGTATACTATCATTTAATGAAAAAGAATTAGAATTTGCTACTTTAAAAGTTTTAGATTTTAAAAATAAACAAATTAAGAAAATTTTCATTAACCAAAACATCTGGATTACATTTATATCAATTTTAATTGGCATTCCAAGTGGTTTATTGCTAAAAGATAAATAAAATTGATATGGTTTCCAGTTTGAAAGGAAACGAATAATGAAAAAATATAAATATAATATTAATAATTTAGACTGTGCTAATTGTGCTAGAAAAATAGAAGAATCTTTAAATAAAAATGCTGATTTTAAAAATGTGTCTGTAAATTTTAATACATCTAAGTTAATTTATGAATCAGAAAAAGACATGACTCTAAAAGAATTAAATGCCTTAGTTAAAAAAGTTGAGCCAGATGCTTATCTTACTAGTGAGGAAATTCCTGTAAAAAAAGAATATAATCTAACTATATTTATATCAGCTCTTATTTTAGGCGCCGCCACTTATTTTCTAAATCTTCCTTCAGTTATTAAATATATATTATATAATATTTCTTATGCTCTTCTTTTATATCGCACTACCATTAATGCTATTAAGTTGCTTATAAAAAGTCATTCTATTAATGAAAATGCTCTTATTACTATTTCTTGTTTCGGTGCTTTGCTTTTAGGCGAGGTGCTAGAAGGTATTATGGTTATTGCTTTATACACTATTGGTAAGATGCTTGAAGAAAAAGCTATTAACACTACTAGAAAATCCATTAAAAATCTTATAGATCTTAAAAGTCCTTATGCACTTCGTGAAGAAAAAAATGGTATTAAAAAGATTGACTTAGAAAACATTAAAGTAGGCGATATTTTAATTATCAAAAAAGGTGAAAAAATTCCTACTGACGGCATTATTGTTAAAGGTGAAACTAAATTAGACACCTCGGCCTTAACTGGCGAGTCCGAAGATTTTGTAGCAAAAGAAAATGATTCTGTATTATCTGGGTGTTTAAATTTAGAAAATGTTATAGAAATAAAAGCCACTAGCACATTTGAAAATTCTACTGTTTCAAAAATCTTAGATTTACTAGAAAGTGCAACAGACAAAAAGACTAAAACAGAGACAACCGTTTCTAAAATAAGCAAAATCTATACTCCTATAGTTATGATTTTAGCGTTTTTAGTTGGCACTTTCCTTTCTTTATTATTCGATATAAATTATTCTGAAAGTATATATCGTGCTTTAACTTTCTTAGTTATTTCTTGTCCTTGTGCGATTGCCATCTCTGTTCCTTTATCTTACTTTACCGCGATTGGTGCATCAAGTAAGGCCGGCATTTTAGTAAAAGGAAGTAATTATTTAGAAAGCCTAAGTGCGCTAGATAACATTATATTTGATAAAACCGGTACTCTTACAAATGGATCATTTACTGTAACTAATATAAAAATATATGATAAAAATTATTCTAAAGAAGAAATTATAAATATTCTAGTAAAAGGAGAATCTTTATCAAGTCACCCAATCGCTCAGTCAATAGTCAAATTAACAAGCAAAAAGATTTCCAATAAAGATGTTAAAGACTTTAAAGAAATAGAAGGTAATGGTATTACTTTTACAATAAAGAAAAAAGAAATTAAAATTGGTAATAAAAATTTATGCAACTGTTTAAAAGATGAAGGACTTCATTTAAGTATTGATGGTAACCATGTTGCATCAATTATTATATCTGATGGCATTAAAGATGGTGCTTACGAAACTATTAAAGCTTTAAAAGATATGAATATTAAAACATATATGTTTACTGGTGATAAAAAAGAAATTGCTTTATCTATTTCTGAAAAATTAAATATTGATGAAGTAAAATACGAAATGTTACCAACCGATAAATTTCAAGAATACGAAAAAGTAGCAAATAATAAAATTACGGCATTTGTAGGTGATGGTATTAATGATGCTCCGGTTTTAAAAAGAGCAGATATTGGTATTTCCATGGGTATGAATGGTTCTGACAGTGCTATTGAAGCCTCTGATATTGTCCTCATGAAAGATGACCTTACTAAACTTGTTCAAGCTATAAATATTTCTAAATTTACTAAAAAGATAATTATTCAAAATTTGATATTTGCTTTATCTGTAAAAGTAATTATTTTAATTTTATCTATTTTGGGATTTGCCAATATGTGGTTTGCAGTTTTTGCTGATACTGGCGTAACATTATTAACCATTTTGAATGCTTTGCGAATTTTAAAAAAGAAATATTAAAATAATTAAGGAAATGCACATTTTTGTGCTTTTTTCTTTGCAATAATATTATAAAAAATATAATATAAACTTACTGACAAAAAATAAGTCCAAGTTTATGATAATCAATAAGCCAAAAATATTGAAATAAAATCAAATTTTGAATTTTTTCTTACAAATAAATAAAGAACATGAGGAGTGTATGAACAAAATTAAAAATTATAATAAAACAGTATTGAAGAGATTAAACACATTGATGATAATGATAATGAATATTGGTATGCTAGAGAATTGCAAAATGCTTTAGAGTATAAAAAATGGCAAAAATTTATAAATGTTATAAACAATAAAATTTAATCTATAAAAAATAAATTAAAAAACTTAATTTAAATGCTTGACGTGTTCAAAAATGAGTAGTAATATTGTAAATATGAACATTGAAGGAGGATTTAAAATGAAGAAAATGTTTACAATAGTAATGATAGTATTATTATTAACTTTAACCGGTTGCGGTAAAAAAGATAGTAATGGTATTGTTATTTACTCAAGCGCCGAAGAAGAAAGGAATAATGAATTAAAAAAACAACTTGCTGAAAAATTTCCTGATTTAGATATTACAGTACAACATTTATCTACAGGAAATAATGCTGCTAAAATCAAAGCTGAAAAAACTGATGTTGAAGCAGATATTATTTTAGGTTTAGAAACATCTCAAATGGAGGGATTAACTGATAATTTTGCAGATTTAAGCTATTATGATGATTCATACTATGTTGATAATATCAATCCTAAACATAAAAAATTCTTAATTTATGAAAAATATACAGCATCCATTATTATTGATAAAGCATATTTTAAGAAAAAGAAATGGGCCGCTCCAAAATCATATGATGATTTACTTGATTCAAAATACAAAGGATTAATTGCTATGCCAGATCCTAAAACATCTGGAACTGGATATATGTATTACTTAAATGTAGTAAACCTTAAAGGTGAAGATGGTGCCTTAAAATATTTTGATAAGTTATCTAAAAATATTAAACAATTTACTACATCAGGTTCTGGCCCTATTAGTTTACTAAAACAAGGTGAAATTGCTATTGCAATGGGAATGACTTACCAAGGTGCAGCTGAAATAACTAATGGTGCTAATTATGAAATCATTGAGTTAGATACCAAAACACCATATAATACAACTTCATCTGCAATAATTAAAGGTAGAGAAGAAAAAGCAAATGTTAAAGAAGTATTTGAATTTATTATGAAAGACTTTTCAAAATATGATAAAGAACATTTTGTACCAGGTAAGATTTTAAAAGATCAAGAATCAAAAATTCCTAATTATCCAACAAATTTAAAAGATGCAGATATGACAGGAATTAATGATATTGAGTTAAAAAATAAATTAATTAGCAAATGGAAGTTTTAATATGACAAAAGATTTAGAAGTTAAAAACCTATGCAAAAAATTCGGCGACAAAGAAATATTGAAAAATATTTCTTTTGATGTTTATGACGGCGAATTTTTATCAATCTTAGGCGCATCAGGTTGCGGAAAAACAACGCTGCTAAGAATTTTAATTGGCATCGAAAAACCTGATTCGGGAAAAATTATCAGAAATGGCAAAAACATCGTTAAGGCTAATCCATCTGAAAGAGGAATGGGAATAGTATTTCAAAACTATGCTTTGTTTCCTAACATGACTATCCTTGAAAATGTCGCATATCCATTAAAAATAAAAAAAGCAACTAAAAAAGATGCTAAAAAAATTGCTTTAGATACTTTAGAAAAAGTCGGTTTAAGTGATCAAGTTAATAAGTATCCGAGTGAGTTATCTGGCGGTCAACAACAAAGAGTTGCCATCGCAAGAACGCTAGCTTTAAATTCTGATATTATATTATTTGATGAACCTATGTCAGCCCTTGATGCTGACAACCGATTAAAACTACGTAAAGAATTTAAAGAAATTCAAAAGAAATTTAATATAACAATGATTTATATTACTCATGATCAAGAAGAAGCCTTCTCATTATCCGATAGAGTAATGGTAATGAAAGACGGAAAAATTGAACAAATTGATACCCCAAATAAAGTATTTAATGAACCAAAAACAGAATATGTTAAAAATTTTGTGACACAACATTTAATTGATAAAGTATCATCAATAGAAAAGTGTACAGGAATAGATTTATAATGAAAAAAAGAAATATATACATTTTTTTAATACTATTATTATTTTTCACAGTATCAATTATATATCCAATACTTTCTTTGTCACAAAATTTAGATTCAAATGCTTTTGAAGCATTGATGAAATCATCTCAGTTGAAAGAGGCTATAACTAGTTCTTTAAAAGTAACAACTCTTGCAACTATTATTTCCATTTCCATATCATATTTACTTGCCTATACAATTAGTAGAACTAATATAAAACATAAAGTTTTAATATCTGTATTACTAACTTTGCCTATGTTAATCCCTTCCATATCACATGGCTTAGGTATTATTAACTTATTCGGTCAAAATGGCATAATAACTAATATATTAAAATTGGATTTTAACATTTTAGGATTTAACGGAATACTATTAGGATCAATTTTATATTCCTTTCCTGTATCGTTTTTAATGTTTATTGATGCTTTCAATTATGTTGATAATTCGATGTATGAAACTGCTAAAGTTTTAGGACTATCAAAATTTCAAACTTTCTCTAAAGTAACTTTTTATTATATGAAAAGACCACTTTTATCTGCTATATTTGCAGTCTTTACTCTAATCATTACTGATTACGGAGTTCCTCTAGCTGTAGGTGGAAGATACACAACATTGCCATTATTTCTTTATAGAGAAGTAATCGGGTTATTAGATTTTTCAAAAGGAACATATATAAGTATGTTCTTGCTAATACCAGCTTTAATATCATTTATTATAGACATAGTAGTTAAAGATAGAGATACTAATAATTTCGTAAAAAAAGAATATGTAATAGAAAATAATAAATTTCACATTTTGCTAAAAGGATTTACTTATTTTACCCTATTATTCTTAGCCGTTTTATTTGGATCATTTTTATACTTATCCATAATAAGTAAATATCCATACGATACATCATTTTCTTTAAAACATTTTGATTATGTTATAAATAAAGGCGCAGGTGAAATTTTAATAAATTCTTTAATTATTTCTGCATTAACGGCCCTTATAGGTACTATAGTTGCTTATATTTCTGCCTACATTGTAAGTAGATCTAATATTAAAATTAAAAAAGTCTTGCACATTCTTATTACAATTACTTTAGCGGTTCCTGGTATTGTATTAGGACTTGCATACATGATTGCGTTTAAAAATACTTTTATATATCGTACATTTTCAATATTAATAATGGTTAATATCACCCATTTTATTGCCTCTCCATACTTAATGGCATATAATGCTCTATCAAAAATAAATAAAAATTATGAAGATGTTGGAAGCACTTGTGGTATTAGTGGTTTTAGAATTTTAAAAGATGTTATTATTCCTAATTCTGTAGATACCATCTTAGAAATGATAAGTTATTTCTTTATTAACTCTATGATAACCATATCCGCGGTAACATTCCTATTTGGTACAAAAACAATGCCTTTATCATTATTAATTAATCAATATGAAGGTCAAATGATGTTAGAAGAAGCCGCTATAATTTCTCTTATAATTCTAATAATCAATTTTACCGTAAAACTAGCAATATACTTAATTAAAAGAAAAAGGTATAATAATAAAAGAGGTGTAACATGTTAAGTAAAAATCAATTTGAAGTTTTAGTTTACATTGAAAGTAAACAAAATGAAAAAATATCTCAAAGAGAGATAAGTTCTAATATAAATATTTCCTTAGGTACAGTTAATAAAATAATGTCAGAATTAATGCAAGTTGGTTTAATTGTTCAAAAAGACCAGTTTATTCACATAACTACTAAAGGTTATGATATATTAAAACCATATAAAGTAAAAAGAGCAATTTTTTTAGCCGCCGGCTTTGGTTCTAGACTAGTTCCCATAACTTTAAATACACCAAAACCATTAGTATTAGTAAAAGGCAAAAGAATAATTGAAACGCTTTTAGATGCCGTAGTCGCTGCCGATATAGAAGAAATAATAATTGTAACTGGTTATTTAAATGAACAATTTGAAGTTTTAAAAAAGAAATATCCTAATATTAAATTAATAATAAATGATATGTATAATGAAGCAAATAACATTTCTAGTGCATATTTAGTAAGAGATTTAATTAAAAACGCTTACGTTCTAGAATCTGATTTATATTTATATAACCCTAAATTAATTAGAAAATATGAATATCATAGTAATTTCTTAGGATACTATGTTGATCGAAGTGACGATTGGTGTATTGAAACCAAAAATGGCATCATCGTAAAAGAAAAAATTGGTGGTGAAAACTGCTATCAAATGGTCGGAATTTCTTATTATGATGAAGAAGATGGTAAGAAAATAGAAAAAGACATGAAAGATGTTTTTGAATCCCCTGGTGGCAAAGAAAAATATTGGGAGCAAGTTATATTAGATGTATGCAAAAAACACTATAATATTTACATAAGAGAATGCCATAAAGAAGACATTATCGAAATAGATACATTTAATGAACTAAAAGCCATAGATAAAACCTATGATGTTTAATAATAAAATACATTCTTAAAATTTGAATGTATTTTATTTTGTGTGCTATAATAACCATATAAAATTACTTTTGAGGTGAACAAAATGTCGTATTTATCAATGTATTTTTTAATTTTTACTATAATACTAACCTTATTATATTATTTACTTCCTTCCAAATGGCGCTGGAAAATATTATTGCTTGGAAGTTTAATTTTTTATTTATCTTTTAATATAAAATATTTTATCTTTTTATTGTTTGTAGCAGCATCAACATATTATTCGGCGAAACTATTTGAAAAAAACAAACATAATAAATTAATATTTATTTCATGCATTATAGTTAATACGTTATTATGGGGGATAATAAAAGTTCTGCCATGGTCCTTACATGTATTAAGTATTGCCTTATCAAAATTAAACATAACTTTTACAGAACCTTTTTGGAATATTATAGTTCCAATCGGTATATCATATTATTTATTACAAGCGTTAAGTTATTTAATTGATGTTTATAAAGGTAAAATCAAAGCAGAAAATAACTTCTTTAAATATTTACTATTTTTATCATACTTTCCGGCAATTGTCCAAGGACCAATTTCTAGATATGACAAATTAATGCCTGAGTTATTAAATACTAAAAAATATTCTTCTCAAAATACTATAAATTCTTTAATCTTAATTTTATTCGGTTTAATAAAAAAAATCGTTCTTGCTGATCGCTTAGGCCTTTTTGTAAATAACTGTTTTTCAAACTATCAAGATTTACACGGTATTATATTATACATAGGAGCAATTTTTTATTCACTTCAACTTTATTTAGATTTTTCTGGATGTGTTGATATCTGCAGGGGGATAAGCAGAATATTAAATATTGAGTTAATAAACAATTTTAATAGGCCATATTTTTCTATGAGCATTAAAGAATTTTGGTCTAAATGGCATATTTCTTTAAGCAATTGGTTAAAAGATTACATATATATTCCATTAGGTGGTAATAGAAAAGGAAAATTAAAAAAATATTTAAACATATTAATTACTTTTTTAGTTAGTGGTATTTGGCACGGTGCTGGATTTAGTTTTTTATTTTGGGGATTTTTACATGGTTTATATCAAATAATTGGTGACTATACTAAAAATATTAGATTAAAAATAAAAAAATTAATAAAAGTAGAAGAAAATTCTTTTAGTGATAAGGTATATAAAACCATTATAACGTTTAATTTAGTTACTTTCGCTTGGATTTTCTTTAGATCACCAAGTTTTCTAAGTGCTTTAAATTATATAAAAAACATGTTTGTTAGTGCTGATTTATGGGTATTATTTGATAACACAATTTATGATATGGGCATGAATCAAAATTTTATGATTTTAATAATATCTCAAGTAATTATATTATTTGTTCTTGAATTTAAATTTCATCAAGATGAAATAATAAATAAAGTTACTCATTTACACATTATATTAAGGTGGACAATTTATATATTATTAATTATGGACGTAGTATTCTTTGGGGTCTATGGAAGCGGTTATGATATTGCCGGATTTATGTATGGAGGTTTTTGATGAAAAAAATACTAACCTATATTTTATTTATATCTTTAAATATTTTTATCATTTCTAAAGTAACAGATATAGTTGTTCCCAAAGCATTAAACCGCTACTATATGCTAGAAAAATACTTAGAAAGTGTAGATAATGAATTTGATATTCAAGTATATGGTTCTTGTCACGCATATACATCATTTAATCCCACTTATTTAAAAGAAAATTATAATTTAGATGCTTTTGTTTATGCTAATCCCAGTGAAATAATTCCTGTAACCTATTTAAGAATGCTAGAAAATTTTAAAAATTATAAACCCAATGTTGCTTTTGTAGAAATATGGGGAATCAATCCATATGAAACATATGAACCAACTGAAAGAGTATTAAATAAATTCTTAGAACCCAACTTAGAAAGATTGCCTTTAACGAAAGAAAAAATTGAAGTAATTAAAGACTTTAACAAAAATTTTCTAGAAATGAATATTCCTATAATGAGATACAAAGATAGACTTATGAATAATTCTATATATCAAAATGATTTCGAGTATACATTTGAAGGTACTTTAGAACAAAGTGATTATTATGTTTATCCAGAAATGGTTTATAGATTATCTAATAATGGTTACAAGATATATAAATCCAAAGATTTAAGTGATTATCCACAAAAACAAAACAAAGTAGAAGATGACGATTATATGAAACTCGAAAGTGATATTGAAAAATATATAGACAAAATAATTGCGTTATGTGTTAAGTACGATGTTAAACTTATTTTTTATCGAACTCCATATATATCCACCGAAAATGAATTAAGAAAATTAAACTATTTAAAAAACAAATTAGAAAAAGAAAACGTAACCTTTATTGACTTAGAAAAAGAAATTAAATTTAACTATAAAACTGACTTTACTGATGAACATCATTTAAGTACTACGGGTGCTAATAAAGCAACTAAATATTTGACAGAAAAGTTTCTAATAAATATTTAAAAAGAAAATTAACCTAAAAAAGTTTATATACTACCAAAGATTAATTTTCTTTTTTTGTTTCTTTAAATAATATTTAAATATTAAAGATATTGGAAATTTACTTATAAAGTTACATATGTTATAATTTTAAGAGAATGTGTGGGATCATATGAAAAAAACACTTTTTAAAAATACAATATACAAAGCACTATTAAGCTTTGCCAATATAGTCATTCCTTTATTAGTAGGACCATATATCGTAAAACTTTTAAATGTAGAATTATATGGGGCATACAATAAAGTTTATGCTGATTTTCAGTTTTTTTTAACTTTTGCTTCATTTGGTATTTATACTTATGGAATTAGAGAAATTAGTAAGATTCGTGATAATAAAGAGAAAGTTTCAAAACTATTAAGCAACTTATTTTTACTATCTTTACTATCCAATATATTTGTCGGATTAATTTATTTTATATATGCTAGATTAATTTCTTCAGGAATTACCCACACTCTTTATCTGGTTATGCTAATTCAAATTGTAGGTAATATTTTTTACATAGAATTTGTTAATGAAGCTCTAGAAAATTATCAATTTATTACCATTAAAACTCTCATTATAAAAATACTATATATGTTATCTTTGTTTATTTTTGTTAGAAAACCTGATGATGTAATCATATATTCAATAATAATATGCTTAACAGTATTTTTAAATAATATTGTTAGCTTTATTTATGCTAAAAGAAGGATAAAATTTGACTTTTCTGAGATTAAATTTAAAAAATATTTAAAACCACTATTTCTAGTTTTTGTTATTACCAATATTGACTTACTATATAGTCAATTAGATAAGGTAATGCTAGGAAAATTTGCTAGTGATGTTGCAGTTACAATGTACTATATACCATATTATATAATTTCTACACTAGCAGCCATACCATATGCTATTATAAATGTTTCAATTCCTAGACTATCTTATTTGATTGAAAATGAAGGAAAACAAAGTTATGAAGCAACTTTAAATAAATCGGTTTCTTCTTTACTTTTTATTATTTTGCCTATGTGTTTAGGAGTCTTTGTCCTAGCCAAAGAAGTTGTTATTTTATATGCTGGCGAAAAATATATTTCTATCATATCAACATTAATGCTTGCTTGCATTGTTAAAATTGTCATCAGTGTTGAATCTACTATGGTTAACTTGGTAATGTATCCTAATAATCAAGAGAAAAAAATAGTAAAGTTTAGTTTAATATGTGGAAGTATGAACTTAGTTTTTAATACTTTATTAATATTTTTCAAAGTATTTACACCTTTTAATTGTATGTTCACGACAGGAATAGTTGAATTATCATTATGTTTACTATTATTCCATTACATAAAAAACAAACTTAAAATAAATTACAAATTATTCACTAAACAAAACATTTTGTACTTATTATTATCTTTGTCTTTTATCCCTATATCATTACTTATTAGACAATTGAATTTAAGTTTTTTATTTAACACATTATTAATAATTATTATTTGCGTTATCGCTTATGTTGGCATTTTATTTTACAAAAAAGATGATAATTTAAATTTAATTATAAATAAATTTTTTAGAAAGATTAAGAGGTAACTAATGAAAAAATTAATGGTTGCAACAGGTTACATGGGATCTGGTTCTTCTGCCGTAACTGATTTGCTCGCTGAATACAAAGATTGTTTTAATGAATATAAATCATTTGAGTATGTATTCTTACATTGCCCCAATGGTTTATTTGATTTAGAAGATCACTTACTAATTGGTAATAATGCCATTAAAAGTGATGCATCAATAAGATTATTTGAAGAACAAATGAAAAAATTATACGATAAACCATTTTGGTGGGTAGGCAATTACAAAAAAATAATAGGACCAAAATTTATGGATTATACAGAAGAATTTGTTGAAAAAATAACTCAGTTTAAATTTTCTGGTTTTTGGTATTATCAAGAAGAAGTTAACTTTAACATGTTCCTAAAATTACTAGTTAGAAAACCTTTTAAAATGATAACTAAAAATAAATACTTTAATAAGCCTGTATTAAAATATAATGATGGAATGAAATTATCTTATATTAAACCCGAAGAATTTTACCCTGCTGCTAAAGAGTATATAAATAAGGTTTTAAATGAAGCATCCAAAGGTCATGATAACATAATTATGGACCAGTTATTACTTCCTTTTAATTTATTTAGATTAGATAACTATTTTGGAGATGAATTAAAAGTTATTGTTGTTGATCGTGATCCAAGAGATGTATATATTATAAATAAATATATTTGGCAAAGCAAAAAAATAGCTGTACCATTTCCTACAGACGCAGAAAAATTTTGCGAAGTATATAAAAATATGCGCGAAATGGAAAAACCATGTCATTCTGAAAAAGTGTTAAGAATTCATTTTGAAGATTTAATTTATAAATATGATGATACCGTTAAGAAAATAGAAAAGTTTATTGGCTTTAAACCCGAAGATCATATAAATAAAAAAACACGCTTTATTCCAGAAATGTCTATCAAAAATACCCAAATATATAGTAGTGAAGCCTATAAAGATGAAATTAAAATAATTGAAAACAAACTTAAATCATATTTATATAAGTTTCCTTACAAAATAGATAATAAAGTAGAAGAAACGGTAGAGTTCGATTAGGTAGTGCCAATGAAAGATTATAAACGAGATTTACAATTATGCATTTTAGAAATAGTAAAAGACATAGATAAAATATGTAAAAAGCATAATATTGAATATTTTTTAGCATATGGTTCTGTTTTAGGAGCCGTTAGGCATCAAGGTTTTATTCCATGGGATGATGATTTTGACATAATGATAAAATATGAACAGTACAATGAGTTTTTAGAAGCTTGTCAAAAAGATTTAGATCCTAATAAATACTTTGTTCAAACGCCCGAAACAGAGCCTAATTATTATTTATCTTTTGCTAAAATACGTAATATTAAAACGACACTTATTGAAGAAGGTAATAAATATGAAAACATTACAAATGGAGTTTATGTTGATGTATTTCCTTTAGTAGGTGTTCCAAATAGTAAAATAAAAAGAAAGATCTTAGAAATAAATCGTGCTTTTGCGTTATCAGCAAATCGTAATGTTATAAATAGCAAATTTTTATACAGTATATTTAAAATTTTTTTAAAAATATTCGGTAAAAAAAGAATTTTAAAATATACGACTAAAAAATGCTTAAAATATAATTGTGATGACTATGAAAACTGTGTTTCTATATTTGATGGTGATGGTTTTGATTTAAATGTCGTTTCTAACAAAGTTTTAGGCAAACCCAAATATGTTAAATTTGAGGATATAAAATTACCAATTCCTAACGATTCTGATTCTTATTTAAAGAAAATATATGGTGATTATATGCAAATACCAAGTCCTAAACAAATAGAAGCCAAAACGCATACACCATACATATTAGATTTAAAACATTCTTATAAGGAGTATAAAGAAATAAATAAAAATAAAAAGATTAAATAATATTGAATTTTTAATTATTAATATAAATTTAAATAAAACATAGTGATTTTATTTAAATTTATATATAAAACACAATTATATAGTATAATAGAGAAGAAAATGAGGTGCCTTAATATATGAAAAAAATAAGTGTGATTGTTCCTGTTTATAATGTAGAAAAATATATTGATAAATGTTTAAATTCTTTGGTAAATCAAACTTTAAAAGATATTGAAATTATTGTTGTCAACGACGGAAGTCCTGATAATTCTCAAGCCATAATAGATAAATATGTAAAAAAATATCCTAAATTAGTAAAATCTTTTATTAAAGAAAATGGTGGCCAAGGTTCTGCCCGCAACTTAGGTTTAGAAAAGGCTACTGGCGAGTACATTAGTTTTGTTGATAGTGACGACTGGCTTGATGAAAATGCCTTATTAGAAATGTATAATTTAGCACAAAAAGATAATAGTGATATTGTAATTTGTGACATGATAGATCATTACGAAGATGGTTCTACTAAAAATTATAATTGTACTAAATATGATTCAGTATATAAAGTAACACCATCAGCATGTAATAAGATTTTTAAAAAAAGTATTATCGGAGACATTCGATTTTTAAATGGAGAATGGTACGAAGATTTTGATTTTACAACTAAGTTCTTGATGCAAAATGTTAAAATTAGTACAATATCAAAGGGATATTATCACTGCAATGCTAGAAGAGTATCTACAATGAGTAATAATAACTCTCTTAAAAATTTAGACATGATAACTGTCATAGAGGATTTAATAGCATATTCTAAAGAACATGATTTATATGACGAAAATGTTATTAGTTATTTAATTTTTGATCATATATTAATTACTTCCATTAATAGGGTAGCCTTACAAAAAAATAAAGATGCCAAGAAAGTAATAAAAACTTTTATCGATTATTGTCATCAAAAGATAAATAATTATCAAAAAATGGATTTTTATAAAACTATTAGCATAAAAAGAAAATTGATTGCTTGGCTAAACTATAATAAATTATATAAATTATCAAAGTTAATTATTAAAATTAAAAATATAGGCCATTAGGAGAAAAAATATGAACAAGGTAAAAGTATCAATAGTAGTACCCGTATATAATGTTAAAGATTATTTAGATAAATGTTTAAATACATTAGTAAATCAAACTATGAAAGACATTGAAATAATTATAGTTAATGATGGAAGCACAGATGATGGTTATAAAATTATTGATAAATATGCAAAAAATTACTCTAAACTAATTAAAGTTTTAAACCAACAAAATCAAGGCTTAAGCGATGCTAGAAATAATGGTTTAAAATTAGCAACTGCTGACTATGTCATGTTTGTTGATAGTGATGATTATTTAAATCTCGATGCGGTTGAAAGAGCGTATAAAAAAATAACAAGCGAAAAAGCCGATGTCGTAATTTTTGGCAACAATGTTGTTGATGAATCAGGAAATATTATATCTGCAACTTATCCAAGTCAAGCAATATATAATAATGAACTTGAAAAAATTATCTTTGGTAATATGTGTGCTTGGAATAAAATTTATAAAAAATCATTAATAGAAAAAAGTGATTTTAAATTTAGAAGCAAAGTATGGTATGAAGATCTTGACTATAGTTTTAAGGCTTTTGTAGAAGCACAAAAAACATCTTTTTTAGAAGAAAATCTATATAATTATTTAATAAGAGCAAATTCTATTATGAATAGTCAAAAAGCAAATCGGAATTTAGAAATTTTAGATGCTATCGATGAAATTGTTTCATACGCAAATAAACACAACATATATAAAAAGTATTATAATGTAATTGAATATTTATGCGTTTATCATGTTTATATTTGTGCCATAACAAGAGTAATAAACATGAAAATAAAACGCAGTCAAAAAAAGGAATTAATGGATAAATTTATTCAATATACTAATAACAATTTTCCCGAATTTAAGAAAAATTGTTATTTAAATAAGATGCCAGCTAATAAAAAAATTGTTTATAAATTAATTAATTATAAACAGTATTGGCTAATTAAATTAATTTTCATGATAAAAAAGTAGGTGTAACATGGGGAAGGTTTTCAAAAATATTAAAGACAACTGGTTATTATATTTTATTATATTACAACCAATAATTGACGTTATAGCGTATTTTCAGATAAAGATAATATATAATTCTTTTTCTTGGGTAATTAGAATAATTATGTTACTAATTATGTCACTTTTTGTGTTTATAAATTCTAAAAATAAGAAAAAACTAATTTTACTTATATCTCCATTTATTATATTTTTTATCTTACACATCGCTAATTTATATCGCATAAATTCTCTAAATTTAATCTTAGATACTAAATACTATGTACTTGTATTTCAAATGCCTATTTTAACCATAATGCTGTTAGATTATATAAAAAGTAATGATAAAAGTATTTCATTAATAAAAAAAAGTATGTTTATATCATTAATTATTATTTTCATTGTAGTGGCATTATCATATATTACTAATACGTATGAAACAACCTATAGTTACAGTAATTCAGGAATTATTGGTTGGTTTACTGGATCAAATACACCAAGTATGATATTATGTGCCCTATGTCCTTGGGCTGTCTATTATGGATTTAGTAAAAATAACTATGTTTATATTTTTTCTTGCATAATTGCCTTCATATTATTATATTTTAATGCTACAAAAGCATGTTATATAACTCTAGTAACAACTTCTGTTCTTACCTTATTTAACGCTATGGTAGAAAAGAATGTTAGTACTAATACTAGAATTATTAAAATGGTAATATCTATAATATTTGTATTTTCAACTGTATTTTTATATAAGTATTCATTTACTTATATTAATATCAATAAATCAAATCAAAATATTGAAGCAGGTAAAAAAGAAATAGATAAAATAACTACTCCAACTGGACCTACAACAACTACTAAACCGAATAATAATCGCCCAAAAACTACAAAACCATCTTTTATTAATCCTAATGAACCAATAGATCAAACAGAACATCAAAAGATTGTGGAAATATTAAAAACTAGTTATATTTACGCAGAATTAATGGAAAAGCAAGGCGAAGAAAAAGTCGTTAAATATATGAGAAACAATTTAACGCCAGATAAATTAGCCGATAATAGATTCTTAAAAATTATAAACGCTAAAATTGAAACAGAAGATTCTGATTTCATATCCAAAGTTTTAGGAGTAGGGTATAGTAGATTTGCTGCTAAATCTTATGATTTAGAAACCGATTTAGATGCCATTTTCTACTATTATGGTTATCTAGGGTTTGGTATTTATATGGTATTTATTTTGTATTTTCTTATCATTGCTTTTATAAAATTCGTAAAAAAACCAACTATTATTAGAAATGCTGAATTTGTAACTTTATGCTACTTAATTCCTTTGTTAGTTGGCGGAGGTCAATATTCAGGTGCCTTCTTAAGAAAACCTAATGCAAATATTTATCTATCTTTATTCTTAGTATTAATGTATGTTTTATGTAAAAAAACCAGTAACTTAAAAAAAAAGACTGCAAACTCTAAAAAGAAGGTAACCTTTTTATGTTTACATCTAGGATATGGTGGAATAGAAACAGCAACTATTAATAGTGCCAATACCCTTTGTCGTAACTATGATGTTGATATAGTGTCTTTCTATAATTTAAAGCAAAATCAAGCAAGTTTACTTGATAAAAAAGTTAAAGTAAAATATCTTTGTAAACATGAACCTAATAAAGATGTCTTTCTAGATTATATTCATAAACATCAATTTTTAAAAGCATTTAAAGAAGGGATAATTGCTGTTATAATTTTATTACAAAAGAAACTCTTAATTATTAATGAAATCGAAAATAATCAGTCAGATGCTATTGTATCAACTCGATATGATTTTAGTACTTTATTAAGTCGCTATGGCAAAGAAGAAACAATAAAAATTGCTCAGGAGCATCACCATCATAATAATGATAAAAAATATATAAACATTTTAAAAACAAAATATTACAACATTGATTATTTATGTGCACTAACAAAAAGTTTAAAAAAAGATTATGAAGTCTTCTTAAAAAATAATCATCACACTAAAATTGTATTACTACCTAATATTTTAATTAATAATGTAACTAGCCAGTCTGATTTAAAACATAAAAATATCATTAGTGTTAGTAGATTAGATAAAGGTAAAAAAATAGATGACTTAATTACAATTTTTTCTAAATTGAAAAATCAAGATTCTAAATTATATATTATTGGTAATGGTACTGAAATGAATAATCTTAAAAATTTAACTAAAAATTTAGGTATCACAGAAAGAGTAACCTTTACTGGTTATTTAAGTCATCGCGAGCAAGAAAAATATTATTTAGATTCAAGTATCTTTGCGATGACATCAATATCCGAAGGCTTACCTATGGTTTTACTAGAAGCCATGTCTTATGGTCTACCTTGTATCGCCTATAAAACAGATTCAGGTATAGAAGATATCATAAGTAACAATGAAAATGGTTACATAATTAAAAGTCGCAATGAAAAAGAATATGTTGAAAAGTTAGATGCCATATTAAATAACTCTAAAGAAGTAAAAAAATTAGGTGCAAATGCATTAAAAACAACTAAAAATTTTGAGCCAGATGAAATACTTAAAATCTGGAATAAAATTTTAAATGATTGTGAGATAGGTTTATGAAAACAAAAAGTAGAAAAGTATACTTAGATTTATTAAAAATAATTTCCAGTTTTGCTGTTATTGCTATGCATTTATGTTGTGTAAAGGAAGGAAGCAAAATAAACTTGGCCATTTTCAAAATTTTTAATACTTTAGGTAATTTTGCTGTTCCGATTTTTGTTATGGTTTCTGGCGCTTTACTTCTTAATAAAAATAAAAAAATCACATGTAAAGATATATATTTAAAATATATTCCAAGAGTTATAATATCCCTTTGCTTTGTTAATTTCCTTATTTATATAATAAATGGTATTTTAGATGGAAATTTTAGTGTTCATTATTTATTTATGAGTGTCATCAATGTGTTTATAAATAATGTACCAGTTCCTTATTGGTATATTTATATGTTAATTGGATTGTATATTATTACTCCAATTTTAAAATCCTGGATTAATAAAACAGACGAAAAAATTATTGAATATTATTTACTAATATTTATTGCTTATCGAATAATAATCTACACTTTATTAAACATTCCTAATCTAGAAATAATGTCAAAATTTGTTTCTGTATATAATTCATTCCAATTGCCATTAATTACTGGATATTGTGGATATTATGTCTTAGGTTATTACCTAGATAATAAGATGTTTAAAAAAGTTAATAATAAATGGTTATGGGCTATTTTAATTCTATTTACAATAATAACATGTGCTTTAGAACTTCATTTTAGTTCTCTAAATGAATTAAGTAATGGATCATCTATTGCTTCTGACGTCTTTTCTATTAACATATTTATAATATCTACTTTATTATTTCTTTGCTGCAAAAATAGTTTTACAAAAGATAGCAATAAATTTATATTTAATATTTCCAGTAAAACTTATGGAATATACCTATACCACGTATTAGGATTACAGTTACTTTCCAGATTTAATGTAGGTAGAGAAAATGCCTTCATATATGTAATAGGATGCGCAACAAGTATATTTATATTTTCCTATATATGCACATATTTAACTCAAAAAATACCTGTAATTGGAAAATATTTTAAGTAAGGAGAAAAACATGAAAAAAATATTTGAAAGATTATATACAAAATCGTTTACAAGTTTTTGTGAACTATTAAAAAACAAGATTGATAATAATGAAAAAACTTTTATTATTACCGCCAATCCTGAAACATTTATGTTAAGTGAGCAAGATTCTGAAATGCAAAAAATGCTAAATGATAAAAACGTAACAATTGTACCAGATGGTATTGGAGTAGTTAAGGCTGCCAAAATGATTAACATAAATGTAAAAGAAAGAATTGCTGGTATTGATATTGCTAAATTTCTTCTTGAATATGCTAATGAAAAAAAATTAAAAGTTTATTTATTTGGAAGTAAAGAAGAAGTTATTGTAGGAATGAAAAATGTTATCAAAAAAGATTACAGTAGCATTAAATTAGTCGGTGCTACAAATGGATATGTAACTGACAAAGATAACGAATTTAAAAATATTAAAAAAGCAAACCCCGACATTGTTATGGTGGCTCTTGGTATACCAGCCCAAGAAAAATTAATATACAAACATTTAGATGAATTTAAAAAAGGTGTTTTTATTGGTGTAGGTGGATCTTTTGACGTATTAAGTGGAACTAAAAAAAGAGCACCCAAAATATTTATTAAATTAAATTTAGAATGGCTATATCGAATCATGTGTGAGCCTAAAAGATTAAAGAGATTTTGGAATAGTAATGTTAAATTTTTATTTAAAGTAAAAAAGTATAAGTAGGTGAAAAATGATTAAAGTATTAAGTATATTTGGAACAAGACCAGAGGCAATAAAAATGGCTCCTCTTGTTAAAGAACTAGAAAAAAGAAAAGAAATCGAAAGTCTTGTATGTGTTACCGCTCAACATAGAGAAATGTTAGACCAAGTTCTAGAAACATTTGATATAAAACCTGACTATGATTTAAACATCATGAAATCTGGCCAAACATTAGGTGATATTACTACAAGAGCATTAACTGGGTTAGAAAAAGTTATTAAAGAATGTAAACCTGACATAGTTTTGGTACATGGTGATACTACAACTACTTTTGCAGGTGCTTTAGCAGCATTTTATAATCAAGTTGCGATTGGCCATGTTGAAGCCGGACTTAGAACTAATGATAAATATAGTCCTTATCCTGAAGAAATGAATAGACAGATGGTCGATTGTATGACCGATATGTATTTTGCTCCCACTGAATTAAGCAAACAAAACTTAATTTCTGAAAATATAGATGCCAGTAAAATTTATGTTACCGGAAATACAGCCATTGATGCTATGGCTACAACCATTAAGGATGATTATAGTAATGAAGTTTTGGATTGGCTAGAAGATAATGAAAAATTTATTCTAGTTACTGCTCATAGAAGAGAAAATTTGGGTGATCCAATGCGACATATATTTAAAGCAATTAAAAGAATAGTAAATGAATTTGATGATGTCAAAGTTATATATCCAATACATATGAATCCTAAGGTAAGAGAAGTTGCTAATGAAATATTTGATAGATGTGATAGAATTAAGTTGATTGAACCATTAGAAGTATTTGACTTTCATAATTTTATTAACAAATGTTATATGATTATGTCTGATAGTGGTGGAGTTCAAGAAGAAGCGCCATCACTTGGTAAACCAGTTTTAGTACTTCGTGACACAACAGAAAGACCTGAGGGAATAGAAGCAGGGACTTTAAAATTGGTTGGTACAGATGAAGAAACAATATATAAAGAAGCAAAAAAATTACTAACTGATAAAAAAGAATATGAAAAAATGAGTCATGCATCTAATCCATATGGTGATGGACATGCAAGTAAAAGAATTGTTGATGCTATTATTGCGCAATTTCAAAATTAAATTAGTGAATATACTTTACTAATTTTTTTATGTAAAAACGTCTATAACTTAAAAAAATAATATTATTTTTACGCTATTACGGTCAAAAATCGTAAATTATCTTTTTTTTATGGAAAAATTTAGTTATAATAACAATTAGAAGGTGTTATATGAAATACAGTGTCAATGGGAACAGTATTATTCTAGTTTTAATTACAACATTTATTTCCAGTTTAATTTTAGTTCCTCTCGTAAAAAAAATTGCGCACCATATTGGTGCAATTGATATGCCAAATGAACGAAAAGTTCACAAAAAGCCTATGCCAAGACTTGGCGGACTTGCTATATTTTTATCATTTCTAATTGGATACATTTTCTTTGGAGAAGTTACAACTCAAATGATATCTATATTAATAGGTGGAACCTTACTTATTATTTTAGGAATTTGTGACGATATAAAACCAATTAAAGCAAGTTATAAATTCGTCGGACAAGTTGTAGCCGCATCGGTAGTAGTATTTTATGGTAATATCTATTTACCATCCCTATCAGCATTTGGCTTAAATATAGAATTCTATAATTGGGGATATCCTTTAGCAATATTATTTATTGTTTCCATTATAAATGCTATTAATTTAATTGATGGTTTAGATGGTTTGGCCGGTGGAACTTGTTCGATTTTTTTCCTAACCATTTTTATAATTGCTTTTTGCTTAGATCGTTATAGAACTTTAGATGTAACCCTTTGCTTAATAATGTTAGGATCTACTTTAGGTTTTCTTGTTTATAATTTTAATCCCGCTTCCATATTTATGGGGGATACAGGAAGTATGTTTTTAGGATTTATGATTTCTGTAATAGCGCTTTTAGGTTATAAAGCAGCTACTGTTACTTCTCTTATCATTCCTATTATAATCTTATTTTTACCAATATTAGATACAATTTTAGCAATGATTAGAAGAATTATCAAAGGAGAAAGTATAGGCACTGCTGACAAAGAACACATTCATCACCAACTTTTAAAACTAAATAAATCAACTAAAAAAACTGTATTAATCATGTATGGAATAAATATGATTTGTGCTACTATTTCTATATTTTATGCTTTAGGTGATAATAGATTGTCAATTATTTTATATATTATCCTATTAATAATAATTATAATATTATTGTTTAAAACTGACATTTTATTTAAGCATAATAAACAAAATAAAAATTAACAAAATTTAAAAAAATCAAAAAGTGTTTAATAAAACGCTTTTTTTTGATACAATTATAACGTGATGTAAAATGCAAATGATATTGTACGATTTTGATAGCACTATCTATGATGGCGATAGTTCGGTAGATTTTTTTAAATATTGCCTAAAACATAATAAGAAAATTTATAAACGCTTTCCTAAAATGATATTAGCCTTTTTTAGATATAAAACGAAATATATAAATATAACTGAATGTAAAGAAGAACTATTTTCTTTTCTAAATGATGTGGAAAACATCGATAAAATGGTGGAAAACTTTTGGAAAGAAAATGAAAAGAAAGTCAAAAAGTTTTATTTAGAAAAAGACCATTCTAATGACATAATAATTTCTGCTTCACCTGAATTTCTTTTAAAACCAATATGTAATAAATTAAAAGTTAAAGATTTAATCGCTTCTAATGTTGATAAACATAATGGTAAGTTTTATGAGCCAAATAATTCCAAAGAAGTCAAAGTGAAAAACTTCTATCAAAAATATCCTAAGGCTATTATTAAAGAAATGTATAGTGATTCTGATAATGATAAGCCTTTGTTAGACCTTGCTGAAAAAAGTTATTTTGTCAAAAAAAATAAATTATATGATTACAAAACTTATAAGCCTAACATATTTAAAAGATTTTGGGACTTCGGCTGGGGAATATATCATAAAAATGAAGAACTTTGGAATTATCTAATAATCGGGGCTTTAACAACTGTTGTTTCTGTTTTGTCTTACGCTTTATTTTCTAAAAGTTTAAATATCAATTATATAGCATCTAATGTTTTATCTTGGATCGTAGCTGTATTATTTGCTTATTTTACCAATAGGTGGTTCGTTTTTCATAGTAAAAGCACTCAAAAATTAAAAGAATTTATAAGCTTCACGGCATCCAGAGTAGCAACTTTAATTTTAGACACTTTATTAATGATATTGTTTGTAGAGAAAATCAAATTAGATGACATGATAGCCAAATTAATAGTACAAGTAGTAGTAGTAATTGGCAATTATATTTTAAGTAAATTATTAGTATTTAAAACTAATAAAAAGGAGTAAAAAAAATGAAAAAATTTATAGGATACTATCGCGACTGCGATTTATTAACAATGACTGGAACATCTTTAGCACTTTTAGGTATTGTTTTTGCAATTAATGGAAACCGCTTATTACCAATTTTCTGTTTAATACTAGCCGGAATTTGTGATGCTTTTGATGGGAAATTAGCAAGAAGAAAAGAAGCAACTAAAGAGCAATCAGTCTATGGCGTTCAACTTGATTCATTATCAGATTTAATTTCTTTTGGTGTTTTTCCTTTAGTATTAACTGTTTGTTGTTTACCAAAAAATTGTTATTATGCATGGGCTTGCCTAATCTTTTATAGTTTGTGTGGCATGATTCGTTTAGCGTATTTTAATACTTTAGATATTTGTAAGAAAAGTGAAAAAGGATACTTTATTGGTGCTCCAATTACCACTATATCTGTTATTTATCCATTAATATATTTAGCATGTTTTTTTCTAAAATTTAAATATTTTGATATAATCGCTTCAATCTTTTTTGTAATAGTTGGACTATCATTTATCTACCGCATAAAAATTAAGAAATTAGATGATAATGCTAAAATTGTTTTATCCATATTAGGTGTTATTCTTATTTTAGGTGTTTTAATTAAATTCATAATATGCCGTTAAATTACCATTAAGGTAATTTTCTTATGCCCATCGAAAGGTTAAATTTGGTAAAGAATTTTCTAAAAGCAATTTAGAAAGAATAAGAAAATTTTATACTTGTTTTTCAATTACGACGACAGCGTTGTCGCAGTTGAATTGTTCTCACTATATAGAACTTATTAAAAAAATAATATGTATTAACAAAATTTTATCTAATGTATCTAATTTGGAAGACAGTGTCTGCCAAATTAAGTTGTTCTCACTATATAGAACTTATTAAAATAGCCGAAGAACTTAAAAGATTTTATATTAGAAGTTGGTAATGACTTTAATTTTATTGAGGAAGAATATAGAGTTCAATTAGAAACAAAAATTAAAGAAATGAAAAATCTGATAGACACCGCAGAGAAATAAGTAGTCTGTTTAATTATTAAAAAAATATTTTATGTTATGAGAGGTAACAAGTAATAATAATGATAATAAAAAACACATCAGGCATTATGCTAGAAGAAATAATTTGTAAAGATATTCAGATACTAGGTATTAAAGTCGATAGAAAATCAAATTCTTGATTTTGCATTGTCAATTTTTTTTTACGAAAAAAAGGAAATCCAAAATTTCTCGTTAATATATATTATGAAAGGAAAAAATAAATGATATGTATTAACAATGTTACAAAAGAAATAAACAATAATGTTATTTTAAAAAATATAAATTTAAAATTTAGAGAAAAAGGGTTAGCTTTTATTCTGGGCCCATCAGGTTCTGGCAAAACGACTCTTTTAAATTTAATCGGTAAAATTGATATCCCTACGAAAGGTAATATTTTATATTATAATAATGATATTAAAAATATTTCTGATTATAAATATCATAATCAAATTGTCAGTTTTATATTTCAAGATTATAACTTGCTTACCAATTTAAATTTTTATGATAATCTTTTTTTACTGCCTAATTTAAATAAAAAGATCTCTAACTATCAAAAAATAATAAAAAATTTAAAACTAGATGGTGTTAATAAAAAAGAAAATATCAATAAATTATCTGGCGGTGAAAAACAAAGAATCGCCATTTGTAGGTGTTTAATGCAAAATACTAGTGTTATTTTAGCAGATGAACCAACAGGTGCTTTAGATTCTGAAAACAGTTTGGCTGTTATGGATTTATTAAAAAAGGCATCAAAAAATAAATTAGTTATTGTTGTTACTCATAATGAATTTTTAGCACAAAAATATGGTGATCGTATTATTAGAATTGAAGATGGAAGTATTAAAAGTGACACAAATCCTTTTTACGGTATAATACCCCAAAGTATTAAATTAAGTAATTTTAAAGTTCCTTTTAAAGATATACTAAAAATAAGTTTAAAAAATATTAAAGTAAAAAAGAAAAGATGTATTTTAACATCCTTAGCTTTTGCTATTGGGTTACTTAGTTTATCTTTAATTTTATCTATTAAAAATGGCTTTTCTAAAGAAATAAACAAATATGAACAAGAATATTTATATAATTATCCCCTAATTATAAGTAAAGAAGGAATAAGTCTTAACAATGATGTTTTAAAAGAAGAAAAAATTATTACCGGCGACTTTTCCGTTACCAAAGATTATTCTTTAATTACCAATTCTATAACAAAAGATTTACTCAAACAAGTAGAAAATCTAAATCCCCATCTTTATGAAGAAATAACTTACTATAAAGACATTGACTATAATTTTAAAAAAGTCTCTTATGTCATCAATGATTATAAGAAGTTTACCCTTATAAGAGGAAGATATCCTCGTAATAATAATGAAGTCGTACTATTATTAAATTATAATAATAGTTTAAGTGAAAGTGTTTATAACTATTTAAATATTTTTAAAAGTAATTATAAAGACTATTTAAATACTTCATTTATTGTTAATAATCAAAAACTTAAAATAGTTGGTTTTGTAAAAAGCGATAATTCATATTATTCATCTTTAAATGGAATCTTATATCAAAGTAATCTATTTGATCGTCCTATCACAGATATCTATATTTATCCCCGAAATTATCATAGTAAAATAACTATTAAAGAAAATTTAAAAAATGTAAATATTATTGATAATGCCGAAAGTACGTTATCGCTTTTAAAAAATTTGATTAAAACTATAAGTATTATTTTAATATTATTTAGTGTTATATCTATAATTGTTTCTATTTTTATGATTTATATTATAACTTTTATAAATACTTTAGAAAGAACGAAAGAAATTGGTATTTTAAAAAGTATTGGTTATAAAAATCGGCATATTAAAAAAATATTTATTTGTGAAAGTAATATAATTTGCTTGTTTTCCTTTTTTATCAGTATTACATTATGTTTAATTTTAAACAAACTTTTAAGTACATGGATATATCAAAAAATAGAAATAAAAAATTTAGCATCATTAAATATAAATATAATCTTATTTATTCTTATATTTAGTATCATTATTTCCTATATTTCTAGTTTTATTCCGGCGAGTAAAGCAAGCAAAAAACGTATAATTGATTCCTTAAAATCTAATGAATAAAATCATCTAAAAAAGTGCAAAATAATAATGGTGATTTAATGAAAGACGAATTAGAAATTATTAATTATGTTTATAAAAATGCTAAAATGGGAGCCGAATCAACAAAAACTCTCTTAAAAACATTAGAAAATAAAGATAATAAAATTACGCCCATTGTAGAAGATATATTAAATAGTTATGAGCAGTTTCAAAATGATAGTGAAAAACTTTTAACTAATTTAAATGAAAAAGGCCAAGGGTTTGGTAAAGGGGCCACTATAAGTGCTGACATGGGAATTAAAATGCAAGTATTAAAAGATAACAGTGATGCCGCCATAGCAGACATGTTAATTAAAGGTTTAACTATGGGCGAAATAGAAATGACTAAAATGTTTGGAACTTTTGATGAAGATATTGACGAAGATATCAAAAAAATAATTAGAGATTTTAAAGACTTTCAAAGTAATGCAATTGTCAAATTAAAGAAATATTTATAAATTAAGACAAGCATCATGATATAATTTAACATGGTGATAGTATGATTATACCAGTTGGTGTCAGTAAAAGACACATTCATTTAACTAAAGAAATATACGAAGAATTATTTGGATCTAAAGAAATGGAAGTTAGGAACTATTTAAAACAGCCTACCCAGTTTGCTAGTACTGATACATTAGATATAAAATGGAATAATCAAATAATTAATCATGTTAGGATTGTAGGGCCTTTAAGAGACTATAATCAAGTAGAAATTAATGAAAGTGACGCTAAAATTTTAGGAGTTAATCCTCCTAGAAGACAAAGTCATGATTTGAATGGAAGTTTACCTATTATATTAGTAGGTCCAAACAAAGAAGTATACTTAAATGAAGGCTTAATTCTTGCAGAAAAACATATTCATATGGATGAAGAAACAGCCAAGAGATTAAATTTAGAAAATAAAGAAAGCGTAAATGTTTATATTAATAATGAATATGCTTTTGATGCTAAAATAAAAACATCAAAAGAAGCCTTTATTGAATTACATATTGATACAGATGAAGAACAAAAATATAATTTACACCAAGATGATCTTGTTCTATTTCACAAAAAATAATACTATGGAAATTTTCTATAGTATTTTTATCTTGCAATAATCATTTATTTATTGCAAAATATTGCCAAAGAGGAATTATCATGAAATGGAAAATTAAAAATTTAGAAATAAAAAATCAAGTTGTTTTAGCACCAATGGCTGGAATAAGTAATACTGCTTACAGACAAATTATTAAAGAGATGGGTGCTGGATTAATATATGCAGAAATGGTTAGCGATAAAGCCATAACCTATGGTAATGAAAAAACATTCGACTTATTAAAAATGGATGATAAAGAAAGACCTATCGCGCAGCAAATATTTGGCAGTGATATTGATTCTTTTGTGAAGGCCGCTAAAATTATTGAAAAAACTATGCATCCGGATATAATAGATATTAATATGGGCTGTCCTGTTCCCAAAGTTGCTATCAAAAACCAAGCGGGAAGTGCTTTATTAAAAAATCCTCAAAAAATATATGAAATTGTTAAAGCAGTAGTAGAAAATGTAAGTGTTCCTGTTACTGTAAAAATTCGTAGTGGCTGGGATGAAAAAAATATTAATGCTTGTCTTGTTGCTAAAAAAATAGAAGAAGCGGGTGCGAGCGCTATAACAATCCATGGACGCACCAGATCTCAAGGATATAGTGGAAAAGCCGACTGGGATATTATCAAAAAAGTAAAAGAAAGTGTTAGCATTCCTGTAATAGGCAATGGTGATATTAAATCTTGCTTTGACGCTAAAAGAATGTTAGAAGAAACTCACTGTGATGCTGTTATGATTGGAAGAGGGGTTTTAGGAAATCCTTGGTTAATCAAGGAATGCGTAGAATACTTAGAAAATGGCACATTACCTAAAGAAGTAGCACCTGAGGAAAAAATAGAAATGTTAAAAAAACATTATGAACTACTTTTAAATGCTACTAATGAAAGACAAGCAATCTTAGAAATCAGAATGCATGCTCTTTGGTATATTAAGGGTTTACCAAACAGTGCCAATATAAAAAATAATATTTGCAAGTGTCAAACAAGTGAAGAATTATTTAATTGCCTTAACGATTATTTAAAAACTCTAAACAAATAAATTGCATTAATCTCATCTTTATAATATAATCTAATTATAATAAAGGAGTGTCAAATGGAAAAAGAAACTAAAACTAAAAAAACGACAAAAAGTAGTACTAAGTCATCTGCTGTAAAAAAGACTAATACTGTAAAAAAGGGAAAAGTTCCTAAAAAGACCAAAGAATTAAATGAAACTGTTAAAATTGAAGAAACAGAAAAAGTAAACAAAATAATTCCCATCAGTGAAAATGAAATAGAATGCATTTATTGTCATAATACTTTTCAAAAAGGAATGAGTATTTGCCCTCATTGCCGTAAAAGACAAAAAAGTAATTTAAGCATAGTATTCTTCCTTTTATTCGCAGCCATATTTATAACAATTATACTATGTACTCATTTTATCGAAAAAATTGGTGATGGCTCTAATTTAAGTGAAGAAGATTATAAACAATCATGTGAATTAGTATCTTATGAAAATCTAGTAAGAAAACCCGTTGATTATAAAGATAAAGATATTAGAATAATTGGTACCGTAGTAGAAGTAACTGGTATCGATACAGGGCTTGGAAACGATATGAAAATTACTATTGATGCTAATCTATTTAACGATGGCAAAAATTACTATGTTGAAATCAATTATGTTGATAAGAAATATGAACAAGGATTTATTAACGGCGACATGATAACTGTTTATGGAAAGTATCAAACAATTAATGGTAATACGCCAGTAGTTAATGCGAAATACATTGTATTCGGTCAATAAATATGAAATATGTTGAATATAGTGTGCAAGATATTGTTCTAAGTTTAATGGTTTTCGCTCATGATTTAAACATAAAATTTCCTGGTGAAAATTGGGGAGAATTTAATATAGTAGATAATGAATTAATCGGTATTATTACCGAAAAATTAAATGGTTTTTGTTATTATGATGAATTATCTGGTAAATCATATAGATTTATATCTGTTCCTCGAGACTTTAATCAAGATGTCTCTTATTATATAAGTGCCACTTTTCCTGATGGAACCATTACTCCTGCTAATAAAATAAATAGTTTAGAAGAAACTGATACAAATACACCTTATTATCAAACTATGCAAAAACTAAACAAAACTAATCCCAATTTAAAAGAATTTGATAGTTTATCTAAAGCCCGTAAAATCGATGTTTACTCATTTTCTTTAAACGAAGGTTTGACTCTATCCACCCCTACAAGTGATGATCGTTATGCCATAACAATTTATAGCACCTTTAAGCAAAAAATATCTCCCTTATTTTATAAAGCCTTTAAAGCGTCAATTTTACATCCACAGCATTTTTTTGAAATAGAAGCCATCAAACATCAAAGATATGCTCAAGTTAAAATTGATAAAGATGTTTTAAGACAATTTTATAGTGATTATGAAATAAATTTCTTATCTAAAGCCAATAAATATCCCCAAAAATTCATTAATCCAACTTTAGAAGAGAAGAAGGTTAGTATTTAATTAAAGATCATAAAATTTGTGGTCTTTTTCTTTTGCAAACAATTGTACAAAAAACATTGACATAAATTTGTTCGTATGTTATATTAATAGCGCCATTAAAAATTATGAAATAAATTATAATTTGTTATTAAAAACCAATATTTTTTTAAATACGTGGTAAAATAATTAATGCAAAGGAAAGATGTAGTATGGATAAAATAATTGTAAAAGGTGCAAGAGAAAATAATTTAAAAAATATAGATATTGAACTACCAAAAAATAAATTAATTGTTATGACTGGAGTATCAGGCAGTGGTAAAAGTAGTCTTGCTTTTGACACAATTTATGCTGAAGGTGAAAGAAGATATATTGAATCTTTAAGTGCCTATGCTCGTCAGTTTTTAGGAAATGCTGAAAAACCTGATGTTGATTCTATCGAAGGTTTAAGTCCAAGTATATCTATAGACCAAAAAACAACAAACAACAATCCTCGTTCAACTGTTGGAACCGTTACAGAGATTTATGATTATTTAAGGTTATTATTTGCTCGTGTTGGTACTCCTTTTTGTCCTATTCATCATAAACCAATCAAAAGTCAAAGTATTGAAGAAATGACTCAAAAAGTTCTCGAATTAGAAGAAGGTACAAAAATTGAAATTCTATCACCAATCGTTCATGGCGAAAAAGGTACCCATCAAGATTTATTTGAGGATTTAAGAAAAAAAGGTTATACCAGAGTTAGAGTCAATGGTGAAATGTATGATTTATCTGAAGATATAAAATGTGAAAAGAATAAAAAAGACAATATATATGTAGTAATTGATCGCATCGTAATTGATAAAGAAGAAAAAAGTCGTATATTTGAATCAATTGAGCAAAGTACTAAACTAGCCGATGGAAAAGTTTTAATAAACGTAATTGGTAAGGAAGAATTTATTATGAGCGAGCATTACGCTTGCCCTGACTGTAATTTTTCATTACCAGAATTAGAGCCAAGATTATTTTCTTTTAATGCTCCATACGGTGCTTGTCCTGACTGTAAAGGTCTTGGTTTTAAGCAAAATATTAGTTTAGATTTATTAATACCAGATAAATCTAAAAGTGTATACGAGGGAGCTATAAAATGTTTTAGTATTGATCAAAATATGGCACTAACTCAGTTAGAAACTGTTTGTAAACATTATAAAATAGATTTAACAAAACCCATTAAAGATTTAACAAAAGAAGAATTAAATATTATTTTATATGGAACTAATGAAAATATAGATTATGAATATATAAGTAAAACGGGAAACAGAAGATATGTTAATAGTTCATATGAAGGAATTATAACTAATCTTGAAAGAAGATATCTAGAAACTAATAGTAAATGGATAAGAGAGTGGATATCATCTTACATGGTAGATCAGCCTTGTCCAAAATGTCATGGGGCCAGATTAGCAGATAATGTTTTAGCCGTTAAAATAAATGGCAAAAACATATATGAAGTCTGTCAAATGAGCATAAAAGATCTTATTCCTTTTATGGATGGTTTAAAACTAACCGAGTCACAAAAACAAATAAGTGAGTTAATAGTTAAGGAAATAAAAAATCGTTTATCATTTTTATATAATGTGGGACTTGGTTACTTAAACTTATCAAGAGAAGCAAGCACACTATCTGGTGGTGAATCTCAAAGAATAAGATTAGCAACTCAAATTGGTAGTAAATTAACCGGTGTTCTATATGTATTAGATGAGCCCTCTATCGGCTTGCATCAAAAGGATAATGACAAATTAATTAACTCACTGCTTGAAATGCGTGATTTAGGAAATACACTAATTGTTGTTGAACATGACGAAGATACAATGTTAGCAGCCGATTATTTAGTTGATATTGGTCCCGGACCAGGAGACCACGGTGGTAAAGTAGTAGCCTGTGGCACTCCTAAAGAAGTAATGAATAATCCAGATAGTTTAACTGGTAAATATTTAAATGGAACCCTAAAAATTGACGTGCCAAAAAAACGCCGTAAAGGGAATGGTAAATTTATTGAAATAAAAGGCGCTAAAGAAAATAATCTAAAAAATATAAATGTAAAATTCCCTTTAGGAACTTTAACTTTAGTAACTGGCGTATCAGGTTCTGGCAAAAGTACCTTAGTAAATGAAATATTATTAAAAGCCTTAAAAGCCAGTGTATATGGCTCTATGGTAATATCAGGCAAACATAAAACCATCAAAGGTTTAGAAAATATCGATAAAGTTGTTGATATCTCTCAAGATCCAATCGGAAGAACTCCAAGGAGTAATCCTGCCACATATGTAGGTGTATTTGATGATATTAGAGACCTATATGCGAATATGAAAGAAGCTAAAATGAAAGGCTATGACAAAGGTAGATTTTCTTTTAACGTTAAAGGTGGACGTTGTGAAGCATGTTGGGGAGATGGCGTTAAGAAAATAGAAATGCACTTTTTACCAGATGTTTACGTACCTTGTGATGTCTGCCATGGAACTAGATATAATACGGAAACTTTAGATATTAAATTTAAAGAAAAAAATATTGCTGAAGTACTTGATATGCGAGTATCTGAAGCCATTGAATTTTTTGATAGTGTTCCTAAAATTAAGAACAAATTACAAACTATGATAGATGTAGGACTTTCTTATATAAAATTAGGACAATCAGCGCCAACTTTATCTGGTGGTGAAGCCGCTAGAGTTAAATTAGCTAAAGAATTACAAAAAAAGCCAACTGGCAAAAGTATTTTCTTATTAGATGAACCTACAACTGGTTTACACACTGATGATATTAAAAAATTATTAGTTATTTTACAAAGAATAGTAGATAATGGAGATACTGTTATTGTTATAGAACATAATTTAGATGTTATAAAATGCGCTGATTATATTATAGATTTAGGTCCCGAAGGCGGCGATGAAGGCGGAACAATCATCGCTACAGGAACTCCAGAAGAAGTTGCCAAAAATAAAAATTCGTATACTGGCATGTATATAAAAAAGAAACTAGAATCAAATTAAATTGCTAAATATGTAAATAAATTATATAATTAAATTGGTGATAAATATGGAAATATATTCAGAAAAAAAATCTGCTTTATGGAGTTTTTTAGATTTGTTTTTAACTCTTTGTATAAATGCATTTGTTTTAAAACTATCTTCCGTAATATTTAAAGGATTCTATATTTCTTCTTTTAAATATGCATTACTTGCTGCTTTAATAATAATGCTTTTAAATCATACAGTAAAACCTTTATTAAAATTGTTAGCACTTCCAGTTACAATAATAACGCTCGGAATATTATATCCTTTTATTGATGTCATTATTTTAAAACTAACTAGTGCAATTATAGGAAGCAATTTTGTTATTGAAGGATGGTTTGTTCCTTTCTTCATTTCTATTTTTATATCAGTATTAACTGTATTTATTGATGCGATTATAACTAAATGCATTAATGGAGGCAAATAATGAATCCTATACTTTTTACAATTGGTTCATTTGAAATTAGATGGTATGCAATCATTATGCTAGTAGCAATCATCATATCAATTGTCCTTATAGAAAAGGAAGCTGCTAGATTTAATGTTCCTAAAGATTTTATTTTTAACATGTGCTTTTGGACTATAATTATTGGCTACTTAGGTGCTAGGTTATATTATGTTATATTTAACTGGGATTATTATAGTAGTCATATATCTGAAATATTACAAATCTGGAAAGGCGGTCTTGCCATTCATGGAGGTATTATTGCGGGATTACTGACAATAATAATTTATATAAAAAAATACCGTGGTAGAACCTTAAGATTTTTAGATTTTATTGTCGTACCACTACTACTTGCCCAAGCAATCGGTAGATGGGGTAATTTCTTTAATAGTGAAGCCCACGGAGTAGCAACAACGCTAGAACATTTGCAAAGTTTGCACATTCCTAAATTTATTATAGATGGAATGAATATTGAAGGAATATATTATACACCTACATTTTTATATGAATCACTTGCTTGCTTTACCTTGTTTGTTATTTTTCTAATTGTAAGAAGAGGATCATATATTAAAGTTGGAACCATGACGGCCCTTTATTTAATCGGTTATGGTGTAATAAGATTTTTAATTGAAATCAGTAGAACAGATGCTTTAATGTTAGCCGGCTTTAAAGTTGCTCAGTTTGTTTCTGTAATTATGATAGTTATTGGAATAGTAATGCTAATGATAAATGCTCGCAAAAGTCGCTTTGAAGATTTATACAACGACAAAAATAATATAGATGCAATTAGATTTTAGGTGATATAAATGTACGATTTAATAATAATCGGTTTAGGCCCAGCAGGTCTTAACGCTTGTATTTATGCAAAACGTAGTAATCTAAATGTTTTCGTTATTGAAAGAGGAATGCCCGGTGGAACTCTTCATAATATTAAAGATATTGAAAATTATTTAGGCTATGAACATATTACTGGTTCTGACTTAGCTATAAAATTTTATAAACAATTTAAAGATTTAAACATTCCCCATGTAACTGAAGAAGTAGAAAATATAATTAATAATAAAGACTATAAAGAAGTAGTAACAAATAAAAATACTTACCAAGCAAAATCAATAATTATTGCTACTGGTAGAGGTCCATTAAAACTTGGATTAGAAAATGAGAAACTACCAGGTGTAAGTTATTGTACATTATGTGATGGTTCCCTTTATAAAGATAAAATAGTAACATTATATGGTAATGGCCCTAAAAATTTAGAAGATGCTATTTATTTAAGTGGGATTGCTCAAAAAGTATATTTTGTATATAATCAAAACGATTTACTGGGACCTAAAGATTTAATATTAAAAGTTAAGGCTTCAGACAATATTGTCTTAATGCCAAATGAAGAAATTACTGAAATAATTGGCGAAAAAATCTTGGAAAAAGTAAAATTAAAAGTTAATTATTTAGAAACAAATGCTCTTTTTATTAACAATGGTTACGGTCCAATAACTTATTTTGCTAAAGACTTAGGAATAACCGATGAACATGGCTATATAATTGTTGATAACCGCCAAGAAACAAACATCAAAGGAATTTTTGCTTGCGGTGATAATACCAAAAAAGATATTTATCAAATCATAACCGCCGCCAGTGAAGGAGCATCAAGTGCTATTAATGCATATAAATATATTAAAGACATTTAAGGTACTATATAGTACTTTTTTTGTGGTCAAAAAAAGAGTAACCATCATAGAATATTAAAGAAAGGAAGTAAAATATGAACGATTGTAACGAAACAAATTGTTATACATTTTATGCGCCACCAGGACCGCGAGGCGCTACAGGTCCGACCGGTCCCGCTGGCCCACAAGGTATACAGGGTATTCAAGGTGTAACTGGTCCTCAAGGAAACACTGGACCAACAGGTCCTCAAGGAATAACAGGCGCCACGGGTGCTACAGGTCCAACAGGTCCAACAGGTCCAGCAGGTGCAACCGGAGCTACTGGCCCAACAGGTGCCACAGGCACTGCAGGAGTCACAGGTCCAACAGGAGCAACTGGTGCGACTGGTCCAACAGGTCCAACAGGTCCAACCGGAGCGACAGGAGCAACCGGAGCCACAGGTGCTACTGGTGCAACTCCAACTTTAACAATTGGAACAGTAACTACAGGGTCACCTGGTTCTGAAGCAAGTGCATCTATTTCTGGTACTGCACCAAACTATGTATTAAATTTAACCATTCCACAAGGCCCAACTGGAGCAACTGGAGCAGCCGGAGCAGATGGAGTCACAGGTCCAACCGGCCCAACCGGAGCAGCCGGAGCAGATGGAGCCACAGGTCCAACCGGCCCAACCGGAGCAACCGGAGCAGATGGAGTCACAGGTCCAACCGGCCCAACCGGAGCAGCCGGAGCAGATGGAGCCACAGGTCCAACCGGC